>NZ_JBXWMC010000006.1:0-333127 GCF_059609665.1 Ruegeria sp. YTSC230 | reverse complement strand
GTCTTGCCGTGGTCAACGTGGCCAATCGTGCCGATGTTGACGTGCGGCTTATTACGCTCAAACTTTTCCTTTGCCATTCCTCAGGCGCCCTTTTGCGATTGGGGGGACCCGTGGTCCCGTGGTTACATCTGCGCGCGCGAGATATTTGGTTCAAAGGGGAAAATCAAGCACATCCTGCGTTAAAAGCTGGTTAAGACGCCGGATTTTGGGTGACCTCGACGGATTCCAACGGCTGGATCAGGTCGGGACGCTTGTCGAACCAGCCGTTGTCCTTGTGTTCCTCGGCCAGCCATTCCTCGACACGATCGGCAACCTTGAGCGCCAATCCGTCCATTTGCTCTTCTCTGGTGCGGGTATGCCCGGATCCCGTAAGAGCGCTTTCACCGGTCGTGTCTTCAAGAACCTGGAACTGTTTGCCTTTGGCCAGAAACTCTTTTTTGCGCACGTCATAAACATTCACCAGAACGATTGCTGTGCTTTTGGGATTGTAGATCACAGGCACACCCGGAGGGGCCAGCATAAACCCCTCAAGACTGATTCCTATGTCGTATTCCTGGGCACCCTCATACCTGCCAAGCCGAATATTCACGGCGTTCTGAATAGCGTCTTCCCACTCTTTAGGTGTCGCTTCCCGCGACACCGGCCCCTTCCGGGCCTTTTCAGCAAAGGCATAATTCACGCGCAATTTGAATTCGCCCAGCGACTCAGGCTCTTCGTAAACCTGTGTCTGCGTACACGCGCCCATCAGGGCCAGTCCGGTAATCAGGGTCAAAGCTCGCAACATGTTCTCGTCTCGATATGCCTGTTTTTCTTTGATCTAGCGCAACGATACGGCTTGTGCCAAGCCGTATCGGCAGAAATCCACTTGCCTGCGCGCTTACTCACGAAAATTTATAGTCGCGCGGGAAACCATAAGGCGCTTTTTTCCCAACGCTGGCCCGTTTGGCCAGCCACTGTGACATGTCCGCCTCGTGCCGGGTCTTGTCACCGCCCATGGACCACCTCAGCCCCTCTTCCCAGTTGAAGGTCGTGATGTCGGACAGGCCACCATCCAGTTCCAGTGTCCCCTGTCGGCCGCGCGCCATATTGTATTTTTGCAGGCGTACGCCCTTACCGCGACCCATTTCGGGCAGCTCTTCCACTGGGAACACCAAGAACTTGCCGTTCTGCGACACAACCGCGACGTGATCGCCCGAAACGGGCTTACAGATCATCGCCGTCTCGTCAGCTTTGACGTTCAGCACCTGCTTACCGTTGCGGGTCTGGGCCAACACGTCATCTTCGGGCACCATGAAACCGTTACCCGCGTCTGACGCCACCAACAGCTTGCGCCCTGGCTTGTGGATAAGGATGTCGATGATCTGTGCCTCATTCGGCAGATCGACCATCAGGCGCAGCGGTTCGCCCATACCGCGCCCACCCGGCAGATTGGCGGCGCTGAGCGTGTAGAATCGTCCGTTCGAGGCAAACACCAACAAGCGGTCAGTCGTCTCAGCGTGGAATATGAAACGCGGGCCGTCGCCGTCCTTGAACTTTAACTCGCGCTTCAGGTCGATGTGACCCGTCATAGCGCGAATCCAGCCCATCTGAGAGCAGACAACCGTGATCGGTTCTTTGTCGATCATTGCCTCAAGCGGCACTTCTTCGACCTGCCCGGCTTCGGCGAATTGGGTTCGGCGCGCGCCACCTTCATAGTCTTTGCCAAAGGTCTTCTTGGTCTCTTTCAACTGCTCGGCGATTTTGGCCCATTGCAGGGCCGGGTCGGCCAGCAGGTCTTCGAGATTGGCGCGTTCCAACATCAATGCGTCGCGCTCACGAACCAGTTCCATCTCTTCCAGACGGCGCAAGCTGCGTAGGCGCATGTTGAGGATCGCATCGACCTGAACCTCGGACAATTCGCCCTCGCCCGGCTTGGGCGAGACATAGTCGGCCTCGCTGGTGGCGCGAATATGGTCGATGCCCCAATCCTCGCGCATCAACGCAGCCTTGGGATCGTCGTCGTAACGGATGATGTCAATCACACGATCGAGGTTCAGGAAGGCGACGATAAAGCCCTCCAAGACCTCCAACCGGTGGTCGATCTTGGCCATACGGTGACGCGAACGGCGCAGCAGCACCTCTTGCCGGTGATCAAGGAAAGCGCGCAGCACTTCCTTCATCGAGCAGACCTTGGGCGTCACCCCGTCGATCAGCACGTTCATGTTCAAGCTGAATCGCACCTCAAGGTCCGAACTGCGATAGAGCATGCCCATCAAAACCTCAGGGTCCACGTTCTTGGAGCGCGGTTCGAGGATCAGGCGGATGTCATCTGCGGATTCGTCGCGTACGTCGGCAAGGATCGGGATTTTCTTGGTCTGGATCAGTTCCGCGATCTTTTCGATCAGTTTGGATTTCTGAACTTGATAAGGGATCTCGGTGACAATGATCTGCCACTGGCCGCGGCCCAGATCTTCGACCTCGTATTTGCACCGCAGACGGAAAGATCCACGCCCGGTTCGATAAGCCTGCGCAATATTCTCTGGGGGCTCGACGATAATGCCACCGGTCGGGAAGTCCGGACCCGGGACATAGTTCAGCAACGTATCATCGCGCGCATCCGGCACCTTGATCAGATGCAGGCAGGCATCACACAGCTCGGCAATATTGTGCGGCGGGATGTTCGTCGCCATGCCCACCGCGATCCCGCTGGACCCATTGGCCAGCAGATTCGGAAACTGCGCGGGCAGTACGACCGGCTCGGACAGCGTGCCATCATAGTTGTCGCGGAAATCGACGGCGTCTTCGTTCAGCCCCTCAAGCAACGCTTCGGCCACGATGGTCATCCGCGCCTCTGTGTAACGTGAGGCCGCCGGGTTATCACCGTCGATATTGCCAAAGTTACCCTGCCCGTCGACCAGCGGGTAGCGAACGTTGAAATCCTGCGCCAGACGCGCCATCGCATCGTAGATCGCGGCATCGCCATGCGGGTGATAGTTACCCATCACGTCGCCGGAAATCTTCGCGGATTTACGGAACCCGCCCGTTGCGCTGAGTCGAAGCTCGCGCATCGCATAGAGGATTCGCCTGTGCACAGGCTTCAGCCCATCGCGCGCATCGGGCAATGCCCGGTGCATGATGGTGGACAGCGCATAGGTCAGATAGCGTTCGCCAATCGCGCGGCGCAGCGGTTCAGCTATCTCGCCCCCATTGTCGGGGGCCTCCATATTGGGGTCGTCGATCGTATCGTTCATATATGATGTGATACGCCGCAAGCGCGCGCTGGTAAAGCAATCAGCTTAGATTTTGCTGGGGACAAGTCGCGCTTTTTGCAACAGGGGGAGACAAGTCCCGGAATTCCCCCGGTTTTCGACTCGGACCGCGAAATATGGTAAGCTGTCTTCATTAGACTGCTGCCAATTTCTTGTACCTAACGATTGACCTGGGGGATGCGCCATGACGCGCCTTATTATTTTGACTTTCACCGCACTTGGCTGGTGTTTTTACGTTATGAGCGGCGGACCAGATTTCGAACCGCGCGGCTTGCGGAGCGATCAACCCGTGCGCGTTGCTTCTGTACCCCAACCTGCGGAGGTAGCACCCACCCGGGTAGAAGAACTTGTGACCAGTGTGGCCGTACGGGCTCCGACTGTGCGTGCTCAACCCCAACCTGAACCCGAAGAGATCGTGCAAATCGTGGCCGAACCAGCCAGCCTTCAGTCTCTGTCCGGCATCTCGGTGTTCGATGATCAGAGCGCAAACATCACGCTTGCTTCGCTGGAAGACGGAGTAGCGGGATTGCGTCAGACCGATGATGCGCCCCTGCCGGAAACATCAGAGGCCGCGGCGATTCCCGAACCTGAAAAAGACATCCGCGAAATCTCGGGAACGCGGGTGAACATGCGCGATGGGCCCGGCACCATATACCCAATTGTCGGCAAAGCGGCCATCGGACAAAAGGTCGAAGTACTGAGCGATTCCGGAACCGGCTGGCTGCGCCTGCGCGTGTTGCCCGCGCAACAGGTCGGTTGGATTTCCGCCTCACTGGTTCGAAAAATTCAAAACTGACGCTGCACCGTCATTGTCCTGACCCTCACCTCGCAATAGCTTTGGCCTGAATTGAAGGTCAGGAAGATCATGCAGAAAACCATTCTTATCACCGGCTGCTCGTCCGGCATCGGTCTGGACGCGGCACACGGTATGCGTGCGCGCGGCTGGCGTGTCTTTGCATCCTGTCGCCAGCAGCGTGATTGCGACCGGCTGCGCGCGCAAGGCTTTGAAAGCCCGCGCATCGACTATACCGACGCCGCAAGTATCGCCTCGGGCCTGACTGAAGTGCTTGAGGCCACCGGAGGTACGCTGGATGCGCTGTTCAACAACGGAGCGCACGGCTTACCAGGCGCAGTTGAAGATCTGCCGACCGAAGGGCTGCGCGCGATATTCGAGGCCAACTTTTTTGGCTGGCATGAACTGACACGGCTGGTGATTCCAGTCATGCGCGCGCAGGGGCACGGGCGAATCGTTCAGAATTCGTCGGTTCTGGGCCTGGTGGCCTTCCCATGGCGCGGCGCATATGTCGCCACAAAGTATGCTATTGAAGGTCTTACCGACACGCTGCGTCTGGAACTTGCCGGAACAAATATCAAGGCCATCCTGATCGAACCCGGCCCAATCACGTCGAAAATCCGCGAGAATTCGATCCCCTTCTTTGAACGTTTCATCAACTGGGAGAACTCGGCCCTGCGCGAAAAATACGAGGCTTCGCTGTTGAAAAGACTGTACGAATCCTCAGGCCCGGATCGTTTCGAACTGCCTGCATCAGCGGTGACCGACAAGCTGGCCCATGCGGTTGAATCAAAAAGGCCGCGCGCGCGCTACTATGTCACTACGCCAACCTATATCGCCGGATATCTGCGCCGCCTTTTGCCCACCCGCACCATCGACCGCATTCTGTCGGACGTCTGAGGCGAAATTACCCGTTCGCTTTTCATGTACATGAGGCTAGATGATAGCCAAACGAAACAAGAAACGCGGACGGTGTGCTTATGGACCTTTTGATGGTCATTTTGCTGTTGGCCATGGCGGCGGTTGTCGTCGTGCTGGCGATCGGCATCTCCAATTTCGGCAAAAGCGGCAAAGCTGCTGCGATGAAAAGCAACAAGATGATGCGCCTTCGCATCCTGTTCCAGTTCATTGCTGTGGTGCTGATCGTGCTCTACGTCTACCTGCGCGGACAAGGAGCTCAATAAATGGTCGTTCTGAACAAGATTTACACCCGCACCGGCGATGATGGAAAAACTGCGCTGGGCAACGGCGAACGGGTCGCCAAGTATTCTGGTCGCGTGGCCGCGTATGGGACCGTTGACGAACTGAACGCTTTTGTTGGCGTTGCTCGGACCGAGGCGGAAGGCGACGTCGATGCCGCCCTGGCGCGCATTCAAAACGACCTGTTCGATCTGGGCGCAGATTTCTGTCGCCCCGACATGGAAAAAGACGCCGAGGCGGACTACCCGCCCCTGCGCATCGTTGCATCTCAGATCGATCGGTTGGAGGCGGAGATTGACGTGATGAACGAAACGCTAGAGCCGCTGCGCAGCTTCATCTTGCCCGGCGGGTCGCGTCTGGCAGCGAATCTGCATGTCTGCAGAACCGTATCCCGCCGCGCCGAACGCCTTGCGGTCGAATTGACCAACATGGAGCCCGTGAACGCAGTCGCGGTGAAATACCTCAATCGTCTGAGTGACTGGTTTTTTGTTGCCGCCCGCTGCGCCAACGAAAACGGAACTGCGGACGTTTTGTGGGTTCCGGGCGCAAACCGCTGAAGTTGGCGCGGGATCCGGCGAACCCTGCAGCGACCAACAAAGCAAAACCCCAGCCAAACGGGTGGGGCCCAAAGCTCTGGCACCGGCCACCAAAGCAATAAAATTTCACGCCGTTGCGTCAAAATACATGAAACGCGACGTCTCAAGTTCATGACGTGACGATTTTGCCCTGTTGCAGCGTGAACTGAGACGCTATTCAGTCCCCCGAGAGCATTGGTGGAGTCGCTTCGCGGCTTACCGTTTTTTGTGAGGAGCAAGCGCAAAATGAAGGTACTCGTGCCTGTCAAACGCGTGATTGACTATAATGTGAAAGTTCGCGTGAAAGCGGACGGTAGCGGTGTTGATCTCGCCAATGTCAAAATGTCGATGAACCCGTTCGACGAAATCGCTGTGGAAGAAGCGATTCGCCTGAAAGAAGCAGGCAAGGCTGACGAAATCGTTGCGGTTTCGATTGGCGTCAAGCAATCGCAGGAAACCCTGCGCACCGCACTGGCCATGGGCGCTGACCGCGCCATTCTGGTTGTTGCCGCCGATGACGTCCATCAAGACATCGAACCGCTGGCCGTTGCCAAGATCCTGGCCAAAGTGGTCGAGGAAGAGCAACCCGGCATCGTTTTGGCTGGTAAGCAAGCGATCGACAACGACATGAACGCTACCGGTCAGATGCTGTCGGCCCTGCTGGGCTGGTCGCAAGGCACCTTCGCGTCCGAGCTGGACATCGAAGGCGACAGCGCCAAGATCACCCGTGAAGTAGACGGCGGCCTGCAGACCATCAGCGTCAAGATGCCGACCATCGTCACTGTTGACCTGCGCTTGAACGAGCCGCGCTATGCGTCTCTGCCGAACATTATGAAGGCGAAGAAAAAGCCGCTGGACGAGAAAACCGCCGCCGATTACGGCGTCGACGTCACACCGCGTTTGGAAGTTGTCAAAACCGAAGAGCCGCCGGCACGTGCTGCTGGTATCGTCGTCGGTTCGGTTGATGAGCTGGTCGAGAAACTCAAAGAAGCGGGGGCTGTGTAATGGCTGTTCTTCTTCTCGCAGAAGTCAACAACGGCGAACTGGCGATGGACGCCACCGCCAAGGCTGTCACTGCCGCAAAGGTACTGGGTGACATCACCGTTTTGGCCGCGGGCGGTTCTGCCGCTGCTGCCGGTGAAGCCGCCGCCAAGATCGACGGTGTGTCCAAGGTACTGGTTGCCGAAGACGCGTCGCTGGGCCACCGCCTGGCTGAATCGACCGCGGCCCTGATCGTCGGTCTGGCTGATGGTTATGAGCACATCGTTGCTCCTGCCACCACCGACGCCAAGAACGTGATGCCGCGCGTTGCAGCCCTGCTGGACGCGATGGTGATCTCCGATGCATCTGGCGTGGTTGACGGCTCGACTTTTGAGCGTCCGATCTATGCGGGCAACGCGATCCAGACCGTGAAGTCACACGATGCCAAAAAAGTCGTCACCTTCCGTACCGCGTCCTTTGACGCGGCTGGCGAAGGCGGCTCGGCTGCGGTTGAGACCATCTCGGTTGGTGACAACCCAGGTCTGTCGTCATGGGTCGAGGACAAGGTTGCCGCAAGCGACCGTCCGGAACTGACTTCGGCTGGCGTTGTTGTCTCGGGCGGCCGTGGTGTCGGCTCGGAAGAGGACTTCAAACTGATCGAAGGTCTTGCTGACAAGCTAGGCGCCGCTGTTGGCGCATCGCGCGCCGCCGTGGACTCGGGCTATGCACCGAACGACTGGCAGGTCGGTCAGACCGGTAAGGTTGTTGCACCCGATCTGTATGTCGCGATCGGCATCTCGGGCGCGATTCAACACTTGGCTGGTATGAAAGACTCGAAAGTCATCGTTGCGATCAACAAGGACGAAGAAGCGCCAATCTTCCAGGTTGCGGATTTCGGGCTGGTTGCAGACCTGTTCCAGGCCGTGCCAGAACTGACCGAGAAACTCGGCTAACCGCTGGCTTAGCTTTTTCATCGCGAAATTTGGAAAGGCCCGCTTAAAGGCGGGCCTTTTTATTAATGCAGATTGCGTATTGGCCCCATCAAAGCTACCGCAATCGCCCGATGGGCAGCTGGGCCAATCATGTGCTCTGCCATTGGCTGTTGCAGTGTACCGAACAACATGTCCTCAATCTCGTCAGACTGGCCGCACACATGGGTTTTGACGTCGACGATATCCGTGCAGGATTTGCCAACGAACTGGATCATCTGATCCGTTACGTCGACATCAGCGAAGTCAATGTGATGCGCGCCCTGCTCTCCTCGAAGGACCTGCAGCCGCAAGAGGATCGCCGGGGTTTCCAGGCCTTGCAAAAATTCACCGATCTTCCGAACCCAGTTTCGACGCAGTTCGTCCAGAACAACTTCGATGCGCGCGTCGCGAACCTTTTGCAGGCAGGTCATCAGGTGGCGCACGAAATGAACCTCGGTGAAGTCAATTTCGGGATACAGGCTGATCAAGTCCTTCGTTGGCGCCAAAAACCGATCGTTGCGCCTGGAATGAACGCGATAAAAACGATTGGACTGCCCAAGAAGCCCTGGCACCTGCATGACGCACAGATCTGCACCCCTTAGCAAATTGCACAACCCCATGTCATCGCACAACGCGTCAACGCCGCTGAACAGGCATCCAAAGTTCAGAACGCGTCTTTCAAGCCGGTCTTCGAGAATTGCTGAGAATGGCCGGTCGACGAATCGCCCAAATGTCTCATCACCGCCAACGCAAGCTGCGTAAGGTTGATCCAGAACACGCCGAGCACCGCGAAACCACAGCCGCGATCCTTCATATTGGCATACCTCATGCCCGGGTCCCCCCGAGCCTGTTTGATGATAGCTCATATCACTCACCCATTTTTTCACCCGGTTGCCATCGTGCAGCCGCAAGTCTTGAGAAAATCCTAATGTGCGCATTTGAAGCAAAATCGAACTGTCGGATCCCCTTGCCGCCCGCCCCGATCTGTCGATACTGTCGCCGTATCCCGAGACACAAAGGCACCTGAACATGGATGTAAAATCGGTCGGAGTGATTGGCGCAGGTCAGATGGGCAATGGCATTGCTCATGTTCTGGCGCTGGCAGAGTATGACGTTCTGCTGAACGATGTCTCGCAGGACGCGCTGGACAGCGCCGTGGCGACGATTGAAGGCAATCTGGCCCGACAGGCATCAAAAGGCAAAATCTCGGACGAAATGATGCAAGCCACACTGAGCCGGATCAACACGACGTTGGAGCTGCCCCAGTTGGGTCAGACCGATCTGGTGATCGAAGCCGCAACCGAGCGGGAAGCAATCAAACAGGCGATTTTCGAAGACCTGCAGCCGCATCTTCTGCCCCATACGATTCTGACATCCAACACGTCGTCAATCTCGATTACCCGCCTGGCCAGCCGAACGGATCGGCCGGAACGCTTTATGGGGTTCCATTTCATGAACCCGGTGCCCGTGATGCAGTTGGTCGAGCTGATCCGGGGGATTGCCACGGATGAAGAGACGTTCAAATCGTGTAAAGCGGTTGTGGACCGGCTTGGTAAAACCGCAGCAAGCGCGGAAGACTTCCCGGCCTTCATCGTGAATCGCATCCTGATGCCGATGATCAATGAGGCCGTATATACTCTCTACGAAGGGGTCGGCAGCGTGCAGTCGATTGATCAGTCGATGCGGCTAGGCGCAAACCATCCAATGGGTCCGCTGGAACTGGCTGATTTCATTGGGTTGGACACATGTCTGGCGATTATGAACGTGTTGCACGACGGGTTGGCAGACACCAAGTATCGGCCCTGCCCACTGCTGACAAAATACGTCGAAGCCGGCTGGCTTGGCCGCAAGACCGAACGTGGGTTTTATGACTACAGAGGTGAAACTCCGGTTCCAACGCGCTAAAGGGGACCACCCCCCTCGCCCGGGATATTATGAGCCAAATGAAGAGCGGATCAGGAATCGCGTGATTTACCAAGCGCCATTGTGCGTTTTCTGAGCCACGCCATGAAACCGCGCGGATCACTTTCCAGCAGCTTCATATCCTCGTCCGAAATCGGCTCGCCAATCACCGGAGATTGCGGCTTGTTGCAAGAGCGAACGATTTCATGCAGCAGCAGCCCCTGTCGCAGGATCGGCGACAGCTTGTTGGCAATCTGATAGGCGCGTGAATTGCTGCCCGGAAAGAAGATCGGAACCACCTGCGCGCCGGATCGGCGGATCATCTTGGCGGTAAACACATTCCATTCCTGCTCTTGCGCAGGACCGAACCAGTCGTCCGAGGACATCACCACACCCGACGGGAACAGCGCAACCACGCCACCTTCCTTCAGGTGTTCCATCGCCTTGCCACGCATCTCAAGCATTTTGGCTTGCGCTTCGGGGTCGTGTGGAAAAGGAACCGGGATCATGAACGAGGTCGCGGCCTCATCCAGTCCGGTCAGGACCGAGCGGGTCAGGATGCGGTAGTCATTGCGAACCTGCCCGATCAATTCGGCCAGTATCATGCCGTCGACCATGCCATGCGGGTGATTGGCCACGACGATCACAGGCCCTTCTTTCGGGATATTTGCATATTGGTCCTGCGGCGTGGTCAGGTTGATTCCCATGACCTCAAGCGCACCGCCCCAGAACCTTTGACCACGATAGTATTCGTTCTTTTTTTCGAACTTATTGACCATCCGCAGAATGGTTAGCTTACCTGTACACCATTCGATGGCGCGGATAGCTGTAGACGTCCAAGCATCGTCGAAGGAATTCGCATAGGTCAGGGTTCTACGATCATAGATTTCGCCCTGATCTTCCGTCCCGTCCACCACCGGGCCTGTCTTGGTCTCGTGCGTCGTTTGCGCCAATTCCTGGTTTTCCCGTTCTTCGTATCGCGACTGGCAGGATTAGAACCCTTCCCCGAACTTTCCGTTCACAAGGGTTTCCAATGCATCCGCCAACGCCTCAGCATCCGGTCCGGACGTCTCGACGTCAATAGTCGTTCCGCGAGACGCTGCCAACATCAAAAGACCCATGATGCTGTCCCCTGATGCAGAAAGTCCGTCTTTGGACACCTCTGCCTGCGCGTCAAACCCCTCGACCACCTCAACCAGTTTAGCCGAGGCGCGGGCGTGCAGGCCTTTTTCATTGATTATTTTCAAGCTTCGGTTGGTCATTCTTAATCAATCCGGTCTTAATCTAACGTCACGTTTTGGGCATTGATATATTTGCGTCCAGCCTCCATCGCCCGCCGGACCGCATCCCCGATCGGCAGGTGGCGACTTTTGGCCAATTTAATCAGCATAGGCAGATTTGCACCGTAAAGAATACGCCGATCCTGCGGCGCACAGGCCTTCAGACTTAGATTCGATGGGCTGCCGCCGAATAGATCCGTGACGACAACCACACCGTCGCCGACATCGACACCGTCAGCGGCGGTGCAGATTTCCGACTGCTTGGCTTCCCGGTCGTGGTCAGCCTCAATCGAGATTGCGGCCAGGCCCGGTTGATTTCCGACAACATGCTGCATTGCGGCCAGATATTCCTGAGCCAGCCCGCCATGTGCTACGAGTACGATCCCGATCAATCCAGCCTCTCATTCAACGATCGACGTTCCATTTCGCGGTGCCTAATTGCCACTTGCTGCCCTTCCTGTGCAAGAGCCTTTGCGACCGCTTCTGCAGTTGCGACCGATCTGTGTTGCCCTCCAGTACACCCGAAGGCCACCGAGAGATGCGCTTTGCCTTCGGCGCGGTAGGCCGGAAGCAACAATTTCAGCAGATCGACAACACGGTCAAAAAACGGCGCGTAATTCGCGTCAGACTGTACATAGCGCGCCACGTCCTGGTTTCGACCATCTTCGGCTCGCAATTCCGGACGCCAGTAGGGATTCGCCAGAAACCTGCAATCAAAAACCATGTCCAATCCGTGCGGCAAGCCGCGTTTGTACGAAAAAGATTCGATGGATACCGCCAGATGTCGACCGCCTTCCGGAGCGAACCAATGCTCGACCTCCTTGCGTAGCTGGTGAACGTTAATCTGGCTGGTGTCGATCAGAATGTCCGCAATTTCTCTGATCGGGGCCAACAACTCTTTTTCCTGCAATACACCGGCTTCAGGGCCTGCATTGGCCGCAACCGGATGGCGCCTTCGGGTTTCCGAAAACCGCCGCAACAGCACTTCGTTTCGGCAATCCAAATAGAGAACTGTCAGCTCGACCTGCTCGGTCCGCCGCAGCCGCATAACAAGATCAATGAACCCGATGGTCGAGAAATCGCGATTTCGGGCATCGATGCCCAACGCCATTGGCCGATCGTTTTCCGAACCGTCCAACAAACGCATCAAAAGCCCCATCGGCAAATTGTCGATGGCTTCGAACCCCAAGTCTTCAAGCACACGGATCGCCGTTGTCCGCCCAGCACCCGAAGGGCCGGTGATCAGAACGATCCGCCGCTGTTGTTTCATTTGCTGGGCCATTCCGGGTTCACGCGCCCCATTTTCATCAGTTGCATCAATGCCGAAGCCAAGTTGGGAACGCCGCGCCCGCGAAGCAAGGGCACAGTTTGCCTAAGGGCTCGGATCGAGATCGGAACTGGCAAACGTGCTTCTTCCCGCTGGTCCAGATCCACCACATAGCGCAAGCCCACTGGTCCTACGGGTGGCGCGCGCAACAATCCGATACCGCGGGCCTCAATAACGCCGCGGATATTTGGGGCCGCATCAGCAGTCACTTCACCGCCGTTATTGCGTAAAGCCACGCGGTCATCACCAACAAGTTCGGCACCCAGCGCCATCATCTGCAAGACCAGCTCGGATTTTCCCGCCCCTGACGCGCCAACAACAAGCAGACCTCGCCCGCCAACGGCCACGCAGCTGGCGTGGAGTATGGCACTGTCTTGTTTTTCCAGATCATAGATTGACGGGGCACTCATGATTTACACGGGCAAACCGACTACAAAGCGCGCGCCTAGTGGGTCCGAGGTGATATCGGCATCGGTTGGCCGGATGTTTTCGGCCCAGATCACACCACCATGTGCTTCGACAATCTGCTTGGAGATTGCCAGCCCCAGGCCCGAGTTATTTCCGAAGTGCTCGGCGGGACGCTCGGAATAGAATCTTTTGAAGACCTTGGTCAGGGCCTGCTCCGGAATACCAGGACCGGTGTCTTCGACCACGACCAGCACCCTGTTTTCGCGCCGGCGGACCCAGACACGGATCGCATCGCCTTCCTCGCAAAACGAGGTGGCATTGGTGATCAAGTTGACAAAGACCTGCGCCAGTCGCGCCTCCAGCCCGTTGATTGTGATCGGATTGGACGGCAGATCGGTTATATAGTCGATCCCCTTGGCCCGTGCATCTTCACCCAGATGCTGGCTGATATTTCCAACCAGCTTCACCAGATCAAACGGCTGTTCTTCTTCCTTGACCAGTTCGGCATCCAGACGGGACGCGTTCGAGATATCGCTGACCAGACGGTCCAGACGGCGAACGTCATGTTCGATCACACCCATCAGTTTTTCACGTTGGTCATCGCGTTTGACCATTCGTAACGTTCCCACAGCTGATTGAAGGCTGGCCAGGGGGTTCTTGATTTCATGCGCGACATCAGCGGCGAACTGTTCGTTCGCGTCAATTCTGTTGTACAGCGCGGTCACCATGCCCCGCAGCGCGCGGCTGAGCAGACCGATTTCATCCGGACGTGCGGTCAGGTCGGGGATGCGGATACGGCCGGGGTTCACTCCGGCGCCTCGGTCCTTACCCAGTTCGGCGGCTGCCGCAAGATCCGCCAACGGGTTTGCGATGGTTGAGGCGAGAACAAGGCTAAGTCCGATCGACACAAGAAGCGCTACAACAAACATCTGAAGGATGCGCTCCTGCTCGCGACGGGCGAGGGCGTCAATCTCTCCGGATGGGCCGGCCATGGCAACTGCCCCGACGGCGACGCCATCCTGCAGGATCGGGGCGGCTGCAACGATGACCGTTTCGCCAAAGTCATCCTTGACGGCCTGCACCTGCATCTGCCCCTGC
Source organism: Ruegeria sp. YTSC230 (assembly GCF_059609665.1). Taxonomy (NCBI): domain Bacteria; kingdom Pseudomonadati; phylum Pseudomonadota; class Alphaproteobacteria; order Rhodobacterales; family Roseobacteraceae; genus Ruegeria; species Ruegeria sp. YTSC230. Next base: position 319,344 of record NZ_JBXWMC010000006.1, on the reverse strand, counting down.
AGCGCACCGGGTACTATGGTCTGAACCCGTTGCGCCAGCGTAGGCGCTTCGCTGGGTTCTGTGGCGGTAAACACTCGCGACAAACCCGTCCACACGGCGTTCAAGGCGTCGCTGATCAAAGTACTGCCGGTCTGAACCTCGGACTCGGACGCCAACAGCGCCTGCTCGGATGCTGCGCCACGCGCCCATCCAATCAGAGTTCCCCGCTCGTCATAGACAAAGACTTCGCCCCCTTGGGGTAGGGCAAGGCCCTCCAGCGTGTCCTTTACATCCAGTGCGCCGGCATCTTGCGACAGGCCAGACGCTGTTTGGCGCAGTTGTGCTTCGAACACGTTGCTGACCAGTTGCGCATCCCCGATCAGGTTGCGCGCGGTCTGCTGAACCTGCTCATCGCGGGAATCGTCCAGATACAGCAAGCCGGTGACCAGCGTCACCAAGGCGATCAGGTTGAGCGTGATGATCTTGCGCGCAAGCGGCGACCCGCGCATTGCAAACAGGCCGCGGCGGCGGCGCGCTTGCCGAAGTTCGGCTGACTCGGGATCCTGTGGGATGACCCAATCATCCCCCAGAACGACATCACCGTCCCGCAATTCGCTGGCTTGTTCTGTATCGCGCACGAGACCCGGTTACCCCTAGTATATGGCCACGCCTATTCTTCGTTGTACCTGTACCCAATTCCGTACAGTGTTTCGATCGCCGAAAACTCGGGATCTGCGGCGCGCATTTTCTTGCGCAGTCGCTTAATGTGGCTGTCTATCGTACGATCGTCAACATAGACCTGATCGTCATAAGCCACATCCATCAGCTGATCGCGGCTTTTGACAAAGCCCGGACGCTGAGCCAGCGCTTGCAACAACAGGAACTCGGTCACGGTCAAAGAAACGTCCGAGCCCTTCCAGCTAACCGCATGGCGCAAAGGATCCATCCGCAGATCGCCGCGCTCCATAACCTTGGCGTCACCTGTGTTGGCGGTCGTCACATCGCCAGTTGTCGCCTCTTGCCGGCGCAGCAGCGCGCGGATGCGTTCAACCAATAGACGCTGAGAAAAAGGTTTCTTGACGTAGTCGTCCGCGCCCATGCGCAGGCCGAGAACCTCGTCAATTTCGTCATCCTTGGATGTAAGGAAAATCACCGGCATCTGGGTTTTCTGCCGAAGCCGCTGCAACAGGTCCATCCCGTCCATCCGCGGCATCTTTATGTCCAGAACAGCCATATCGGGCAGTTTCTTGTTGAAAGCGTCCAGCGCTGCCTGCCCATCATTATAAGTCTCAACCTCGAACCCTTCGGCTTCGAGTGTCATGGATACGGACGTCAGAATATTTCTGTCGTCGTCCACCAATGCAATCTTCGACATCGGGTTAACCCCTATTCCTGCTCACTCACGCAATAATTCGCTTATTAGTAGGGCATCTTTGTCGTTTTTATGGCTGCGAATCAATCCGTATCTGCGAATCGTGCGATTGTTGTCACACAGATGCGGCAAAAAAGCCGTTAATACGCGCGTAAAAGCGCCTTGTTTTCTGGCGAGAAATTAGTGGTGGCGCTAAACTTTGACTTGGTTGCGCTAACTGCGCCAAACCGTCCTGTTCATGCCCCAAACGACCATGTTAAGACCCGCGCATCCGCCGGTTTTTCCCGGTATACTGCCCCAAGAGCGCCCCCGGCCCAACTGCCGGCGCGCCGCCACAGGAGAAGAAACGCATGACATCTGGACGGGTTAACCCGCAATTCCGCCTCGAAGATCAGGGCATCGAGGGTCTGGGCAATGTCTATTACAACTTCATGGAACCGGCGCTGATCGAAGAGGCGCTGAAGCGCGGCGAAGGCACTCTTGGCAATGGCGGAGCCTTTCTGGTTACCACCGGCAAATTCACCGGCCGTTCGCCCAAGGACAAACACGTCGTCAAAACCGACAGTGTTGCCGATACCATCTGGTGGGAAAACAACGCCGCGATGACCCCCGAGGGTTTTGACGCGCTGTATACCGATATGCTCGAGCATATGAAGGGCCGTGATTATTTCGTGCAGGATCTCGTCGGCGGCGCCGATCCCGCCTATTCGATCAATGTGCGCATGGTCACCGAACTGGCATGGCACAACCTGTTCATCCGCCACTTGCTGCGCCGTCCGGATCGCGAAGATCTGGAAGAGTTCATTGCAGATTTCACCGTCATCAACTGCCCTAGCTTCCTGGCCGACCCGGCCAAGCATGGCTGCCACAGCGAGACCGTGATTGCGCTGAACTTCGACCGCAAAATGATCCTGATCGGCGGTACGGAATACGCGGGCGAGAACAAGAAATCGGTTTTCACCCTGCTGAACTACATGCTGCCTGAAAAAGGCGTGATGCCGATGCATTGTTCGGCCAATCACGCCGTTGGCAACCCGGTCGACACCGCCGTGTTCTTTGGCCTGTCTGGCACCGGCAAGACCACCCTGTCTGCAGACCCTGCCCGCACGTTGATCGGCGATGACGAACATGGCTGGTCGGATCGCGGCACCTTCAACTTCGAAGGCGGTTGCTATGCCAAGACCATCAATCTGAACGCTGAAGCCGAGCCGGAAATCTATGCGACAACCAGCAAATTCGGCACTGTGATCGAGAACATGGTCTTTGACCCCGAAACCAAGGAGCTGGATTTCGAGGATGACTCGCTGACCGCGAACATGCGCTGCGCCTATCCGCTTGAGTATATCTCGAACGCCTCGAGCAGCGCGCTGGGTGGGCACCCCAAGAACATCATCATGCTGACCTGTGATGCATTTGGTGTTCTGCCTCCGATCGCGCGATTGACACCGGCACAAGCGATGTATCACTTCCTGTCTGGCTTCACGTCGAAAGTTGCAGGAACCGAGCGTGGCGTCACCGAGCCTCAGCCCACCTTCTCAACCTGCTTTGGCGCGCCCTTCATGCCGCGTCGCCCGGAAGAGTATGGCAACCTGTTGCGCGACAAGATCGCCCAGCATGGGGCGACCTGCTGGCTGGTAAACACCGGCTGGACCGGCGGCGCCTATGGCGTTGGCAGCCGGATGCCGATCCGCGCAACCCGCGCGTTACTGACAGCTGCCTTGGAAGGATCGCTGCGCGACGCCGAGTTCCGTAAGGATGCTAATTTCGGCTTTGACGTCCCGGTCTCGGTTCCCGGCGTTGCCGAAGTTCTGCTGGATCCGCGCCGCACTTGGGATGATCAGGCAGCATTTGACAAGCAGGCTGAAAAACTGGTGCAGATGTTTGCCGAGAACTTCGAGCAGTATCTGCCCTTTATTGACGATGACATCAAAGCCGTCGCAATCGGTTGATATCAAAGGGGGCGGTTTTCGCCCCCTTCCTCTTCCCACAGACGAGTAACTTCGCGGTAATCTTCTTGTGGTTGTATAATGCACCTTGCATATACAAATTCATTGCCCGCTGCAGCAGATTGCAGTACTCCACTGTGTCATTATGACGTAAAAGCCCGGCGCTTTCGCACCGGGCAGGAAGTAAAAAGACCTTGGGGACACTCAATGAGCGCGCACTCACATTCGCGATTTGAGCAACCTAATCAGATATCTAGTGTAATCCATCGGGGATGGGTGTCAACATGAGACGTGCTGAAAAAATTCAGTTTCGGCGAGTTTCTAACTTTCGCTTTAGCGCGAAAGGCGACAGGGAAAACGACAGGTAAACAAATGACGGAAATCTCGAAACTGACCGAACTTCGCAAATTGATGCAGAGTATGGAACGGACGCTTGGGCTGGAACAACTCTCTCCGGTTGAGCGTGACATTTACTACGCGGCTGAAGAATTGTCGAAAGCCGATCAGGAAGTCCGTACGTTCGGTTTGATCGAGCATACCCTTGTTCAAAGCGTCTCGCGCCCGACATTTTTCCGTGCGCTGAAGTCGCTGGTCCAAAAAGGCTATCTGTCTCAAAGCGGCAACGCCAACCGGGGGCGGTATATCGTACATGCGCCCAGGTGACACCGCCAACCTGCGTGTTGATGGCTAATCATCGTGCGCAGATGGGCCTCTGACACTTTCTTCGCCTCATTGGCTTACATAGTTGCATCATTCCTCACCTTTGAGGTCTTGATGCCGCTGCAAAACGTGTTCTTTCCGGAATATCCAAGCCGGGCCAGCCTGCTGTTCCTACCTCACGGGGTTCGGGTCCTGGCGGCGTGGCTATTAGGGTGGCGTGCGATTTTCGCATTGTTGCCGGGCGTCTTTGCAGTCTTTGCATTCCTGGGGGGTGCAGATGTCTTTTTGCCCAGCCGCTTGTTGGCAATTGTCATCGCGGTCACAACGGTTCCCACCGTGTTCTACTTGCTCAAGTGGGCAGGTTGGGACTTGTTCCCCAGACCCGATCGCAAACCCTGCTGGTTGTGCGTCATGGGTGTCGGCGTGATCACGTCGTTCCTGGCATCCGCTATGACAAACATGAGTTTTGGCAGCGCAGGGGTAGAGTACATCGCCTTTCTGATCGGCGATATCTCGGGGCTGTTTTTCTTGATGCTGGGGCTTTACTTCGCGTTTCGGTTTATGGACCGCAGAACTTAACCTATCAGACCGCGGCGCAGCAAGTTCAACCCAGCGGCCAACAACACAACCAAAGTCACTTTTCGAAACAGCGCCTGATCGATTCTCGATTGCAACTGCATGCCCACCCACATCCCGATCACCGCCGGAACGATCAGGGCAGCCGAAAACGGCGCGGTGTCGGCCCGCAGGATACCTGATCCCATATGGGCGACCATCAAGGCAATTGCGCCCAGCCCATAAATGACCCCCTGCACCCGCATTTGCACGGCTTTCGGCGTGTTCAGAGCCGTCAGGTACGCCACTGTTGGTGGCCCCCAAATACCAGACATACCACCGACAAATCCTGCGACGGCCCCTATGAGAACCTCAACACGGGCCGATGGTTCTTTCAGCGCCAACTTCACACCCAGGACCTGGATCAAGGCAAAGAACGTGACCGGAACGCCAATCATCAACAGGAAGGTCGATGTCGGTACCAAAGTGACCAGCTTGGCTCCGGCCAGAAGGAACACCAAACCCACGATTAAAAAGATGCGAAACTCCCTGACCGACGACACGGCCGCGGAAACACCCTGTCCCAAAGCCTGAAAGACATTAGTTACCAGTGTCGGAAGGATCAGACCCGCGATGGCCAGCTCGGGCGGTAGAAAGACACTCAACCCTGAAACCATAACCATCGGCATGGCAAAACCGACGATACCTTTGATCCACCCAGCCAGAAACGCAACGCTCAGAGCCAGCAGAAGATCCTGTGGAGGTAGTAAAGAAAACAATGTCATGGCCCCCTGATATCATTCCTGACGGGCGCTGCACTGCAAAAACGCTCGAGAAATATTAGAACTTTTTCGCAACGTAATACGTATTTTTGTTGCGCTGCACGTGCAGCATGATATGACCAGACGACACGAGAAAAGGACACGATTCATGGCCCATGACGGACAGGATATGACCCAGATGACGACACCTGCGATTTTGCCCGATCTTCTGACGCTGACCCGTGCGGCCGCACCCGCCGTTGAAACAGTGTTTGAGCGTGCGCGTGAGTCGGTGCGCGGTATGGTTTCCGCTGATGGCCGTGTATCCGGTGCCTTGATCGAAGCCAATCAAACTGCCGCCCATGGCTTGTCATGGCTGGCCACATATTCTCAGTCCCTAAAACAGATGCAACGCTGGGCCGAGGCGCTGGAGGCCGATGGCAAGTTCGGCGAGATCGAACAATTGCTGCACCAAATCGCCTTTGGCGAATACCTGCACCAGGTTGCGGGCGGCATTCCGATGAACCAGGGCGAAGTCGTGCGCCTGCAGGACATGGGTCTTGGCTGGGACGCGCTTTCCGGATTTCAGATCCCCGAAATTCAAACGCTGATGGCACAGGCCAATTCTCAGGCCGCCCGCACACGGCTGGTGGCTCTGATGGAAGATCAGGCCGGTGCCACTATGTTCGGCGCCTCAGGCCTGGATGAAGAACTCGAGATGATCCGCGACCAGTTCCGCCGCTATGCGGTCGAAAAGGTCGAGCCCCACGCTCATGATTGGCACCTCAAAGACGAACTGATCCCGATGGAAGTCATCGAGGAACTGGCGGAAATGGGTGTCTTTGGCCTGACCATCCCCGAAGAATTTGGCGGCTTCGGCTTGTCCAAAGCCTCGATGTGCGTCGTGTCCGAGGAATTGTCGCGCGGTTATATCGGCGTGGGCTCTCTTGGTACACGCTCCGAGATCGCGGCCGAGCTGATCATCGCGGGCGGCACCGATGAACAAAAAGCCAACTGGTTGCCTAAACTGGCCAGCGCCGAAATTCTGCCGACAGCCGTTTTCACCGAACCAAACACTGGCTCGGATCTGGGCAGCCTGCGTGCACGTGCGGTCAAGAACGCGGACGGTGACTATGAGATCACCGGCAACAAAACCTGGATCACCCACGCGGCACGTACCCATGTGATGACGCTGCTGGCCCGAACCAACCCGGACACTACCGATCACCGCGGTCTGTCCATGTTCCTTGCGGAAAAGACGCCAGGCACAGACGAGACCCCGTTCCCTACCCCCGGCATGACCGGCGGTGAGATCGAAGTTCTGGGCTATCGCGGGATGAAGGAATACGAGCTGGGCTTTGACGGTTTCAAAGTCAAAGGCGAGAACCTGTTGGGCGGTGAAGAAGGCAAAGGCTTTAAACAGCTGATGGAAACCTTCGAAAGCGCGCGCATTCAAACCGCTGCCCGCGCCATTGGTGTGGCCCAAAGCGCGCTGGATATCGCGATGCAATACGCGCAGGACCGCAAACAGTTCGGCAAGTCGCTGATCAACTTCCCCCGTGTGTCCGGCAAACTGGCCATGATGGCGGTCGAAATCATGATCGCCCGTCAGCTGACATATTTCTCAGCCTGGGAAAAAGATCACGGTCACCGCTGCGACCTTGAGGCCGGCATGGCCAAGCTGCTTGGCGCTCGTGTGGCCTGGGCTGCGGCGGATAACGGTCTGCAAATCCATGGCGGCAACGGTTTTGCGCTGGAATACAAGATCAGCCGCGTTCTGTGTGACGCGCGCATTCTAAATATTTTTGAAGGGGCTGCCGAAATTCAGGCACAGGTTATTGCACGGCGTTTGCTGGGCTAACCGGAATTAGGCATCCCGTTTCCCCAACTAGACCCGGTCTTGTGCCGGGTCATTTTCTTTGTTCCGAACTCCAGTTTGAAATTCACGCCGTCTGTTCTGTGACAGGATAGAGACCTTTCTGATCCTCAATCGAAAAAACTTCCCCCTTTGCTTTTTGTTGAAACCCCTTTAGGGCACGCTGCGACCCAAACCGGGCCCAAGGATGGTGATGACAGAATGACCCAACTATTTTTTGCGCTTTGGGCGACCGTTGCAGCTCTGATACTGGGCGGATGCGCCACAACCCAGCCTGTGGCGGGCTACACCGAGGTGGACGAGCTGGCACTGGCGATCGAAAACCTTGGACCCCAAGTCGATCCCGCCGAGGCACAAAAGGCCGCCACCATCGCCTACACCTATTCGCAGCAACTGAAGCGGGATTGGAACGTCACAGACCCGGCGATTATCCATAACGCCAAGGTCATCAACGGGTTCCGGGAAAAGGGATTGTGCAACGACTGGGCGCAGGCCATGACCCGCCGCCTGCAGCAGGAAAACTTCCGAACTTTGGACGTGCACTGGGCTACGTCGCCCCCAACCGCCTTTCGGATCATCCACCATTCTGCCGCTATCAGCGCCAATGGAGACACGATGAAAGATGGCATCATCCTTGATCCATGGCGCAACAGCGGTGCACTGTTTTGGGATCAGGTAACTGACGACACCAGATACAATTGGCGGCCGCGCCTGGACGTTCGCGAAGAACTTATCAGCGGTGAGATCCCCTACTAATCTGGCTTCGCCGGTTCCCTCGGCACCAGTAAGAAAGTAAGACACCCGAATGATGCGTCTGATCCTGACACTGCCTTTGATTGGCCTGTTTCAATGCGACAGGGACGAATCTGTTGCCGCCTACGGCGCCGCGGACCAGACTTGGGTGCTGCAGGAAATCGACGGGCAGCCTTTCGAGGCCAGCGCCATTTTGCGGTTCCCCGAAGAGGGCAAGATCGCGGGTAACGCCCCTTGCAACAGCTATAGCGGCACCCTGAACGCGCCCTACCCCTGGTTCGAGATTATGGACCTGACCGCAACACGTGCGGCCTGTGCCGGGCTTGAGGCCGAAGGCTTCTATTTCGCTGCGCTGATTGCGATGACGCAGTCCGAAGTATCCGGCGACCTGTTGATACTGCGCAATGACGACGGGCACGAAATGGTGTTCAAAGCCGCCGAGTGAACTGATCCACAAATCTTGCCCGCGCATCCGGCAAGGGGTTATGCCCCAGGGACGGGGCTAGATGGTGTTCCAGAAAGTAACCGGTGGTTTTCAACCCTGCGGCAATCTCAGCGTCCGGCGCTTGCCCCTCACCGCGCAAACAGGGTGGCAGGGGCAACAGCTTATCCGCCCATTCGCCAGCACCATCGGCGCTAACGGCTCGACCAGTCTTGGGGGAGACATAGACCAACCCATCCGCCGCCCCTGTCACAGCACAGGCCGACAGGTCCAGGCCAAAGCCCAGTTCTTCAAGCAACGCCAATTCCCAGCGCAGGTAAGCTAGCGGCCAGATTTCGTCCTGCCCCAGCAGATCCAACAACTGTTCGGTCTGTTTGTAGATCGCTGGATGCGGTTCACGCTCGGGCAGGCAAAAGGACAACAGCGCAACGGACGCGTTCAATCCTGCCAACGCCATCCGACCCGAAAATGCCGCTGCTGCGCGTGAACGCAAAGGTTCAACCTGAAAAGCGCCAAGATGTTCTTCCAACCGCGCCCGCCACAAAACATCAAGCTGCGCACCGGGTTGCAGGATCGGGGCGATCTTGCGGCTGGTGCCGCCGCGTACGACGCCTGCATGACGACCGTGGCCTTCGGTGAAGACCTCGATAATCGCCGCCGTTTCGCCATGCCGACGAGACGTCAGAAGGATGCCGTGATCGCGCCAGTCCAAATCAGGCTCCTTTCGTCTCAGGCTCGCCCCCGGTTTGCAACAGACCGCAAGGCGGAAACATCCGCAAGGGCGCAGGCATCCAACTGGTCTTTGGAATTAGAACCGGGCCCTGAAGGCCACCCCAACCAACGGCGCGGTTTCATAGTTTTGGCGGCTGAGTTCCGTGCCGTTCGCATCATCCAGTGTAAGACGCCCATCCAATTCAGCGCCTGCAAAAACGTTAAGCGAAATGCCGGGATTGGGATTGTAGCCAAAGGAAACCACCACTGGAATACTTTTGTCCTCGCCTATCCCGTTTGGGGCCAGCCCTTCCTCGTCAAGCCGGAACCGAATGCGCTCAGAGCGAGCAGAAAGGCCGAGGGTCATCGTGTCATTCAGCGCATAGCTGAGTGTCAACCCCGGCCCCTGCGTTGCGCCAATCCCCGAGCCGGTATTCAGGTTCCAACGGTCATTGATATCCCAATCCACCAGAAGCGCCGGAAAAAAATCGATATCATCGTCTTCGAACTGCGAAAACGCTCCAAACGCAGGGCCGATGGTCAGGCTCTCGCTTAACTTCCAGGCAATACCAGCAAAGACACCATAAGTTCTGCCGTCCGCCGCATCAGCGCCGCTCTGGTAGTCCCAGCGGACCTGCGGTGACACGAAAACGCTTGCAGTATTGCCGGCACGAAATCGAAGTGGAACAGAGATTCTGATGTCGCGGATGTCCTCCCACGGTTGGTTATCCGCCTGACTAAAGTTGTAATCGAACCTGCCGATGCTTGCTGACAGCCCAACCGAAGTTCCACCATTCAGATTATACAAAGCGGTTGTTCGCAAAAACGCGCGGCTGGCCGAGAACTCCCCGCCTTCACTCAGGTCCGCGTTGCTTTGATAAGCGGCCAACCCATCGATTTGATAAACCCACCCCAACCTCTGCTGCGCAAAGGTGGGCGAAGTCACCATGCCCAAGACAAGGATCGTTGAACAGCAGGCCAAAGTGAAGGTTTTCATTTTTTTTCAACTCGATAGGGGCAAGGACACATTCTCAGATAGCATTCTGTCGGACACGATCAAATAATTGAAGGGAACTGAATTGTAGAGTGTGACAGCGAAGTCGAAGACAGACCCTGCGCACTGGTTTTTACTCACCACCGAAACGATGGCCGCCAGAAAAGACCTGAGATTGCGCTGTAACTCCCATCTATGGTCAATAAGTTACCAACCTCGTTTCCTTGACAACGCGGGGTTGCCACCCTTTATTTAACAACACAGTTAAACAGGAGGTCACGATGCGAGGCATAACCATTACATATTCCTTCGATGGCAACGAAGCCGAATGGCAGGCCACCATCCGCACATTTATCGAGGCAATCAACGCCGACCCTGAGGCGGCTGGAAAATTCACCTATCAGGTTGCGGTCGCTGATGACGGAAAGTCCCGGGTTCACTGGGGCCGCTGGGACAGCGTCGAGACATTGGCTCATGTGCAATCGCAACCCTATTTTCAGGCCTTCGCACCCAAAGTAAAGCAATTCGCCGGTGAAACATTGACCACCACCGGGCACGATATCACGCTTAAAAGCAGCGGCTGGTGACGCCTTGGCACCGGATCGTGGCGGCTGGTCAAAACGTTAAACCGGCGTGGATCAGGATGCCCACAACCATCAGGACATTCAGCACCATCGAGATACCGTTGCCCACATAAATAGGCAGCTTGCCGACCACCAGCCCGTAGGCGAACCATAAGAATGACAGCACAGCAAAGAGCGACCAAGACAGCAGAGACTGGCCGGTCGCATGTTGTGAATGCGTGAAGTACAACTTGATCAACTGCGGCAGCGTGGCAAAAGGGCCGACAATGCCAATGAAGATCATGAAGCCTTCAAACCGATGCATCCAATGACCAAGTTCTGATTTTTCAAGCTTTTCAGCGAGTGTTTCGGCCATACATACACCTATTATCTATTCAAACGGTGCGGCGATCCTCGCCGACAGAGTGCGGGTAAAATAGACGTTTTGGTCCGAGCGACCAAGACCCGTTGAACTGCGTGCTAGTCCAATCCCTCTTCGCCCAGCAGATGACGCCCTTGTCGGTCTTCAACCTCGATCACCCAAAGGTCAGGGTCAAAGCTGCGTTGCCGGGTGATGGCGTCGTCAACCTCTGCTTCGGCGCCGGAGGAAAGCTCGACCCATTTGCGCTCACCGCTCATCAGATCAAAGCTGCGCTGAAATGCGGCCGCTTGCCCATCCAAGGTGTTTAGTTTGACCAACACCGCGCCCGCTGTGTCGTCGCCGTGTGCCACGACAAAAGCCGGGATTTCCTGAAAACGCAGCCGCGCCAGATAGGCGTGGACCCAGAAATCAGCCGTCAGGCGGGTCATGCGTTTCCGTCTTTGAAATCCAGACCCATTTCAGAGTAACGCTCGGATTCCTCCAGCCAGTTCGGGCGCACTTTGACCTGCAGGAACAGATGTATCTTGCGGTCCAGGAACTCTTCCAGCTCGGCCCGCGCGGCTTGGCTGACCGCCTTGATCGTCTCGCCCTTTTTGCCCAGTACTATGCCCTTGTGACCGTCGCGCATGACATAGATGATCTGGTCGATCTTGGCAGAGCCGTCTTTGCGCTCTTCCCAGTTTTCGGTCTCGACCGTCAGCTGATAGGGCAACTCCTGATGCAGGCGCAGGGTCAGTTTCTCGCGCGTCATCTCAGCCGCGATCATGCGCAGGGGCAGATCGGCGATCTGATCTTCGGGATACAGCCACGGGCTTTCGGGCAATTCCGCAGCCAGCCATTTGCGCAGATCCTCAACGCCATAGCCCTTTTCGGCGGAAATCATAAAGGTTTCGGAAAACGGGTAGCGTGCGTTCAAGTCACTTGTCAGGGCCAGCAGCACCTCAGACTGGACCTTGTCGATCTTGTTGATCGCCAACGCAACCTTTCGGCCCTGCCCGATCTCTTCCAGACCTTCGAGGATACGCTCGACCCCTTCGGTGATGCCGCGATGCGCTTCGATCATCAGAACGACGACATCTGCATCCGCGGCTCCGCCCCAGGCCGCGGCAACCATGGCCCGATCCAAACGACGACGCGGTTTGAACAGGCCGGGTGTGTCTACAAAGACCAGCTGCGCATCGCCTTCCATTGCCACACCGCGAATGCGGGTACGGGTCGTCTGAACCTTATGCGTCACGATCGAAACCTTGGCCCCGACCATGCGGTTCAGCAGGGTGGATTTGCCTGCGTTGGGCTCTCCGATCAGGGCGATAAATCCGGCGCGTGTGGTCATGTGTCTGGCGTTCCTGGTTGCAAGTGCGCACCCCTATAGCAGAAAGGCCGCGCGGGCCAGAGGGATTTGTCGCATTGCGGTCATGCAAAATCGGTGGCACGCCTAATCCAAGCCGCGCCAATTCCAGCCAGGCGACCATCGGAAAATGAGGCAAGACATGAAACGTCGCGAGTTTCTTTTGGGCAGCGGGGCCGCTGCCGGCGCGCTGGGTCTGGGCGGTTTCGGGTTGGCGCAGGGGACGCCGGAGTTAACCATTCAACCAGCAAGCTTTGCCCTGCGGGATACGGTGACGACCGGAATGGTCAGCCTGTCCCCTAACGCACCGCCGCCGGTATTGTATGGCAAGCAAGGGGAAGTGATGCGGTTACCCGTGCGCAATACGCTGTCGGAATACACGGCAATGCACTGGCACGGGATGCGGATCGCGAACAATATGGACGGCGTCCCTTACCTGACCCAAATGCCATTGGGTGAAGGAGAGGTCTTTAACTATGAATTCACTCCGCCCGATGCAGGCACCTACTGGTATCATCCACATTGCATGACGATGGAGCAGATGGCCCACGGTTTGACGGGCGTCATGGTGATTACAGAACCCCATGACCCCGGATTTGACAGCGAACAGGTGATCAACCTGCGCGGTTTTCGGTTGGATGAAGATGGCGCGTTCCTGCCCGCCTATACCCAGCGCGGCGCCGCGCGGGCCGGGACCTTTGGCAATGTCCACACCGCCAACTGGGTGCAGGGTGCTGTCTACGATCATGCCGCAGGCAGTCTGGTGCGACTGCGAGTCGTAAATACGGACACAACGCGTATCTACAAACTGCATCTTGAGGGCGGCGATGCACGGATTATCGCGTGGGATGGCCATCCGCTTGAGATTAACATCCCGATGCCCAACACTGATGAGCCACTTCTTGTCGGGCCCGGTCAGCGTGTGGATTTTGCGGTAGAAATGCCCGGCGACGAGGGGCGCAGCGTTGCGCTGATGGCAAAATTGCCCGGTCAGCCGCACAGACCTATGGCACAGCTGCGCGCAATCGGATCATCAGCGTCACGGGACCTGCAAGAGTTGCGCCCTCTGCCCGTCAACCCGGTCGCGAAACCCGATCTGACCAATTCCGAGCTGCACGAGTTTGTATTTGGCTGGACCCCCGAAGGTGGTAAACCCAACAACGGGTTCTGCGGCTCGCTGGGGTATAACTTCTGGTCCATCAATCGCAAACCATGGCCCGGCGACGCGGCGCAGGGTGTTGGGCCTTTGGCAACGCTGGAAATGGGCAAAAGCTATGTCCTTCGGCTGCGAAATGAATCTCCTAACTTGCACCCGATCCACCTGCACGGGTTGGCTTTTGTGCCGATACGGTCGAACCTGCGCCAACTGCTGCCTCTGATGACCGACACGATGCTGTTGCTAAAAGACGAGGTTGCCGAGATCGCGCTGGTCGCTGATAACCCGGGCGACTGGGCGTTCCACTGTCATGTCATCGAGCACCAAAAGACCGGGCTGACTGGATTTATCCGGGTGGTCTGAGGGGCGTGCTAGACGCCCCCCAGGCATTTCATGCGTTCTGGCGCTCAATCAAGCGCAAGACGGCAACCATGACGATCCCGTAAAGAACATGCCCGATTAGTGCGACCCAAGTGATCGCCGAGAAGTTCAGGAACGTCGGCAGACCGGACAAGGTCGTGATACCACCCAAAGCAAAAACCCAGAGACCAAATCCGTAAATAGCCGAGGCCACAAACATATGAACGGGGCCAAGTACCTTAACCCAGACCGGTTTGAAGATCAGAAACCACCCCAGCGGATAGGCAATCAGGCCCACAAGATAGAAATGCACGAAAAAGCCCAAAAACGCATTGCTGGGCAGGCCGAGACTGGACAACAGGCTCTGGGCCAGCCCTTCCGGTGAAAGATTGGCCCAGCCGATGCCGGGGCTGACAACCTGCCCCCAGAAATCGAAGGCGATCGTCGCGATAAAACCGGCGATGAACAAAAAGCCGATATTCACTGTGGTCAGTTTTGCGCTTTGCATTTGAATGCCTCAAATCATTGTATCTGTTTCGCTTTGCTCGCTTGTTCTTAGACATGCGCCAAAGCGGATGATGTTCAGATACGCCCGCGACCCGAGATCTGCTATAGGCCTCAAGTTAGATTGAGAATTGTGACATGTTCGGGCTGTCGAGGGTTGCTATTTCAACTGATCCAGCAGCGCCTTTGCGGCGGCTTGTTCCGCCTGACGTTTCGACCCTGCCGTTGCCTGCGCTTCGGTTCCGTCCTGCAACCTAGCCGCAATCGTAAACACCGGTGCGTGGTCGGGACCGCTGCGTTTGACTTCGATGTAAGCGGGCGGTTTTTGCCCACGCGCCTGCGCCCATTCCTGCAGCGATGTTTTGGCGTCCCGCGCATCCGCTTCAACGTTGTGGACGCGATCCCCCCACAGTCGCAGGATGACATCGCGCGCAGCCTCAAAACCGGCATCGCGATAGATTGCGGCGATCACAGCCTCCATCGCATCACCCAGCAAGGCCTGTTTGCGGCGCCCACCTGACAGCATCTCGGACCGGCCCAGTTTCAGCACCACGCCAAGATCGATTTGCCGAGCCACATCGGCGCAGGCCTCTTTGCGGACCAAAGCGTTGAACCGAGGGGCCAACTGCCCTTCGGATGCTTTTTTGTCGGCCTCCAGCAGGGCGGTTGCCATGACAAGACCCAGAACCCGATCGCCCAGAAACTCCAACCGCTGATTGTCGGGTCGTGTCGAGGACGAGACCGATCCATGGGTCAGTGCACGCACCAGCAGTTCAGGGTTCGAGAATTCGTACCCCAGACGCTGCTGGAACGCCTTTATCTCGGTCGAAAGCTTCAATTGACCGCCTTAAAGAAACGATCCCCGCGCCATGTCCAGAAGAACAGCATCGACCGGCCAGCGGATGAGAACAGGATGCGATCAGCCCGCCCGATCAGGTCTTCGTAAGGCACATAGCCAACGCCACCTGCGGATTGTGGCACGCGGCTGTCGCTGGAGTTGTCGCGGTTGTCCCCCATGAAGAAGTAATGCCCTTCGGGAACCGTATAGATGCCGGTATTGTCAGCGGCCTGGTTGCCGATGTTCAGCACTTCGTAAGACACACCGTTTGGCAAGGTTTCGATCATCCGCGATTTTTCGCAGTCACCGCCAAAGCCGACAGGACCGTTTTCGCAGCGCGGGCGCAAACCTTGCGAACCTTGTGGTTCGGCGACTTCGGTGAATACACCATCAGGTTCCTGTTGTACGGCTGTGCCGTTTAGAATGATTTGACCGTCCCGCACTTGAATGCGATCCCCGGGCAGACCGATCAGGCGTTTGATGTAATCGCGGCCGCTAACCGGGTGGCGGAAAACAATGACGTCACCGCGTTCGGGGTCACCACCCCAGATACGGGTGTTTTCATCGCTCTGCATCCAGCCACAAAGATCTTCGGCGTCAACATTCAAACCGACGCTTGGGATGATCAGGCTGGGACAGGACGCGTAAGAATAACCGTAAGACATTTTGTTGACGAACAGGAAATCCCCGATCAACAAGGTGGGCTTCATCGAACCCGACGGAATCCAGAACGGCTGAAACAGGATCGTGCGGAAGACGCCCGCGATCAGCAGGGCATAGACGATGGTCTTGATCGTCTCCCAAACGGCGTTACCTGTTTTGGCTTCCTCGGCCATACTGCTCTCCGGTCGTTTATTCGTTGGGGTGCTACATGCGGGTCAGTTACGGGCAAGTCAAGGCTGCGCGGGGCCATCGTGAAGCGGACGCGCCTCGATCACCACGAATGCCTGTGCCCAGGGGTGATCGTCGGTCAGGGTGACGTGGATGATGGCCTCATACCCTTCGGGCGTCATCTCTTTCAGTCGATCCGCCGCCCACCCCGTGACATGCATCACTGGCTGACCCGTGCGCAGATTGGTCACCGACATATCCTTCCAGGCGATGCCCATAGCCAGACCCGTGCCTAACGCCTTGGAGCACGCCTCTTTCGCGGCCCAGCGTTTGGCGTATGTTCCGGCGACATCAGCGCGACGTTCCGCTTTGCTCTGTTCGGTTTCGGTGAAGACACGATTGCGAAACCGGTCGCCAAACCGGTCGAGTGTGCCCTGAATGCGGTCGATATTTGCAAGGTCCGTGCCGATGCCGAGGATCATAGGTTCTCACTTAATACATTGAGCTCAGGTCTGCGCATTTCTCGTAACCCGCGGTCCAATAAAGCGCGGCAGGTAATGGTGCAGACTACAATCGCGACTGCCAAATAGTACGCATCCATCGGATCTACTAGTAGTGAGTCGAAAGGGATACTTTCACCAATGGCCACGACAACGAGCGACGATAGAACCAGGGCGATCACCAAACCCATAACCGCCATCGCGGTACTCGCAGTCAAAAGATGAATCCCTTTGGGCCACTCTGATTGCTTCTTTGCGTAGTGGGAACCTTCCACATATGCGGCCAAGCCAAACGCAGCGAGTTCGAACAAATGAAAATAGTCTAGGACGCTGATCCAAATTTTCTCGGATAAATTCGCAATTAAATACAGATACATAAAGATACTTGGAGAAGCCCCCAGCGATCCGT
This sequence comes from Ruegeria sp. YTSC230, assembly GCF_059609665.1. Lineage (NCBI taxonomy): Bacteria > Pseudomonadati > Pseudomonadota > Alphaproteobacteria > Rhodobacterales > Roseobacteraceae > Ruegeria > Ruegeria sp. YTSC230. Next base: position 302,404 of record NZ_JBXWMC010000006.1, on the reverse strand, counting down.
GATCTACCAACAAGACACGCACAACTGCTTCAATGAAGAAAAGAACCAGAATACAGACGAACGCTGCCGAAAATACCCATGTAAATCTGAGTATGTTAAAGTTCACGCGAATGCCTCTTTCACCCCAACCGCACCGTCAAAATCTTGTAACTCGCCACCCCAAAGAACCCGGCAAAGGCGGAGTCGAACCAGCGACGGGCGCGGCTGTAGACGCGCACCATACGCTCGGAAGAGAAGAGAAAGGCGTACCCGATGAAGACCAGCAACGATCCTGCGTATAGTATGGCGAAATAGCCCAACAACATCGATAGGCTGGAATCACTCGGGGCGACGATGGCATAAATCGACCCCCAGCTCAGGATCGCCTTAGGGTTGGTCAGGTGAATGGCCGCGCCCTTGGCAAAGATTGTGCGAAAAGAGCCGGTGACAGGGTTGCCCATAGCAACCTCATCAGACGTCATCGCCCGGCGCAGCGCCTTGATCGCCAACCAGCCTAAATAGGCCACCCCCACATAGCGGATGATCTCGAACACCCAGGCATTTGCCAACATGACTGCTGACAGGCCCAGCGCTGCGGCGATGCCCCAAGCGGCAGAACCAGCACAAATGCCCAAAGCAAACACCAGGCCAGCGCGGCGACCTTCGTTCATTGCCGTTCCGGCAATCCCCATTGTTGCAGGCCCCGGAGAGCCACCGGCCATCAGCCAGGCAAACCAAATGGCAACAAAACCGGGCGTGATCATCCGCGCGCCTCATCCATTAGACGCCGCATCTCGGCCATGGCAGGCGTGAGGCCGCGAAAGATCGCCTCGCCAATAAGGAAGTGGCCGATATTCAGCTCGCGCACTTCGGGGAATGCCGCGATCGGTTGTACGGTGTCATAGGTCAGGCCGTGACCCGCGTGCACCTCAAGGCCCAGTGAATGGGCAAAAGCGGACATTTCGCGCAGGGCTTCCAACTCACTGTTGGCCTTGTCCGCGTGGCCCTCAGCCATGGCATCGCAATAGGCACCGGTGTGCAGCTCGATCACTTCAGCGCCGATACGATGCGCGGCCTCGATCTGGCGCTGATCAGCAGCGATAAAGATCGATACACGACACCCGGCATCGCGCAGCGGAGCGATAAAATGAGCCAGCTTGTTTTCCTCGCGCGCGACTTCCAGCCCGCCTTCAGTGGTGCGTTCCTCGCGCTTTTCAGGGACGATGCAAACGGCATGCGGCTTATGGCGCAAGGCAATTTTCTGCATCTCGGGCGTCGCGGCCATCTCAAAGTTCAACGGCACCGATAAGACATCCATCAACCCGTCGATATCTGCATCCGAGATATGGCGGCGGTCTTCGCGCAGATGCGCGGTAATGCCGTCAGCCCCGGCCTCTTCCGCCAGCTTGGCGGCACGCAGCGGATCAGGATAGGCCCCGCCCCGCGCGTTGCGAACCGTGGCCACGTGGTCGATATTTACGCCAAGACGCAGGTGGTTGTCAGACATCGCTCGAATCCTTCTTAAGGCCCTGGTCTGAACCTAGGGTATTCATCAATGGAACGGCAGGCTTAGTTTCGGCCAAGCGTTTGATTTCGTCAAACTTTGCCTTGATCTTGTCGCGACGGCGCTGCTGATAGGTGCGGATCAGCGGCAAGCTGAGATAGGAGCAAATTACACCCGCCAGAATGCCCGGAAGAACGCCGCCAATCATGTAGGGAAAGAAAACCTCGTTATAGAAGATGCTGAGCCCATGCCAGTCCGCGACACGGTCGGTGAACATGGCAATAAAGTTGTTCTTCAGATCACCCATTGCATCTGTGAACTTGCCCATCAGACCATGCGTGTCGCCTTTGTGGAACTTGGTTCCCAGCAGGAAATGCCCGGTCTGCAGGCAAACCACACCGATTGGCACATAGGTGAGTGGGTTGCCAAAGAATGTTCCACTCAGTGCCGCCAGAATATTCCCGTTCAGCAAGCGTGCCACCACAGCAGCGACCAGAAAATGCAATCCGTAGAACGGAGTGAATGAGGCAAAGACGCCTGCACCGATGCCACGCGCAATTCGCTCGGGGGAATCCGGCAGCCTACGAACACGATGCTTGACGTAGTGAAAGGCCCGCGTCCATCCACCACGAGGATAGACGAATTCAGACGCGATCTGGACAGGCGAGCGTCGGTCTCGGCGCTTAAATACCACTCCTGATCACCCCTTCTCAGCCAGCCGCTACTGCGGTTTTGGTCCTGTCCCTATAGCGTTCGACCGCGGCAACGTCGCTTTCGGCCTCAAGCATCAGCATCAGCGAATGCAACTGTTCCAGGTCACGCAATTCGACACTGACCAGAAGGCGGTAAAAATCCGGTTTGCGGTCGACAAATTCCAGGTTCGAAATATTTGCCTTTTTCTCGCCTATCAACGTACAAATGCGCCCTAGCACCCCCGCATCATTGCCAATCGTGACGTCCAGCGTCGCACCATGAACGGCCGGGTGCGTGCCAGAATGCCAGTGGAGATCAACCCAGCGATCTGGTTCGCTTTCGAACTCGGACAGGCGGTCGCAATCGATTGCGTGCACCACAACGCCCTTGCCGCGATAGGTAATGCCGACGATGCGTTCGCCAGGCAAAGGTTGACAACAGGGCGCGCGGTCGAATTTCTGGCCGGGTTCAAGGCCGATCACCGCGCGGCGCGGAGAAATGGCGTCACCGTCATCCTGGGTAAGTTCAGGGTAAACGGCGCTGACCACATCATGCGCCGTCAGCTCGGCGCTGCCGAGACGCGCCAGCAATTCGTGACGATCCTTCAGGCGTAGGTGTTTCGCCGCGGTATCCAGCGCCTTGTCGGTAGCCTTTCGACCGACATGTTCGAAACCGGAACGCGCAAGTTCCTTGCCCAGCTTGATGAACCGCTCGCGGTCGACCTCGCGCAGCGCACGCCGAATGGCGGTCCGGGCCTTGCCGGTCACCGCAATCTCAAGCCACGTTACCTGAGGCGTCTGGCCGTCAGCGGTAATTACATCTACCGACTGACCATTCTTGATGCGCGTCCACAATGGCACACGAATGCCGTCCACCTTGGCACCAACGCAGGCATGTCCAATACGGGTGTGGATCGCATAGGCGAAATCAATCGGCGTGGCCCCGCGCGGTAGCTTGACCACATCACCTTTGGGCGTGAAGCAAAACACCTGATCCGAGTACATTTCCAGTTTGACCGCTTCGAGGAAATCTTCGTGATCTTCCTCGCTGTCGAACTGTTCGGTCAGGTTTGCAATCCACTTGGCCGGATCAACGGCAAATGGGTTTTCCGAGCGGACACCGTCGCGGTACGACCAATGCGCTGCAACGCCGGTTTCTGCCACATCATGCATCTGACGGGTGCGGATCTGAACCTCGACCCGTTTCCCGTCGCGGCCGGAAACTGTTGTGTGGATCGAGCGATAACCGTTCGATTTCGGCTGCGAAATATAATCCTTGAACCGACCCGGCACCGCGCGCCAACGCTGGTGGATCGCACCTAGCGTCCGGTAACAATCTTCCTCGGACCGGGTAATGATGCGAAAGCCGTAGATGTCGGACAGGCGCGAAAAACCCTGATCCTTTTCCTGCATCTTACGCCAGATCGAATAAGGCTTTTTGGCGCGACCAAACACTTCGGCTTCGATGCCCGCCTTTTCCAGCTCGTGCCGCATGTCGCCGGTGATCCGGTGAATCACGTCGCCGGTTTCACGTTGCAAGGTGATAAAGCGGCGAATGATCGACTGGCGACCTTCGGAATTCAGAACGCGGAAAGCAAGATCCTCAAGCTCTTCGCGCATCCACTGCATACCCATGCGACCCGCGAGCGGCGCATAAATATCCATCGTCTCGCGTGCCTTCTGCACCTGCTTTTCCGGGCGCATTGCCTTGATAGTGCGCATGTTGTGCAGACGGTCAGCGAGTTTGACCAGAATAACCCGCAGATCCTTGGACATGGCCATGAACAGCTTGCGGAAATTCTCGGCCTGTTTGGTCTCGCGGCTGGACAGCTGCAGGTTGGTCAGCTTGGTGACGCCATCGACCAGCTTGGCAACCTCTTCCCCGAACAGTTCGGACACTTTGCCATAATTGGCCTTGGTGTCTTCGATCGTGTCATGCAGCAACGCCGTAATGATCGTCGCATCATCAAGACGCTGTTCGGTCAGGATGGCGGCCACGGCAACAGGATGCGTGAAATAGGGTTCGCCTGAATGGCGAAACTGACCGTCATGCATCTGCTTTCCGAACTCATATGCTCGGGCGATGCGGTCAGCATTAGTCTTGGGGTTGTAGTTGCGGACCAGCGCAATCAGGTCGTCTGCAGAAATCATCCGGTCCGCACCTTTTTCTTTGGGGATTACCCCTGGCCTTGAGCCTCCATCAGAGCGCGCAGCAGCTTCTCTTCCGACATATCGTCATCGGCAGGTTTGTCCGACTCCGCACCCATCAGCAGAGCCATCTGATCTTCTTCCGGCTCGTCGACCTCAATCTGGGTCTGGTTGGCCTCGATCAGGCGCTCGCGCAGTTCATCCGCGCTTTGAGTTTCGTCCGCAATCTCGCGCAGCGACACGACGGGATTCTTGTCATTGTCACGGTCGACGGTGATAGGGCCGCCAGCAGAAATCTCGCGCGCACGATGGGCGGCAAGCATCACCAGTTCAAACCGGTTAGGAACCTTGTCTACGCAATCTTCAACCGTCACGCGGGCCATGGGGCGCTCTCCGTTACTGAATCCATGTCAGGAAGAGGTTTATCTAAGGGCGAATCCCCGCCTTGACAAGCAAGAAATGCTGCAAATGCACCGTTCACACAGCCGTGACTGCCACAATATCCGACGCGGGCAGGTCTGCCAGCATTTCGGTTACCGTCCGGCCCAGCACCGGATGCCTCCAATCCGGGGCGACGTCCGCCATCGGAACAAGGACGAAGGCACGATCCTGTAGGCGCGGATGTGGAATAATCAGCCGGTCCGGCGCCTTTTGCGTCTGTTCCTGTGCTGGCAGGGTCAGCCAACTGTCAAATTCGGTGCGATCTGGCAGAACCAGATCATCATAGCAGACCAGATCCAGATCCAGCGTTCGCATACCCCATCGCTGCACCCTTTCGCGGCCAAACTGATGCTCAATTTGGTGAAGCAGGTGCAACAAATCGGCCGGTGTCCTGTCCGTTTCGATCAAAGCAGCCGCATTGACGTAGTCAGGCCCGGCACCTGCCGGGAAGCACGGGGTCTCAAAAAAACGGCTGACCTCACGAATCACCACCCCTTGACGCAACATCGCGTCAAGTGCGCTTTGAAGTGTCACCTTGGGGCCAATACCTCTCAATTTGAGATTTGCGCCCAGCGCGATAACCGCTTTTGACATAGATTTGTACGTTCCATTCACTATATTCGGCGAATTGCATGCTTGCGATACGACCGAAATGGCCTAATTATAGAAGATCAGCGCGCCGCATATTTCCAAATACCCACTCACGTAACACCACGGCGTCCTGTATTGTACCGGAAGGACCTATTTATGTTCTATAAAGACGAACGGCTAGCGCTGTTCATCGACGGCTCGAATCTTTATGCGGCCGCAAAAGCACTGGGGTTTGACATCGACTACAAATTGCTGCGCCAGGAGTTTATGCGCCGCGGCAAAATGCTTCGGGCTTTTTACTATACGGCGCTATTGGAAAACGACGAGTATTCCCCGATCCGCCCCTTGGTTGACTGGCTGCATTACAACGGCTTCACCATGGTGACAAAACCGGCGAAGGAATACACCGACAGCATGGGGCGTCGGAAAGTCAAAGGTAACATGGATATCGAACTGACGGTCGACGCCATGGAACTGGCACCGCGTGTCGATCATATCGTGTTGTTCTCGGGCGATGGGGATTTCCGCCCGCTGATTGCCAGCTTGCAACGTCAGGGCGTGCGCGTTTCGGTGGTTTCGACCATCCGCAGCCAGCCGCCGATGATCTCGGACGAGCTGCGCCGCCAGGCTGACAACTTCATCGAACTTGAAGACCTGCGCGACGTGATCGGGCGACCTCCGCGTGAAATGCCCATGGAGCCACGCAGCGTTGCTGCGGGTGGACAGTAAGACCCGGCCACTCACCAAGCCCGGGGGAAGAAATTAGCGCGGTCAGGCTGTACCAACCTGGCCGCGCTTCTTTAACTAAAAGCAGGTACTGAAACACCTGCTGGCTAGCAGTGATTCATGTCAGATCAATGACAACGTCCTGTCTGGACCATAGCCGGGAAAAGACTTACCTGTGGCCTATGGAGACCAAGACATGACCAAGCCGCCCCTTACCCTATACCTCGCCGCGCCGCGCGGGTTCTGCGCCGGTGTCGACCGGGCGATCAAGATCGTTGAAATGGCGCTGCAGAAATGGGGGGCCCCGGTCTATGTGCGCCATGAAATTGTGCACAACAAATTCGTCGTAGATGGTCTGCGCGCCAAGGGGGCCGTTTTTGTCGAAGAGCTGGACGAGTGTCCTAACGACCGACCCGTTATTTTTTCAGCGCATGGCGTACCGAAATCCGTTCCCGCGTCGGCGGCCCAGCGGGAAATGATCTACGTCGATGCCACCTGCCCGCTGGTCTCCAAGGTCCATGTCGAGGCGCAGCGCCATGCTGAAGCCGGATTGCAGATGATCATGATCGGGCACAAGGGCCATCCAGAAACCATCGGCACCATGGGCCAATTGCCTGACGGCGAAGTGCTGCTGGTTGAAACCGTCGATGACGTGGCCTCGGTTCAGGTGCGCAATCCGGAAAAGCTGGCATTTGTCACCCAGACGACGCTTTCGGTGGATGACACCAAGGACATTATCGCGGCCCTCGAAACCCGGTTCCCGGCCATCGTTGGCCCGCATAAAGAAGACATTTGCTACGCCACCACGAACCGGCAAGAGGCCGTTAAGGCCGTGGCTCCGAAGTCGGATGCTTTGCTGGTTGTGGGCGCACCGAACTCGTCGAACTCACGTCGGCTGGTCGAGGTTGCTGCGCGCGCCGGGTGCAACTATGCGCAATTGGTGCAGCGCGCCCACGATATCGACTGGCGGGCGCTGGAAGGCATCTCAACCATCGCCATTACCGCAGGCGCGTCAGCACCCGAAGTGCTGGTGAATGAGGTGATTGACGCTTTCGACACCCACTATGACGTAACGGTTGAACTGGTCGAAACTGCCGTCGAAAATGTCGAATTCAAAGTGCCTCGCGTCCTGAGGCAAACCGCATGAGAGGCGTCCCCAGGGCGCCGTTGGTTCTGGCGCTGGCGGGGCTGATCCCGTTCATTTGGGGCGCGCTGACCTCCTTGAACGGCGATTTGCAGGATTGGGGCAGGCAAGAGCTTGGGTCGCGGTTCGTCGGGCCGTATATTCAACTGTTCTACGGCTCGGTGATCTTAAGTTTTATGTCCGGTGTTCTGTGGGGGTTCGCCACCAAGACCTCGGGCAGTAAGGCAGCGACGTGCTATGTGCTGTCGGTCCTCCCGGCGCTTTGGGCGTTTTTCATGACCGGCGGTGGACCCGTCGAGGCGGGCATCAACCTGATGTACGGCTTCGCCGGTTTGCTGATGCTGGACGCGATATTTGCATATTGGCGACTGACCCCGACATGGTGGCTGAGGCTGCGCGTTCTGCTGACAGCCATCGTCCTGATATGCCTTGCCGTAGGAGTGTACCTGTGACCGATCGCAAGACAATTGACGCCTACACCTCGCGTGTTGCCGAATACCTGAGCGTCCCATTGCCGCCCGAACAGATCGAAGCGCGTATGGCCTTTGCCGAAGCGGTTGCGCCGGGTGGCTATGTGCTGGACCTCGGCTCAGGCCCTGGGGCGGATAGCATGTTTTTCCTGCGTGAGGGGCTGCGGGTTCGGGCATTGGATGCGACGCCGGCCTTTGTGGAACACGCCCGCGAAAATGGCGTAGATGCGCATGTCGGTACATTTGACGATGTGACCGATACGGCCACGTTTGACGGCATCTATGCCAGCTTTTCGCTGCTGCATGCACCGCGCAAGGATTTCCCGCGCCATTTGGCGGCCATCCACCGGGCATTGAAGCCCGAGGGTATCTTTTTCCTTGGTCTGAAACTGGGAACCGGTGAACACCGTGACGACATTGATCGCTATTACACCTATTTCTCACAGACCGAGATCGAAGAGGCGCTGGCCGAGGCAGGGTTCACAATTGACCGGATTACAACCGGAGTCGGCAAAGGTCTGGCCGGGTCTTATGACGGCTTTATTCTGGTGATCGCCCATGCCTGAGTTGTTTGCCTATACCGATGGTGCCTGTTCGGGCAATCCTGGCCCGGGGGGCTGGGGCGTGCTGATGCGCGCGATGGACGGCGAAAAAGTCCTGAAAGAGCGCGAGCTGAACGGCGGCGAGGCTGAAACCACCAACAATCGCATGGAATTGCTGGCAGCGATCAGCGCGCTGGAAACGCTGGAGCGGGCCTCGAAGATCACCGTGGTAACCGACAGCGCCTATGTGAAGAATGGCGTCACCGGCTGGATTTTCGGCTGGAAGCGCAACGGCTGGAAAACCTCGAACAAGAAGCCGGTCAAGAATGTCGATCTGTGGCAGCGACTGGACGAGGCGCAGGCGCGCCATGACGTGACCTGGGAATGGGTCAAGGGCCATGCTGGCCATCCCGAAAACGAAAAAGCCGACGAGCTGGCCCGCGCGGGCATGGCCCCGTTCAAACCCAAAAAGGCGCAAACGTGAGCGGTCTGGCACTGCTCGACTATGCCTCAGTTCTGGTTTTTGCCCTGACGGGTGCATTGGTGGCTAGCCGGGCACAGCTGGATTTGGTGGGTTTTGCCTTTATGGCCTGCCTGACTGCTGTGGGCGGCGGAACCGTCCGCGACCTGCTGCTGGACCGGCACCCGGTGTTTTGGGTTGGTCAACCGGACTATATCCTGATCGCCACAGCGGCTGCCGTGGTTGTGTTTTTTACTGCTCATTTGGTGGAAAGCCGATACAACTTGCTGGTCTGGCTGGACAGTTTCGCCCTGTCGATTGCCGCAGCAGCAGGTGCTGGCGCAGCCTTGTCGCTGAACCAATCCGGTGTGATCGTTGTGCTGATGGGCGTCACAACGGGCTGCCTTGGCGGCTTAATGCGGGACGTGGTCTGCAACGAAGTGCCACTGGTCCTGAAACAGGGTGAGCTCTACGTCTCTTGCGCGTTTGCCGGGGCTTTTGCCGCTGTGATTGCGACCCGACTTGGTTTCGACGAGCTGGCCACACTGGCCGCATGTGCGTTGATCTGCTGGGCATTGCGGGCGGGATCATTGGTGTTTGGCTGGCGGCTTCCGGTTTACAAGGCGCGCCCGCCGCGGCAATAAATGGGTGCAAAATGTTCGATCTGCATTTCCTGTGCCACAGAAATGAGAACTGAAATGAAATTCACTTTCCCCATTTTTGTCGCCTCACTAGCTCTTCTGGGTGCGTGTGCAGAGCGATACGACGCGGTCAGCTTCGTTGTACAGGGCGACGAAATCGTTGCTTCGGGGGCTATTGATCACACGACACTCAGCGCTTTTGAAGAAATCACTGCGGCCAATCCCGAGATCAAGACACTTGTACTGCAGAACATCGAAGGCTCGGTCGATGATGATGCAAATGTCGTTTTCAGCCGCGTTGTGCGAGACGAAGGGTTCGATACTGTGGTGCCCTCAAACGGCTTGGTCGCCTCTGGTGGCACCGATCTGTTCCTGGCCGGCAATCGACGCACTCTGGAACCTGGCGCATGCGTCGGGGTTCATAGCTGGGGCGGCGGCGGATATGTGGCTGCCAACCTGCCCGAAAGCCACCCCGAGCACGATCGCTATCTCGACTATTTCAATGATATTGGTGTCGACCCGGCCTTTTATTGGTTCACGCTTGATGCAGCGTCCGAGGACGAAATGCACTGGATGTCAGCAGAGGAAGCCAATCGTTTCAAAATGGCGACGCGCAATTCGAAATCGTTGGGATCAACAGTGATTTGCGACGAGCGGTAGCCACGCTCAACGTCGTAGATAGGTCTGCCAGATCCAGATCACCAGCAGAGCCCCCAGAACGGCACCCACAAAACCGGACAACCATCCTGCCACGGTGATCAAGGCCCGCAACAGAAATCCGCCAACCAGTGCACCAACGATGCCAATCAACATGGTTGTGGGGATGTTGGCCTCGATCCGCATTAAACGGGTGGCCAGGAACCCTGCGGCGGCTCCGATGACGATCAGGGCGATAACAGGCATGTCACTTCCTCCAATGGGTCGGCACGATGATCAGCGCGCCGACGGATGACACAATAGCGTTCAATCCCGGGGACCCAAAAGCAAGGTTAAACCCGAACATCCTGCCAAACATGATCTGAGCAAAGAAAAACAGAAAGGCGCCGCCGATACAAATGATGATAGATTGCAGATAGCCGTTTCGGGTAAACCCGGTTTTTTCCGCGAGGCTTCCAACGACGGCTGCGATTAACACCGTCCCCATCAAAGTCATGTACAAGTCTGTTATTCCTTCTAAATCCGACTTCCCTTGGCCACAGGCCAGCCCCGCAGAAAGGTTTCCTTATCCTGTGCGCCTTTGCCCGCCCGTTGCAGGCGCAACAGATCAACGGCACCCTCGCCGCAAGCTATTGTCAAGGCATCGTCCAGAGCTTCGCCGGGTACGCCCTGCCCCTCGGCCAGACGCGACGCCAGTAGTTTCACGCGGTCCCCGTCAATCTCGGTCCAGGCACCTGGGAACGGGGACAGACCACGGATCTGCCGGTCCACCTCTGCTGCGGGCCGGGACCAGTCAATCCGTGCCTCTGATTTGTCGATCTTGGCGGCATAGGTCACACCGACCTCGGGCTGCGGCTCGGGCGTCAGATCTGGCAGGTCATGCAAAGCCTCAACGATCAGTTTGGAGCCCATTATCGACAGCCGGTCATGCAACTGGTCGGTGGTTTCCTCGATCCCGATATCGGTTGCTTCGCGCACAAGAACCGGGCCTGTGTCCAACCCGGCCTCCATCTGCATGATGCAGATACCGGTTTGCGCATCGCCGGACATGATGGCGCGATGGATCGGGGCCGCCCCGCGCCAGCGCGGCAACAGGCTGGCATGGATATTCAGACATCCCTGGGCAGGCGCGTCCAGAATAGGCTGCGGCAGGATCAAACCATAAGCGACCACCACGGCCACATCTGCGTTTAGTGCAGCAAAGGCATCCTGTTCTTCGGCCAATTTCAGAGACGTCGGATGGCGGACAGTCAGGCCCAGCGCCTCGGCCCGTGCGTGAACTGGTGTCGGGCGGTCCTTTTTGCCCCGACCAGCCGGGCGCGGGGGCTGGCAATACACTGCGACAATGTCATGCCCAGCTTCGACAAGCGTATCCAGAACCGGGACCGAAAAGTCGGGCGTACCCATGAATACAACGCGCATCTCTACCCCAGCTTTTTGGCTTTGCGCAGCAGCATGTCCCGTTTGACCTTGCTGAGCCGGTCGAAATACATCTTCCCGTTCAGATGGTCGATCTGGTGCTGTACGCTTGTGGCTTCGATCCCGACAAAGTCGCGGCGATCCACCATCCCCTGCTCATTCAGGAACTTGACCGTCACCGCGCGTGGGCGCTTCACCTTGGCCGAAACACCAGGCAGGTTCGGGCTGGCCTCATCATGTTCGCGCAATTCGATTGAGCTGTGCAGGATTTCCGGGTTGGCCAGACGCACAGCCTTACCGCGTTCAGCCGAGCCGTCCACCACAGCCAGGCGCAACATCACGCCGATCTGCGGCGCGGCAAGGCCAACACCGGGCATCGCTTCCATCGTGTCGACCATGTCGTCCCAGATGGCACGGATTTCATCGGTGATCTCGGCGACGTCCTCCGCCTTGGTGCGCAGGCGTTTATCGGGCCATGGCAGGCAGGTGCGAGCGGTCATGCGCGGGCCTGCTCGCGCTTTAGTTTCTGCATCTTCCGCGTGATCATCTGCCGTTTCAGCGGCTTGAGATAGTCGATGAACAGCTTGCCGTTCAAATGGTCGATCTCATGCTGAACACAGGTCGCCCACAGGCCGTCGAATGTTTCCTGTTGCAAGTTCCCATCCTGGTCAATCCACGTGACATCAACCACTTTGGGGCGCGTGACTTCGGCGAATTGCTCGGGGATCGACAGGCAGCCTTCTTCGTAGACATTGGTCTCATCGGACGAGGCGATAACCTCGGGGTTGAACATGATCAGCGGACGTGCGGCTTCGCCGTCTTCCTTAATGCAGTCCAACACGATCAACCGATCCAGCACGCCGATCTGAGGCGCGGCCAGACCAACGCCAGGCGCGTCATACATCGTCTCCAGCATGTCGTCGGCCAGCTTGCGCAGCTCGTCGCTGATATCTGCCACAGGCGCGCAGACCTTTTTCAGGCGGGGGTCGGGATGGATCAGGATATTACGTTTCATGGGGTTGATTTAGGCCATCCCGCACTGCACCGCAACGCCCCCCTTGCACCCGCTGGAATTGTAGCTAGCTTTCGTCCGGACAGATGGAGCAGACATGACTTTCAACGACCTGATCGACCGCCGGGGAACCAACAGTTCAAAATGGGATAAGATGGAGCAAATCTACGGTGTGCCCCCGCAGGACGGGCTGGCCATGTGGACGGCAGATTCCGATTACCCAACAGCGCCTTGCGTAATTGATGCGGTTCGAAAAGCGGCTGACCATGGGGTCTTTGGGTATTCGTGGATTCACCCGGAATATCTGGCATCGATTCAGTGGTGGATGAAGAACCGCCATAGCTGGGACATCGACACCGATTGGGTGCTGACTTCACAGGGGTTAGGCAATGCGATCGCCCTGTCTCTGGATGTCTGGAGCGAACCCGGCGACGGCGTCGTCATCTTCAGCCCCGTTTACCATGAGTTTGCCCACAAGGTGAACAAATCGGGACGTCGCGTTGTCGAGTGCCCGCTAGTTCGCCAAGGCGAAACCTATGGGCTGGATCTGGACGACGCTCAGTCGCGTCTGGACGGGTCGGAAAAGCTGTTGCTGTGGTGCTCGCCGCAAAACCCCTCGGGCCGGGTGTGGACACCGGATGAACTGCGTGCCGTGGCCGCATTCGCCGAACGTAATGGGTTGATTTTGGTCTCGGATGAGATCCACCACGATCTGGTTTATCCTGGCAATACGTTCGTGCCGATGGATGTGGCTGCGCCGGATGCGCGGCCGTGGACCGTGACCCTGACTGCGGCGTCCAAGACATTTAACATCGCCGGTCAACGCACCGGTAACATGATCATTCCGGACCCCAAACTGCGCGCGGCTATGCGGTACCGCATTCAGACGCTGGACTATGACCCCAGCGCGTTGGGCGTGGCGATGATAACTGCCGCCTATTCGCCCGAGGGTGCGGCATGGGTTGACGAACAGGTCGCGCATCTGGCGGGCAACTGCCAGGTCTTTGACGCAGCAATCGCCGAGATCCCTGGTCTGTGGTCCATGCCATTGCAGGCTACTTATCTGGCTTGGGTAGAATTCTCAGGAACCGGCATGACCCATGAAGAGTTTGTCCGTCGCCTGCGCGAAGATGCCAAAATCGCAACGTCCTCAGGCCCTGGTTTCGGCGCAGGTGGTGAGACCTTCGAACGGTTTAACTTGGCCACTCAGCGTGCACGGGTCGAAGAGGCATGCGCCCGGCTAAAGCATGCATTTGCTGATTTGCAGTGAACGAGGCGGCCAACGGCGATGTCGTTGGCCCTGCCCTCAATCCTTGTGCCCAAGCAACGCAATCGGCGCGTCCGGCGCGCGGTAGAAATCCAGCGGAGCCTTGTCGGCTGCGGCCGTGCTGCGTTTAAACTCGTACCGCATTTCGCCTGCTTCATCCTCATCCGCGATGATTAGGCATTGGTACAAGTGACTGACACCATCATAGATATCCACAAGCCCGCGCAGTTGAGGCGTGGTTTCGGCCTCAACTGTAAATCCGTCTTTCCACAATCGAAGAATCTTGTAGGTATTGTCGCCAATATCGACACGAAGGCGGCTGATCTTTTTCAATCCTGCGATTCGCGCCGCATCCAATTCGGCAGTAATTTCCTTTGAAACATAAGTACTCATAAAAATATCTCCCCCGGCAGTGTATTCTATTGTGAGGCGCAAATTGTAAAAATCCAGTGAACCTGATCACAGTCAGCGCCGGGATTTCAATTTGTTGCACAGAAATCCCAATCCTTCCTGTGCGTATGCGCAGGAAGGATGCGCGCGCCCTCGCATAGGAACGCCCCATGTACCCGCCTATGTTTGGCGCAAACGCTTTTCGGAGGGCATGAGCAATGGGCCTGTTGGTCGACGGTAAATGGCACGACACTTGGTATGACACCAAATCCACGGGCGGCGCGTTCAAACGCAGCGCCGCGCAGTTTCGCAATTGGCTGACGGCAGATGGCAGCGCCGGACCATCGGGCAAGGGTGGCTTCAACGCTGAAACCGACCGCTACCACCTCTATGTCAGCCTGGCCTGTCCATGGGCGCACCGCACTCTGATCTTCAGGGAACTGAAAGGTTTGAACAAGCACGTCTCAGTCTCGGTGGTACATCCCGACATGCTGGACAAAGGCTGGACCTTCGAGACTGATGACTACGGCGCAACCGGGGACACACTGTACGGTCTGGGCTTTGCTCACCAGATTTACACCAAGGCCGACCCGACATATTCGGGTCGTGTCACAGTGCCGATCCTGTGGGACAAGAAACAGCAGACGATCGTTTCGAACGAAAGCTCGGAAATCATCCGCATGTTCAACTCGGCCTTTGACGGGATTACCGGCAACGCCGACGATTATTGGCCCGAAGCGATGCGCGATGAGATCGAAGAGGTGAATGCGCGCATCTATTCCAACGTCAACAACGGCGTCTACAAATCCGGCTTTGCCACCAGCCAACAAGCTTATGACGCCGCCGTGGACCCGCTGTTTGAAACGCTGGACTGGTTAGAGGATCGTTTGGCTTCAAAACGTTATCTGATGGGGGATCGCCTGACTGAGGCTGACTGGCGGTTGTTCACGACGCTGATCCGGTTCGATCCCGTCTATCATCTGCATTTCAAATGCAACCGGCGGCGACTGATCGATTACCCCAACCTGTGGGCTTATACGCGCGAGCTGTATCAATGGCCGGGCGTCGCTTCGACGGTGAACATGCACCACATCGTGCGCCACTATCACTATAGCCACGAAAGCATCAATCCGCATCGGATCATCCCGACCAACCCGGTTTTGGACTACATGGAACCGCACGGGCGTGGTCAGCGGCCCGCCGCGTAATGTTCAACCATCGCCGCCAGATCTTCTGGCGGCGTGCCGCTTTGCACATAAGCGCACGCGTTTGGACTGTGGGCAAAGATCGAACCGTCTGAAAAAAAGGTGGTGTTGGTAACAAAGATCACTCGCGCCTCGGGGCGGCGATAGCTGGCGAAATCAGCCACTGCCAACGCACTGCCATTTTCCAGCACCAGATCCAACACGATGATATCGAAATCCGTGCCATACAACGCAAGGATCGCAGCCTCTTGCCCGGCAACAAGCGTCACTTCGGCGCCTTGCCGTTCCAGATGTCTTTTCCAGACCCGACCAAGGTCGGGGTTACTCTCAACAATCAGTACATTCATTTGCAACAACCTCGGCACTTGGTAGAGTGTGCGGTGCCGACCCCCGTGGTTTGTGATCACGCTTATTCCTTAACAAAGTGTTAACGGTGCCGGTCAACCGGGCCGATCACGCGGATTTGCTTGTGTAAGCGGCAAAAATCCGCTTGAAGCACCGGAAACACGCAATTCCGACGAGAACACCGATGGCAAGCCCAAACGCAGATTTGAACCCCCGTGCCGTGCGCGACCATGGCGGCGGGCTGGACGGCGCTATCGCCCGGTTCGGCGGGGCACGCGACAATTGGCTGGACCTGTCCACCGGCATCAACCCACACCCGTATCCGGTGTCGGGACTGACCCCGTCGGATTGGGCCGCGCTGCCGGATCACGGTGCGTTTGAACGGCTGTCTGCCGCAGCACGCCAGTTCTGGTCTGTTCCAGATGGTGCCGCGATTCTGCCCGCGCCCGGCGCATCAGCAGTAATCGCCCGCATGCCTGCGCTTGCTGCGACGGGTCGGGTTCAGATCACAGCACCTACCTACAACGAACACGCGGCAGCTTTCGCCGCGCAGGGTTGGACAGTTGAATCGAACGGTCCAGCCGAGGCGCGCGTCCTTGTGCACCCGAATAATCCGGATGGACGTATCTGGTCCGAACAGAACGCCGATGCCCCGCTAACCGTGATTGATGAGAGTTTTTGTGACGTTTGCCCTGACGCATCCCTAATTCATCTGGCCGAGCAGCCAAGTGTGATCGTGTTGAAAAGTTTCGGCAAGTTCTGGGGTTTGGCCGGGCTACGGCTGGGATTTGCAATTGGCCGCCCTGATTTGATCTCAAAGCTGAACGATTTGACCGGGCCGTGGTCTGTCTCTGGCCCTGCCCTTCGGATCGGGGAACGGGCGCTGCGGGACACGGACTGGGCCAAAGCAACCCGTCAGCAGTTGGCGGCAGCGACAGAACAGCTAGACCGGATCATGACCGGCAAGGGGGCAAAACTGGTCGGCGGCACCACGTTGTTCCGCCTTTATGACGTCGACGATGCCGCCGCTTGGCAGGCCAAGCTGGCCCGCGCCCATATCTGGAGCCGCATATTCCCCTACTCAAACACTTATCTGCGCCTTGGCTTGCCGCCTGCAGACGGATGGCGTCAGCTTGAGGCCGCGTTGTGAGCACGGCTTTTCTGCTGGTTTGCGCCATGTGTCTGGACGCGGCGCTTGGAGAGCCAGATTGGATCTGGTCGCGCATTCGTCATCCGGCAGTGATGATCGGCACTGTCATCGGCTGGTTGGACCTGCGCCTGAACCGCGGAACGAATAGGCGCTTGAAAGGCGTGGCCATCGTGCTGCTGCTGATCTTTGGCGCAGTGATTCTGGGCCGCACGCTGACCTTGTTTGGGCCGGTGATCGAAATCGTCCTTGCCGCAATTCTGCTGGCACAGAAGTCACTGGTGACCCATGTGCGCGATGTCGGTGACGGGCTTCGCTCCTCCTTAACCGAGGGCCGCGCCAAAGTCGCCATGATCGTTTCGCGCGATACGCGGGACATGACCGACGCGCAGGTCGCGCGATCCGCTATTGAAAGCGCTGCAGAAAATCTCAGCGACGGCGTAATTGCGCCCGCGTTTTGGTTTCTGGTCGCGGGCCTGCCGGGGTTGCTGATCTACAAGGCGGTCAACACTGCCGATAGCATGATCGGCTACCGGTCGGAAAAGTACCGCGACTTCGGCTGGGCCGCGGCGCGTCTGGACGATTTGTTGAACCTCATTCCCGCCCGTCTGACCTGCGTGATGATCGTGGCGCTATCCGGTCAATGGGCGCGCTGGCCAGAAATGGTCGCGGATGCACGTCGCCATATCTCACCCAACGCCGGTTGGCCCGAGGCCGCGATGGCGCGCGCCTTAAACGTCGCCCTTGCCGGGCCGCGCAGCTATGACGGACAGGTCTGCGATCTGGCCTGGGTCAACGGTGATGCGCCACGTAACATCGGCGCGCCGGAGATTTTCCGCGCATGTGACATGCTTTGGCGGGTTTGGGGGCTTGCGCTGGGCCTCGTGTCGGTGTGGGTTGGGGTCAGCTTTATTTTCTGACGGACCCTAAAATGCGTTTACTCTCGGGCATCATTGCCGCCACCCTGCTCGCCTCTCCCGCCCTGGCCCAATGTGGCGGCGGGTTCAATTCCTTTGTGAAGGGTCTGAAGGCCGAGGCCGTTCAGCAAGGGTTCGATAAATCCACCGTGAACAGCTTTTTCAAAGGTGTTCAGCAGGACAGCGCGGTTCTAAAGGCGGATCGGGCGCAAGGCGTATTCCAAATACCGTTCATCGATTTTTCACGCCGTCTGATTTCGCAAAACCGGATTGATCGCGGCAAATCCATGTCTCGCAAATACGATGCGGTGTTTGACCGGATTGAGCGGGAATATGGCGTGTCGCGCGGTGTACTGCTGGCGTTCTGGGCGTTCGAGACCGACTATGGCGCGGTACAAGGTGACTTCAACACCCGCAACGCTCTGGTCACTCTGGCGCATGACTGCCGCCGACCTGAGTTGTTCCGACCACAGGTTTTTGCAGCCATCGAGCTCTACACCCAAGGGGATTTCGACCCCAACCGCACGACCGGAGCCTGGGCAGGTGAGATCGGTATGGTGCAGATGTTGCCCCGCGACATTCTGGAAAATGGCGTGGACGGGGATGGCGACGGCAAGGTCTCGCTAAAAACCTCAGCCCCGGATGCGCTGATGTCGGGCGGCAAGATGCTGTCGCATCTGGGCTGGCGTCCGGGTGAGCCCTGGCTGCAGGAGGTAACTGTTCCCGCCCAGATGGACTGGTCCCTGTCCGGCCCCGGCAAGTCGCGGTCCGTATCCGAATGGCAGGCGATGGGCGTTCAAGCGCGCAGCGGATCTCTGGCCAATCTGCCCGCGTCGCTGATCCTGCCACAGGGTCGCAACGGCCCCGCATTCTTGGCCTACCCAAACTTTGACGTCTATTTCGAATGGAACCAGAGCTTTGTTTATGTCCTGACCGCTGCCTATTTCGGTACGCGGTTGGAGGGCGGCCAAATCTATGACGCAGGTTCCCCGCCACAAGGCCTGTCGGGCGCGCAGATGAAGCAATTGCAGACCAAGCTTCAAGCGCGTGGGCATAATGTGGGCAAGATCGATGGTATTCTGGGTGCCGGCACGCGGGCTGCCGTTCAGGCCGAACAGGCACGGCTGGGGTTGCCCGCGGATGCGTGGCCAACAGCTGATTTGCTCAATCAGTTATGAGCCCCGATGCGTCCCGCACAGACGGGACACATCCGGACGCAACACCACAGAGTTATGCAACCTCGGCGCGGTGATGCGGCGCTTTTGGTTCAAACGCGTGTGAAGTCAACGCCCCTCCCCGCGTTTCAATCGCCGTATTGGCAGGGATTTCAGTCCATTCGCCGCTATTCGCGTCCAACGGTTCGGACGAAATAATGAACCCATCCTTACACGCCTTGTAGTGGAGGCTTGGGGCAAAGCGGTCCGAGGCATATCGGGCGGCAAAAAGGCGATCGCCGTCCGACCAACAAGCGGCAAAGCGAAGATATGGCATTGTACCTCGGCGTCGTGACAGATCTTCGACACGTTGGACTGCCCGCTCCATGGCGCCGATCGGATCGATATCCAGACCTTCGCCATGGGCAATCAGGAAAATCGCTTCGCTTTCGGTTGCGCCAAGCCGGTGGCTGTAGAGGTCAGGTGGTATCATCCCGTCCAACTCCTGCCGGATACGGTCATGCCCTCCGGCCTGCCCATTATGCATAAAACTCCATTTTCCAACACCAAACGGGTGGCAGTTGTTCCGCGAAGTTGCAGTACCCGTTGATGCCCGCACATGGGCCAGAAAGAGATGCGACCGGGTGTGATGCGTAAGCTGTTTCAGATTGGCATCCGACCAGGCGGGGTTAGTGTCCTTGTAAAAACAAGGCGTCTCACGTTCGGAATACCAGGCAAGGCCAAATCCATCTGCGTTGATCGGCGTCTTTCCGATCAGAGCATTTCGGCTCTGAATGACAAGCGATTGCTCTTGGTTCAGAACCAATTCATCTAGATAACGCTTTGCGCCTGCCCAAGCCAGAAATCGGCACATCTGTTAGCCCCATTGAGTATGAATTTTTTTTGAGAGCATACCACCGGCTCAGATAAGAAAACTCACCATTCTTCGCGGGCATTCGGTATTATTTCGATCAAATGACAACGCAAAACGCGAATTTTAAATCAGCTAATGCCGTACTTGGATCCAATGCCTGATCGTCGAGGCGGCATCCAAACTCATTCAGGCCGGACCGGGTATCGGTCGCCTTTCTCGTCAATCAAAACTAGGCGCTTACCGCTGCGTACGTAGAGATCGCAGCGGCTGAACCCGTTACGATACGCGATGCAGACACTGCCGTCGTCGGCAATGGAATATGTCCCAAACGCGGAATCCCCGCTGGCGTAGGTAAAGGAATAAGCCCCACCAGCCGAAAACTTGGACTGTCCGTCGTCATAGAAGGTCAGCGTTCGCCCCGCGAGGGCGTCCAGCTCGGCAGATGAAAGCGGGACATCTCCGGGTTTTGTTGGCCATTCCGCCGCCACAACCGGGCTGGCAGCCAACAAGGCAAAGATCAGATATCGGGTCATGCTGCCACCTTAACCCGCCACGCGGCGATTGAGGCATAACGTTGCAGTGAACGATCAGGCGACCATCTGTTCGGCCTTTTTCAGATCGACCGAAACCAACTGGCTGACGCCCTGTTCCTGCATGGTCACGCCAAACAGCCGATCCATCCGCGCCATGGTCACCGCATGGTGGGTGATGATCAGGAAGCGAGTGTCCGTCTGGCGGCACATTTCGTCCAGCAGGTCGCAGAAACGGGTGACGTTGGCGTCATCCAGTGGCGCGTCGACCTCATCCAGCACACAGATCGGCGCGGGGTTGGCGAGGAAGACGCCAAAGATCAGCGCGGTCGCCGTCAAGGTCTGCTCGCCGCCCGAAAGCAGGCTGAGGGTGGATAGCTTCTTGCCCGGCGGCTGGCACATGATTTCCAGCCCGGCATCCAGCGGATCGTCGCTTTCGACCATGACCAGATTCGCCTCACCGCCACCGAACAGGTGCTTAAACAGCATGGCAAAGTTCGAATTCACCTGCTCAAACGCGGTCAAAAGACGCTCGCGGCCTTCCCGGTTAAGGCTGGCAATCCCACTGCGCAGGGCCTTGATCGCTTCTTCCAGATCAGCCTTTTCGGTGTTCAGCGTATCGAACTCTTCCTGAACTTCCTTGGCGTCTTCTTCGGCCCGCAGGTTCACCGCACCCATCGCGTCTCGCTGGCGCTTGTGGCGGTTTACTTCGGCCTCAAGCGTGTCGGCTGCAGGCATCTGGTCAGGATTCACATCCAGTTGGTTCAGCAACTGGTTCGGCGTCAGCTGCTGATCTTCAGCGATCCGCTCAGCAGCTGCCACGACGCTTTCTTTGGCTGCGTCACAGCGCGCCTCAGCCGCTGCACGGGATTCGCGGGCTTCAGACGCCAAACGTTCAGCTTCTCGCTCGGCCAGCACAACTTCGCGCTGCTGCGTCTCAGCCTCGGCAAGCTTGTCGGCGGCCTCGGCACGCCGGGCCTCGGCTGTCTCGATCAACTCGTTCAGTTCTTCGCGGGCTTCGGCGATCTCACCCGGGGCGGCCATCGCCTCAGACAGTTCTTCCTCAGAGCTATCCTTGCGTTCGACCAATTCCGCGATACGTTTTTCTGCTGAATCCAGTCGGTGCCGCCAGCCACTGAGGTCCTTGGTCACTTCCTGGGCCCGCCGGGTTCGTGCCTCGCCTTCGCGGCGCAGCTCATCATGGGATGAGCGATGGGTCAGCATGGTGATCCGCGCGGCCTCAACCGTCTGTTTGATATCCTCGACCTGCGCGCGCGCGCTGTCGACGTCACCCAGGCCGGCCAGAGCGCCTTCGGCCTCGCGCAGTTGCGCGCGGGCAGACATGGCATCATCCTTGTGTCTATCAACGGCAAGGGTAAGCGTTTCCAACCTGCCCTGCGCCAGATTGCGGTCAGCCTCGGCCCGGCTCAGCCCGCGCGCGGATTCCGCCATCCGCTGATCGGCGGCGCGTCGGGCTTCGCGGGCCCGGCGGTCTGCCTCGGTGACATCCGCCAGTTGCTGCGACAGCGCCTCATGTGCGGCACGTGCACCATCAGCCTGCGCTTCGGCGCGGGTAAGCTCCTGTTTCAGAGCTTCAAGCTTGTTGAGCTGCTCCAACCGCAAAGCTGCAGCGCTTGGCGCATCTTCGGCCCATGCCCGGAACCCGTCCCAACGCCACAAGTCACCCGAACGGGACACCAGACGCTGCCCCGGCTTTAATGAGGCTTGCAGCCGCGCGCCCTGATCCGCATCAACCAATCCGATCTGAGCGATCCGGCGGCTCAGGCGGTCTGGGCCCGAGACATGCAACGCCAATGGTTCTGCCCCATCGGGCAGGGGCTGATCTGCATCGTAGCCTGACACCTGCACCCAACCGGATGGTCCATCGGCATCGACCAACGGTGTACGCAGGTCATCAGCCAGTGCCGCCCCCAGCGCCTTTTCATAGCCGGGCTCGACCCGCAGCAGATCCAAGACCTGCCCGCCTTCGGCGGTATCCCGTTCGACCAGCTTGGCCAAGGCGGATGTCTCGGCACGGATCGCGCCCAGTTCACCCTCGGCCTCAGACCGCTGAGCGCGTGCTTCGGCTTCTCTCGCTTGCGTTTCATTGCGCAGCTCGTCCGCTGCGGCCAGCGCTTCGTCGGCGGCCTCAGCGGCCTCGCGCGCTTCTTCCTCACCCTCTTGCGCTTCCTCAAACGCTTCGCTGGCGCGGGTCAAAGCATTGCGAGCTTCGTCTACCGCAGCACGGGCTTTCTCTTCTTCGCCTTCGGACCGGGTCAGCGTCTTGCGGCTGTCTTCGACCAAACGCTGAGCCGACTGGTGACGCGCCACAAGACGCGCCACATCTTCGGTTTCCTGCGACAGGTGATCTTCTCGATCTTGCAGCACGGATGCGGCTTCGCGCGCGATCTCGGCGGCCTCAGCCACTTTGTCGTCATGCCCATCTGCCGCTTTGGCCAGTTCGCGCGCTTCCCATTCCAGACGCTCAATCATCTGGCCCGCGTCCCGGTTCAGGCCGGTTTCGCGTTCGATATCGTTGGCCAATTGCTGAATTCGGTTGGTCAGCGTCTCGATCGTCTGACGCGCGCGGGTTTCCTGATCAGCCAGTTGGTCGCGCTGTACCTGCTGTCGTTGCAAGACGGCGGCGGCGATTGCCTCTTCCTCGCGCAGAGGCGGCAGAATTTCCTCGATTTCAGACCGCTTGGCGCTGGCGGCGCGGGCTTCGGCCTCCGCGCGCGAGGCTTCGGTGACCCGCTCGCGCAAGACGTCTTCGGCCTGTTGGCGGGCCATGTCAGCCTCTTTCCAGCGGCGATAGAGCAGCATGCCTTCAGCCTGCCGTAGTTGCTCCCCAATCTCACGGTACCGCGCCGCCTGACGCGCCTGCCGTGCAAGCTGCGCCAATTGGGTGCCAAGCTGTTCGAGAACGTCATCCACACGGGTCAGGTTGGATTCGGTGCCCTTCAGCTTTAGCTCCGCCTCGTGGCGGCGCTGATAAAGGCCCGAGATACCGGCTGCCTCTTCCAAAATGCGGCGACGCGCGCGGGGCTTGGCGTTGATCAGCTCGGCAATGCGGTTCTGCCCCACCAGTGCAGGTGAATGCGCGCCGGTCGAGGCATCGGCAAAAAGCATCTGGACATCGCGCGCCCGAACATCTTTGCCGTTGGTCTTGTAAGCGCTGCCGACATCGCGGGTGATGCGACGCACAATTTCCAACTGATCGCTGTCATTGAACCCCGAAGGCGCCAAACGTTCCGAGTTATCCATCGTCAGGACAACTTCGGCAAAATTGCGGGCCGGACGCGTTGCGGCCCCGGCAAAGATCACATCCTCCATCGCGCCACCGCGCATGGATTTGGGGCGGTTTTCACCCATTACCCAACGCAACGCTTCCAGAAGATTGGACTTGCCGCAGCCATTTGGGCCCACCACACCGGTCAACCCATCCGCGATAATCAGATCGGTCGGGTCAACAAAGCTTTTGAAGCCGGTGAGTTTGAGTTTGCTGAAACGCAAAAGCCGCTCGTCCCATGATTCCTATATCTGGAAGTCTGCGCAACCCATTGGGGGTGAGTCAACGGAGTAACGCAGGATATGGGATTTCACGCCAAGTTATCCACAATATCTTGCCAAAATACGCAAAAAAGCGCGTATCTCAGTAAGGAGCACACTCAAAAACCTGATATCCATAGTCTTCGTAGTAGCCATAGTCGATACATTCATAGGGACCGCGAAGAAGGCTGCCGAAAATCAGCTTTTGCCCAAGTTCCCGGTCACATCCCAGAATGCCCACGGTGACTGCAGCATCGCCCAGAACATCCAACAACGGGCAACCCGACACCTGTGCCATAGCCAGTGCGGCCCGGTCGCGAATGGGGCCAAGGCGCGGAGCATATTGAGAGTTGATGCGTACAGCCTCGGCCAGTTGATCGCGGACCCGCACATCAAATACACTGCCGTTCACCGCCACACGGGTCGCAGGCACATCGCGAAAGTGGGGCGTGCCGGCCGAGCAAGCGGCCAGCACTAGGAGGGACAGATACCGGATCATACCCCCAGCATTGCGCCATCAAGGTTAACAAAACCTTTCCGCCGGTCAGGCGCGCAGAACCTCGCCCAATCGGCGAATACCTTCGCGGATCGTATCCTCATCCGAGTTCGAGAAGCTCAACCGGATCGTGTTGGTCCCGCTGCCGTCCGGGAAAAAGGCCCCACCCGGGACAAAGGCGACTTTGACCGTGTCCAGCGCCCGGGCTAGCAGTTCGGCCCCGTTTGTACCGACCGGCAATGTCAACCACACGAACATGCCACCTTCCGGCTTGGTCCACTGCACGCCATCGGGCATATGGTCCTGCAACGCCTGCAACATGGCGTCGCGACGGGCACCGTAGACACGACGCAGCATCGGGATATGCGTGTCGAAACAAACCCGTGCCACCTGGTCAATGGCCATCTGGTTGATGGTTGCCGAATGCAGATCGGCAGCCTGTTTCATCAACACCAATTGAGAAATCACTGGCTTTGCCGCCACGACCCAACCAACCCGCAACCCCGGAGACAAGGTTTTCGAAAAGCTTCCACAATAGATCGTGCGGCAATCCTCAATCGACCCTTTGCACGCCAATTCCAGTGCCAGAACCGGGGGGATGGCATTACCGTCATAACGCAGGGCCTGATAGGCGCCATCCTCGATCACCGCGCAGTTCAACTCATCCGCCAGATCCAGCAGCGCTTCCCGCCCCCGCAGATCCACGGTTTCGCCTGTCGGGTTGGCGAAATCGGGCGATAGATAGGCAAATTTGACCGCGCCTTCGCCCGCTGACGCCGCGTATTCTGCCGCGCCCCGGTTGCCATTGATGCTGAGCCGGTCAAAACGTGGTTCATAAGCATTGAATGCAGCCAATGCGCCCAGGTAGGTCGGCCATCCGACCAGCGCAGTATCGCCCGGCGACAGATAGAGTTTACCCAGATAATCCAATGCCTGCTGCGAGCCTGACGTGATCAGGATGTTCTCAAGCCCGCATTCCACTCCGATTGAACGCATGTGGTCGACGAGCCATTCCCGCAGCGGGACGTAACCTTCGCTGACGGAATATTGTAGCGCCTGAGCCTGCTGGTCAGGCCCCAACGCAGCTTGAAAGGCGGCCGCGAACCCTTCGGCTGGAAACAACGCGGGATCGGGGATGCCGCCTGCAAAAGAGATGATCCCCGGCTGATCCAACAGCTTTAACAATTCGCGTATCTCAGACGCTTTCATCCGGGATGCCCGCGTGGCGAACAATTCGTGCGTAGACATGAGTCTCCTCCGCTCTCAGTCATGGCCAGCGTAGAGAGGAACATCACAAAGTCAACAATGCTGACCTAATATTTTAGACCACGTGACCCCGCATTCTTGAACCTCGCCGCCATCCGTGGTCATATCATTTGACCAATTTCCGGAATGACGCCCGCATGCCTTTTCAAAAAGTTCAGACCGAAAAGCTTTCAATCGCGGTAGTTCGCCAGATTGAACTGCTGATACTGCGCGGCATACTGCGCCCCGGCGAACGTCTGCCCGCCGAACGCGAATTGGCCGAGCGGCTGGGCGTATCCCGGCCGTCCCTGCGCGACGCGATCGCGGATCTGCAAAGCCAAGGGTTGCTGACAGCAAAAGCAGGATCCGGGATCTATGTGGCCGAGGTTCTAGGCTCAGCCTTCTCCCCGGCGCTAATCCGGCTGTTCGGCAGCCATGACGAGGCGGTGTTCGATTACCTCTCGTTCCGGCGCGACATGGAAGGGTTGGCGGCCGAACGCGCGGCCCGGTTGGGGTCGGAAAGCGACCTGAAGGTGGTCCAGACGATTTTTGCCAAGATGGAAGCCGCCCATACCAGCAATGCGACCGAAGATGAGGCGCAACTGGACGCGCAATTCCACATGGCTATCATCGAGGCCAGCCATAATGTGGTCATGCTGCATATGATGCGGTCAATGTTCGATCTGTTGCGGCAAGGCGTGTTCTATAACCGCCAGATGATGTTCCGGCAGCAAACGACGCGCGAGGCCATCCTGGACCAGCACCGCGCCATCAACACCGCGCTTCAGGCACGCGACCCGGCCGCTGCCCGAGCCGCTGTCGACATGCACTTAACCTATGTCGAACAATGCCTTTGGGACGGGAAGAAGGCCGAACGCAACGAAAACATCGCTAAACAAAAATTGATGCACGAGGCCGAAGATTAGGCGGGTGTCAACACTCTGATGTTGCGCCAATTCCATACTCAGTGCTATCAGCGATCTCTTCATAGAGCGCCTGATATTGGCCAGCGACCACAGCCTCTGCAAAGCTGTCCACGGCATGTTGCCGGGCAGTACCTGACATGGCCAACCCGGTTTCATTGTGGCGGTTCTGCAGGATCGAGATAACACCTCGCGCGAGGTCTTCTGCCTCGAATGGTCGCGCCAAATACCCCAGGCTTTGATTTGGAACCAGATCCGACAACCCACTGGTTTTGAAACCTGCGACCGGAACGCCACAGCACATGGCCTCGACACCTGTATATCCCAGCACTTCGCGCCGGGATGGCAATACAAAGACATCTGCAGCCGAATAAATGCGCTTCAGCACCCGGTTGTCGCTAATCCGCCCCATGAAATGGATCGGATAAGGAAATTCGGCATCGATCTTGTCGCTACCAAATACAACTGCCTGAACATCAGGAACGGCGGAATGCACCCGTCGCATAGCCTCGACGAGGTGGGCAAAGCCTTTGTTGGGATCCTGAGTCGCTTGGACGGCACCAAACAATACCAGCGGAGCGTCCTGAGGCAGTGACAGATCGGCGCGCGCCTGGGCTTTTTCGACAGGTGCCCAGAAATCGGTATCGATTGCGTTGGGGATCACGGTGACAGGCCAATCGCGCATCAACGCACTTTGCCGAACACAGTCAGCCAGCCAATTGCTGGGGCAAACGATCTGGAAAGGTTTTTTCCAATGCGCGGCTTTTCTTTTCCAGACCCAGCGGTTCAGGTCAAAACCACTGAATTCGGATGACACGTAACCGTCACGCCACCTGTCCAGCTCGCTCACATGTTCGGCCCCGGAGAACGGCCACATGTCATGAAACGTCCAGACCACGGGATGTTTCACCGCTCCGATCTCGGCAATCGAAATCATGTCGGAATTCACCCAATGCAAATTTAATATTTGCGACGGTTGGCTGTTCAGATACGCGGCCAGACCCGACCTTGCCAGACCAAGAGACGCCAACCCGTTGACCTGAGTTCTTGCATATTTCTTTCGCAGATGACGTGCGTATTCACGCTGGCAAAGCCGCTTTAGTGTTTTCCGTGGCGCAAATTTTGTTATCCGATCCTCGTCCGGGCCATCGACGACGGTCATGTGCGAATTCGTCCCTTTGGACAGCAAGGCAAGATGCAGCCTGCGGGCAGCGATGGCGGCACCTCCGCCAGAATAGCTATGGCTAATATGGTTTACGCGCATTGGAACGAATTCCGTGAAGATGGCCGACGTCCAATCGTCAGAGCCTTTGGATTTTCGTCGCCAACTGACATCCCCATTTTCAAATGACGCCAATCAACCAAGAAGTTTAGCCCCCAGCCTTCTGATCTTGCGTCTTAAACGGGTCAAACGATCCGGTCTATAGCTGAAATGCGCCCGCAGCGCCTCGAGCGCGACCTTGTCTTCGGTGACATCGTCGGGAAGTGGCAGGTCAAAGTCATGGCAGAGATCTTTTGGCTCAACCTCGTCCACTGGTCCGCAATGGGTACCAGACCCGTCCAGGCCGATATTCTCGGCAAAAGACCTGCAAGGGGACAGACAAAGGCCATCCTGCCTGAAAATCGTTGCGTACCAGAAAATCGCCCAGGTCCGAATGTCACCGCGCAAATTGCCTTGTACCTGACCCCATAAATCCTCGGCCCCGCTCAGGTTGAACCGATGAATGTCATCATCGGAAAACTGTTGAACCAGTTTTTTCGGGTCGCGTTCGAAATGCTGCCAGCGGTCGGCCCAGCTGGCCCATCCCCAACAGCTCATGAAGCGCCAGAAAACCGCACCACGCCGATCCAACAAGGGAGGAAGGTCTTCGTTGAATCCTGCGATATGCCAGACCCGCGGGTCATCTTGGTATCGATCCAGCGCGCGGTTCATGTAGGTGAGAAACGCGGGCGAGGTCACAATGTCATCTTCTACAACAATCGCCCTGCCATAAGACTGCATCGTAGCGGTAACGCCTTCCTGAATCGACTGGGCCAACCCGGCGTTAGCATCACGTGCGCGCAATGTAAGAGTGGCAAAGCCAGTCTGCGCTTCAATCACCTTTCGGGTTTCCGCAACCGGGATAACATCATCTGCCGAACGCGGCCCATCTAGATAAGCAATTACATCGGTGCGCGCCGCCAAAGGCGACGCAGCAAGCGCCCGCAAGGTCCGCGCAGCGTGATCGGGTCGGTTGAAAGCGAACAGACAGACCGGTGCTGGATCGGCAATCGCAGGTGCTGTGTCAATCATAGCAACTCTCCCTCAGGTTTCGCGCAGGGTATTTCACGCCAAAAACATCGCCAAGAGCAGTTTCCTAAGAAAAGAAACCCGAAAGCGATCAGCCTTCGGGTCACTCTTTGTCGAAACGGCGTTGGAAGCTATCAGTGCAGCTTATCACCAACATCCGCGATGGCCGCGTCGATCAGCTTGTTCGCCTGTGCCGCGGTCATTTGCCTGGCCAGAACCGCGTTGGCAGCCGATACCGCAACTGTGATGGCCTGATCGCGGACTTCCTTGACAGCTGACGCCTCAGCCGAAGCGATCTGGTCCTGAGCTGCTGCCAGACGGCGGGCGATGGATTTCTCCAAATCGACCTTTGCCTGTTCTGCCGCCAGAATAGCGTCTTCCTTGGCTGCAGCCACGATGGCATCCGCTTGGGTCTGCACTTCACGCTGCTTGCGCTCGTACGAGGCCAACAGGCTGCGTGCCTCTTCATGCAGGGCGCGGGCTTCGTCCAGTTCGGACTTGATGCCATCGGCGCGATTGTCCAGCGCGCCACCGATCATGCCCGGAACCTTGAAGTAGAACAGGACCGCGATGAAAACGATGAAGCCAAGAGTGACCACAAAGTCGGTGTTGCCAAGCGAGAAGAACGGGCCGCTTGCAGCCAGCGCAGGGCTGGCGGCACCGACGGTCAGGATAAGGGCAAGAGTATTCCGCATGTCACTTATCCTTTCGTCTGCGCGTCAATTGCACTGTCGATGGCCTTGGCATCTGCCTCGCCGCCCAGTGCTGTGACCAGTTCAGCTGCCGTATCCTTGGCAACCACTTGAATGCTTTCCAGCGCACCGGCACGGATATCGGCAATAGCCTTTTCCGATTCAGCCGCCTTTGCAGCGATTTCCAAGTCTGCCTTGGCAATCGCGTCATCCAGACCTGACTGGATTTCCGCGCGGGCTTCCGCTGCGATACGCTGTGCCTCAGAACGGGCATCGGCCAGCGCCTTGTTGTAGGCCTCTTCAGCCTCGACCGCTTTGGCCTTCAGATCTTCGGCCGCAGCCAGGTCATTTGTAATGGTCCCCTGACGTTCCGCCAGGATTGCCGCGATGCGGGGCAAGGCCACGCGAGACAGGACCAGAAAGATGACGACCAGCGTGATGACCAGCCAGAAAATCTGGTTGGGAAACCAATCGAAGCAGAGCTGCGGCATACCGATGGCCGAGCCGTAGGCGTCGACGCAGGTGCCAGCTACTTCTTTGGCAAGGGGTTCAGTCGCCATGATGTCCTCCGTCGGAACGTTGTCTTTACAACAGGTGGGCCGCTATGGCTTGGACCCACCTGCGCGTAAGGATCAGGTTCCGCAGATTAGACGGCGAACATCAGCAGCAGCGAGACCAGGAATGCAAAGATCCCCAGGGCTTCTGCGAATGCGATACCGATGAACAGGGTTGCGGTCTGCGAAGCAGCCGCCGAAGGGTTGCGCAGGGCGCCGGCCAGGAAGTTGCCTGCTACGTTGCCCACCCCGATTGCGGCTGCGCCGGAACCGATTGCTGCCAGGCCTGCGCCGATGTGTGCGAGATCGCCTTCCATGATGTTTCTCCTTACGAATTGGAAGTTTCGATGTTTGGGTATCGGACCTTAGTGCGAAGGATGCAGCGCATCTTTCAGGTAAACACAGGTCAGAATGGTGAATACGTAGGCCTGAATAAAGGACACGAGGACCTCGAGGCCGTACATTGCGGTGATCGCCAGAACGGACACCGGTGAGATCACGGCAATCGCGGCAAAGCCTGCGAAAACCTTGATAACCGCGTGGCCTGCCATGACGTTACCGGCAAGACGAATGGAGTGGCTGACCGGACGCACGAAGTACGAGATCAGCTCGATGATCGCCAGGACAGGGCGCAGTGCCAGCGGTGCGCTGGACACCCAGAACAGACCTAGGAAGCTTGCGCCGTTCTTGACGAAACCCAGAACGGTTACGGTCAGGAACACAGCCAGCGCCAGCGGGATGGTCACGGCGAAATGCGACGTGGTGGTGAAAGACATGGGCAACATGCCCAGGAAGTTCGCGCAGACGATGAACATGAACAGGGTCATGACATAGGGGAAGTACTTCACGCCTTCTTTACCGCAAATGTCTTCCAGCATCTTGTAGATGAAGCCATAGGCCAACTCAGCAACAGACTGCATCCGGGTCGGAACAATGGCACGTTTCGAGGTGCTGAGAACCAGCAGGGCAAAGATCGCCGCAATAGCCAGAAACAACCACAGAGTCACGTTGGTCGGCGTGTACCACGCAATCGCACCGTCACCGAAAAGCGGTTTAACGATGAACTGATCCATCGGATGGAAAACCAGGCTGCTGCCTTCTGCTGCGGTGGTCTCAGTTGCCACGTTCAGTCCCTCTCGTCCTTATCGGCCGCCTCAGCAGCCGCTTGTTTCTCCTGAACCTCTTTCGCGCTGCGGAGCATAACCTTCACGCCCGCGACAAGGCCCAGCAATGTGAACAGCACCAGAAAGATCGGGATTGTCCCGAGCAGGCTGTCCAGCCCGTATCCGATGCCAAATCCGATCCCAAGACCGGAAACCATTTCGATGACCATCCTCCAGGCAAGCTCGCCCCCGGACACGTCAGCATCCGCACGAGGCTTTGGCGCTTTGGCCTTTTTCGCCGCTGTGATCTTGGCCTCCAGCTGCGCCATACGCTGCTTTTGGTCATCATCGGTCACGGGCAATTCCCTCGCACAGTCTTGGGTAGGGTGCTAAGGGGCGCAAGGCACAGAGTCAACGGTGTTAAATGTCCGACCTTCCGCAGGTTAAGTAATTGAATTTATGCAATTTATTCATGCAATTGAAGCACCATTAAAATGTCCCGATCCATCGGCGCGCGTAAAAACCACTCAATTCGTATATTCAACCAAATGGTTGACCAAAACCGGGCGCTGTGATTGAGCGATAGCATGTCCAATGACCTCGATACCGTTTTCGCGGCCCTCGCCGACCCGACCCGCCGCGCCATCCTTGCGATGCTGCTTGAGGATGACATGGCCGTCACCGACGTCGCCGACCCGTTCGAGATGTCGCTGGCGGCGATCTCGAAACATCTGATCATCCTGACCAAAGCCGGGTTGATCAGCCAGGAAAAGCGCGGGCGGGTGAAGTGGTGTAAGCTGGAACCGGATGCGCTGCGCGCGGCATCCGTCTGGATGCAGGGGTTCGGTCAGTTCGAACCGGTCAATCTGGATGCGTTTGAACGATTTCTGGAAGTCGAACTACCAGCAACAGACGATCCCTAGACCTATCTGACGACAAACACCGATACTTTGGCATGCTTGGCCAGATATCCGGCATGGCTGGAAAAGATGTGGTCCGTGATGCGCGGTGCGTGCGTCCCAACGACGATTAGGTCGGCCCCAATCTCTTCGGCGGCGCGCGTCAGGTCACCGTCTACCTCGGCAGCTACATCTACGGAATGGATATTGCGTGCCGAAACTTCAGAACCGCTCTGCTCAGTAAGTTGATCCACAATGGCTTGCAACTCGGCGCTAATCTCCGCGTCTGAATGCGTGACGTCGCCCGGCTGGGTTCCGGTCACGCTGACGATCGTGATCCGGGCGTTTTGCCATCTCGCCATTTGCGCCGCGACATCCAGAGCTTTGCGAATTTCCGGCGGCAGGTGAATATCAACCGGGATCATAATGTGACTAAACATGGCATCTTCCTCCTGCCGGCGATGTTAGCGGGCTCAGAAAAAGAGCACATTGATCTGCCTCATGTAGATGACCGCGACCATTTCCGTCAGTTTGGCCCGTTCTCAGCTAGCCTTCCTGACTATACTCGACACCGATGATCACTCCCGTTGCATCCGCAAGACACAACCACGGTGCCTGAGCGCCAGTGACCTCAATTGTCGTGATTGTTCCAGTCGGTACCGATTCAGTCGAAACCACGTTGACGTCAGCGGCCTGAACACCCGTCTCAGCCGACACGAGCGCCTCACAACTGCCTTGAAGGTCGGTCTCTGAAGACCCCTGCCCCCCTCCTTGCGTGCAGGCGGATAACATCGCACCGACGACAAATAGAATAGCTTGCTTCATCATTCCCTCCGGGTTGGTTCATCAGACCCGAGGGTTGTTAGATTACGGCCAAATGGCAAGGGTCATTCCGAGACCGGCGCAGTGTCTTTCGCAGGTTGCTCTTCGCTTTTGAGCAGCAGAACCAGCGCGATCGCGGTTAAAACGACACCGACCAGCACCATGACGGTTGGCGCAGGCCGCCCAAGCGCGATCTCCCACAGGATCACCCAGCTGGGGATCAGATAAGTATAGGCCATAACCTTGGCCGACGGCAGGCGTAGCGCTGCAAACTGGACCAGAACGAAACTGGAGGCCGTTGCGAAGATAGAAAGATACAGCAGACTGACCCAGACGATCAGCGGCAGGTTCGCCCAATCGGTTGCACGGATGTCTGACCAGCCGACCACCGTCAGGATCACGCAGCCAGCAACCAGTGTTCCAAATGTAAAGACTACCGCGGGCTCACCCCGGTTCAGTTTGCGCACCATCGGCGTGTAGATTGCATGCGCCATGCAGCCCCAGAAAAAGATGATCTCTCCGCCACCGATCTCGAAGGCGCGAAAGGACTGCCAATCGGCGCGAAAGATAACCCATAAAGCACCGGTTGCCCCCACCGTCAGGGCAAAAGCCATACGCGGAGTGGTGATCTGGCGCAGCAGAACCCATCCGGCGACCGCAGACATGACCGGCGTCAGGGTGAATACCGCAGATGTGCTGACCGGGTCGGCGGTTTTCAAGCCGTAAAACATAAGAACAAAGTAAGTGGCGAACAGCCCGCCCAAAACGGCGTATCGCCACGGCGCTTGCGCAGCGCTGCGCGGCAAACCGGTGGTGGCTAACGCGGCAATGCCGATGATGACGGCGGCAATCAGAAACCGCCCGGCTGTAATCGCCAACGGCGCAATCTGGTTGGCAACAATAGATCCCAACGAGAAACTACCCGCCACCAGCAGAGTGAATGTGATCATTGCCAAATGACCACGCCCCTGCGGTGTCACGAAAGCCAACCTTTGGACTCTTTCTTAAGGAACGATAGGAATGCCTGCACTTTGGTCGTGCGATGCAGGTCGACATGGGTCACCAGCCAAAGTTTGCCGAACCATTCGGGCAACGGCTCAATAACTTCGACCAACTCCGGATCGCGCGATGCCTCCCATCGTGCCATGAAACCGATCCCTGCCCCGGCTAGAACCGCCTCGCGCAAGCAGAAATTGTTGGTACAGCGGAATGCGATGGCCTCGGCCGGGACAGTGGCACGTAACCACTTGGAAAACGGAGCGCGGCTGTTTTCATCGTCCGTGCCGACAAACAAGTGGTCTGCAAATTCGTCAATGCTCGCTGGTTTACCTCGGCGCTCGATATATGACTTGCTGGCAAACAAGCCGACCTCCTGTTCGATAAACGGCTGCACAACATTGTCGGGTTGGTCCGGGGCGGCCCCCGCCCGGATGGCCACATGTGCCTCGCCGTATTCCAGGCGGAACAGGCGGTCCCCGGTGAGGTAGCGCACAATCAGACCCGGGTGCATGGACTGGAATTCGGACAGGGCCGGAACGACCAAGGGCGCCAGCGAGGCCAGAGACGTCACAACCAATTCGCCCGACACATCATCGCCACGCCCTTTCATTCGGCCCACTAACTGATTGAACTGATCTTCGGTGGCCTGAGCCACGCGCAGAAGGTCCTCTCCGGCATCGGTTGGGGTATAGCCACGCGCGTGGCGCTGAAAAAGTTTGACACCCAGCCGCGCCTCGATCGCGTCGATATGGCGGATCACGGTGGCATGGTGCACGCCCAAGATTTCGGCCGCGCCGCTGACAGTGCCCATCCGAGCGACCTGATAGGCGGTTTTGACTTCGTCCCAATTATCCATGCTCAAGCCCACTGTGCAAATTCCAACAATACCTGTTGGTATATCCGCGTTTCGTTCGCTGACGCAACACTCATATTGGAACCGGAAACAGTTACCCCGCCAAAAAGGAAACCCTGACATGACCAAGACCATCCTGCATATCGACGCCTCGGCCCGCCGTACCGGATCCGCCACCCGCGACCTTTCCGGCCAGATTATCGGGCATCTTGGCGCCGGGCGCATCATCCGCCGCGATCTTGCCAGCCCCCTGCCCCTGCTTACCGAAGACTGGATCAACGCCAACTTCACCCCCGCCGATCAGCGTGACGAGGTTCAACGCGATCTGCTGGCCCTGTCCGACGAGTTGGTAAGCGAGCTGCAAAACGCCGACACCATTGTTATCGGGCTGCCGATCTACAATTTCTCGGTGCCTGCGGCCTTCAAGGCCTGGATTGACCTTGTCGCCCGCGTGGGTCTGACCTTTGCCTATTCGGAAACCGGCCCCAAAGGCCTACTGGAAGGTAAGCGCGCCGTGCTGGCAATCGCGTCCGGTGGCACCGAGGTAGGGTCCGAGATCGACTTTGCCACCAACTATGCCAAGCACGTTCTAGGGTTCATCGGCATCCATGACGTCGACGTGATTGCGGCTGACAAGATGGCGCTGGATGCGGACGCCGCGTTGGCGAATGCCCAAAAAGCGGTAACTCAACTCGCCGCCTGATCCACCTCTGGCCTTTGTCTTGTGAAACGTCCAGTCTGCCTTAAGCGAGATTTGCAGACTGGGCGTTCATCATGAAGAAAATCGGCATTCTGGGCGGTGTGGGCTGGGCCTCGACCGTGGATTACTACCGAGCGATCGCAGAAGGGGCCAGCAGGCACTTTGCCAATCGCGGCCACGGCTCGCCCTTGCCGATCCCGCCTATGACAATCGAATCCGTTACGCAGGCCAAAACCCGCGCCCTGCGGGGAACCGCCGGGGACGAGACCAGTTGGTCCGGGTTTGACGCGGTGTTTCGCGAGGCATTGCTGAAGCTTGAAAACGCGGGCTGCGACTTTGGCATCATCGCCTCAAACACTCCGCACGCGCGACTGCATGCGATCCGGCAAGGTATCACCATGCCCATTCTCAGCATTTTCGATGCAACCGCTGAGGCCACAGCATCTGCCAGGGCGTCCACAGCCCTGGTTCTGGGAACGACAGTGACCATGCAGGCCAGCAATTATTCAGACCGATTGGCCGCCGAAGGGATCACTGCAAATGATCGCCTGCCCGAAACGGAAATTGCCGAGATGCAGGCGATGATCGACAGTGACTTCTACGGCGGCGCATCAGCCACGGCGCGCGCTCGTTTACTAACTTTCTGCGACAAGCACGCAAAACCTGGAACTGCGATCTTGCTGGCGTGTACCGAACTGCCGCTGGCCTTTCCCGACCACCTGGATGACCCTGTTTTTGAAGCTGACGGCCACCTGTTCGTCAATCCGTCCGCCGTCCATGTCGCCGCAGCCCTCGAAGAGGCGCTGAACGACTGATCACGGCAGCCAGGTGACTGCGCATCCGACCTGATCGAAGAATGCCATCAGGTCATCGCGCGTCATGGCGACGGTCCGATCGTTTACCAGAGGATGCATATAGATGATGTCCGTCGTTTGCGCGGTGGCGTCCATGAAGAACCGCACATCGTTTTGCACACCGTTTATCATGGCCAACGGGCTCACTGCTCCAGGGCGGATGCCAAGGTTTTGAAACAGCCGGTCCGCCGATCCGAAGGACAGATTACCGATCCCTAGCTCTGTGCCCAGCGCCTTGAGGTCAATCTCGCGGCTTTGTTCGAGCGTCACCAGATAGTTCCGCTTTTTCTTGTCGCGCAGGTACAGGTTCTTGAGGCGCAGGGAGTTTTCGCCCGGTACCAGGAATTGCTCTTCAACGCCTTTGGCATCCTCAACCGTGCGCAGGGGGATATGCGTGTGCAGACGATAGCTCAGCCCCCAGTCATCCAACCGCTGCAACAGCGCGTCTGAACTGATCGGCAACGTGTCCTGAAAAGCGGATGACGCGTCCATGGGAACCTCCTGTTGGATGCGCTCATCGCGCAACACGAGGATGAATTCAAGCCACGACAGTGCCAAAATTCAGTGTTAGCGTGCCGCCATGAAAGTGACGCGCAACACCCCGAACCAACTGATCCTGACCAACACGCCGTGGTTCATCGGCATCACGTTGGTGCTCTTTGTACTCTGTTTTGTTGGGGCTGGTTTATTCATGGTCAGCGACGGTGGCGAGGGCATATTGTTCGGCATCTTCTTTGCTCTGTTCGGTGGCGGGTTGGGTTTTGGCGCATTCTGCGTCTTTGTGCGCCGCGTACAGGTCATAATTGACCGCAGCAGCAATAGCATCTTGATCCGTCGCCAATCGATCTTTGGATATGACGCTGTAGAACATGAGTTGTCGAACCTGTCCCATGCTGAGGTGGAAACGACCACCTCGACCCGCGACAGGACCACGTCCAAGATGCATCGGCCCGTTCTGATCCTTGAAAAAGGCATGAGTGCTGGTCGTCACCCGATCGTCGAAGCCTATGTCAGCGGGCGCGGCGCAAAGCGGATGGTTGATGCGGTCAACAGCTGGCTACCCGCGCGAGAGGTTGACTCGGACAGCCAATCGGCCTAAGTCGCCGTCAAACATCCGGAAGCGTCTGATCTTCCGGTCCCTTGAGTCGTTCAGGGATCGCCCCCCACCAGCGTGTCACGCCCGTGGGGGCAATTGTGCATTTAACCGGCGCTTCCTACCTAGGAACTGCCATCAGATAACCGGCTAAGGAGGCCGAAGGCATGTTTGAAAATTTATCCGAACGCCTCTCTGGCGTCTTTGACCGGCTGACCAAACAGGGCGCCCTGTCCGAAGAAGACGTCAAAACCGCCCTGCGCGAAGTGCGGGTTGCTCTGCTTGAGGCCGACGTCTCGCTGCCGGTGGCGCGCGAATTCGTCAAGAAAGTACAGGAGCAGGCAACCGGCCAGGCGGTGACCAAGTCGATCACCCCCGGTCAGCAGGTTGTCAAAATCGTGCATGACGCGCTGGTTGATACCCTGCGCGGCGAGGATGACCCCGGTGCGTTGAAAATCGACAACCCGCCTGCCCCGATCCTGATGGTCGGTCTGCAAGGCTCGGGTAAGACCACCACCACCGGTAAGCTGGCCAAGCGGCTTAAAGAGAAAGAAGGCAAGAAGGTCCTTATGGCCTCGCTGGACGTTTATCGCCCGGCGGCGATGGATCAGCTGGCCGTTCTGGGCACGCAGGTCGGCGTCGATACCCTGCCGATCGTTCCTGGCCAGAAACCCGTCGACATCGCCAAACGTGCCAAGCAACAGGCAACGTTGGGTGGCTATGACGTCTATATGTTGGATACTGCTGGCCGTTTGCACATCGACGAAGTGCTGATGAACGAGGTCGAGCAGGTTCGTAACGTTGTTGATCCGCGCGAGACCCTGCTGGTGGTCGACGGCCTGACCGGTCAGGTCGCCGTTGAAGTGGCCGAGGAATTCGAAGCCAAGGTCGGAATCTCGGGCGTCGTCCTGACCCGAATGGACGGTGACGGGCGCGGCGGCGCGGCGCTGTCTATGCGTGCGGTCACCGGCAAGCCGATCCGCTTTGTCGGTTTGGGCGAGAAGATGGACGCGCTCGAAACCTTTGAGCCGGACCGGATCGCCGGTCGTATTCTGGGCATGGGCGACATCGTTGCCCTGGTCGAAAAAGCCCAGGAAACGATGGAGATGGAACAGACCGAGCGCATGATGAAGCGCATGGTCAAAGGTCAGTTCAACATGAACGACCTGAAGATGCAGCTGGAACAGATGATCCAGATGGGCGGCATGCAGGGCATGATGGGCATGATGCCCGGCATGGGCAAAATGGCCAAGCAGGTCGAAGAGGCGGGCATGGACGACAAGGTGCTCAAGCGCCAGATCGCCCTGATCCAGTCCATGACCAAACGCGAACGTGCCAACCCGCAACTTCTGCAAGCCAGCCGCAAGAAACGCATCGCGGCGGGTTCCGGCATGGAAGTCAGTGACCTCAACAAGCTGCTAAAGATGCACCGGCAGATGTCGGACATGATGAAGAAGATGGGCAAGATGGGCAAAGGCAAGATGCTGAAACAGGCCATGAAAGGCATGTTCGGTAAAGGTGGCCCCTCGCCTGAAGACATGGCCGCAGGCATGGACCCCAAGGCGCTGGAACAGGCGGCCAAAGCGATGGGCGGCAAGATGCCCGGTATGCCTGGAATGGGTGGCGGCATGGCCCTGCCCCCGGGTCTGAGCGGTTTCGGAAAGAAAAAGTGACAACAGCACGCTGCACCCAGCCCCCGTCCGGAAAGGCGGCGATGGCAGCAGCGCAATATCGCGCGGCCCTGCCGGTCATTCAGACCCGGCGGCTGGTTCTGCGTGCACCCACTCTGGATGACTTGCCTGTTTGGACCACAGTTTGCGGCGAGAGCTTTGGCAGTTCCGAACAGGAGGCTTGGACCGAGTTTTCCTACTATACCTCCGGGTGGCTTCTGCATGGGCATGGCCTGTTCACGGTAACCCTAAAGAACGACGATCAGATCGCTGGTTTCGTTTTGCTGGGGCTGGAATGGGATGACCGCGAACCCGAGCTTGGCTATATGTTCAGCGCTGAGCACCGCAAGCAAGCCTACGCGACTGAGGCCTGCGCGGCCGTACGTGACTTCGGTTTCGACCTGCTCGGATCGGGTCAGTTCGTCAGTTATGTCTCGCGGTCGAACACGCGTTCAAATGCGTTGGCGCAACGCCTTGGCGCGTCCCGGGACGCAGCGGCCGAGAGCGCCTTTGACGCAGATCAGCGTGTCTGGCGCTATGGCGAGGTGCAGGCATGACACCGTCGATCCCCAGGTTGGAAACCGAACGCCTGATCATGCGGGCCCCTTGCGAAGCGGACTTCGAGGCCGAGGCCGAGTTCTTTGCCAGCGATGCGTCGAAATTCGTCGGCGGCCCCCTGCGCCCTGATGAAACATGGCGCGCCATTGCCATGCTGTTGGGTCACTGGGCCATGCGCGGCCACGGGTTCTGGGGCGTCGAGGAAAAGGACACCGGCAACTATGTCGGCCATGTCGGCCTGTGGTGCCCGCACAGCTGGCCCGAAGCTGAAATCGGCTGGACGTTGATGAATAACGCAACTGGTAAAGGTTACGCGACCGAGGCCGCGCTGGCCGCGCGCGCGCATGCCTATGATGTGCTGGGTTGGGAAACGGCAATTTCGCTGATCGACCCGGAGAATCTGGGCAGCAAGGCCGTGGCCGAACGTCTGGGTGCCCAGTTCGATTACACTTTCGAACATCCGGCTTTTGGTACGATGCAAGTCTGGCGGCACCCTGCCCCGGCCGATCTGGTGAACGGCGGGATGGAGGCCTACGCATGACCTCGTACACCATCCCCACCGTAGAAACCAAAAACCTGATCCTGCGGGCTCCGCAAAAGGGTGACCTGCCCGCGATGACAACCTTCTTCGCGTCGGACCGCAGCCGCATGGTCGGCGGCCCAAAAACGCCACTGGAAGCATGGCGGTCCCTTTTGGGCCGGTTCGGGCATTGGGCCATTATGGGTTACGGTGGTTGGCACATCGTTGAAAAGGCCAGCGGCGCATTTGCAGGCTGGACCGGCATCATCAACGCGCCGGGCTGGGATGAGCCCGAATTGGGGTGGGTCATTTTTGATGGTTTCGAAGGCAAAGGAATTGCGTTCGAGGCCGCGATGGCTGCCCGCGCCTATGCCGCCCAACACCAGGGGGTGAATGGCCCGATTTCGTACATCGCCCATGAAAACAACCGCTCGCGCGCGTTGGCAGAACGTCTTGGCGCCACCTATGAACGCGAAGGCGAGGTTGTGGGTCAACGCTGCCAGGTTTGGCGGCACCCGAAACTCGAATTCCCTGACACCGCTTTGACCACCGAAAGGACCGGCCAATGAACAACCCTGTGACTCGGGCTGCGACGTTGCTGAAAGAGCATCGCGAAAGCATCGACCGGCTGGACGCGATCCTCGTCTACACGCTGGGCGAGCGGTTCAAGCACACCCAGGCCGTTGGCAAGCTCAAGGCCGAACACGACCTTCCCCCGTCCGATCCCTCGCGCGAGTCCGCGCAGATCGCACGGTTAGAAGACCTGGCGGACAAGGCCCATCTGGACCCAGATTTCGCCAAGGCTTTCCTGAATTTCATCATTCAGGAAGTCATCCGACACCACAAGAAACACCAGAACTAAACCGGTGAATCACCGGATACGCCATTCAAAGGAGATACCACCATGGCAATGAAAATTCGTCTCGCCCGCGGCGGCTCAAAAAAGCGCCCTTTCTATCGCATCGTAGCGGCTGACAGCCGTATGCCCCGCGATGGCCGCTTCATCGAAAAGCTCGGCACCTACAACCCGCTGCTGCCGAAAGACAGCGAAGAGCGCGTAAAAATGAACATGGAGCGCATTCAGTACTGGCTGGATCAGGGCGCACAACCCACCGACCGTATTGCACGCATGCTGGAAGCTGCCGGCACCCTTAACAAGGCCGAGCGCAACAACCCCAACAAGGGTACCCCGGGCAAGAAAGCTCAGGAACGCGCAGAAGAGAAAGCTGCAAAGGTTGCTGAAGCCGCCGAGGCAGCTGCTGCTCCGGCTGAAGAAGCAGCGGCAGAAGAGTAAGCAGGTCAGCGCGTGCAGGATCAGGATTTCACCGACGATTTTCGCACGCAGTTTGAACTGCTGATGCGGCTCCGGCGCGATGTGCGCCGGTTTCGCACCGATCCCGTGGACGAGGCGGTGCTGACGCGCTGCCTCGACACATTTCGTCTGGCCCCTTCGGTGGGGCTGAGCGAACCCTGGCGCGTCATTCGCGTCGAAAGCGAAGCGGCGCGTGCCGCAGCGCTAGAGAATTTCCAAAACGCCAATGAAAAGGCCCTAGCAGGCTATTCGGGCGACAAGGCGCTGAAATACAGCCGCCTGAAGCTGTCCGGCATGCAGGAAGCGCCTGTTCAGCTGGCTGTATTCTCGGACGAGACGACCAACAAAGGTCTGGGTCTAGGCGCGGGCACGATGCCCGAGATGCGCCGCTATTCTGTCGTCGCCGCGATCACCTTGTTCTGGCTCGCCTTGCGGGCCGAGGGATTGGGTCTGGGCTGGGTCTCAATCCTTGATCCAGAACAGATGAAACGCGACCTGGCTGTGCCTGACGATTGGTCTCTGGTCGGCTACTACTGTGTGGGCTGGCCGGAAGAAATGTCTGAAAGACCCGAACTTGAGCGTGCAGGCTGGGAACAGCGCAGCGCCCGATTGCACATCGAAACGCGGTAAAGCCAGATGTTCGGACTGATACGACTTCCCATCCTGTTGCTGATCGCTTTTATTGTGGGCGTGTTCTTTGAGCGCAATAACCAACGCGTGGCATGTGCCCCGGTTGGCGACTGGCAGGACGGATTATGTGTAACGACGGAAGAGCCAAATGACTGATCTGATCTGCGTGGGCAGCGTTGCGGGGTCGTACGGCGTGCGCGGCGAAGTGCGGCTAAAAAGTTTTTGCGCCATCCCTGAGGATATCGAGACCTATTCGCCCCTAACTGACGAAGACGGCAAGGAACGCTATCCCCTGGTGCTGACCCGCCCAATCAAAAACGGCTTTGCGGCGCGTTTGGGTGGGATCGAGACCAAAGAACAGGCAGACGCCATCAACGGCCTCCGCCTATTCGCGCGGCGTGATCAGCTGCCATCATTGCCTGATGACGAATTCTATCACACCGACCTGATCGAGCTTGAGGTCTACGACACCGGCGGAACGCTGCTGGGTCGTGTGAAGTCGGTACAAAACCACGGCGCCGCAGATCTGCTGGAACTGCACGGGCCGGGGTTGAAAGGCACCGTTTTTCTGCCCTTCACACTTGAGGTTGTTCCAACTGTGGATTTGGACAAAGGCCGCATCATCGCAGACCCGCCCGAGGGGCTGATCTGATGCGACGCGTTCTGCTGCATCTGGGGCTACACAAGACCGGAACCACTGCGGCACAATCGTTTCTGTATGAAAACCGCGAATTGATCTGGCCACATTTTGCACTGTTGCTGCCTTACAAGACGCGCAAATTGGGGCTGTCAGGTGCCGCGACCCGCCATTCCATCTATGGAACCGTGGGAACGCTGTCCGAATTCAGCTCGCAGACCCGAGAGTATCTGGCAACGCGGAACTTCGGCACGAAACGCGGCCTGATCGTCAGTGAAGAGAATTTCAGCGGCCTGCGTCCCAGCCGCAATATCGAACAGGGATATGCCGCCGCACCGGATCTGGCCGCTTGTCTGGTGGATGCCATCCGCGATCGGTTCGAGGATCAGGAGGTCGATATCACGATCTACCTGTCCCTGCGACAGCGCGGGGCGTGGTTGCGCAGCCTTTGGGCACACGATCTTCAGAGAACCCGCGAGGTCCAGGAATTCGACATCTTCCGCGCGAACATGGATCACCTGCCCCCGCTAGAGGAAACGGTCTCGGACATTCGCAAGAAACTGCCGTCGGTCACTGTGACCGAAGAGTGGTTGGAAGAGACGCATTTGCGACGCTTTGGTCCCGGTACGCCTTTTGCCGAATTCCTGAACTTGCCTCGGGAAAAAGCGCAGCTTTTGGTGCCGCCCACAAAATCTAACAGCAGGCTACCGGAAAGCGTGTTGGCGGAATTGCTGACGCTGAACCGATCCCATCTGGACGAAGCGGAGTTGACCCGGCAAAA
This sequence comes from Ruegeria sp. YTSC230, assembly GCF_059609665.1. NCBI lineage: Bacteria > Pseudomonadati > Pseudomonadota > Alphaproteobacteria > Rhodobacterales > Roseobacteraceae > Ruegeria > Ruegeria sp. YTSC230. The sequence goes on along the minus strand of NZ_JBXWMC010000006.1, from coordinate 258,969 downwards.
AGCGCTGGTAGTAGAGCGGGCAAAGAACGCGATGGTCGGCACAATATGACAGACAAGCCAAGCAAATCTCACAGACGCAAGGCAATCCGACCCACGCTGAAGCCGCGTGAATTGATGACTCCGACCCCTGATCTGCACGGGGTCTGGAAGGCAAAAATCATCACCCTGTTCCCTTCCGCCTTTCCCGGCGTTCTCGGCGAAAGCTTGACGGGCAAAGCCTTGCAAGAAGGGTTGTGGCAATTAGAGACCGTGGATCTGCGCCAGTTCGGCGTTGGCAAACATCGCAATGTCGATGACACGCCGGCTGGCGGCGGCGCGGGTATGGTGTTGCGCGCAGACGTGCTGGGTGAGGCAATCGAACACACAATGGCTGGCGTGCAGGGCAACTGGCCATTGATCTACCTCAGCCCGCGCGGTCGCCGCATGGATCAACGTATGATGCAAAACCTCGCACGCTGCGACGGCATGACCTTGCTCTGCGGTCGGTTCGAAGGCGTCGATGAACGCGTGTTGGAACATTACGGCGTTCAGGAAGTCAGCCTTGGGGATTTCGTGATGACCGGCGGCGAGATCGCAGCCCAGGCGCTGATTGACTCAACTGTGCGGTTGATTCCCGGCGTATTGGGCAACCAGGCCTCAGCCGAAGACGAAAGCTTTTCCTCGGGTCTTTTAGAGCACCCGCAATACACCCGACCCGCAGATTGGAAAGGCCGCCCGATCCCCGACATTCTGATGTCTGGTCATCACGGGCGCATTGCCGAATGGCGGCACCAGATGTCTGAAGAGATCACCCGCAAGCGACGCCCTGATCTGTGGGAACGCTACGAGGAATCCGGGGACGACACACAGGATTGATACCCCGAGTGTGGCTTGTATGCAGCACGTTCCTGTATTTAGCGAACACCACTTGAAGCTGATGTTCTGAAAAAATACTCATCTTTCAGGTATTGCAAAATGCGATTTCAATTCAACGCATAACAGGCTGCTAAATGAAAAAAATCATATGCTTAGCTGTGCTTGCCCTTTCAGCTTGCACAACCAAGCCTCTTGAGATGGCAGTGCCCACTCAGGCGGGCCATAACCTGCACTCCGCAAAGGTCGCCGTGCAATCATGCGCCGCCGAGGAAGATATTGGGGGCAACAGCGCGGTGATTGGTGGATACGCCACGAATATCCTGCTGTGGGGCGTGATCCTGGGCCCCATCGTTACGGCGCCCTTCGACGATAAGCTTCGCTCACAGGGTGAAATTGACCAGGTGCACCGCTGCATGACCGAACTTGGCTTCGAGCGACGCGAACTGACTGATGGAGAGCGGTTCTGGCTGCATCACACATCTGGCCAAGAACGGGTACGCCGTCTGGATCACCTTGTGGCCGGAGGAACCATTGAAACTTATGGGGCACCAAGCGGCTAAGCGCCCCCCGCCTTCCATCTGGCCCATATCTCAGGCGGGCCGTTGAATGTGTTGATGTCCACTTTCCCCTGAACGCCAGGGACCAAACCCGTGCCCGTATACTGCCAAAACCGCCACGCGGCCTTGGGGTAAACGTTGCGCGGGTGCCCGGCGACCGACCGCAGCCAGAATTCCGTCTTGGGCAGGCGGGCGATATCGGTGTCACCGTAGAAATCCACGGTCGTATAGACGATCGGGCGGCGGCCATAGTGGCGCTCCAGGATATCAAGGAACCGCTTAGCCTCGGACCGGACGGTGGCGCCATCGGGTCTGATGGTGCAGGTCTTGGAATGTGGCGTCCATTCCATATCCAGCACATGCGGCAGTTCGGCACCTCGGGGCACGTTCTCGATGAACCATTTTGCCTGCTCATGCGCCGGTCGGCAAAAATAGTAGTAGTGATAAGCCCCCCAGGGAACGCCCGCGGCTTGCGCCCCGCGCCGATGATCATCAAACAAAGGATCGGCCACGTCGCCCCCCTCGGTCGCCTTGATGAATACGAAACTGACACCGGATGACTTGGCCCTGCGCCAGTCAATCGGACCCTGCCATCGCGAAACATCGAGCCCGTGAACCGGATAGTGCCCCGGATGCCGGCCTTCCCACTCATGCGGCTTGGCATCCCCAAAGCTTGGAAAAATGACCGAGGGCGACGTGGTGCTCAGAAATGCCTTAGCTTCGACCTGTTGGGGCGGAGGGCTGCTGCGACCGCAGGACAGGGTCGCGAAGGCCAAAACAGCCAGCATCAATGCTGTGCGCATGGTATGTTCCTGTTCTAAATTTCTGCTCTTATAATTCCCTCTAGAATGCCTGATCTGCCTGACAAGGCAACGGTGTTGTTGGCCGGTGGCGAAATCTTACCATCTGGCCCTGACCATTCTTGCGATTCAGGCTTGATCCCCGCCCACAAAGCCCGTAAAGCAGCGCAATCCGGTGCCGCGACATGCGACTCCGGTGTTTTGGTTTGCATCATGGCGTGACGCCCGGCTTTCTTCGGCCACGGCGCGGCAGGGCGGACCGAACCAAAGGAATATTCGATCTGACCTCTGGCGGGCTGTACGCAGGACCCGGTGAAGACCAAGAGCTCTCAGGCCGTGCTCAACTTCGTGGACCAACCACGAGCAGATAGGAGAAATGCGATGGACCTGATCGCACAGCTTGAGGCGGAACAGATTGCCGCCCTGGGGAAAGACATCCCCGATTTCAAAGCCGGAGACACCATCCGTGTCGGCTTTAAAGTGACCGAAGGGTCGCGTACCCGTGTACAGAACTACGAAGGCGTCTGCATCGCCCGCAAAGGCGGCAACACCATCGCCGGTGCGTTCACCGTTCGCAAAATTTCGTTTGGCGAAGGTGTGGAGCGTGTATTCCCGCTGTATTCGACCAACATCGACAGCATCACCGTTGTCCGCCGTGGCCGCGTCCGTCGCGCCAAACTGTACTATCTGCGCTCGCGCCGTGGTAAATCCGCGCGTATAGCAGAAGTCACCAACTACAAGCCTAAGGCTGGCGCCGAAGCGTAAGGAACGGAAAGATGAAAAAAGACATCCATCCCGATTATCACGTCATCGACGTCAAAATGACCGATGGCACCGTAGTTCAGATGAAATCCACCTGGGGCGCTGAAGGCGATCAGCTGGCTCTGGAAATCGACCCCTCTGTGCACCCTGCATGGACCGGTGGTTCGTCGCGCCTGTTGGACGCCGGCGGCCGTGTGTCGAAGTTCAAGAAAAAATACGAAGGTCTGGGCTTCTAAGCCGGAACCTTTTGAGATGCGAAGGGCCGCCCACCGGGGCGGCCTTTTTTGTGGGTAGAACGTTGCCAAAAATAAGTGGCTAAGCCAGCCGCATGATCAATTCGACCTCACCATCGACAAGCCGGCCAGTCGGCGCAAACCCGAACGATTGATAAAGCGGCAGCGCACTGCCGGGTTCGTCGACGACGCTGATCACCAGGTTAGAGCGACCCTTTTTCAAAGCCACGGATTTTGCAAAATCCAATGCGGCCATTCCATAGCCCCGGCCCTGACGAGATTTATCGACCATCAGCCGCCAGATATAGACGCCATCCGGGTCATCCTCGTCATCTAATTCTGCGTTGGGATGTGCCATGTCGATAATGGCAAGCAATCCCACCGCATCGCCGCCATCCCAAATGCCATAGATTTCTGACCCCGGTTCGAAAATCGACTGCGCCATCGTCATTAGATTTGTCGCGACAAACCCTGCCTGATTGTCGCGCACAGACAAAGCCGCCAAAGGGCGCAAGGTTCTTTGAGAGAGTAGCGCAAACTCAACCATGGAGGCCTACTATCACAGCCGGATTTCCAGCAAAAGAATTGCCAACAGTTGAAGCAAACTCAACTCTTCGCACGCGTCAGCTCGGCTGCGCTGTGTACGGGCGGGACCGGGCCCCGAAGCAACATCAACGCCAAAGCCATCCCGACTAGAGCCGCCACCGCCGCAACAAGCATCGCGCTGTCGAAGGCGTTGTCCTGCAAGTCCCTAAGGGCCTTGGCCAAAGCGCTGCTAGTTTCAGGATCCATTTTAGCGATTAGTTGTTGGATTTGGCTCGGCGTCCCATGGGTTAGGGCATGGGCCAGATCTTCTCGCTGGGCGGATCCGGTCGGCAAAGCATTCATGACCTCGGAAATACCTCTGCGGGTCGTTATTGCTTCGGCCAAACCTCCGACCACGGCGCCCAGTGTCGCGCCAAAATATAGGCAGGCGTTAATCACCCCGGATCCCTGCCCCACATGCTCTTCTGGCAACACGCGCAGACCGAGCCGGGGTAACAGTGAAAAACAGATACCCAACCCAATGCCTACGATCATCAACTTCCACCAGATCTCGACATATAGGGTGGAGTTCGAAGTTGTCATCAACAGCAAGAACCCACAGGCCATCGCCCCCAAGCCGATCACGATAGGCCATTGAAAGCTGTAGGGCGCCAGAAACCGGGGTGCGGCGACCGAGATCACGAACATGCTAAGGCTAAGCGGCATGATCGCTAAACCTGCGCCGATGGGCGAATAGCCGAAGGCATCCGGGGATTGAACGAACGTGTTGAAGTACACAAAGAAACAGAACAGCGTGAAGCCGGTGAAGAACATGCCAACGGCGGCCATGAAATAACGCGGATGCTTGAAGTATCGCAGTTCGATCAACGGATCGTCGCTGCGGCGGGACACGATAACAAGGATGATTGTCGCAACCGCCGCAACACCCAGCGGCATCAATGTCATCGGCGTTGCCCACCCGCTGCTTTCCCCATTGCTGAGCGCAAAGGACAGCGGGCCAAGGAACAATAGCAACGCAAAAGCGCCCGGATAGTCAAACTTGGCCCCGGCCTGACGCGTGTCCGGCACGTACCCACGTCGGCTGACATGCAGCCCAATCAGGAAGGCGAACACCAGCAACACCAGATCGGTCGCAAACACCGCGCGCCAGCTGATATAGTGGGCAAAGGCACCGCCGACGATCGGGCCGACGCCAATGGCAAGTCCGACAATTGCACCCCATGCACCGGTAACACCTGCACGCTGTTCTTCGGGTGTGGCGGCAGTGAGCAATGACAGAGATGTTCCAAACAGGGCCGCAGCACCCGCACCCTGCGCCCCACGTCCAAACAGAAGCATCGCGCCGTCTTGCGCAAACAGGACCGAGGCGGACCCAATTCCGAAGACAATCATACCAGCGAAGAACACGCCCATCTTGCCGGTGATATCGCCCAACCGGCTGACTATTGTGACCAGCGTGGCGCTGGCCACGGTATAGGTTGCCATCACCCATTGCAGACCGGATGGCGTCAAATCGAACTCGGCCTTGAGGTTGGGCAGGATGGTCGCAACAGCCGTTGTGTTAAACCCAACAACCATCATACAGATAGCCGTCATCGCCAGCACAACGCGGGCACCCCCCTCGTGCGATGGGTCAGAAGGCGTCTTGTCGGTCATAATTCCACCCCAAAACTCATTGTTCTTAAAAGCAATTAATCAGCAGTTTAGCGATTTTTGTCGCTGCGCATAGGGTCGGCTTTAGATCCAGTAAGACAGAGCCACCGGCAGGACGATGATCGTGGCCAGCGTCGACACAAGAATGAAACCAGCAACATCCGGCCCGTATTCCGGCACATGCTGGTCAATGAACAGGTAAGTCGCAACCGAGGACGGCATCAGGCAACACAGGATCACCGCGCCGCGCTCAGCCCCGGTGAAACCAAAAACCCATACCAAAGCGCTGGCGATTGCAATCGCCATGACCAGATGCAGAACGGTCAACAGCACCGCCCGGCCCAGGCTTTTGATCCGCAACGTTGCCAGCGTATGGCCCAATGTCAGCAGCATCAGTGGGATCGAGAGCCCCCCAAGAATGTCGAAGGATTTTGCCAGCGGTTGAGGCAAGCTTGATCCGCTCGCCATAAGGATCAGGGATAGGATCACTGCATAAATGATCGGGGACGTGACGAGCTTTCTGGGTGAAAACTCCCCCGCCGGGATCCACATGCCGACGGTGAAAATGCTGATCAGCACCACCACGACAAATCCCATTGTATAGGCCATTCCCGCATCACCCAACGCAAGAAAGGCGATAGGCAACCCGATATTGCCCACGTTCCCATGCATCAGCGGCGTCAAAAAGGCCCGAACCGGCAGACGCATGGTTTTCAGTGCCAGGAACCCCAACACTCCGAACCCAGCAATGGCCAGCGCTGCGGCCATCATGACGTCCAGAAAGGTGCCTACCGCGATCTTGGTTGTGGACAGGTGCGAAATGATCAGCGTCGGGTACCCAACGCGCGAAACGATCCCACCGATAACTTTGTTGTCGAACGGTGCCTTGATCGCGGCAAGGGCATAGCCGATTCCGGCGCAGATCAGCACCGGCAGAACCACGTTCAAAACGTTCAAAAACAGATGGTCCAACCGGTTCCCCTATTGCAAAACCCTGATTTGAACTGTGAAACAGCCTATTCGCTTTGGCAAGCGCGGGTCCTAACCGACCCAGCCGGTTGAGTTTTCCAAATTAGAGCCTGATATTGCTCTGCGCGGGCGCTTGGGGTTCTTCCCTTCCCGGCCTCCACAACATATAGTGGTCGGTAACAACGTGTGGTTAAGCACGGCGGGACGTGGGAATACAAGCATGGCACATATTATCGTAGTGGGGAACGAGAAGGGCGGCGCAGGCAAATCGACCGTGTCGATGCATGTAGCGACCGCACTGGCGCGATTGGGTCACAAGGTCAGCACACTGGACCTTGATCTTCGACAGCGCAGCCTTGGTCGGTACTTCGAGAACCGCGGCAATTTTCTGAAAAACGCGGACCTGACCCTGCCCGGCCCCCGCCATCATGACCTGCCCGAGATTGATGCGTCCAAACTGAAGCCCGGCGAGAATATCTATGATCACCGCTTGTCCGCCGCGGTGTCCGAACTGGAAAGCGACAGCGATTTCATCCTGATCGATTGTCCCGGATCGCACACCCGCCTAAGTCAGGTGGCACATTCGCTGGCCGATACGCTGATCACGCCGCTGAATGACAGCTTTATCGACTTTGACCTGCTTGCACGGATCGACTCGAAGGGTGAAAAAATCCTGGGCCCGTCGGTCTATTCAGAAATGGTGTGGAACGCGCGCCAACTGCGCGCGCAGGCGGGACTAAAGCCCATCGACTGGGTGGTTGTCCGCAACCGCGTCGGCACCCAGCGCATGGTCAACAAGGAAAAGATGCAGCGCGCGATTGAGATGCTGTCCCAGCGCATCGGCTTCCGCGTCGCTTCGGGTTTCTCCGAGCGGGTTATATTCCGCGAGCTTTTCCCACGCGGCCTGACCTTGCTGGACCTCAAGGATATTGGGGTCAAACAGCTGAACATTTCAAACATCGCTGCACGGCAAGAGCTGCGCGACATGATGAAAGAACTGAACCTGCCGGGCGTTGAGATCGACTTCTAACGGCCCCGTTTGGACGTTCCAACCCCAGCGCTACAATACCTCGCTAAAATTGTAGATCGGGTGTGCGCCCCTGCCCTTTTGGGCAATGAGTTTTGACAATACCGGCAGCTTGAAGCTTCAGCGTCGCGTTCAGGCTGACTCTGGACCGCCATTGGTATCTTTAACTAAAATACAACCATCCAAAACACCTTTTTGGTATTTTTGATAATCCCAGCTATCTGCTTGATCTAATAATAGACAACTTTGAATGGATCAGGATGTGAATTCCACACCAGGCTATCAAAGGACAGGACGCCAAAACGCGCGTTGACGGGAGGACAGCCATGACCGATTCATCCATTGGGACGCCGGAGCAACTTCGGGATCCAAACTATTTTCCAGCCATTTATCGGGCCGTACCGCTGGGGATACAGCACGTGCTTGCAATGTTCGTGTCGAACGTTACTCCGGCGATTATCGTTGCCGGCGCGGCGGGTTTTGGTTTTGGTTCAAACAGCCCGGACTTTCCCGAGTTGCTGTATCTGATCCAGATGTCGATGCTTTTTGCTGGCGTTGCCACGCTGTTGCAAACGGTAACGCTTGGCCCGGTTGGCGCAGCGCTTCCGATCGTACAGGGCACATCCTTTGCCTTCATTCCGATCATGATCCCTCTGGTTGCCGGAAAAGGCGTGGACGGTCTTGCTGCCCTGTTTGGGGGCGTGATTATCGGTGGATTGTTTCACGCCCTGTTGGGCACGGTAATCGGCAGGATACGCTTTGCACTACCGCCCTTGGTCACCGGATTGGTTGTGACGATGATCGGTCTTGCGCTGGTGAAGGTCGGTATCGAATACGCGGCCGGAGGTGTCCCAGCCAAGGCTTCTGGTGCTGAAAGTTATGGCTCGTTGTCCAGCTGGACACCCGCGCTGATCGTTGTGTTTGTTACGCTGGGGCTGAAGTTCTTCGCGCGTGGCATGCTTTCCGTATCGGCCGTCCTGGTCGGTATTTTAGTGGGCTATGTTTATTGCTTGCTGGTAGGGAAACTACCGGTCGAAGTGATCTCAGGCTCGTGGGAACGCTCTGCAGCTTTTGCACTGCCGCAGCCTTTCAAATACGGCTTCGAGTTCTCGTTCGCCGCAGTAATCGGTTTCTGCCTCATGGCCTTTGTGTCCGCCGTCGAAACGGTCGGCGATGTCTCGGGGATCACCAAAGGTGGCGCAGGTCGTGAGGCGACCGACAAAGAGATTCAGGGCGCCACATATGCTGACGGTTTTGGCTCTGCCATTGCTGGTGTCTTTGGCGGCTTCCCGAACACCTCGTTCAGCCAGAATGTCGGTCTGATCGCAATGACCGGCGTCATGAGCCGCCACGTGGTCACCATTGGTGCCATTTTCCTGATTGTGTGCGGTCTGGTGCCCAAGGTCGGCGGGTTGATCCGAACGGTTCCGATCGAAGTGCTGGGCGGCGGTGTCATTGTCATGTTCGGCATGGTTGTCGCCGCAGGCGTATCCATGCTGTCGGATGTTGTATGGAACCGTCGCAACATGGTGATCTTTGCGGTTTCGCTTTCGATTGGTCTGGGGCTTCAACTCGAAGTCATGAACGTGGCACCCGGATCGGCAAATGCGCTGCAGCACCTGCCCGACACCCTACGGGTTCTGGGCGCGTCAGGCATCCTTCCAGCAGCGTTTATCGCTATTGTGCTTAACCTGATCCTGCCAGAGACACTCGCGGATGAGGCGACAGAAGAAGTCTCTGGGGGTATGGCCGGCCACGGGCGCGGCGCGTTGGTTAAGGACGATCACGTCTGAGCCAGAAACCATTGCTTGGGCCTGTTCACAAATGGATAGGCCCAAGCCGCAATTAATTTCGGCCACGAAACGCAAACTCAATCCCGTGCGTCATTCGCCTTGTAAACCGTAAACAGTTCTTTCGGTTCCGGCACTCCACGCAGCATATAGCGACCGACAGAGACCAGCTCTGACGCGGCAGGTCGTGCAGCCTTTGCCACATCGTCCGAGATCAGGATCCGTTGCCCCAGCGACCGGTGCATTCCGGCAATCCGCGCGGTCTGGTTGACGGTCGGGCCGATGACGGTGAAGTCCAGGCGGTTCTCAGAGCCGATATTGCCGTACAGAATCTCACCTGCATGCAGCGCCAGCGTATAGTTCGACACAGGCAGGCCATCGGCAGAACGTTGTGCGTTCAGTTTCGCCATCGATACCTCCAATTCGCCGACGGCAGCCAGTGCCGCACGCGCGTCCGCATCGATCTCGCCCACATCGAACATGGCCATTAGCCCGTCGCCCATGAACTTGAGGATGCTTCCATCGCATTTGTGGACCACGTCTATCGCAGCGGCCAGATACTCGTTTAGCATCTCAATAAGGGCATCACCCGGCAGCTCTTCGGACAGGCTGGTGAACCCCTCAAGGTCAAAGTTCCAGATCACTGCGTCGATTTGCTGAAGCGACCCGCGCCTGATCTCGCCGGACAAAACGCGCCGACCGGCATCGCGTCCCAAATAGACGCGCATCAGGTCCTTTGATATCCGCTGGTTGTTTGCAGATTTCAAAGCCAATCCGAGATGCGGTAGGGCTGTATTGATCAACGCCAGATCGCTATCCTTGAACCCCTCGGGCGCGTTTGACGTCCAGGACAACAATACACCGTTCACCGCCTTTTTGGCGTCCTTCGGCTGATTGTGAGTCGGAATGTCAAAGGACACACCCGTCGCGTAATATTCAGTGGCGCCATGTTCGCGCAGTTCATTCAGCAAGGGAAATCGGCTTGGTTCGTTCTGATCCACCAACCGTTCGTGCACAACGCTTTCGCCTTCGTTCAGAACAGCAAACAGAGGGCTAGCACGCCATTGATCGCTGGGTTGTTCAGAGTATTCGAACTTTTGATATTCCCCGCCCTTGCCGTAATACCAGCTATAGCCGGTTCCGCCATAAATCGGGTGCAGGGTCGATTGGGCCGCGTGAAATCGCATCAGCGGAACGCCCAGTTCCACCAGGCGATTGCAGTACTCTTCCAGCAGTTCTTCTTTTTCGACACCCTCAAGCCCGCGCGCCACCAGCCAGTTGATCAGATCGCTTGATTTTGCCGTATCGGCATCCAAGGTCGTCATGTTTTGTCCCATTTTTGTTCTGGGCTTCATCTGGGAATTGCGGCAGTAAATTACCAGTGGTCAATTCATATGCGCCAGACGCCGAAGCATTTTGCGCAAGAGTTCTGCTTCGTCCCGGGAAAACAGGCCGGCAAGCTTTGAATCATAGGCCTCGGCCACCAGACGCAAATCCCTGTAAACCGTCTGACCTGCGGATGTCAGCGTCAATTGTTCAACCCGGCGGTCGGATGTGTCGCGATTACGGGCTAAGTATCGGCGCTGTTCCAATTTCGAAACTGCACGGCTGACCTTGGTTTTGTGAATTTTGGCGCGCTCACCTATTTCTTTCGCAGTCATCTCGCCGTAATTTCCCAGATGAAACAAGACGCGCCATTCGGTGCGAAGCATTCCGTAACGGTCCTTATAGACCTGCTGAAACTCCAGCGAACTTTCTTCGGCTGCACGGTTCAGCAGGTACGGCAGGAATTCCTGCAGATCAAAGTCATCTTTTTTGGCAGATTTGTCCTGAGTCATGCTTGTTAGTTACAAAATCAACTATTACTCGACAAGCAGCAATTGGAGGAACACGGGATGAACCATCCGACGGATCCGCACAAAATGACGCAAGCCAGCACACCCGTTGGCACGCATGCGGGTTATATGCCCGGCTTTGGAAACGACTTTGAAACCGAGGCCCTTCCCGGCGCGCTGCCGCAGGGCATGAACAGCCCGCAGCGTTGCAATTACGGCCTTTATGGTGAACAGCTTAGCGGCACGGCCTTTACAGCCAATCCGCCCGAGCGCACGTGGTGCTATCGCATTCGCCCGTCGGTCAAGCATTCGCACCGTTATGAAAAAATCGAACTGCCACATTGGAAATCCGCGCCCTGCGTTGACCCGGACGTGATCAGCCTTGGCCAATACCGCTGGGACGCAGTGCCTCATTCCGATGAGGGGCTGACATGGCTCACCGGTATGCGCACCATGACAACGGCGGGGGATGTGAACACGCAGGTGGGCATGGCCAGCCACATCTATCTGGTCACCGACTCTATGGAGGATGACTATTTCTTCTCGGCCGATTCCGAGATGTTGGTGGTGCCACAGGAAGGTCGCCTGCGGTTCGCGACCGAACTCGGAATCATTGATCTGGAACCCAAGGAAATCGCCATTCTCCCCCGTGGCCTCGTGTACCGTGTCGAGGTGCTGGAAGGCCCGGCGCGCGGATTTGTCTGCGAGAACTACGGCCAGAAGTTCGAATTGCCCGGCCGCGGTCCAATTGGGGCCAATTGCATGGCCAACCCACGCGATTTCAAGGCTCCGGTGGCGGCGTTTGAAGACCGCGAAGTGCCTTCGACCGTGACGGTCAAATGGTGCGGGCAGTTCCATACCACAACGATCGGCCAAAGCCCGCTGGACGTGGTGGCGTGGCACGGGAACTACGCGCCCTACAAATATGACCTGCGCACCTACTGTCCGGTCGGTGCAATTCTATTCGACCATCCCGATCCGTCGATCTTTACTGTCCTCACCGCGCCCTCAGGGCAACCGGGCACGGCTAACATCGATTTTGTCCTGTTCCGCGAACGCTGGATGGTGGCCGAGGATACGTTCCGCCCGCCCTGGTATCACAAGAACATCATGTCCGAGTTGATGGGCAACATTTACGGCCAGTACGATGCCAAACCGCAGGGGTTTGTTCCGGGCGGCATGAGTCTGCACAACATGATGCTGCCGCATGGCCCGGATCGGGAAGCGTTTGAAAAAGCATCAAACGCGAACCTCGGGCCAGACAAGCTGGACAACACGATGTCCTTCATGTTCGAAACCCGTTTCCCGCAGCATCTGACACCATTTGCAGCCAACGAAGCCCCGTTGCAGGATGATTACATCGACTGCTGGACGTCGCTTGAGAAAAAGTTCGACGGCACGCCGGGCAAAAAGTGACACCCAAAAGAGGTTTGAATACATGCCATTAATGAAATCCTGGGTGGCCTCGGCCAATGAGGCTGATCACCCGTTTCCCCTGAACAACCTGCCATACGGCGTTTTCTCGACCGAAGGAGGTGATCCGCGGTGCGGCGTGGCGATTGGCGACATGATTCTGGACGTCACCGCAGCCGAGGCCGGGGGACTGATCGAACTGGCAGACGAGCCGCTCTTTGACCTGCCTTTCTGGAACCCGCTGATGGAGGAAGGTCCTGCCGTCTGGGCTGCATTGCGCAACCGCCTGACCGCCTTGTTGGCCGAAGGCGCAGAGGAACAGGCGCAGGTTGAACCGTTGCTTATTGCCCAGATCGACGCCGAAATGCACATGCCTTTTGCGGTCAGCGAATACACCGATTTCTATGCCGGACGTCACCACGCGCAAAACGTTGGCACCATGTTCCGCGGACCGGAAAATGCCCTTCCGCCGAACTGGTTGCATATCCCCATCGGGTATAACGGCCGGGCTTCTTCCGTTGTCGTGTCGGGCACCGATATCCGTCGGCCTTGGGGTCAGCTCAAGTCGCCCGATCATGACATGCCCGCTTTTCTGCCCAGCCGTCGTTTTGACATCGAGCTTGAGATGGGCGCGATTGTCGGTACACCCTCGGACGGACCCATCTCGGTTCAGGAGGCCGACGACAACATCTTTGGCTATGTTCTGCTGAACGATTGGTCCGCACGCGATATTCAGGCCTGGGAATATCAACCCTTGGGGCCGTTTCAAGCCAAAGCTACAGCCACTTCGATCAGCCCGTGGATTGTGACAAAGGCGGCGCTGGAACCCTTCCGCTGCGACACGCCTGCGCGTGAATTCGAGTTATTGGATCACATCAAGGACTGCGGTCCGATGCTGTATGACATTGATCTTGAGGTCACGATGGAGCCCGACGGCAAGGACGCCACAGTCATTGCTCGGACGAACTACAACGAAATGTACTACTCGGCCGCCCAACAACTGGCGCACCATTCGACCTCAGGCTGCCCGATGAACACGGGCGACCTGCTTGGGTCTGGCACGATTTCCGGTCCAACAAAGCCAGAGCGGGGCTCGCTGTTGGAACTCAGCTGGGGTGGAAAGGAACCGCTGACGCTGGATACCGGTGATACCCGCACTTTTATCGAGGACGGTGATACACTGACCCTGACAGGTGCTGCCAAGGGCAAAGGCTACACCATCGGGTTTGGCGACTGTGTCGGGACCCTGCTGCCCGCCCTTGAAAACCCATACGCCCATTAAGGAACTCATCATGGCTAAGGCATTCGCATCCCAGGGGGACATGTCCGAAAAGAAGATCTCTTTCACCGAGGTCGGCGAGGGCCTTTATGCCTTCACCGCCGAAGGCGATCCGAATTCAGGCGTCATCATCGGCGATGATAGCGTCATGATTGTCGAGGCGCAGGCGACCCCGCGCCTGGCCAACAAGGTGATCGAATGTGTGCGGTCCGTCACCGACAAACCGATCACCCACGTTGCGCTGACCCACTATCACGCGGTTCGCGTACTGGGTGCCAGTGCGTTTGGTGCGCAACAGGTCCTGATGTCGGACATGGCGCGCGCGATGGTCGTTGAACGCGGGCAAGAGGACTGGGACAGTGAGTTTCAGCGTTTCCCCCGCCTGTTCGAAGGCCATGAAAGCATCCCCGGCCTGACCTGGCCCACCACCACATTCAGTGACACAATGACGGTTTATCTGGGTAATCGTCGGGTCGATCTTATGCATTTGGGCCGCGCCCACACCGCAGGTGATATCGTCATTCACTTACCAGACCAGAATGTCATGTTCACCGGTGACATCGTCGAATACCACTCGGCCTGCTATTGCGGCGACGGGCATTTTAGCGATTGGGGTGATACGCTGGATGAAATCAAGTGGTTCGACGTTGATGCCATCGCACCGGGTCGCGGAGACGCTCTGGTCGGCAAGGACATGGTCAATGCAGCCATCGAAAACACACGCGACTTCGTCGAAAGCACCTATCGGCCCGCCGCAAAGGTTGCAGCCCGTGGCGGTTCTCTGAAAGAGGCATGGGACGCGGTGCGCGCCGAATGCGATCCGAAATTCGCGGATTACGCGATCTACGAACATTGCCTGCCCTTCAATGTCGCCCGCGCCTATGACGAAGCACGCGGTATCGACACGCCCCGTATCTGGACCGCCCAGCGCGACTTGGAGATGTGGGAGGCCCTGCAGGGCTGAAGAAGACGGGCAAACTTGATCCAGATCGTTTTGCACAGGGGAAATAGGTGGAATCATAGGGCAAGGCCTTCTGGCGCGCACGTGCCATAGGGCGGGATCTAGTGCGCCCACGGCGCCTGAGTATCGGGGGAGAGCCCATGAACAAGATTTTCGAAGTTCCACTCTATGCCTATCAACGCAGCCCGGATCAGGACACGGCAAGCTCGGTACGACACAAGGTTATCGTGATTGGTGCCGGTCCGGTTGGGTTGGCCGCAGCCATTGACCTGGCCCAGAAAGGGGTCCCTGTCGTCGTGCTGGACGACAATGACAAGGTTAGCTTTGGTAGCCGCGCGATCTGCTTTTCACAGCGCTCTCTGGAAATCGCCGACCGTCTGGGCGCCGGGGGTAAGTTGGTCGATAAAGGCGTGCTGTGGGATGCCGGCAAAGTCTTTTTTGACAACCGTCAGGTCTATGAGTTTCACCTGCAACCCGACGCGGGCTATGCGCACCCCGCCTTCATCAATCTGCAACAATACTATTTTGAAAAAGCGCTTGTTGAACGGGTACGGGAATTGCAGGCCGATGGCGCGCCGATTGAAATTCGCGGCCAGAACAAGGTCGAAGCCGTCGGTACGCACAACGATCACGTCAAGCTTGAAGTCGAAACTCCCGAAGGCCCCTATAACGTTGAGGCGGATTGGCTGATTGCCTGTGACGGTGCAAACTCGCCTACCCGTCGCATGCTCGGCCTGGATTTCGAAGGCCGCGTATTCGAAGACAACTTTCTGATCGCTGACGTGGTGATGCAGGCGGACTTCCCGACCGAACGCTGGTTCTGGTTCGACCCGCCGTTCAATCGCGGACAGTCTGCGCTACTGCACAAACAACCCGACAACGTGTGGCGGATCGACCTGCAACTGGGCAGGGACATCGACCCCGAGCAGGAAAAACAACCTGAAAACGTGATCCCCCGGCTCAAGGCGATGCTGGGCGAAGAGATCAATTTCGAACTTGAATGGGTCTCGATCTACACGTTCCAATGCCGTCGGATGGAGCGGTTCCGTCATGGTCGCGTTTTGTTTGCTGGCGACAGCGCTCATCAGGTCAGCCCCTTTGGCGCGCGCGGGGCCAACTCTGGTCTGCAGGACACAGACAACCTGTGCTGGAAACTAAAGATGGTTATAGACGGCGAAGCCCCCGAGCTTTTGCTGGAAAGCTATAACCGCGAACGGGTCGAAGCCGCGGATGAGAACATTCGCATGTCCACCCTATCGACGGAATTTATCACGCCCAAATCCGATATGTCGCGTCTTTTGCGGGATGCGGTTTTGGACCTCAGCGAGCACTACGCATTTGCGCGCCCGCTGGTCAATTCCGGCCGGTTGAGCACACCATGCGCATATTCCGGATCATCGCTAAGTTCTGCGGATGCTCTGACCGGGCCAGAGATCACGCGCCCCGGTTCCGCCTGCCCGGACGCGCCTTTGGGCGAGGAATTTCTGCTGCCCAAGTTGGCCGGGAAATTCACTTTGTTGACTATAGATGCGGACGCTCCTGACAGTCTAGAAGAAGGCGGCGTTACGGCCACGCGACTGGCTCTCTCGGTCAAGGATGACCTGACTTTGGAGTTGAAGCGCAGGTATCTGGGCGATGCCCCGGGTGCGGTTTATCTGATCCGACCTGACCAGCACGTCGCCGCGCGCCGCGACACGTTCGAAGAAAACGCATTCCGGCAGGCGATCCGCCGGGCAACAGGTAAGGAATAAGCGACATGACAGATCTGATCCTCACCCCAAATCTGGAAAATGCCGACGGTTTCTATGCCGATCTGGTTGCGGCGCATGATGGGCTGGACAAAGCCGACAGTGACGCCCTGAACGCACGTCTGGTTCTGGTCCTGGCCAATCACATTGGGAACGCAAATGTATTGTCTAGCGCCCTGAAAGCCGCCACGCTGAAGGACACCTGACGAACTGAGGAGATCGATGATGAGCGGCGTGGTGCTGTATGACTTTTGGCGGTCTTCGGCCAGTTACAGGGTGCGCATCGCGCTGAACCTGGCTGGGATCAGCTATCGCGGCGTGTCAATTGATCTGGCTGCGGGCGAACAAAGGTCCGACAACCACTTGGCGCGTAATCCACAGGGGCTGATCCCCGTGCTCGAGATTGACGGGCTGCGGTTGACGCAATCTCTGGCCATTATCGACTATCTTGACCAAACTCGCGGCCTTGGACTGTTGCCTCCAGAGCCGGCGGCCCGGGCACATGCGCTGGCTTTGGCGCAATCCATCGCGGTCGATGTGCATCCGGTCTGCAATTTGTCCGTCGCGCAGTATGCGGCCGCGCTGAGTGATGGTGCTGACGAGATGCCCGGCACCTGGATGCGCCATTTCATTCGCCCCGGCCTACTGGCTTTTGAGGCGCTTCTCGAGGGTTTTGAACAAGCGCCCTATTGCACCGGGGCCAAGCCCGGACTGGCCGATGTTTGCCTAGCCCCGCAAATGTATAATGCGCGCCGTTGGGACGTGGGTTTATCGGACTTGCCGCGCAGTTTAAACGCCGAGGCCGCTTGTGCCGAAAATCCCGCCTTTGCCGCAGCCCACCCAGATCTCCACGCACCCGATTGATCTGGCGCACAGAGCCTGTGTGACGGCGCAAGTGGCAATACCATTTGCAGCG
This sequence comes from Ruegeria sp. YTSC230, assembly GCF_059609665.1. Taxonomy (NCBI): domain Bacteria; kingdom Pseudomonadati; phylum Pseudomonadota; class Alphaproteobacteria; order Rhodobacterales; family Roseobacteraceae; genus Ruegeria; species Ruegeria sp. YTSC230. The sequence goes on along the minus strand of NZ_JBXWMC010000006.1, from coordinate 241,625 downwards.
CCGTACCTTGTTCGAAACGTATGCAAGAGGTCCCAATGTCAGAGATCACCGGCTATCACGCCCATGTCTATTACGACGCAAATACGCAAGCCATTGCCCGGCAGGTCTGTGAAGAGGTCGCCGGCCTGTTTCCTGTTCAGATGGGGCGCATGCATGCCAAAAATGTAGGCCCCCACCCGCGATGGAGCTGCCAGCTGGGCTTTGGCCCGGACGCGTTCGATCAAGTCATGCCTTGGCTGATGCTGAACCGACAGGGCCTGACCATCTTCACCCACCCCGAAACCGGAGATCACCTGGCGGACCACCGGGACCGGGCGATCTGGATGGGCGAAATGTTGGATCTTGACCTGTCGATCTTTGGCAAGGTGGGCGCTTAAGTCAGCGCCTTTGCCTGATCCCGCAACTTGAACTTTTGGATCTTGCCAGTCGAGGTCTTGGGCAAAGGTCCAAACACCACCGTTTTGGGGGCCTTGAAATGGGCCATGTTTTCCCGACAGAAGCCGATGATATCCGCGTCGCTCGCCTGTGCGTTTGGCTTTAGTTCAACGAACGCACAGGGTGTTTCACCCCACTTGTCGTCCGGGCGGGCGACCACGGCTGCCTCCATAACGGCCGGGTGTTTGTAAAGGATATCCTCAACCTCGACCGACGAAATATTCTCGCCACCTGAAATGATGATGTCCTTGGACCGGTCCTTGAGCGCGATGTAGCCGTCCGGATGCATCACCCCCAGATCACCCGAGGCAAACCATCCACCCCGGAACGCCTTATCTGTGGCTTCGGCGTTCTTGAGGTACCCTTTCATGACGACGTTGCCCTGCATGAAAATCTCACCCATCGTCTCGCCATCAGAGGGCACAGGTTCCAGCGTGTCCGAGTCGGCAACCATCAGCCCCGACAGAGCCGTATAGCGCACACCCTGACGGATCTTCAGCGCGGCGCGGTCTTCGGCCCCCTTGTCGTTCCACTCGTCTTTCCAGGCGCAGACAACCGACGGACCATAAGTCTCAGTCAATCCATAGACATGGGTAACCTCGACGCCCATGCTTTCCATACTTTCGATCACCGCGGCGGGCGGCGGCGCGCCAGCGGTCATCACCTTGATCTCATGATCGAAGTCCTTGAGGTGATCGGGCGCGTTGGCCAGCATGTTCAGCACGATCGGCGCGCCACAGAAGTGGGTCACCTTCTCATCCCGAAACGCCGCGTAAATCGGTTCGTCCCGCACGGCCCGCAGACAGACCGAAACACCCGCATTCGCGGCCATCGCCCAAGGAAAGCACCAGCCGTTGCAATGGAACATCGGCAGGGTCCACAGATAGACCGAGTGCTTTGGCATATTCCAGTCCAGCAGGTCCGACTGCGCGTTCAGCGCGGCCCCTCGGTGGTGATACACGACGCCCTTAGGATTGCCCGTCGTACCTGACGTGTAGTTCAGCGTGATCGCGTCCCACTCATCTGTGGGTAAGGACCAGTTGAATTCAGGGGCGCCCTCGTCCAGCAAGGCATCATAGGTCAGGCCGCCCAGCTTCTCACCACCGTCAAAGCTCGGGTCCTCGATATCGACGACCAGTACATCGTGATCCACCTGTTTCAGCGCCTCTTTGACCACGCCTGAGAACTCGGGATCGACCAGAAGGACTTTGGATTCCGCGTGGTTCAGTATGAAGGCAATGATCGGTGCGTCCAATCGAGTGTTGATGGCATTCAGAACAGCACCTGCCATCGGCACGCCAAAATGCGCCTCATACATTTCCGGAATGTTGGCCGCGATGATTGAAACCGTGTCGCCCACGCTGATTCCACGTGCGGACAATGCGCCTGCCAGCCGGCGGCAGCGGGCATAGGTTTCAGCCCATGTAAAGCGACGCGCGCCATAGACCACGGAAGGATAATCCGGGTAAATGTGCGCTGTTCGCTCGATAAAACTCAGCGGTGACAACGGCGTATAGTTTGCCCGGCATTTGTCCAAATGACGCTCATAGATGCTGGCTTGTGTCATTTGCTGACCCTCCCTCTGCGGTTCTGGCGAATTGAGCACAAAGTCGTTCCTCTGACAAACCCGTAATAATACGGCGTGGCCATGGACTGGATTTACGGGATGGTGCAATCTGGCCCTATCTCCGACAGAGCTTTCGCGGTGATCTGAGCCATCGAAAACACAAAGCCGGGACGGCCCTTTTCGCCGCCCGCGCCCCAGCCATTCTGAAAGGACATGTCATGGACGGCACGTTCAACGAAAACGATCTCTCGCACGTGGTCGAAGCCGACCGCGCCCATATCTGGCACCACCTGCTGCAGCATAAGCCATTGGAAAGCAACGATCCGAAGATCATTGTCGAAGGCAAAGGCATGCGTGTCTGGGACCAGAACGGCAAAGAGCATCTGGATGCCGTGTCCGGTGGCGTCTGGACCGTTAACGTCGGCTATGGCCGCGAATCGATCTGTAAGGCGGTTCACGACCAGCTGATGAAGCTGTGCTATTTCGCAAATACCGCAGGGTCTATCCCCGGTTCGATCTTTGCTGAAAAACTGATCAGCAAAATGCCGGGCATGAGCCGCGTTTATTACACCAACTCCGGTTCCGAAGCGAACGAGAAGGCGTTCAAGATGGTTCGCCAGATCGCGCACAAGCGCTATGGCGGCAAAAAAACCAAGATCCTGTACCGTGACCGCGACTATCACGGCTCGACCCTGGCAACCATGTCTGCTGGCGGCCAGGACGAGCGTACGGCGCAGTACGGTCCGTTCGCACCAGACTTTGTCCGCGTTCCGCATTGCATGGAATACCGCAAGCACGAGCTGGGCTTGGAAGACCTGTCCGGCGAGGCATTCGGCAAAGCCGCGGCAGACGCCATCGAAGAGGTGATCCTGCGCGAAGGCCCCGAAACCGTTGGTGCGCTGTGCCTTGAGCCTGTGACCGCCGGTGGTGGCGTCATCGAAGCGCCCGAAGGTTACTGGGAACGCGTGCAGGAAATCTGCAAAAAGTACGACATCCTGCTGCATATTGACGAAGTTGTCTGCGGCGTCGGCCGTACCGGCACCTGGTTCGGTTATCAGCAATACGGGATCAAGCCGGACTTCGTGACCATGGCCAAAGGCGTTGCCTCGGGCTATGCGGCGATTGCCGTGATGGTCACCACCGAGGAAGTCTTTGACATGTTCAAAGACGACATGTCGGACCCGCTGAGCTATTTCCGCGACATCTCGACTTTTGGTGGCTGCACCGCCGGTCCAGCTGCGGCAATCGAAAACATGCGCATCATCGAAGACGAGAACCTGCTGCAGAACTGCATTGATATGGGCGACCGGATGTTGGGCAACCTGCAAGCGCTGATGGAAAAGCATGAAGTCATCGGCGACGTACGCGGCAAGGGTCTGTTCCTGGGTGCCGAACTGGTTTCCGACCGGGCCACCAAAGAGCCCATGGACGAGAAAAAGGTTCAGGCGGTTGTTGCCGACTGTATGGCGCAGGGCGTCATCATCGGGGCCACCAACCGCTCGATCCCAAGCCGCAACAACACGCTGTGCTTCTCGCCCGCGCTGATTGCAACGGCAGACGACATCGACCAGATCACTGACGCGGTCGACGGCGCACTGGGTCGTGTATTCGGCTGAACCTAACTAAAAATATCTGCCACCACCCATGCAATCACGGCAGATGAACTTAGACCGGCGCGTCCACCGCGCCGGTTTTTTTGTGTTTACACACGCGGGTTTGTCAAATGCGCCAACTCAAGTACCCTGTGGTTATCACACCCCATGCAGGAGACGTGTCCAATGGTACTCAAGCTCATCCGAAGCCTCGCCGCCGTGGCCATCCTTGCGGTCGCCACCCCTTCCAGTGCTGATGAAGGCAGCGGCTTTCCCCAGATCGTCGGCACCTGGCACGGCACCTATCTGGTGGCCTTCGCCAAATCTAACCCAAACCACGGGAAAGGCCTGCTGAAAACCGAGATGGAGCTGGAGATCACCAAACTGGACGGCAACCTGATCACCGCCACCAATCGCTGGCGGCGCATCGGGGACAAAGATTGGATCGTCGAAGAAGCAATGGGCACCTTCAGCCTGGACGATCCCACCCGCTTTGTTCTGGCTGAGGCCGGGATTTCGGGCGACGATGTGTCAGCCGGGATATTCAACGGAGTCTATCTGGATGACGTGATCATGGTCACCTATGCCGGGCCGGGAACGGGCGTGTCCTTTGCGGCGCAGTTGGTGAAGAAGAACGAAGATAAGTAGTGTTTATCGTGTCTTAATTGGGCCGTGATATTTCGACTTCTTGAAAGCGGAATGTACCGGTCCCAAAAGCTGCCAGACCAATGCCTGTACCGCCATCCGAGTTGCGGGAGCTTGCCGCCCTTTTCGAAAAGGGAACCTGGATAACCTTTGTGCCATTGGCAAAAAACAAGACATGCGCACCGCGCACCTGAAAACTAAGTTGATTTGGGCCATCCGTTTTGATCGCCTCATGCTTTGCACTATGCACAGTCCGTAGTTGGCGGCCGTCTTTTTTGAGGACATGAAAACGCCCCTGCCCATCAACAGTGAACGCCAGATAAAGGCCTGACTTACCACTGCCAACAAGAATACCCGCGCCACCATGCGCGTCGTTCTGACTTTCAACAACTGCAGAAATCAGAAGGTTCTGAGTTGCTTCAACGGATTCCGCGTCTGGAAACTTGGCCCAGGCGATATCGTTGTAATGAAGGCTTTGTGGGTTCTTTCGGTTCTCCAGCACAAGATCGCCATCAGAGACATAGATCACCCACTGCGATTTCGTCGGATTAAAGAAAATCTGACCGCCCAACATCAGAGATTGATCCTCTCCATCAAAGGATTCGTTGATGGTGGCAGGTGCAACGGCATCAATTTCCTGAACCTGTGATTTTCCCTCCGTGGAAAAACTGACGAACACCGTCGAAACCGCGAAGGCAATCTTTGCTAACTCTTTGATAAAGGCCATTTGTCTAAATCCCAAACTCAACCATTAAGGGTTATTTTGGAAACCTTGCATCTATAAACTGTTTTGGCCAGACCGGTTTCCCTTACCTCGGTTTTTTTGAACTGCCTCGAACTAATTCTTTTTCAATCAAAAAAAGGCCGCCCCAAACGGGACGGCCCTTCATTCACTGTCTCTGCTAAGAGAGGATCAGGCAGCCAGAGCGGCCTGAGCTTTGGCGACGATCGTGCCGAACGCTTCCGGTTCGTGCACGGCCAGGTCGGCCAGAACTTTACGATCCACTTCGATACCGGCCAGGGTCAGGCCGTTGATGAAGCGGGAATATGTCAGTGCTTCGTCATGCGAACGGACAGCAGCGTTGATACGCTGGATCCACAGCGCGCGGAAGTTGCGCTTGCGGTTTTTACGGTCGCGGGTTGCATACTGGTTCGCCTTGTCGACGGCCTGACGGGCAACCTTGAAGGTGCTCTTGCGGCGGCCATAGTAACCTTTGGCGGCCTTGATAACCTTCTTGTGACGGGCGTGAGTTACGGTTCCACCTTTAACGCGGGACATCTCTTAATCTCCTCTTAGCGGTCGTAGGGCATGTAGCCCTTGACGATCTTGGCGTCGGGGGCGGACAGGGTGGTGTTGCCACGGGCGTCGCGGATGAATTTCTTGGTCCGCTTGATCATGCCGTGACGTTTGCCGGCCTGGCCAGCAAGGACCTTACCGGTCGCAGTCACCTTAAAGCGCTTTTTGGCGCTCGACTTTGTCTTCATCTTAGGCATTTCCGTCTCCTTTCGGGGTTCGGTTTCAGACGCGACTCGGCATGCCATCTCGGCCGGTCACGCGATCAGAAGCGCCGTTTACGCAAGTTCGACCATACTGGCAAGGGGGTTTGGACCAGAATCTGCGCTTTTTGCAGCCTGATCAGGCACCGGGGCGACAAAGGCCGCCCCGGTGGTTTGATTTAGTGTTCGAATTTGCGGATTTCGCCAGTCTTCAGTCGGCTCGCATAGCTGGCCAGTTCTTCACGCACCACCTTCATCAGGAAGTAGAGCGCAAACACGTTCACGACCGCCATCGCAAAGATTGCCGCATCCGAGAAGTCGATGACAGGGCCAAGATTGGCCGCCGCGCCGATAACAACGAAGATGCAGAAGATGACCTTGAACACCAGCTCCTTGGCATGGCCTTCCCCGAACAGATAAGTCCAGGCCTTGAGGCCATAGTAGGACCAGCTGATCATGGTTGAGAAGGCAAACAAGACCACCGCAATCGCCAGTACATATGGGAACCAGCTGAAGGCACTTCCAAAGGCCGCCGAGGTCAGGCTGACGCCCGAGTTGCCATCAACAGTCGCAATGGCATTACCCGCTTCGTTCAGCATGTAATTGCCGGTTTCCGGATCGACGATCAGCTGCTGGGTGATGATGATCACCAGCGCAGTCATCGTACAGATCACAACCGTGTCGATGAACGGCTCAAGCAACGAGACGAACCCTTCGGTGATCGGCTCTTTGGTCCGAACCGCCGAGTGTGCGATCGCTGCAGAACCCACGCCCGCTTCGTTCGAGAACGCAGCACGACGGAAGCCTTGGATCAGCGCCCCGACCATACCACCTGCAACGCCGAGGCCGGTGAAGGCACCTGCGAAAATCTGGCCGAACGCCCAGCCGATTTGATCAGCATTCATGATGATGATCACCAACGCAGCAGCCACATACAGGATGCCCATGAATGGAACGACCTTTTCGGTCACCCGTGCGATGGACTTCAGTCCACCCACAATGACAAGGAACACGATGATTGCAAAGACAACCCCTGTGATCCATCCGGGATAGTCGCCCGTGATACCCGCGATCTGTTGATGCGCCTGATTGGCCTGGAACATATTGCCCCCGCCCAGCGCGCCCAGAATACAGAAGATCGAGAACAGGACGGCCAGAATTCTGCCTCCAGGCAAGCCAAGCTCGTCAAAGCCCTTGGACATATAATACATCGGGCCACCGGAAACGGTGCCATCCTCGTATTCGTTGCGGTATTTCACGCCCAACGTACATTCGGTGAATTTCGACGCCATGCCCAGAAGGCCCGCGACAATCATCCAGAAGGTGGCACCCGGTCCGCCAATGCCGACAGCAACCGCCACACCGGCGATGTTTCCTAGGCCAACCGTACCCGACAGCGCCGTGGCCAGAGCCTGAAAGTGGCTGACCTCACCCGCATCGTTGGGGTCGGAGTAGTCACCTTTGACAAGGCTGATCGCATGGCCAAAGAACCTGAGCTGTACAAAGGCAAAGTACAGCGTAAAGACAGTCGCCGCGACGACCAACCAACCCACGATCCACGGGAAACTGGTTCCCGGGAACGGAGCAAAGATAAAGCTGACAAATGGCCCGGTGAAATCGGCAAATGCCTGATTGATCTTGTCGTCCAGTCCAGGCGCGTCTTGCGCCATTGCCGGTGCGGCGATCAAGGCGGCAATTACAGCCAGCCAGAGATGTTTCAACATAGTCATTCTCATCCCTCCCGTCAGTTCACAACAGTGACTGGCACATCGGCGTGCATGACCAGATTTTGAGTCGAGCTGCCAAACAAGCGTTTCTTGAACCCATCGGCCGAGGCGCGCCCGACGATGATCTGCGAACCGCCATTCTCGACGGTGATTGCGTTCAGAGTTTCAGCCACGTCGCCATGACGCACGATGCCCTGCACTGTGTAACCATCTGCGGTCAGGGCTTCGACAGCCGGGGTAACAATCCGGTTCGTCGCAAGTTCGATTTCTTCTTCTCGCCGCTTGTGCCGCAATGCGTTCTCTTCAGGGGTCTGAAAAGTAAATGGGGACCATTCGATGACATAAACAACCAGCAATTCACACGTACCAATTCGGCCAGCCAGATCTTTGGCAAAGGCGATGGCGTGTTCTCCGGTTTCTGTCCCGTCCAGTCCAATGACAATTTTCGTTGTCATAACGTTCCTCCAATAATTTTGGTTATGCCGGGACCCGTGCCCCCGGCAGGGCAGCCGGAACCTGGAACTTATTAAGTGGACCGCCCATGCGCCCGAGTATCCCGGAAAAACCCTCAAAAACAGAGAGTTATCTTCCAAACACATCCGTTATTTCGGCATGTCGTTGAAATTTATATACTTTTTCCGCCTAAAATTTAGGCGTATCGGTTTGATACCAGCTTTTCAAGGCCCTGCATCGCAACTGTCACCCGGGATCAGTGTTGTAGATCAGCCGTTCATCGCAAGGCGCGATACGCAAAATATTGGTCGTTCCCGGGACGTTGAAAGGCACACCGGCAGTCACCACGATCTGATCGGCTTCGGATGCGAACCCACCGGCACGGGCCGCACGGGCCGCGTTGACGACAGCGCCTTTGAACCGCTCCAGCTCGGGCGTCATCACGCAATGACAGCCCCAGCTCAGACACAGACGCCGCGCGGTTCCCGTGGCAGGCGTCATTGCGATGATCGGAACGCCGGGACGTTCGCGGGCGGTCAGCAGCGCGGTGGTGCCGCTTTGGGTAAAACAGCAAATCGCCTTGATATCTGTTTTTTCTGCAATCTCGCGCGCGGCGGCAACGATACCATCGGCAATAGTGGTCCCCTTTGCCGTCCGGGACGCTGCGATAATCTGCGTGTAGGTCGGGTCCGCTTCGACCTCGATCGCAACCTTGTTCATGGTTTGCACGGCCTCGATTGGGTACGTACCCGCAGCGGATTCCGCGCTGAGCATGATCGCATCCGTGCCTTCGTAGATTGCTGTCGCCACGTCCGAAACTTCGGCCCGGGTTGGCATCGGGCTTTCGATCATGCTTTCCAGCATCTGAGTGGCCACGATCACGGGCTTAGCCGCCCCACGGCATTTGCGTACCAGTCGTTTCTGGATCGGGGGCACCGCCGACACCGGAAGCTCGACACCCAGATCGCCGCGCGCGACCATGATCCCGTCAGAGGCATCCAGAATGTCGTCGAATGCCTCGACCGCTGCAGGTTTTTCGATTTTGGACAGGATAGACGCACGCCCATCTGCCAGCGCGCGGGCCTCAAACACGTCCTTAGCACGTTGCACAAAGCTGAGCGCCAGCCAGTCCACGCCCAGTTGGCAGACAAATTCCAGATCGTCACGGTCCTTGGCCGACAAGGCGGCCAAAGGCAGCACCACATCAGGAACGTTCACACCTTTGCGGTTTGAGATCGTACCGCCGACCTCAACGGTGCAATTGGCAAAATCCTGGCCACAGTCCTGCACGGTCAGACGGATTTTGCCGTCGTTGACCAGAAGCCGCGCACCCTGCTCCAACGCGGCAAAAATCTCGGGATGCGGCAGACAAACGCGGTTGATATCTCCAGGCGCAGGGTCCAGATCCAGACGGAAGGCCGCGCCTTCTTCAAGTTCTTCTGCGTCGTTGGCGAACACCCCGACACGCAACTTGGGTCCTTGAAGGTCGGCCAGAATTGCGATTGGCCTGTCCAGGTCTTTTTCAATCTGTCGGATGATCCGGTGGCGTTCGCGGATCTCATCATGGCTGCCGTGGCTCATATTCAGGCGGAAGACGTCTGCGCCTGCCTCGTACAGCGCGCGGATCATGTCATAGTCATTTGACGCCGGTCCCAGCGTCGCCACGATTTTCACATTTCTCAGGCGTCGCATTGGTCTGGCTCTCCTACCGTCTTCTCTTGATTCTGCGCAAATGTTACCGCAAACATTACTCCGCCTGCTTATTGCGCAATTCCCTTTTCAAAGCAACTGCCCTAAACCTGCGACAAACTAGATGACAGGCTTATGACGTATTCCCCGTTTTTTATCCACGGCGCGGATCGGCCCTCGCGTTGGCTGATCACATGCGACCACGCATCCAACTTGGTTCCGCCCGACATCCACGGTGGCGACCTTGGCCTGCCTCGTGAAGATATGGAACGCCACATCGCTTATGATGTAGGTGCCTACGAGGTGTCAAAGCATCTGGGTGAGCTTTTGAATGCGCCCGTGATCGCAGCCAATTTTTCCCGCCTCGTGATTGATCCGAACCGCGGCGAGGATGATCCGACCTTGTTGATGAAGCTTTATGACGGGTCGATCATTCCCGGCAACCGGCACGCTGATGCGGCAGAACGAGAGCGGCGTTTGAACATGTGCTATCGCCCGTATCATGACGCGCTGGCGCAGATGGCCGCGTTGCCGCATGCAGTGATCGTGTCGATGCACTCGTTCACGCGGCAATTAAGGGGTCGTGATCCCCGCCCGTGGCATATTGGGGTTTTGCATACTCCGGACGAACGTTTCTCGGGCCCGTTGATCAGCCGTCTAGAGGCCGAGGGTGACCTTTGCGTCGGCGTTAATGAACCCTATACCGGCGTGCTGCCCGGTGATGCCATTGACAAACACTGTACCAGTTTTGGCCGCCCCAACGCACTGATCGAGCTGCGCAATGATCTGATTGCCGAACACGCGGGACAGCGGGAATGGGCCGAGCGGCTAGCCCCCATCCTGCAGGACGCGCTGGACCAAAGCGGCTTGTGACAAAAGCCCTCACTTCATTGTGAGAGCCAACCCCAGACCCCATATTATAGGGGTAAAGGAGGCCACTATGACCCAGGAGTTTCTGACGTCCGTCTTTGGCTGGATGGCCGTGCTCAACATCGCGGTTCTGCTGTTCACCACAATGATGATCTTGCTGTTGCAGGACTGGATCGCTGGCATTCACGGCAAAATGTTCCAGATGGAACGCCCCGCAGTGAAACGGGCTTACTTCCGGTACCTAGCAAATTATAAGATCCTGACGCTGATCTTCTGCATCACCCCATGGCTGGCTTTGAAACTGGCCTGATACGCTGATTGTTGAATCATCGCCCCCGGGCCGCTAGGTCACATACAGCACGCATTCCTGTAATCCGGAGCCAGACCATGGACAAGCAAACCGAAATCGAACTTCAGGCCGCCGCATTCCGTCGCTTGCAACAGCATCTGATGGAGGACCGCACTGATGTGCAAAACATCGATATGATGAATCTCGCCGGGTTCTGCCGCAACTGCCTGTCGCGGTGGTATCAGGAAGCAGCCAACGAAAAAGGTATTCAGATGGGCAAGGACGAAGCCCGTCAAATTTTCTACGGCATGACCATGGATGAGTGGAAAGCCAAATACCAGACGGACGCCAGCGCGGAAAAACAGGCCGCCTTCAAAGTCGCGTTCGAAGAGAATGTAACGAACAAGGGCTGACGCCCAAAACGAAAGAGGCCCGCCAATCTGGCGGGCCTTATCTTTAGATTGCGACCTTGCGGCTTTCGTCCAAATAGATTTCCCGCAAACGCTTGGCGATTGGTCCCGGTGTACCGTCGCCCAGCGCAACCCCGTCAATCTCAACCACGGGCATGACAAACGCGCTGGCCGAAGTGGTGAAAGCCTCATCCGCTTCCTTCGCCTCATCAATGGTGAACAGGCGTTCTTCGACTTCCATCTGTGCCTCGGCCGCCATGCGTAGCACGGCCTTGCGGGTGATGCCGTGTAGAATGTCGTTCGACAGTGGGCGGGTGACGATCTTGCCGTCCTTGACGTAGTAGGCGTTGTTGCTGGTGCCTTCAGTCACATAACCGTCCTCAATCAACCACGCATCGTCACAGCCAGCCTTCTTGGCCATCATCTTACCCATCGATGGGTACAGCAGCTGAACGGTCTTGATGTCCCGGCGGCCCCAGCGGATGTCTTCGATCGAGATGATCTTGGCACCCTTCTTGGCGGCTGGGCTATCGGCCAGACCAGGCTTGTTCTGGGTGAAAAGCACGAGGCTGGGCTTGGTATCTTCGGACGGGAAAACAAAGTCCCGATCGCCATCCGATCCACGGCTGACCTGCAGGTAGACAAGCCCTTCTTCGATGCCGTTCAGTTCCACCAGCTTGCGGTGAATTTCAAGCAGCTCATCCTTGGTGCAGGGCTCAGCCATCTCCAGCTCATCCAGAGACCGCTTCAGACGCACGGCGTGACCTTCGAAATCGATCAGCTTGCCATCCAGAACGCTGGTGACTTCGTAAACGGCGTCTGCGAACAGAAAACCACGGTCAAAGATGGACACCTTGGCCTCGGTCTCGGGCAGGTATTCGCCATTTACAAAAACGGTGCGGGTCATGTCTTGTCTCCTCAGCCCCAGAGGTCCGCTTTGGGCGGGTGCACTCCGGCATCATCAAAAATCAGCGGGTTGTCGCGGTCTTCGGCCAGCAGAAGCGGGCCGTCAAGGTCTGTCACCATCACACCTTGTGCCAACAGTGTCGCAGGTGCCATAGCCAGAGAGCTGCCAACCATGCAGCCGACCATCACGCGATAGCCTTCAGCCAGCGCCTGCTGGCGCAGGGCCAGCGCCTCGGTCAGGCCGCCCGTTTTATCCAGTTTGATGTTGACCACATCGTACTTGCCCTTGAGGCCCTGAAGGCTTGTGCGATCATGACAGGACTCATCAGCACACACTGGCACGGGGCGCTCCATTCCAATCAGGGCGTCATCTTCCCCGGCGGGCAAAGGCTGCTCGACCAGGGCTACACCCAAACGCACCAGATGCGGGGCAAGGTCGGCGTAAACCGCAGCTGACCAGCCTTCGTTGGCGTCCACGATGATCGTGGCATCTGGTGCACCTGAGCGCACAGCCTCCAGCCGGGGCATGTCATCCGGTGTGCCCAATTTGATCTTCAGCAAGGGCCGATGCGCATTGGCTGCGGCCTGCGCCTGCATTTTTTTCGGCGTGTCCAGCGACAGCGTATACGCTGTGATTTCTGGCCCCGGAACCGGCAGCCCGGCCAGATCCCAGGCCCGCTTTCCTGCGCGCTTGGCCTCAAGGTCCCAAAGGGCGCAATCAACCGCATTCCGCGCCGCCCCGGCAGGTAAAAAGTCCATTAGGCTGTCGCGGGTAAACTCGGCAGGCAAAGCTGCGATCTCGGCCTCGACCGAGTCCAGCGTTTCATCATACCTGGCATAGGGCACGCATTCGCCCCACCCCTGATGGGTACCGTCAGAAATCCGAACCGTCAGCACCTTGGCCTCGGTCCGAGACCCGCGCGAGATCGTAAAGACCTGCGCCAGCCGAAACACGTCACGAGAGACTTCTACCTGCACGCGCCAGCTCCTTCATCTTTTTCAAAATACTTTCGCCGAAGGCGGACAAGCCCGCCTCCGACGCGCCGCTTAGATCACAGTGCGGCCAGCGCATCCACCAGCTTGCCCGAACCAAAGCGGAACGGGTCAGTCGCGGGCAGGCCCATATCGGCCTCAACCTTGGCCAGATATGCGGTGGCGTCATCTTCGAACATGTGCTGCGTGTTGACCGAAATACCAACGACCTGGCAATCCGGGTTGGCAACCTTGGCCAGACCCAATGCCGTGTCGCGCAGCGCTTCCAGGGTCGGCAACTGATAGGTCGGCAGACCACGCATATGGTCGCGGGTCGGCTCGTGGCTCAGGATCAGCGCATCCGGCTGGCCGCCGTGGATCAGCGCCATGGTCACACCGGAATAAGACACGTGGAACAGCGACCCCTGCCCTTCGATCAGATCCCAGTGATCGTCATCGTTGTCAGGCGTCAGCCATTCGACCGAACCGGCCATGAAATCGGCAATGACCGCATCCAGCGGCACACCGTCCCCGGTGATCAGAATGCCTGTCTGACCGGTTGCGCGGAAGGTCGACTTCATGCCGCGCTCGCGCATCTCGGCATCCATCGCCATCGCCGTGTACATTTTGCCGACAGAGCAATCGGTGCCAACAGCCAGACAGCGCTTGCCCTTGCGCTTGATGCCGTTTGCAATCGGGTATTCCACCGAAGGTACGCGAACATCGTGCAGCTTGCGGCCGGTGGCTTCAGCAACAGCCACCAGATCGGGTTCGTCGCATAGCAGGTTGTGCAGACCAGAGGCCAGGTCAAAGCCTTCCTCCAACGCCATGACCAGAACCTTTTTCCATTCCTGGCTGATCACGCCACCACGGTTGGCAACGCCGATAACCAGCGTCTTGGCGCCGGCTTCTTTCGCCTCGGTCAGGGACATGTCGGTCAGGCCCAGATCGGCCTTGCAACCTTCCATACGGTACTGGCCAACGGCATTCTCAGGACGCCAGTCCTTGATGCCGATTGCAACTTTGGCCGCCAATTGGTCGGGCGCATCGCCCAAAAACAGCAGGTACGGTGTCTCGATCATTGCGGTTTACTCCTTTGATTCTGGCGCAATCTAGGGGACGATTTCCACGAGTGTTTCGCGTTTTCGTCTGACAACGCCCCGTCAGGTGGGAAATTTTTGCGCCTTCTTCCTAAATGGCGCACTAATCTTTCAAGCTTCCAAAGCGATTAAACTTTAATCACTGTTTTGACCCTGTATTGCGGCAATTGCTGCGATTGCATTGCCGCACCTGCACAAAGATGCTTGCTATGGCTTGCGCAATTTAATACCCCATGAGGCAAGAAAATCGTAATTTCCTTTCTCGCACGAGGTCCAGATGAGCTTTCGCATCCAACCCGCCGCCCCCGCGCGCCCCAACCGTTGCCAGTTGTTCGGACCGGGATCAAACACCAAGCTGTTCCCGAAAATGGCCGCGTCGGCCGCAGACGTAATCAACCTCGACCTTGAGGACTCGGTCGCGCCGTCGGACAAGGACGCCGCGCGCGCAAATGTGATCGAAGCGCTGAACACCGTCGATTGGGGCAACAAATACATGTCCGTGCGCATCAACGGACTGGACACACCCTATTGGTACCGCGATGTGGTGGACTTGCTGGAACAAGCCGGCGACCGGCTGGATCAGATCATGATCCCCAAGGTCGGCTGCGCGGCAGATGTCTACGCCGTAGACGCGCTGGTCACCGCCATCGAGCGCGCCAAGGGCCGTACAAAGCCCGTCAGCTTTGAGGTCATCATCGAATCCGCAGCTGGCGTCGCCCATGTCGAAGAAATCGCGGCCTCGTCTCCGCGCATGCAAGCGATGAGCCTGGGTGCAGCAGATTTTGCAGCCTCGATGGGGATGCAGACCACCGGTATCGGCGGCACGCAGGAAAACTATTACATGCTGCGCGAAGGTGAAAAACACTGGTCCGACCCGTGGCATTGGGCGCAGGCTGCCATTGTTGCTGCATGCCGGACACATGGCGTTCTGCCCGTGGACGGACCCTTTGGCGACTTCTCAGACGACGAAGGTTACATCGCGCAAGCGAAACGTTCGGCTACCTTGGGTATGGTCGGAAAATGGGCGATCCACCCCAAGCAGATCGCGTTGGCCAATCAGGTCTTCACTCCGTCGGATGAAGCCGTGTCCGAGGCACGCGAAATCCTGGCTGCGATGGAGCAGGCCAAAGCCAATGGCGAAGGCGCAACCGTTTACAAGGGCCGTCTGGTCGACATCGCATCGATCAAACAGGCCGAGGTGATCGTGGCGCAGGCCGAATTGATTGCCGCGAACTGATCTAATTGAATAAGGCGCCCTTAGGGGCGCCTTATTTGGGCCTAACGGCCAAAGACGTCGTTAGGCGTCCATGTAAAACGCTCACCTTTTTTCCCTGATTTCATCATCAGGCAAGATGTACCGAGCTTCTGAAAATAGATTATCTTCAGCGGATACCAACCCGCCTTCGGCACCTCTACTTCGGTTCGTTGATTGGCCTCACACCCCTGAATACTATTGACTTTGCCGATCTGCTGCCCGCCAACCCAGGCATCGATCCCATCGTTTGACCATGTCTCCAACTCGTAAACCCCCGGTGAGTCAAAGCGCATGTAACCGGTGATTTCTGCAGCGACGTTATAGTGGTGGTCGAATGTCAAAACATCCTCGCCCTCGTTTGTATCCCTATAATCCAAACCGATCAGCGGCTGCCCCGGCTGAGCCTTAGGCAACAACTGCTTGGCATGAGTGAGGTTGCGGATTTTGCGCTGTGTACCAGTTCCCACATATTTTACATTCAATCCCGCTTTTGGATTGGGTTGCGGACTGGCGGGCTGTAATTTGAGCGGCGCGGCCACTGCTGAACTGGCGATAAACGCCGCAGCTGCTATCAGCGCTCCAATGCGAACAAATTTCATTATCTTCTCCCTGTGTGTGGCCTGTTGGGGTTGTTCCCCTTCGATCAGGTCCTTGAGAAGACACTAGGCTGTGAAAATTCACCCGGCAAGCCGGTTGAAGATCACAATTCCAACGTCAGGCGCGCATATCTTTGGGTGAGTCCATCACCACATAAGACGTGATCGACGTCACATGCGGCAGTGTTCCCAGAACTTCGGTGTGGAATGTCTTGTACGAAGGTAAGTCCGCGCATTCCACGCGCAACAGGTATTCGATGGTCCCCGTGATATTGTGGCATTCGACCACTTCCGGCACACGTTGAAGGGCGCGTTCGAACCCTTCCTGTGCGGCTTTGGTGTGTTCACCCAGCCCAACGCCGATATAGGCGACGAATCCGACACCAATCTCGGATGGGTTCAGGACTGCGCGGTAGCCCGAGATTACACCCGAACGCTCAAGCTCCTGCACGCGGCGCAGGCAGGCAGAAGGAGACAACCCCACCCGGTCCGCCAGATCCAGATTACTGATGCGGCCGTCTTGCGAAAGTTCTCGCAATATTTGCTGATTTATGTGGTCAATTTTCGCCATTGATTGTGATATTAACGAGATCGCGCATTAAAACGCAATTTCATTTGTTCGGTTTGCAGCAATTATCCAACTTATGACCTACGATATCCTTCTGGCCCTGATCGCCTTTGCTTTTGTCTCGTCCATTACACCTGGACCCAACAACCTGATGCTGATGGCGTCTGGTGCCAACTTCGGATTTCGCAAGAGCATCCCGCACATGCTGGGGATCGGGCTTGGGTTTACCTTCATGGTACTATTGGTCGGCACCGGGCTGGTGCAGCTATTCGACAGATATCCGATCAGCTACACGGTGCTGAAATTCGCCTCTGTTGCATATCTTCTGTTCCTTGCTTGGAAAATCGCACATGCCGCCCCGGCGAAGGGGCAAAACACGACAGGCACGCCGATGACGTTCCTGCAGGCAGCAGCCTTTCAGTGGGTCAACCCAAAGGCCTGGGCCATGGCCCTGACAGCCACAACCGCCTACACACCTGATCAGACCCTTCAGGCGATCATTGTGGTGGCCCTTGTTTTCGGAGCAGTCAATCTGCCCTCGGTCAGCACATGGACCGTTCTGGGCCAGCAAATGGCGCGCATCCTGACGAACCCGCGCCGGTTGATGGTGTTCAACTGGACAATGGCGGCTTTGCTCGTCGGCTCGCTCTACCCGGTTCTATACCCGAACTGAGCAATTTCAGCGGCAGGTCTTCAGCCTGATTTCCATGACTGTGGGCCAAAACACTCAGAACGCGGTCTTCATCGGCATCCTTTCTATTTGCCTACCTGCGGATTCATATTCCGCAGCTACAAATCTTACTGAATTCACATCGGACCACACACGTAAGAATGTTACACTGGGCGTATAACTCACGAGACCAACAGACTTCCTAACATGGTAAATGAGGACCGATATGAACAATCCATCTCGCCCGCTCCGCCAAGTCCTGTTTGCCGCCATCCTTGCCACAATTCCGGCTATTGCGCAGGCCGATGACGTCCAGACACAAACCATGATTTCTGAACGTGTCAGCCAGCATAACCCGGCGCCCGAAGCCTATATCAAGGATCGCCCAATCCTGGGTTGGCAGCTGACCAGCGATGACTTCGACGCCATCCCCGACGCGATCCGCGAAAACCTCGGTTCGGTTGATGGCACCAGTTACGATCAGGCTTACCTGACCGAGAACGTCGGCTCGATCATTGCGCTGCAGTTCCGCAAGGATGGCCCGGACTTCTACATCATCGGCAAGAGCACTTATGATGCCGCCTACGAGCTTGTTTCGTTGGACGATGTCGCAGCCAAAAACACACGCTTGATCGAGCGGCTGGATATGGCCCCTGCGGTCAAGGCGATGTTCGAAGACCAAACTCCAGGCATAGTCGGAGCGCTCAAAACGACCCCGGTGGAAATGCTGCGCATGTCTGATCTGGGTTATGCAACAGGTGAAGCCCTGACTATCCAAGCGCCATGGGGTGAACAGACTAAACCGGAAGGCGCGGACGCATTTCTGGTCTGGGACGGCGGCGAAAACCAGTACTACATGGTGAACGCAGACGATGACGGCCTGCCGTCCAGCTATGTACCCGTCCAGTGACCTAAACCGGCGTGGCCCCGAACCACGCCCCGCTTTACCTTGTGTTGCATTCCTCTGACAGCAAGTTCATATAGCAATGAACTTCCGCGTTGAGAGGCGTCATGACCCAGTATCTGGATTTCGAAAAACCCCTGGCCGAGATTGAAGGCAAGGCCGAGGAATTGCGCGCGCTGGCCCGCGCCAACGAAGAGATGGACGTGGCCGAAGAAGCCGCCGCGCTGGATGCCAAGGCCGCCAAGTTGCTGGATGAGCTTTATGGCGATCTGACCCCATGGCGGAAATGTCAGGTCGCACGTCACCCCGAACGCCCCCATTGCCAGGATTACGTAGCCGAGCTGTTTACTGAATTCACGCCACTGGCTGGTGATCGCAACTTTGCTGACGATCTGGCTGTGATCGGCGGTCTGGCGCGTTTCGATGATCAGCCTGTCATGGTGATCGGACACGAAAAAGGCTCGGATACCAAATCGCGGATTGAACGAAATTTCGGCATGGCCCGACCCGAGGGGTATCGCAAGGCTGTGCGCCTGATGGAAATGGCCGGACGTTTCGGTCTGCCTGTCATCACCCTGATTGACACGGCCGGCGCATATCCAGGCAAAGGTGCCGAGGAACGCGGCCAGTCCGAGGCCATCGCACGGTCGACCGAGATGTGCCTGAAGATCGGCGTGCCCTTGGTGTCTGTGATCATCGGCGAAGGTGGTTCAGGCGGCGCAGTAGCGTTTGCCACGGCAAACCGCGTCGCGATGCTGGAACATTCGGTCTATTCGGTGATCTCGCCCGAAGGCTGCGCGTCGATCTTGTGGAAAGACTCGGAGAAAATGCGTGAGGCCGCCGAAGCCCTGCGCCTGACCGCACAAGACCTGCAAAAGCTGGGCGTCTGCGATCACATCATCACCGAACCCAAGGGCGGCGCGCATCGCGACCGCGCCGCAACGGTCGACTCTGTACGCGGCGCTATTGCTGCTATGCTGAAAGAGCTGGATGGCAAGGATGCGGCAGCCCTTATCAAGGACCGCCGTCAAAAATTCCTGGATATCGGCTCGAAGGGGTTGGCGGCCTAAAGCGTCAGCCACCGAGCTGGCGCAACAAAGCCGCCGAAGGTTCCCCGGTTACGGCCAAGCCACTGGCGCGTTGATACGCGCTGATGGCAGATTTCGTGTTGTTGCCGATAACCCCATCCGCGCCCTGCGTGTCGTACCCTGCGGATGTCAGGCGGCGCTGCAGCTCTTTGCGATCCTCAAGCGTCAACCCGGTCGCATCGGGCCCGAACGAGGCCTGAAATGGCGCACCACCAGCGATCCGGTCAGACAAATGTCCAACGCCGATCGCGTAGCTGTCCGAGTTATTATAGCGCTTGATCACCTGGAAATTGCGGAACACCGCAATGCGCGGCCCCGGCGTTTGCGGCTGTAACACCGCGACAGGTGTTCCCGAAACAGTGCCAGCTTCGCCACCCCATGGCTGTCCGCTCACCCAGCCAGCCCGCGCCAGATAGGCGGCGGTCGAGGCCAAAGAGTCCGTGGGATCCTCGGACCAGATGTCCCGACGGCCATCACCGGTGAAATCCACCGCATAAGCCAAGTAAGACGTCGGAATGAACTGCGTATGCCCCATCGCCCCGGCCCAGCTGCCGGTCATGTTCGCGGGCGTTGTATCGCCCTCTTGAATGATCTTCAGGGCAGCGATCAGCTGTTTTTCAAAAAACGCGCCGCGACGGCCGTCATAAGCCAGGGTCGACACTGCCGACACCACCGGCACGTCCCCCCGGCGAGATCCATAACGGCTTTCCAGGCCCCAGACGGCAACGATAACCTCTTTATCGACGCCGTACTTTGCCTCGATCTCTGACAGGGTTCCTGCATGGCGCACCAGCATCTGCTTGCCGGTTGCGATCCTTTCATCAGAAGCTGCAATCGCCAGATAATCCTCAAGCGAGCGTTTGAATTCGACCTGATTGCGATCTCGTTCGATCACGCCCGGCAGGTACCCCGCCCCCTGAAAGGCCCGGTTGATGGTGGTTTGAGAAATACCTTGCGAGGCCGCGCGGGACTTAAAGCCGGCAACCCAGGCGTCATAGCCTGCGTTGGGGACGGCCCGCATCCGCGTTGCCGGGGCGCTGGTTGGCGTGCCACCGGAACAGGCGGCCAAAAACGTTGACCCAAGTCCAACTGAAAATAGGCGTCGATTGATCATGTCTGAAATCTGCTCTTGTTGTGATTTGGGTCAGAGTATCGCAGACCAGGTGCGCAAGCTAGTTCTGCGGTGCTTGGAAACGGCAACCCGATCACTTCGGCGACAAGCCGCTTAACTGACCAGCATCCGCAGCCCCTGCGTCACATCCGACCGTACAGCCAGCCTCAATCCGGGCTCATCCCCCGCCTTCAACGCAGCGATGATCAGCTTGTGATAATGCGGCGGTTCTGTCCGCCGCAACCGCCCATAGAGCGCCCGCATTGTTGGCCCTAGCTGAAGCCATACCGTTTCCACAATGGCCAGCATCGCCGGAGCCTGAGCACGCAGATACAGCGTGCGATGGAATTCCAGGTTCGACCGGATGTAACCGACGGCATCCCGTTTGGTGACCATTTCCGCGACGGTCATGTTGATGCTCTGCAATCGGTCGATCAGGGCCATATGTGCACGGGGCAATGCGCGACTGGCCAGTTCGACTTCTAGCAGTGCACGCAGGGCTGCCAGCTCTTCGATACGGTCATTGGTCAGCTCGGGCGTGGACACCCGACCCGAAGAAGACAGGAACAGCGCCCCTTCGGCCACCAGTCGCCGCACCGCTTCGCGCGCAGGCGTCATTGAGACATCAAATTCCTTGCCGATGCCGCGCAGGGTCAACGCCTGCCCGGGCGCTATGTCGCCGTGCATAATACGTGAGCGCAGGGCTCGATAGACCAGATCATGAGCTGCGGGTTGGGTGTCGGTTGGGCGAGCGCTTAACATATCCCCATGTGATCACAAATTGCCGCGCGGTCAACTCGTCGCGCTATCAAATCTATACTGGTGAAGCTGCGCCCCGTTGTCGCGCAGCCAGCGCCTTTGGGCTTTGCAGTCACCAAACAGGCGCTCGACCTGCGCCCAGAACGCGGTGGAATGGTTCATTTCGGCCAGATGTGCGACCTCATGCGCGGCGACATAATGAAGGATGTCCGATGGCGCGAGGATCAGGCGCCACGAAAACATCAGACCACCAGTCGAACTGCACGATCCCCAACGAGACCGCGTATCGCGCAAGGTCAGGCTGGAATAAGGTCGGCCCAGCATTGCCGCATAATCGTCGCAGGCCTCGGTCAGGCGATCCCGCGCCAGTTCCTTTAGGAACCGTGCCAATCGCCGAGCTTCGGCCCCTTTGGGGATTGCAACCTCTGCGTCCCGCAGCAGAACGCGTCGGCCCTCTGCCGGTACGATTCGCCTCTCTTTGCCTTCAATGGGGATTGATTGCCCGAATCCCACGGACAATGGGTTGGGTCTGTCCTCAAGATGCTCACGGATCCAGTTTTCCTTGACCTTGGCGAAATTCAGCGCCTCGGATTCTGCGACACCTTTAGGGTAGGTCAGTGTAACCCGCCCATCCAATTGAGAAATTCGCAAGCTGATACGCCGCGCCCTGGCCGATTTGCGCAGCGTAAGCGGCACCGGCGGTTTTCCGGGCAATGCGTGGTCCCCCATGTGCCTGTTTCTCCTGCTCAAAGGCTTTGACAGTGCCCGCTGCATGTGGCACGTGACCTGAATCATTACTACGACTCACCTGATATCAAGGGGATCTGAAATGCCCAAGGAAGAATGGGGTGTAAAACGCGTTTGCCCGACCACCGGTAAGCGGTTTTACGACCTGAACAAGAACCCGATCGTCAGCCCCTACACCGGCGAGATCGTGGAGCTTGAAACCGGCAAGAGCCGGATGATCGCCGCAGATGCGGAAGATGCCGCGTCGGCAAAAGCACGCGAAAATGCGTCGGAAGAAGATCTGGTTCTGGACGATGACGACAGTGTCGACGTCGAGCTGGACGATGATCTGCTGGATGATGATGACGACAGCAGTGACGACGTTTCGCTGGACGAAATCACCGATATGCCAGCAGAAGAAGAAAGCTAAAACCGGTCCGGGGCGGCCGTTGCGCCGCCTCAAACTACCCCCGGATGCGAGGCAGAATCTTTTCCGCATAATCCATTTTTGGACTTGCGCTCATTGCCGTCGTCTCATAAACGTCCGTCCACCGCTACAGCGGTACCTGGAAGGGGCCTTAGCTCAGTTGGGAGAGCGCTTGCATGGCATGCAAGAGGTCAGGGGTTCGACTCCCCTAGGCTCCACCAAACTCCAGCAACACAACTAGATGCAAGCATTCGAGCGGTGTGACACACAGGTGTGACACAAAATGAAGCAGCATGCGTATCTCTCACTGTCCAGACACGGCATTTATTACTCCCGTTGGCCCCTAACCATTGTCGTTTCAAAGCCCGTTCTCATCAAAGAGTGTGATTTCCGGTTTTTCCACAATCGCCCCACAGTTAGCGGCCCCGCTTTCCTCAACCATCTTACTCAGCTGGGTTAGGTGCCTCGCGGGCGTGCCGAACTTGGCCGCAAATCGCCAATCCCATGGCGATCAGGGCCAAACATGCAGTGGCTGTAAAGGTCATCGAAAAAGCATGTGCAATATCCGCAACCGGAGCATTCGCAGTATCTCCCGTCCCGACTATGGCAACAAACAGTGTGGATATAGCAGAAGCACCCGTCATCAGACCCAAATTCCGCGAGAGCCCTAGGAGGCCAGAGAGTCGGCCACGCTGTTCCCTGGCAGCGTGGATCAGAACTGCTGTGTTGTTGGCGGCAAGAAAAAGTTGAAAGCCAGGCGTCAGCATGATGAGTGAGATCAAATAGCCGCCGACTCCGAAGTATCGCGGCAGGTATGCCAAGCACAGCAGACCAAACGTGGTCTGCACAAGGCCGATGATCATCGCGCGATCTGCGCCAACCCGATCTGTTACCCAACCGGCCGGAACACCGAAGAGCGCGGCGACCAATGGCCCCACCGCCATAACCAAACCAATGGCTGCATCGTTCAATCCCAGAGAAAAAGCTAGATAGAACGGACCAACAACCAAAGTTGACATCATGATTGCACTGACCAGCAGGTTCATCAAAAGCCCGATACTTGTTCTCTGGTCGCGGAGCAATTTCATGGGCACCAGTGGAGAGGCCACACGGGCTTCGACCATCCCAAACACGACGATTGCGATCAAAACAGTGAAAATAAGCACGCCCGGAGACAACGGAATGCTTGATGCCCCACCGCTGGTTGCCACCGCGTAGGCTGAGAGAGCTATCACCAACACAAAGGTTCCCGGAAAATCCAACTCTCGGAAAGATACGGTCCTCCGTTCGCAATCGCGCATGATAGAGGCGACAGACAGACAAAGCGTGACACTGGCGAACCCGGCAAGAAACCAGAATGCCATGCGCCAGTTGCCCATAGCAAGTAGCACACCACCCAGCGAGGGGCCCAATGCAGTCCCGGCAGCGGAAGTCGTCCCGAGCAACCCCATCGCTGTGCCCAACCTCTCTGTCGGGACGAGATCACGTGCGATAGACATCGGAAGCGCGATCAGGATCGCTCCGCCAAGCCCCTGCAACGCCCGTCCAGCGATCAACAAGCTGAGGCTCGGAGCCGTCGCGCTTAATACTGACGCTGCTATAAAAACGATGAGACCTAAAACCAGCAAGCGACGATGGCCGAATAGATCGCCAAGCCGTCCGGCCGATACAACGGCGATGGTCACTGATGTGAGATAAGCCAGCATGACCCATTGCACCTCCGACACTGTCGCGGAGAAGCTGTGTGCCAGTGTCGGAAGCAGTACCGCCGCTATACTGATTCCCAATGAGGCGGTCAGTGTCGCCGCAGCGAGGGCAATCAGGATGGGAGTGGGATTTTGTGCCTGTATCGCATCGGTCATCGTAAATTCTCTTGTCTCGTGTACCAGTGAGAAGTTACTCTGCCACTTCAAGTCAACTTAAGGTCAACCATGAAACTTCTTGATATCGGTGTCTTGTCAAAAAGGAGCGGCGTCCCGCCCTCAACACTGCGCTATTATGAGGAAATTGGACTGATCCAGTCGGCTGCAAGGAATGGCCTGCGGCGGCAGTTTGAGACCTTGGCGTTGACGCAACTCGCCTTGATCTCTTTAGGAAAAATGGCAGGATTCTCGCTTACTGAGATCAGGGGCATGTTCGCCAAAGATGGAACACCGAAATTACCTCGCCCCGAATTACACCTACGGGCAGACACTCTCGACGAACAAATCCGAGGCCTGACCCGGCTTCGGGATGCGCTCCGTCATGTGGCAGATTGCCCGGCAGAGACCCATATGGACTGCCCGAAGTTCAAACGCCTCATGGAGTTTGCGTCGCGCTCCGCCGCTGCTCGAAAGTGATAGGAGCGCCAGCGAAGGCTGCCTGCAACCCGCCAAGCAACAGGAAGGTCTTTTGCTGCGATCTGACGAATGGGATAGCTTTGCACGGACCTATACTTCGGTGATGAGACATATGATTTGATCCTGAACTAAAATCCGGCGTTTGGTTTCGGCCCAAAGCGGACCTTCATATTGATCGCAAGTGCTGCGGTGCGGCTTCGCCAAACCACTTACTCGGTGCACGCCCGAGTGTCGCATCCCTATGGATGGCAGCAACACGCAACGGAGCCTGTCAGGAAATTTTCTCAACAACAGCAAAATAATCAATGCTTAGATTAAACATAGGGAAAGGGCCGAAACACAGTTAGAAGTAGTTAAATCGGATAGAATTTCTCAAGAGGCGAAGAACACGCCCGAACCGGATAGGTCTGTTGATTTGATACCGACAATTACCTTTGTGGCCATTGGAGCAGTCGTTCTTTTAGGATTACTGTTCGCTCCGTTTTCACAAACCGCGATTTGGCGCGCCACAGTTACCCCACTCGCCTCAATCATCGGGAGTGGTTTTCTGGTTTCCGCCCCTCTGCTTGCCCGGGAGTTCGGGGGCTTTGCTGCGCTTGCGATGGCGCTGTTAATTCTGGTGGCAATGCTGATTGGATGGACAATTCGCTACAACATCAGAGTTGTCGAACCGCAATTGGCAGCTGACAAGGATCATGTTCTGCATTCGATTGAGCAACTCAGTCATATTGTTCTCGCATTTGCCTACTTCATTTCCGTTTCCTATTATCTTGCCCTTCTCGGGCACTTTGTCCTACAGGGCGCAAATATCGACCGGCCAGAGTTAGCAAAACCCATCGCGATAAGTCTTTTGATAGCAATTGGGCTATTAGGTTGGAGCGGTGGAGCGCAAAAAGTTGCCCGCGTTGAACGCTATGCGACAGCTTTAAATCTATCAGTGATAGCTGGTTTTCTTGCGGCTCTTGCGGTTTTTGCATTCGGGAAGATCGTCGGGCCAGGCGACTTTCTGTCAGCTGCTGGCAAATTCGAGCTTAAGTCACTTCCTGTTCTTCTCGGGTTGCTGATTGTTGTGCAGGGATTTGAAACGACAAGGTTCATGGGCGAGGAATTTGATGCGCAGACCAGAATTAAGGCGATGTGGAATGCGCAGTTGCTCTCCGGGGTTATTTACATTGTCTTCTTCATACTCCTTTCGCCGCTGCTGATAGATCTGTCTCAGGGAGAGGGAGTTGCTGCTGTTATATCTGTCTCGGCTTTGGTCGCGGGCATACTGCCGATTTCTTTGACAATTGCTGCGACAGCCAGCCAATTTAGCGCATCTGTTGCAGACAGTATTGGGGATGCCGGCCTGATCGGCGAGATCACTCATGATCGCGTAAACCCCAGCCACGCCTATGGTTTAATTGCGCTGGTTGGAATCGGCATTCTGTGGTCGACTGATGTTGACCAGGTAATTGCCTTGGCAAGCCGTGCCTTTGCCTTGTTTTATGCCCTTCAATGCCTGGTCGCATTTGAAGCTGCACGTAAGCGTAAGGGTGACGAGAAAAAAGCCGCTGCCTTTTTGGCCCTAAGTGTTGTTTCCGGAGCGGTTTTTATTTTTGGGGTTCCTGCTGGTTGAATAGGATTGCACCAAGGAATGGAAAACCGAACGCTTTCAACACTCGGTTATGTCAGAACGAAGCCGGCTTCGCCTCCTCGCTTAGATCAACTGAAGTGGCGTTAAAGGTTCGCAGACCCTGGAAATTTGACCCGATAGCGCCCAGAACACCAATTGAGGTGACGGCTAGGTGCAGAACGCCTAACCTATGAAAGAAATTATTCTTGTTTCCAGTTTCTTGGGGTCAATTCAGAAACAGATTTCAAAAAGCGCCATGTTCTATTGAGGAAAACGCAATAAAGGAGAGGGAAATGACCACTGAAGACCAACTTTGGGCAACAGAAGAGCGGCTGTGGTTAAACGGTTTCGATTCCGCACATTCAGAAATATCTGAAGATGCCGTGATGATCTTCCCGTACCCAGCGAAAATTCAACGCGGTACGACTGGTGCGCAAGGTACGGCAGGATGGCGGACGGTTCGAATGAGCGACCGACATTTCAATCAAAAAGGTGAGATTGCTGTTCTCGCATATCGGGTTTCAGCCGAGCGTCCTGACGCTCCGATTTACCATGCGCTATGTGCGTCGACCTATTTGAACGATGCAGGTATTTGGAAGCTCGTGTCACATCAGCAAACACCAGTCGACGATGAGGCGCCAGCGCAGCCCGAGCTTTGATAGATTGATACAAAGGATATTGTTCCGGCCGTCACACTGGGCCTGCAGTTGATCTCGGACACAACGCGGGAAGAAACCGTTAGTTGCGAGCTACATGCGTTACCGGTAAGGGCTACCGCACTTCTTCAGGATTTGGACCCGGCGTTGCTTTCCGCATGTTGTACGACTTGAAAACGCAACTGTTGCCCAAGTTGAATTCTCTGATTATCTGGTGGGTGAATACCAGATCGGCGAGCCCCAGGCGCGTTCCTGAATTGTGGCGGGGACTTCTTCCAACAAAGGAAGGCCAGAACGAACGGCATCATACGTCGACCACCTTGGTGTTGGAATCTCGATAGCACGTGCATAATAGAACGCGCCTTGCTCTGGGTCGAAACCGGGGTCAGTCCAACTGCCCATCAATGTTGGGGCGCCAATGTCGTTCGTATACAGTGCAGTTTTCAGATCGACAGTATTGCCCACCGAAGGAAGTTTGCCATCTGCGGCGATCTCGCGATCGCCGGACCAGGCCACGTCAATGATCTCTTCGTGGATCTCGCCCGTTGCGTCGACCCAGCCCTTGATGATTTGGATGCGATCCAGATTGGCGCCGTCCGGGTCTTTTTGCGCATATACGGTGAAAGTGGGCGCTTTGTCTCCAATCAAATCACCACCCATCGGTACGCCGTTTTCATAGCCATCTTCCACCATCGCAACGGGGTCGGTCGGATTGCCCGCAAGGTCCGCGCCACCGAACATCCGCACTTTGACCCGAGGCCCGGATGTAGCGAAAGTTTCACGCCGTTTCATCGCGTCCCAAATCGAAGATCGGGTGTTTTCCTCGGCCCAGACACCAGCAAGTGAACCAATCGAAAGGTCGATGCCGTCGATCCAACCGCCAACCCCGCCCTTGCGACGTCGATCAACACTGCCATCTTCGGGACCGTGACCGCCGATAAAGTCATCTTCGGCCACATCTGACGTCAGGCCGTTATGGCTGTCAGTGCCGCCGATGAACCCATATTTGTAGGGATTTACGCCCAACTCCTGTTGGGCCGCCAGTCCCAGTTTTAACCCTTCGCGCACAAAGTCGCGCTTGTGGAAATACCGGTTTGAGTTTTTCTGGATGGAATTTGCGTTTTCGAAACCGGCGAACTCATCCGCCTGCCAGAATGCTTCGTGTACCTCAGAATTACCCTTGATCTGCATCATTTCGATTAGCGGCTCCCAAACCTGCCGAGTGCTGGCCCAGTCCTTGTCTGGAGCTTCGCCAAAACTGTTGAGTTCGGGAAACATCTGCTGCTTTGACGCGTTCGAATTATGCGGGATCGCCAAAAGGGTTGATCCATTGTCTTGTGCGTTTTGCAGCCAGTCCCAGAGGTCTTCGACCTTGTTGGAATCATAGCTGGACATCGGAAGGTCCGGGACCACGCTATCGCGGAAAATCACGTTGCGATGCATGTTGCCACCGTTCGGCGCTGCGGACCATTCAAAGGCAATCAAGGCGGTAAAACTGCCCGGATCATTGTGTTCCTCGGCGGCATCGATGATGATCTGCCAACCGGATTTGGTGGTCTCAGGCCCCTGATAGAAAGGTGGGTGGGTAGGATTTTCACCGCGATTGTTGGCGATGACGTACTTGTAGAACCAATCCTGTTTGTCTTTCAGCGTTTCCAAGCTGCGTAGTTGTTGCAGATCTTCCTGCTCGTATCCTGGTGCCTCGGGGAATATCGTCGAATACATCTCGCCCAAATATTCCACGTGATCGCTGACCGCTGCAAAATCGAGCGGGCGCGACAATTGTTTGTGACGTCCATTTACCAAGACTGACTCGCCCTTGGCAAAGCGCAGGCTGTCAGACGGCATCAGTCGTGCACCACCGATATATGCATCCAGCGACAGTGCCGTATGCATATGGGTCTCGCCAAAGTATGCGTTACGCATTGGGTTGGGTTCCGCCAACGCCATAGTCGAAAGCGCCAAGGTGGATGTCGCAATAATAAGTGTTTTCATCGGCTTCATCCTTCAGGTGTGTACCAAATTGGCGAGGTGTAGGCGCGCTCTTGCGTGATCATCTTGACTTCATCGGGCATGTCGACATCAAAGCGAACCGCATCATAGGCGGTCCAGCGTGGCGTCGGGATTTCGATAACACGAGCATAGTAGAATGCGTGCTGCGAGGGGTCGAACTCCGGATCAGTCCACACGGTACCCAGTTCAGCCCGGCCAATATCATTGGTCCAGCTTGGGATGCTCAGATCGACGGTATTTCCGACGGGTGGTAATTTATCGTCATCACCGGGCGTGCGATCACCGGCCCAAACCACGTCGTGGATTTTTTCATGGGTCTCGCCGTTTGCATCAACCCAGCCCTTGATAATCTGGATGCGGTCCAGGTTAGCGCCAATCGGATCACGCAGGGCGTAAACAAGGAAAGACGGTGCATCGCTACCCGCCAGATCGCCCCCCATCGGGACACCCTTGGAATAGCCGATCCGGGCCAACTCGCGGTGTTTGATGTCGTCGGCCACGAAGTCTCCGCCGAAGAACCGCACTGTGATGCGTGGGCCCGTGGTCGCATAGACCTCGCGCCGTTCCATCGCGTCAAAGATACCCGCCCGGGTGTTTTCAGTGGCCCAGACGGCCGTCGGACCCGGAGTGGCATATTGCCAACCCTTATAGGAAATTCCCAAATCCGCATTCCCTTTGGCCACCGAGGTGGCGCGGGTTTTTGACGGCTCCATCCAAGTGAATGCGCCAAAGAAGTTGTTGTCGAGCTGCGTGGTCAGCCCGGTGTGGATATCCGAACCACCCACAAAGCCCAACTTGAAGGGGTTGATCCCATCGGATTGATCAAAAGCCAGACCATTTTTTAGCGTATTGCGCACCATTTCCGTGGCGAGCATCTCAGGCGTTTTGGCTTCGGAGACATCCAGATTGGCCCAATCCCACCGTTCGTATTCTGCAAACTCATCTGTCGGGGACAGCATCGGATGGGTTTCGCTGTCTCCTTTAGTCTGGCCAATTTCAACCAGTTTTTCCCATTGCTGCCGGGTTTGCAGATACTCTCGGTCAAAAGGCGCGTTGTTGTTCAACGTGTCATTCAGCGCAAACATGATGCCGTTGCTGAGGTTCGGATTGTGCGGAATAGCAAGCACGTCCCCTCCGGTCTTGTCCTCATAGCTTTGCATCCATTTCCACAAATCGCGGGGATCCGGGCTGCCCATTGGAGGCGCCATCAGGAATGGAACCACTTGCAACGCCCTCTCAGGTCCATCGCGAAAGATGACATTGCGATGCAGGTTATTGCCTTCGGTCAACGAGGTCCATTCATAAGCGATCATCGCAGTAAAGACATGCGGGTCGTTGAATTCTTCTGCGGCCTGTACCAGATCGCGCCAGGTATTGTCATAGCCTGGCATCCCGGGTTGATACAGCAACGCCTGGCTCAACGTGCCCTGACTGAATTGCGCGATCAGGTCGATGCTGGCCTGTTTGGCCTCGTCACCGCCCTTTGCGAACGCTTCGTGAAACTTCTTGCCCTGTGTGTCCGCCATGATATTTGGCGCACCTTTTTTGATGTCAGTAATCACCCCCATACCATCGGTGTGTTCAGTCAGCATGTAAAAGTCGAAAGGACGCTCAAGCTTGACGGGTTGCCCGGTGTTCGACGTCACCTGCTCGCCCCGGGCGAACCGGTACATATCTCGCGGCATCAAAGTCGTGCCGCCGCCACCTGCGTCCGCCGACAATGCCGAATGGACATGCGTATCACCGAACAGGACCCTGGTCGGAAATCCCCGGTTGGCATTGGGAGAATAAGGCTGCCCCTTGAGGTCACCAGCCGCGTTGTCAGCCGAGGCCGTATCCTGCGCCAGCGCGGGTAACGTAAGTGACACCGCAAGTGCAGTTGCCAGAGTCAAATGCATGGTCATCTCAAACCCTTTCGTTCAAATATCCGCCCATCGTCTTTTCGGCACCAACAGCTTTGCTGTCAGGCCAATCGTGTCTTGTGGCCCGGTGCCGGTATCATAGAAATTACGCTCATAGATCAGCTGCCACTGAACCGGGACACCGCCGAGTTTGCTCAACTTCGAGACTTTCAGCCCAATCGGCCGGCTGGTGAATTGTGATCGGTCCCAATCGTATACAACAGTCATGTCAGATGTGCCGACCGACCAGCCCTGATCAAGCGTGTAGCTGACGATGGGTTGCAGAGTCGAAATGTTAACGTCCGGTCGCGTGTTGTCGCCGGCAACAGTCAGAATGTTCTGATTGAATAGCCCTGCAAGCCCCCACCCGGGCCGCGCCACGAAACCAAGCGCTGGCCCCAACCCCCATTTTTCGATGCTGACACCATCAGCACCCGTTGGCAGCAGGGCCACGACACCGATCCCATAACGGCCCCACGAACGGTCAAAGGCTGCCAGATTGAATAGGGTGGCATCGCCGATCCCGGTGTTGCCATTTGAGTTATACGTAACCGAGGGAAGCGTCAGGCGGGCAATGTTACTGATCCCCCCCAACTGAAACGGAATGGCGGCGCGAAACTGGGTAACGTTCAGTGCCCCGTTCGCGTTATGCGAAGAAGGTGAATAGAAATTCTGCAGTTGAAACGACATCAAGGACGCGGTCGGGTCGCTGGCTTGGCTGGCCAATGTCTGATTGTCCTGCTGTGCAATCGCAGAGGTCGGAATGACAGCCATCAGGACAATAGACAGAACACACCTCATCAGAACACCAATCCAACGGTCATCCAGACCTTGTCGCTTTCAAATCTACGTTTGGCCCCAAACTCCTTGATGTACTTTGCCTTGATTGAAATCGGCGTCTGGCCAACCTGGGTTGACCAGGTGACGATCGGGCCCAGCCCATAAACACTGGCCTCCAAACTATCAGCGCCAAGCAATTGTTTGATCCCATCCGCCCCGCTGCCGCTGTCATCACCGATCTGATGGTAGGCATATCCCGTTAGCCCAAGGGCAAGTTTGTTGGGCAAATGCCGCATGACCGCGCCTTCAAAATGCGCCTCGGGCGCGGTCTGATAGTCGGTTGCGTCGTTCTCGGCGCTGAAGGTGACGCCAAACGATCCTGAATACTCCCATCCCGTGGTCGGGTCGAACCAGGTCATCGACAGGGTTGGGTCAAATGCAAATCGGTTTTTTCCGGCATTCAGGGCGTCAATCGACCGGTTTGCGACGTTGATTTGCGTCGTCTGATAGTGGCCAGTGGGCAGAAAGAACTGTAAGGCCAATGTTGTGTGTAACTTGCCTTTGCTCCAGTTGAAGAGAGGCGAAAGAACGATATCACCAAAGGCATGTTCGCCGTCATCGTTGAGGGTTCCGGAAAACCCCGAGCTGAGGTCGCCAGAATACTGCCCGTTTGCCGAAACGTAGGGCAAATTGAAATTGAGGCCCAATCGCGCATTGCCCCACTGCGCGTCAAAAACATGTGTGAAATTGAATTTATAAGTAAACACCTCTACATCAGGGTCCGTCACGACCACACCGCCCGAAGCCATGCTGGGAGCGGTGCCGCTGAAATACACGAAATCATTATTTAGGTATGTTCCGGGAGGCGGTAGGATGCCCGACATGCTGTCACGGCTGCCAAGAAGATAGGTCTCGATACCTCCCTCTGCGGCTTGCACCTTTTGCGCGCACAAGAACACCGAAGCAGACAACGCAAGTAGCACTATTGTTGTCTTCAAATTCACTCTCCCAGATACAGAGCGCTTGTTCGCACGCTTTCAGATATGATAATCCAAAACGCGTGCGGAGATTGTCTTAAATTGGATATTTGATGCAGAAACCACCCAGAACAAACGAGATTCAGGCCTTAGTGGCGGCATCTCCCTGGCTTCGTGCGATAGATACACGTCTGGCTAACAGCCTGGTAAATTCAGGTCGCAGTGTGAGTGTCGAAAGTGGTGCGGGAATTTATGCACTCTCTGATCACGATCAATCCGTCTTTGCCGTGGTGTCAGGCGCTGTTGGAATTCAGTTGGACGATGGCCAATCAGGGATCGTGTTGGGCCATGTGTTCGGGCCCGGTGCCTGGTTTGGAGAGGCGGCGGCAATCACCGGCTTGCCCCGTCAGATTGGCGCGATTGCTCTGACAGATTGCCAGCTGCTTCGGGTCCCGTACGAGGCTTTGATCCAACTAGAGCAGGACGACCAACCGATATGGCGTGCACTTGGGGCACTGGCCGTCATAAATGGCGCACTTGCCATTCGCGTTGCCCGTGATCTTATGCTGGCGGATTCCAAACTGCGCAGCCTTACAATCCTGACCAGGATATCCGACGCTTTTGCACCGACCCGCGCCATACCCCTGACCCAACAGCATTTGGCTGAGATTTGTCGCTTGTCCCGAAGTGCCTTCGCCAAGCTGGTGGCAGAGCTGGAGGCCGACGGGTTGGTTCAGCGAAAATACGGCTCACTTGTGGTCGTCCCGCAATAATGGTCCCAGGCAAAGGAGCGCTCTTCCGGTTTTGTGATCAGCTTTGTAGCAGCCAACAAACTTACCAAACTCCGGAATACACAAGCTATTTCGCAAAGAGCCGCTGTTACATTTCTTTCTTCTTGGGCTAGCAATATTTGGCTGGTATTCGTTCCTACATCCCGAGTTGATCTGAGCCAGATTGTCATTGATGACGTGGATATTAATCGGTGGATCCAACAATTTCAGACACCCTCGCAGCGACCTCCAACTTTAGATTAACTGACTTCGCGTCCAAACGGGTTGGCGCGCGAGGGGCGCGCACCAGTCCTTGATCGTGGCGAAAGTGCCATTCGCCGCAGATTGGCGAAAAAGACGCACTTTTTGACACTGTAGGTGGTGCAACCGACGGAACCTGACGATGCGGCACTGAAAGAGAACCTTAACAAATACTCTGAGCGTTTCCTGAGTCCAGTGGCAATTGCGTTTCATCAAATCTGATTTGGGCCTGATCTCGACCCAGAAACCACTGAGACAACAATCGCTGCGTTGAATTCCGGGGCGAACCTGGATGATTTTGGCACACTTAGTCTGCTACCGGCAATTATTGCGATAACACCTGGCCAACAAGTCGCCGGTACGTTTGGGTGCATTTTATTGAATCGACCAGCAGCTTGCCGCCTGGACAAAGGCCCGGCCCGGTGCCCTGGGGATATTGCGCCAATATTTTGTGGGTAGATACGCTCCAATAGCCCGCCTTGCGCGCGCTTGAGGACATTCGTGATGAGGTTCTATTTGACTGGCACCGCGATTTGAAATCCGAGCTTCCCGACACGCAGATAAATGAGTTGAAACGCAAAGTAGACATCTCCATGCCCACTCCGGAAAATCTGAGTGAAAAGTTGCCGCAATGATCCTGCGCCGATTTCTTGGATGTTCTTTGCGTTGCGCTGTCGCTGATGAATGCCGCTTGCCGCACTACCTCATGCTTCAATACCCGCCCCCGGTTGGAGCGATCATAGCGCTGCCTATTGTACTCCAGGCAGTTGAAGTGCTCAAACGGGACGAAAAGCAGGTGCGTTTGTTCGTGCGTTCAACATGGCTCATCGCGTTTGGCTTCGGCCTGTTACGCGGCCTCGATTTCGCCGGTGGTCTGCGGGATATTGAACCGCCTGGCAGTAATACTCCAACTACGCTTGTCGCATTCAACCATGGGGTCGAGGCAGGCCAGATTGCGTTTGTCGTGAACATCATCGCGACAGGATCTGTAATCCACCGTGCGTTCCATTCCTCTTTCGCCAATGGCAATATGCCCTCAGCCACCTCACTTCCGCAACGGGACATGTCATCGGCTGCGTGGCTACGTTTTTGGATAGCCGAGTGGCTCGCCTATTTTGGGTGCAATACCCAATAATAGGCCCAGAGTTGGGTAAGCAGGGTCAAACAAAGGAACCCATTCGCAACGATACTAGTTACGATTGTCGACACCTTCAGCAGCGAGGAACTCTGTAACGAAGTGCCAAGAAAAACATAGTTTGAGGCGTGCTCAATATCTGCTTCCGATTTCGCAACCTCACTAACTCGCGGCTGCTGCGAACCTCCGCTCTCCGCCCTGAAACACCCAATCTCGTTCGGGAAAGATGAGTCTTCTGAATGCTCTTGTTTTCGGTCTATCGCATCCTCAAGTAATTTGGCCTGATCATCAGCCCGGCCGAGGTGGTTCTGTCTGTCGCAGACGAGCTCCGTAACAAGACCACACAGCCGAACCAGCTGTGGCAGACAGACTTCACGTATCTGAAAGTGATCGGCTGGCTGGGGTTGCTTACTACTCTCGACGACTACAGCCGTACATCATCGCCTGGAAGTTCTGCGCGACGATGAAGGCCGAGGATGTGACCAACACGCTCGGCCTAGCGTTGCAAGCCTCAGGATGCGATCAGGCAATGGTCCTGCACAAGCCAAAACTGCTAGGTGATTACGGGTCAAGCGACGTCTCGGACAAGCTTGCCGAGTGGCAAGGTGATCAACAGATGAAACACGTCAAGGGCACGCCGAAACACCCGCAAACCCAAGGCAAGATCAAGCGCTGACACCAAACTCTGAAGACCCGCACCCTGCTGAAAACGGCGACATACCTGGTGAACTTCACCATCAGATCAGTGCATTTGTCGATCACTACAATCACAAACCCAAATGCAAGAACCTGCAAATCTTAACGCCCGCAGATGTCTATTTCGGGCGCGAGCAATCCATCCTAAAACGACGAGAAAGGATCAAACGAAAGACTACCGAAACGCGACGTTTGCTTCACCGCACAATCAAACAAAATAGATGAGCCAGATTCTCTCTAAGCTTACGCTGCCATCGGTTCAGTTTTGCGGGAGGCCGTCGAAAATTCTGTGTTTACGTGCCAGAGGCCGCGCCTGTTTCAGAGGCCATCGCAAACGGACGCTATCTTGATGCCTTTTCACAATGCTCTGACGTGCCAACACAATCAATTTGGATAGCGGGCTGCCAAATTGAGTGCACACGCAGCGTTCCAAATATGCTTAACAAAAAAGGAGCCAGAAGATGAAAAAAGTAGTGATTGCTCCCGTTGTCTCGCTTGTTATTGCAGCATTGTCTGGGGTGACATTTGCAAACACATTTGACGTAAGCCCCGCGACGTCACAAACGCAATTGCAGAGCACGATGTCATCTTCGGGGGGTTATGGGAAATCTCCTGTAGTATGTAAAGAATGCAGGGAAGCGGGCAGCCACGGGACAGAACTTATCGGCGGCGTGACCTTTTATTTCCTTGAATTGCCTGAGGTGGACATTGATGCAAGAAAGCTAAAGAACGTTTTTGACATTGATGCTGGTACAGTGATCAAACGAATGAGGCGCTGAGCCTACGATGCCGCAAGAGACCCGGCTGTGTGAACAGCGGGGCGAGATATGCCGGTGATTAACTCCAGCCGGTTAGCCCCTTTTGCTGGCTAAACGCTGTGATGTGACGGAGCTTCATTGACCCGCTAAATTCTTAGGTCACAAACCGATCAATTACTTTGCCATTACGCGTAGCCAGTGACCATTCTTTCAAACTAAACCAACAGCGGAATGGGTGCACTTGTCGGCTTCTACGTGATCAATCCGGCGCGCGGTTGCCGCAAAACCAGTGTTTGCCTGACAGTTAACGCCCACTGCGAAAGACGCCCGACCGGGCGTTAACTTGATGCCTTTTCTCAAAACCTTGACCTGCCAGCGCAATCAATCTGAGCCGCAGATTGCCATCTTTATTGCACCCACAGCGTACCAAACACGCTTAGCTGAAAGGCGCAAAAAGATGAAAAAGGTCATGATTACATCCGTTACAGTGTTCGCGATTGTTGCAAGTGCTGGAATCTGCATGGCCGGCCCGTCGCATGGCCTCGGGCAACGCGGCTATGCAAAGGATGTTCGCTCATCTGTTTCGCAAATACGCAACCACACTGCAGCGGAAAGCAACGGTTCCAAACCATTCAATAGTAGCCTGGCGCTGACTGACTTGACAACAACCGCAGGACCATTGTTCTGGGTTGAGTCCCAAGGTGAACGCGACAGCTATGATGTCGGTGACGGCGAGATGACGACGAACAGCGGCAGTCTGCGGTTTGGCGCGAATTTGCCTTTGGGTGAGGTCGGGGGCGGACAGCTGTTTGGCGGACTGGAATTTGGCATCGGCAGCCTGTCATCGAACATCGGCACCAGCTCGGCCAACGCCAATATCTCTACCAACGCCTATGATGCAACCCTGAGCGCGCTTTGGGTTGCGGATAGTATGTTCTATATCGACGGGCAGCTTCGCTATGGGTTTTTCGACAGCCAGGTACGTCCGAATGGCGGGGGCGCAGTGGATGCCGATGGCAGTGGGTATGAGATATCTATTGAGGTTGGCAAGCCCTTCACGCTTCCGAACGAATGGATGCTCATCCCGCAAGCGCAGGTCATGTACAGCGATATCGACATGGACGATGTCCCTGATCGAGTCGCGGGTAGTCAGATCGGATCTCTGGTGGATAGTGACACGTTGACCGCCCGAGTCGGATTGCGTGCTGAACGTGCCTTTGCAAACAATTCGATGCTGTATGGTCAAATCGACTTTTATCATGCGTTCGACAACGCGACCTCGGTGGTGTTTGGGCAAAGCGCAGTGTTCACGGAGCGAGGCCAGAACACAGCGGCCCTGAGCATAGGTGGCGATGTCGCGCTTTCGGATCGCTCATGGCTTTATGGTGAGATCACCAGTGAAACCGGTTTGGGAAGCAGCTCGAACGACCACTCCTTCGGCTGGAACATCGGCGTCGAGGTCCAGTTCTAAAGTATCTTGCGTTTGGTCTGAAGCGAAATGGGTTTCAGGCATTAGCTTAATACCTTTTCCTAAAACCATAGTCTGCCAGCGCAATAAATCTGAGCCGCAGATTGTAAAATAAAAGACACACACAGCGCTTCAAACATGCTCGACCGAAAGGAACCTAAAACGAAAAAAGTAATGATTGCATCTGCTACGGTATTTGCGCTTGTCGGCAGTGCGGGAATGTCTAGAGCAGGTTCGTTGCGTGCCTACGACAACCCCGGGCACGCGCACGATGTTCGAACATCTGTATCGCAAACGCAAATCCACGCAAGTTCGAAAGCACGCGATCATACTGAAACAAAATCTACCAAACTGCTAAAGAATCTGGCGCTGGTTACGGTTTGATATCAGAGTATTCGGTTGACGAAGATTGCAATGATGCATGCACTAATGCTTGGTCCTAAGAGCGTCGAAAATTGATGTCGGATGCTTGAGGTTGCGTTTCAATCGACAAGCATCCGCGAACCACCGTAGACCCTTGTGATGGTGCAAAAACTCTTGGACAATGTGATATCATCTGAACTGGGGCACCAGCTTGCTTACCCCACTGCGCATTGTTGGCCGACGTGCGGTTCCCCAGACTACCCTTACCTTCTCGAACACTACCCGGAGATCGGTCCGTCCAAGCCTGGTAAGGTCCGGTGTAGATCGCGTGTGTATACCCCTTGGGCTACTATGCCACGACTTTGCAAAAGTAGGTACCTGTGCAACCTTGCCGAAATATCCGATTGGGTAGTACGTGCAGCGAACGGCGGCGGCGTCCGCAGAGCATATTTTATTGTGCTTTTGCAACGTGCCCAAAGCCGGCAAGCGCTACATCCGGTCGCTTTCTCACAGCGACCAAAATTTCAAACGTCCGGTCGGATTCACCACTGCAGCAGGCTTGGTTTTTGGGCCTCGAAGCCTTTTTTCGTTGGGAAAAGCGAGCGCATCCGAGCAATAATTTCGATGTCACCATCCAGCATTGTTTGGACCGTGTTCAACCAGTTCTTAAAAGCTTCAGAATCCCAGTGATCCTGAACGGCTGCTTCGTCCCGGAACACTTCGTAGAAATAGAACCGATTGGGATTTGCCAAGTCCACCATGATCTGAAACTGGAAAACCTCTGCCTCTTCGCTTACAACACTTTGCGCTTCAAAGATGCTGGCGTTCAAAAAAGACTGCCGGTGCTCAGGTTTGACATTAACTGCGAAGAATCCCCCGCGCATTCCATCGTCCATACTTAGCCTCCTTGGCCGCCCGTAAACCCGTCTAATGGTATCAAACGTTTCGACGCCGCCGGATGGCGTGAACCTTCTCCACTGCTTTAGCCAACACTAACCTAGGCGGATTTCATATTCGCGTCTGCGCCATCCCATCCTAGGGCAGATGATAACTCATGCGACATTTCGATGAGTGCTTGGCCGATTTTGACCCGCATTGGAGGCGTAAACACCCGAACGGAAGCTGTGGCGCCAATGGACAACGTCGAACCAACACCTGTTTTGCCCAGTGTTGTTGCAACAGAACTTATA
This sequence comes from Ruegeria sp. YTSC230, assembly GCF_059609665.1. Taxonomy (NCBI): domain Bacteria; kingdom Pseudomonadati; phylum Pseudomonadota; class Alphaproteobacteria; order Rhodobacterales; family Roseobacteraceae; genus Ruegeria; species Ruegeria sp. YTSC230. Next base: position 202,447 of record NZ_JBXWMC010000006.1, on the reverse strand, counting down.
CCTCTTTCCAGCTCCTCGACACATTCGGCGTATCCTTTGGCCCGAATGACATCGAGTTCTTTTGCCAGATCTTTTCCGCTGGTAATGGTGTGCTCGGTGTACCGCTTGAGCTGCCCGTTCAATTCGCCATGAGACAGCAGCTCTGGAGAAACGGCGGCAATTGCCTTGGCGCAAGAGCACGCGTGCATAGGCCGTTTGCCCACACCCGGGTGAAGATATGACACGCCCGTTTCTGGCGTGGCCACGTGAATGATCTCGACCCAGTTGCCGCGCAGTCGGGAAAGAAAGAACGCAGCCCCGTAGTCTCTGGCGCCGGTGGCCAGGATCGGCGCAATCACTTCCAGAAGCGCAGGATCAGAATGATCACTCCGGGTGATACGCTTCAATCGGGTTCCAATGGCAAACTCCCCTCTCGCAGATGTCTGCAACAGTCCGGACGAAACAAGATCCTGAACCAACCTATAGGCTGTTGGCTTAGGGAGATCGGATTGTGCACAAATTTCCGCGACAGTCGCATGCCCTTTTTGACCTACGACTTCCAATATCAGCGCTAAGCGTTCTAGATGCATTTTTCTCACTATACGATAATAGTATTTTCGATATACGATACCGTAATCGTGATCAAGGGAGGGTTCAACGATGGATGGTGCATGTTGCGGACCGGGCTACGCCAGCCCGCAAGAGGCAATCCAAGCCCCCCGTGAGAAGCTTCTTTACACGATTGCCATTTATACAGGCACGGGCATTCAGAAGCCCGACTATCTTGCGACAGTGGATGTAGACCCGGAAAGCCCAACTTATTCTCAGGTGATCCACCGGCTGGAAATGCCGGGGATCGGGGATGAACTTCATCACATGGGCTGGAATGCTTGTTCGTCCTGCCACGACGACGGCTCAATGTCGCGAAAATACCTGATCCTGCCCGGTGTGCGTTCCAACAACCTACATATCGTCGACACGGCCACTGACCCACGCGCACCACGGCTGCACAAGGTTATCGACGGGGCCGAGATTAAGGCCAAGGCCGATCTGTCAGGGCCGCATACAGTGCATTGTCTGGGTTCGGAGATCATCATTTCCTTCCTTGGAGACGCCAAGGGTGAAGCTCCGGGCGGCTATCTGCATCTCGATAAAGAATTCAACATCGTCGGCCGCTGGGAGAACTCGATGGGCGGCATCAAGTTCGGTTATGATTTCTGGTATCAGCCCCGTCACAACGTGATGGTGAGTTCCGAATGGGCCGCGCCCAACACCTTTATGCCGGGTTTCGATCTGGAAGAAGTGGGTCACCTGAAATACGGGCGCGAGTTGCATTTTTGGGATTTCGAAAAACGCGAGCCTGTTGAAAGCTTCTATCTAGGCGAAGACGGGCTGTTGCCGTTGGAAGTCAAATTCCACCATGACCCAGACAGCACGCATGGGTTTTGTGGGGCCGCGCTGTCGACCAACGTCATTCACTGGTGGAAGGACGACGCGAATAAGTGGCAATGGGCAAAGATCATCGACGTCGAGAATGAGATGCACCCTGAATGGCCGATCCCTCTGCCAGGAGTGATGTCGGCGATCCTGATCTCGATGGATGACAAATACCTCTATCTCAACAATTGGCTTCATGGCGACATGCGCCAATACGACATCACCGACCCGCATAATCCCAAACTGACCGGCCAGGTGTTCATGGGTGGGCTTTTGGGCAAAGCGCCAACCGTTAATGGGGTTGAAGTCGCCGGTGGGCCGCAGATGTTCCAACTCTCTCTCGACGGGCGCAGACTCTATGTCACCACCTCGTTGTTCTCGACTTGGGACAACCAGTTCTATCCCGAGATCCGCGAAAAAGGCGGTGTGATGGTCATGATAGATTGCGATCCTGAAAACGGCGGCATGAAGATCAACGAGGACTTCATCGTGGACTTTGGGAAAGAGCCAAATGGCCCCTCGCGCTGCCACGAGAGCCGGTATCCAGGCGGTGATTGCACAAGCGACATTTGGCTATGACAACGCATACTGTGACGATCGCCAACAGGGATGGCGCGACATATGAGGTGGACGCACGACGCCCACTACTGGATACGTTACGCGAACAGGGTGTTGATCTGCCCTTCGGCTGCAAATACGGCGGCTGCATTACCTGCGCCGCGAAACTTAAAACAGGCACGGTGGATCAGCGCCGACAGGTCGCGCTGAACAATAGGCAGATCGCCAATGGCTACGTAATCCTCTGCGTGGCACGCGCGACGTCAAACATCACCTTGGAGATCGGGGTTGAGAGCCATGACAAGCTTTACCGCAATCCGTTCCTCGATCCACTCAAACCCCACGAACTCAAAGCAGACATTGCGACGCCGAAGGAAGGTTAACCGATGCCCGAAGCAGATATCGACCGTATGTATGATTACGACCCCAAGTATCTCGCCGAGATCCTGAAGTCGGTCAAAACCATTGCAATGGTTGGTGCAAGCGCCGACAAAACGAAATTTAGCTACGGCGTTCTGCGACAACTCAGCGAAATTGGCTACGACATTCTGCCGGTAAACCCTAACCCGAACGTCAAGGAAATCAGGGGCCTGAAGGTCTATCATTCACTCGAAGAAATCGACAAACCCGTTGATATGGTGGATGTCTTCCGTCCCAAGGAAGAACTCTTTGGCTTCGCCGAAAAGGCCATCGCGATCGGAGCCAAAGTTCTTTGGGGACAGATCGGCGTCTACGACGACAAAGCAGCACAGCTCGCCGAGGATGCGGGCCTCAAAGTTGTGATGAATCGATGTCCGAAGATTGAACTCTTCCGGCCGTTTTGGAAGCCCCGCCTCGATCTGAAGATATGATGGATCCTAATGGAATGTGGTTTGCTGAGTAGCCAAACAGGCACATTTCATAGAGTGGGCAGTTTCCTAGTGCCTACAACTCCACGAACATCGAAATCAGCTTCACGGGCCTTAGGAAGCCTTCTAGTGATACAAGCGTAAGGGACTTCTTCCAAATCGCAGAGAAAGGCGCCTGGAGAAGAGACCGCAAAAACACTCCCTGCAATCTGTTCGAAGTCAGCTCGAAAGTGGGTGGTGCTCTTCACGCAAACCACTGAATAATTCGCAGGGTTTAGCCCGATATGAGTAAAATGTGCACGATCCAGGCATTGATTGCGTATGCTTGTGACGACAAGGTCAATATCGGCCTCGTGCCCAACCAATCGCAGAGCAGCTGTTTTGCCCAGCGTTGCCACGCCACCGCGATACATTTCTCCGGTATAGCGGCAAGTGCCATCACCCAAAGCCAGGACCTCAAACTCTGCTTTGACCGGAACGTGTCCAGCCAGGTTGGACTTTGCACCGATTGCCAACTCAATCAGTGCACCCTCTCCTGCCTCATGGGCTTGCATTGCGCTGTCCGGATCATGGAAAAGACCCATCACAACACTCTTTACCCCACCCTCAATCAGTGCGGCCAGCAACCCTGTGGTATCAGACGTCCCGCCCGCGCCAGCGTTGTCCTGAACATCTGCGAGAACAACGGGTCTTTCCCGTCTTTCGCGGCATGTCGAAACAGCTCCCTCCAACGACAGCATCGAACAATCAAGATCGGCTTCCCGGGATATAAACAAGTTGACGATTTCTTCGGCGGCGGCGGCGGCTTTCTGGGCTGTGGCTGAGTAGGCAAGGCAGGCCGGGCCGGTGTCAGGGAAGTCCGCCGCCGTGAAGCCCAAAGCAATGTCGGCCAAGGTTTCCTGCCGCTCAAGTCTAACTGGTAACTGGTAGATTTCGTCGAATGGCGCAGAGCCCGTATGTTGCGCATGCAAAGGGATGAGATATGGCACCGGCTGGAACACTTTGTATAGTGTTTCGCCCGCCAGCAATTGCTGCAGGACAGGAACGCATCGTGCGCCGGTTTCCGCCATATCCAAATGAGGATAGGTTCTAAAAACAGACAAATAGTCCGTATATTCGACCATCTGAGCAGAGATATTGGCGTGCAGATCCAAACTTGCGACCACTGGAGTTCCGGGACCCACAAGCTCTCGAATACGGCGCAGAAGCTCTCCTTCACCGTCAGCAAGGCTTTCAGTGACCATTGCCCCGTGGAGATCCAGATAAACGCCGTCAATGTGGCCGGCATCTCGGATTCCATTGAACAACATCCCGCAAATCGTTTCGAATGCATGATCGGTTACATGCGCAGACGGCTCGGCAGAACACCAAAGGATTGGAACAACCTCAACCCCTGCGGCTTGAGCAGCCGCAGCAAAACCTGCGACGGGTAAGTTCATGCCCTCCGTTTCCAACAAGACCTTTTCACCGCGCAACATGCCGGGCCAGGAATCTGCCATCTCAAACTCGGGGAGACCGGCCTTTGTCACACCAAAGCAATTTGTTTCATGCTGAAACCCCGCAATCGCAATACGCTTGGTCTTCATTAGGTGTGCTCGATTTCTTTTTTGGCATGCGTTGCGGCAAAAACACTTTGACCGGCTCGGATCGTTTCGAGCACCTGTGTATCCTTCAGATGGTTCGGATCGTGAAGGGGATTGCGCGAAAGGACAACGAAGTCTGCAACTTTACTCGGTTCGATTGATCCGCGCCGATCCTCCTTGAAGACCTGCCAAGCGGCGTCGATGGTTTGGGCACGCAAAGCTGACAGAACGTTGATCTTTTGATCCTCGCCAAGCACACGGCCTGAAGAGGTTTTCCGATTTACCGCACAATGGGCCAAGTGGATTGGACGTGTTGGCGTGACTGACGCATCGTTGTGGATCGTATAACGCACGCCAAACCGCTCGGCTGATGCGGCCGGGGATATCCTCTCGGACCGCTCGGGGCCCAAGAAGGTGTCGTAGTGGCGATCCCCCCAAAAATAAACATGGGCGGGAAAGAAGCTAACAGTAAGGCCAAGTTGGGCCATACGCTCTAACTGATCATCTCGCAGGGCCTGGCCATGAATAATGGTGTGACGATGATCTGTACGGGGGGACGCTCGCAGTACTTTTTCAACCGCATCAATGAACATCTCTGCGCCGGCATCGCCGTTACAGTGGCAATGAATCTGTAGTCCCTTGCTATGGAGTTTGCTGACATCAGCATCCAGCTGCTCTTGCGAGGTGTAAGTCATCCCACGTGGATGTTCTGGATCAGCCGGCTTGAAATACGGGGCAGTCAGATACGCGGTCTGCAGTTGAAAGGCCCCATCCGTGAACAGTTTGCGCGGACCTAGTGTGAAATGCGGGTTGCAGGGCCAGTTCGTGCCGATCCATTGGGTACTTAGTTCTGGTTCCAGACTCCCGACGGGTAACAGCTCGATATCAATTCCCGGATCCTGGTCTGCGGGCAGGCTGGCGAAGTGATCCAGCATGGTTTGCGACGTCCAGGCATTTTGGGCATAGGTCACCCCATGGGTCAGATATTCGTCACGGCAGGCATCAAAGCCCTGCCAGAACCTTTCGCGGTCGATCAGGAAATCGGTATCGCCCATCTCTCCCATGGCCGAAAGACCTTCGATCAATCCCGTTAGGGCTCCGGTTTCAGGGTCGCGGCCAAAACGGCCGCCGTCCGGGTCTGGTGTGTGACGGGTAACCCCACGCCTCTCAAGCGCAAGAGAATTTGCCGTGCCGTTGTGACCCGATGCATGAATAACCCAGATTGGATGACGCTGTGATACCTTGTCCAACTCGGCCCGCGTGGGCATGCGACCTTCGAGAATAGAGGTATTGTCAATCGACACCCCCATGATCCATTCACCCTCGGGCGTTGCATTAGCCTTTTCCCGAAGCCTGTCCAACGCCTGCGCCATGGTCCGGCAATCCCCTAGAGGAGGCGACGACAGGTCAACACGGAACAGCCGGATGAACCCGGGATCCGGAAAATGCCCGTGTGAGTCAATAAACGCGGGCATCAGAGTGCGCCCCCGCAGGTTGCGTTCCTTAGTATCCGCAGGCATGGAAGCGCGCAGATCGGCCTCGGTTCCAACGTCCTTAATCCTGTCTCCTTCGGTCAGAACTGCCTCCGGCGAAGAATTCTGCGCATCCATAGTCAGGATTGTGCCGTTGAAAAAAAGTGTACTTAGCATTGGACTTCCTACTACGACAACGGCGCCAGACAACGCAGCCCATGGCCGCCGTCCACTTCCCATTGTGGGGTCTGGGTGCAGATATCCTTGGCAAAAGGACAGCGTTCACGGAATTCACATCCCGAAGGGCGTTTAAGCAGGCTGGGGGGTTCACCTTTTAGGGCGATCCGTTCCAACCGCGCATCCGGATCCGGCTCTGGGTTGGCGCTTAACAGGCAGCGGGTGTACGGGTGGCCCGGATCTCTGAATATCGTCTCTGTTGTGCCTTCTTCTACCAACCGGCCTAGATACATGATGCCCATTCTGTCGGCCACGTGGCGTACAACGCTGAGGTTGTGGGTGATGATTACCATCGCCAGACCCAGCCGTTCGCGCAGATCGTTGAGCAGATTCAAAAGCTCACCCTGCACCGACACATCGAGGCCTGCGGTCGGTTCATCCGCGAGGATCAATTTCGGCTCCAACGCCAGCGCTCGGGCAACGCCTACACGCCGTGCTTGCCCACCCGACAACTGGTAGGGATAGCGGTCTGCGAAATGCGTGGGTAGATTGACCATTTCCAGCAGTCGCTTGGCTTCTGCATCCAGATCTTTGTCTTTCATACCCTGAATACGGTAAGGCTCAGTGATCAGGCTGCGGATTGTCAGACGCGGCGACAGGCTTCCCACCGGATCCTGAAACATCATTGCCATGTCTTTACGCAGCGGACGCATGACACGTTCCGGCGCGCCGCGAATTTCCTGGCCCTCAAAAGTGACTGAGCCGTCTTGCGCAGGCGCAAGACCCGCAATGGCGCGAATAACAGTCGTTTTGCCAGAACCGCTTTCGCCAACCAGCGCGTAAGTCTCGCCGGGTTGCACGGTAAAGCTGACACCCGCCAAAACATTGACTGGGCCATAGCTAGTTTTAAGGTCCACGACGTTCAGCAAGCTCATGTTGTGACCTCCTCGTGGTTCAGCCAGCATGCGGCGTGATGGCCTTCTTTCAATTGATCCAACGGCGGAACTTCGGTGGCGCACCGTGCCATCGCTTGATCACAACGATCGCGGAAGATGCAGCCACCCGGTAGGTTGGCCAGATCAGGCACTTCACCGGGAATGGTCGGCAAAACACGCGCTCGTTCTTTGATATGACCGGGGTCACATTCGATCAAGCGGCGTGTGTAGGGGTGTTTTGGGTTGTGAAAAATCTCACGTACGTCCCCGCTTTCGACAACCGCACCGGCATACATCACCACCACCCGGTCACAGAGTTCCGCGATCACGCCCAAATGGTGCGAGATAAACAGGATGGCACAGTGAAACTCGCGCTGCAGCTCTTGCAGGCGTTCGATGATCTGCACCTCTAACGTTGCGTCCAGCGCTGTCGTCGGCTCATCCGCGATCAAAAGGTCAGGTTCGGACATCAATGCCATTGCAATGGCGATCCGTTGGCGCATCCCGCCCGAGAATTCATGCGGATACTGCTTTAGGCGCGCCTCGGGATCGGGAATGCCAACAGCGCCTAACATCTTGGCTGCGTGGGCCAGCTTGTCCGCCTTTGACTGTTTGGAGCGGTGCTGAATGTCCAGCATCTGCTGCCCGATGGTCAGAACCGGATTGTGCGTTTGCATCGGGTCCTGAAAGACGATGGATATGTCCGACCCACGCAAGTCGCGCATATGTCGTTCGGAGGCCCGCAGCAGATCCTGTCCTTTGAACCTGATCTCTCCGTCGCGGAACCGCGTATTGGGCGCTGTCAAACGCAGGATGGACGAGATCAGAGTGGACTTACCGCAGCCGGATTCCCCGACAATGCCAACTATTTCGCCTTTGTTGACGTCGAATGTGATGTCCCTCAAAGCCTTGAGGTCACCACGGCCTGTTTCGTAATCGACGCTGAGGTGGTCGATTTCCAGAAGTGTGTCGGTCATCGCTGTTTCCTCAGTTTCGGGTCAACCACATCGCGCAGGCTTTCACCCAGGAAGGTAAATCCGAGCGTCGCCAGAATGATCGGGAGCCCACCACCGACCACCAACCAGGGGGTTTGGCGGATCAATGAGTACCCGTCCTTCAGCAAGGCACCCCAGCTGGGGGTAGGAGGTTTCACGCCCAGCCCCAGAAAGGACAGCCCCGCCTCCAGCGCGATAACCGTGGGAATATCCATAGCCGCCAGCACAGCCAGAACGCCGATGATGTTGGGCAGCATATGCACGCCCAGAATGCGCGCCATGCTGGCCCCCATCGAGCGTTCTGCCAAAATGAATTCAGAGTTGCGCAGCGTCAGAGTCTGGGTTCGCGCCACGCGCCCATATGTTGGGATTGAGGTCGCCATGACCACGAAGACCACCGTCTGCAGGCTGGGTCCGATCAGGGCCACAACGGTAAGCGCAAACATCACCGTTGGAAAAGATCGGATGGTATCGAAGAACAGCATCAGAAGGTTATCAAGCCATTTAGGCCCATACCCGGCAATCATGCCCAGCGTCAGGCCAATCGCCATAGCGCCGAAAACGGCGGGCAATGCCACCTTGAGCGCAACCTGCCCCCCGGCGATAACCCGCGAAAACGTATCGCGCCCTAACTGATCTGTACCAAGCAGGTGTGCGGCGGACGGTCCTTGCAAGCGGGATTTGATATCCATCGCAATCGGATCATAGGGTACAATCCAATAGGCGAAGATGGCGCAGAACACGATGACACCGACGATGATCAAGCCCATAAGACCAAGCGGGTCGCGGGCGACGCCGATGATGATCTGGCCAAGTTCGGAACGAGATTTTCCCATAACGCTCCCTCCTCAATGAGCCGTGCGCGCACGTGGGTCGAGCAACGCATTGATCAGATCTGCCAATGCGGTCGACACCACGAACAACGCCGTTGATATAAGGACCGAGCCCATAACAATCGGGTAGTTTCGGGTGGTAATGCTATCGATAACCAACTTACCCAAACCCGGACGGGCAAAGACGATTTCAGCAAAAACAGCGGAGCTAAGAAGAAAGCCCATCCCTACCCCGATCACGGTGACCACCGGCAAAATGGCGATCCGCAGTGCATAAACCATGACCACGCGACGCTCGGCGATGCCAAAGGCGCGCGCCGTGCGCACATGGCTTTCGCCCATAACCTCGAGCATCGAAGCGCGTACCAGCCGGGCAATATAGCCAACCCAGCTGAGGCCGATGGCAAAGGCGGGCAGAACCAGATGGTCGAGGCGATCCCAGAACCCCTCTCCGGCGCCGATGGCGGGAAACCACTGCAAATGCACGGCGAATACCAGCAGCGCCAAAAGTGCGACAACAAAGGCCGGGGCAGCCACGAAGCTGACGGAAATTGCTGCGGCGATCCGATCGATCAGCGTGTTGGGATGTGCCGCAGCATAGGCACCAAGTGCGATGCCCAGGCTTGCAGACCAAAGGATTGACGCAAAAATCAGTTCCAGAGTGAATGGCAATTGCTGGAACACGATGTCCGTCACGGACCGACCCGAAAATACATCGGTTCCCAAGTCTCCTTGCAGAAGATTCCCATAGAAGATCAAGAGCTGTTTCCAGATCGGTTGATCAAGCCCCAGCGCCGCTGTGAGTTGGGCCTGAAGTTCGGGCGTGGCACGCGGGCCCAGCATGATCTGGACCGGATCGCCAGGCACGGCGCGGATCATCAGGAACATGACGGTGACCGCCACGAACAGGATGAGCAGCGACAGCCCGAAGCGACGGGTTGCAAAACTTAGCATGGCCAACTGGCTCCTTGTGGCTTGATGGCGTTCAATTTGGCACGGCGAGCGTCACGCGCCCGCCGTACCCGGTCGACCTGGGGAGGTCAGGTCGCCTTGCCGAAATAGCGAAGCAACGACAGGCCATCTGGCCGCAATGCAGGAATGACCCGGGCGCTGTGAATGACCGGCGTTGCCTCATGAGTGATGAAGCGATAGGCACCGCTTTCTTCCATCAGATCCTGCGCGCGCTGATACATTTCCGCCCGTTTTGCGATATCCGTTTCCGCAGCCGCGGATTCATGGATTTCGTTAAATTCAGGGCTGTTAAAACGTTCCCAGTTCCATTTTCCGATCTGTTCGGGCGTGAACCACGACGTCGCATAATACGGGTCTGGGGTCATCGAAAAGCGGTTCAGAACAAGCTGCAGGTTTTCATTGTCGCCAGACGCCCAGAATGCACCGGATTCCAGCACGTTGACTTCAACCGTGATCCCAATCTGCGCCAGCGTCGCCTGAATAATCTGGGCGGTTGTTGTGAAGGTCGTTTTGTTCAGCGTGTCTAGGGTCAGCGTGACATTGGTTTCACCGGATTCCGCCAGCAGCTGTGCCGCCTTCTCAAAATCCGCTGCCGGTGGCACCAGCGAAGAAGCCCGATGCCCGGCGAGGCCCGGTGCGATGATGCCGGTCGCTGGTTCGGCAGCACCAAAATAGGCGGCCTCCAGAATGCTGGGAACATCCACCGCGTGCTGAATCGCCTGCCGCAGTTTTTGATTTTGCAGCTTTGGATGCTCAACGTTCATGCCCATCCAGACATAGTAGAGCGAAGGCTTCTCAACCAACGATCCACCATTGGGCACCCCGGCGCGGTAACGCTCGACCGAGCCCAGCGAAACGCGGGTTACATCCAGCTCACCGGCCTCGAACGCAATCTCGGCAGTGTTTTCATCGTCAATCGGATAGATCTCGACGGTGTCCCAAGTGGGCGCGTCCCCTTTCCAGTCGGGGTTGCGCTTAAGAACAGTCTTTTCCTTGGGCGACCAGCTGTCGCGCAGGTAAGGACCGGATTCCGCAACCGGATCAGCGCCGATCCGGCCACCAGCGGCTTCGACTGCGGCTTTCGAGACAATGTTCCCGGTAATGTACGGAAGAGCGATCGACCAGATCGGTGCGAACGGTTTGTTCAGCACGATCGTGCCTTCGCGTTCGCTGGTCACGTCCACGTGGCTGAATGGCCCCAGATCGGGCTTGTTCGGACTGTCGGTTGCGTCGTCCACGATCCGTTCCATGCTGAACTTGACGTCCTCTGCGGTCATGGCGCCAAATCCATTGGTGAACCCGATATCGTCACGCAATGCGAACTTGATATGGGTCGGATCAACCTGCTCGATCATCGTGGCGGCATCCAACTGCCAGCCCCATTCCTCGCCTGGTTTGTACTGGATCAGCTTGTTGTAGATCGAAGCATGCACCTCCTCTTCAACAACACCAACGGAATGGGCCGGATCCATGTTCTGCGCATCTCCATAGGCCCGCACCCGCAGCACGCCGTCATCTGCCGCAAACGCGCGGTTCGCCCATCCCATCGGAAGCGCCGTGGCGGCCCCAAGCGCGGTTGCACCTTTCAGGAACCTCCGCCGACCTACATTGGCCTTTGTCCATTCGATCTTCATAGTATCCTCCCTTGGATTAAGTCAGAGAAGTCCGCGCGGAACGGTTTCGGACCATTCCTTCGTCAAAACTTCGATTTCATCTGCACCTTCAGTGGCGCGTAGTTTGCGGTAGAGATAGAAATTTTGCGCGTCGCAGGTCATCCGGCATTCGGTTGAAATGGCGACTTGCCAATCTTCGCGCTCGAACGAAAAACTCCAATCGGTCTCGAAATGTGCGGTTGTCGGATCATCGGGGTGAATGCAGTAGCGCATACGAACGTCACTGCCGACAATCAGATCATGATACGGGTCGCGCGATTTTCCGTAGTCATCAAATGTCTCCAGAACCACCTGACCATTTTTGGTCACGGTGCGTTCGGATTGCGCGGATGGTGGACGCAATTGTTCACCGGCAAGAACTGGATAGTTCTGTGCCGGGCCAGGTTCAGAGGCTTGAACCTCATGCGTGACTTCCCGCACCGGCAAATGCAGGGTGCAATCCTGCAAGTGCATTGTCACCTCGGCCGAGTGCGGTGCTGGCCAGACGATCGGCCAGTATGACGTCGACAGCGCCAGTCGCAACACGTGACCCTCGCGCAAATAATGCGCGCATTCGTTCAGAACAATTTCGGCTTCATAGATTTCACCCGGCCGCAGACTTTCGGGCGTTTCATGGCTGCGGTAGTGGCACAGGTTCAGTGGACGATAGCTGATGCGCTGCGATACACCTACGGGCGAGACATCGCATAACCGCGCGACAAGTTGGGCAACAGGTCGATTTACCGAAAACCTAAACTTCAGCTTTGCTCGGCCCAGCAGCTCCAGCGGGGCCTGCAGCGGCGCGCTGTCAAAACAAACCGACAGGGCATCATCCCTTTCCTGATCCCCTGCAAGTTCATTGTCGATCCGCATGCCCGCACAGAAATATCCGCCTTCCCTACCGACATGACTGGGTGATGTGACAGCGACCGTGCCTGTAGCCGGTTCCCGAGAAAACCCCCCTTGCGCCAAATGCCAAGCCTGTTCAGACACATGCGGCGACGGCCACGTGGTTTCCGCAATCCAACGACCTTGCCGAGCAGAGTTGTGCGCCGTCGGATTGAAGTGTTCCTGCATGTAAGTCCTGTACGCAGGCAAGTCCTCGGCCCCATTTTCCTGTCCTTTCAGCCAGCGGTCAAACCAGCCGATCACTTCGGAGTGAAAGTCTGCAGGATCGAGTTTCGAGATGTGAGGATAGCGGTGTTCCCAAGGCCCAATGACGGCCTTGGTAGGCACGGTTAGGTTGGCTGCCAATGCCGTGGGCGCATTGACATAAGCATCTGCCCATCCGGTGATAGCCAAAACAGGCGTTTGGATCGCAGACCAATCCTCGCAAACCGAGCCATGTTTCCAAAACGCGTCACGTGTCTGATGGCGCAGCCAATCCGCAGCAGAAAATGGGACGCTTTGCAGTCGGGTTAGCCAATCCTCACGCCAATCTGCACGAAGGTCCGGATCAGCGGGTCGGGTCAGATAGGCAAACATTTGACTGCCCCAGTTCATGTTATCACTTAAAAGGCATCCACCCATAAAATGGATGTCATTCGCATAGCGATCCACGGTCGAGGCGACGCTGACGACGGCCTTTAATGCTGGTGGTTGTCGAAAGGCTAGCTGCAAGCCGTTAAACCCACCCCACGATATCCCGATCATCCCGATATGGCCGTCACACCAATCCTGCGCGGCGATCCAGGCTATGACTTCCTCACCATCATGCAGTTCCTGCTCAGAGTACTCGTCGTCGAATTGCCCTTCGCTGTCCCCGGTTCCTGCTATGTCAACGCGGATGCAGACATAGCCTGCCTCGGCAAAAACCGTGTGTGTCGTTTCATCTCTTGGCGCAGTGCCGTCACGTTTGCGGTACGGTAAATATTCCAGAATTGCGGGGGCAGGACCGGTTTCGGGCAACCAGATGCGCGCAGCCAGCCGTCGCCCATCGGCGAGCGTGATCCATGTGTTCTCGATGGTTTCAATTGGCATCTGGGCGCTTGTCTGTTGCGAGTTGATGCCGAAGAAGAAACCGATTTGCAGATAAAACAAATTGTGCGATCTTACGCGAACTGACGCATTTTGCAGTGATATAGCGTCAGAACGCGAAAGGTTTTGCCTGTGTCAGAGAATTTTTCTGCCAACCTGCGGTCGCTGTGCGCAGAGCATGGGAACATTTCACAGATTTGCCGCGATATCGGCGTCAACAGACAGCAATTCAATCGCTACCTGAATGGCTCCAGTCTGCCCTCTGCCCACAACATGCGTCGCATCGCGCGTCATTTCGGCCTGACAGAAGCAGAGTTGTTTGCTGAAACCGATGCTTTTGAACGAATGCTGAAAGGCACCCTGCCCCAATCCGGGACAGCGCCCACGGACGCATTTCTGGATCCATTTCGGAGCCAACAGAAAAACCTGAGGCGATATGTAGGCTTCTATCATTCCTATTTCTGCACGCCTTCTTGGGAAGGAAAGATTTTCTGCTCATTGATCCGGATTCAGGAAGTTGATGGGTTGTTCACAATCCGATCCAGGGAAATTGCCATATCGCCAGACAAGAGCACGCACCAGATTTCGCGCTATGCGGGTTTGGTGACAATGCGTGGGAACAGGATATTCGTGACCGAGCACGAGCTTGCGCGCGAAGGTAGCGTTGCCACCACCATATTGTATTCGGCACACCGTCAGCAGCTGAAGTACCTGCGGGGCATGACAATGGGTGTCGCATGGCGACCATACCCGCAGCCTTATGCTGCCAAGACAATCTGGAAACGCTTGCATGAGCGTGTGACAGCCCGTGAGGCTATTGCCGCTTGCGGGATCTACCCTGCCCAAAGCAACAGGATCGATCCAACTGTTCGAAAACACCTTTACGAGGCTTGAAGCGAGCGTCGAGCCCACAATTTTTGGGTTTTAGACAGGACAATTGATCGTCGTGGATCATAACCCCCACAGCATCGAACTCTCAATGATGAACCTCCGCCACCGAATTGGTCCACCCCAACAGTTAGGAAACGGAGGATTGGATATGGGACTCAAACGACACAAACCGGAAGAGATTGTCACAAATCTTTGACTCAATCGGTTGCCAAAACCTCAAGAAAAGCAAAATTCGCGTATTTAAATTCTGACTCAAACATCAAGCATTTCTGACCTAGACGGTGAAGCTGCTGTTAGATTGCCCTGCAGCTAAGGTTTGAGAAGAGCCCAAACTTGCTCATCTCCGCAGTACGGCTATACAGCAATCATGAAGTGGATTGCCCTCATTATTGGAATTGCATTCATTATTGCGGCTTGGCTGATTGTTCAGGTTGGTAGAGGTGTTCGCTTCACCCATAGCGGCTTCGAAGAATGGGATGATACGTTTTGGGCAACATATAGGGACTGTTGCCTCATGACCGATTTGAGGACTGCAGCGCCGCTTGGTCTTTTTGGCATAGCCATGCTTGGTTTCGCAGCATGGAAGTTTGTGCGAAACTAAACGCTATCAATACTACTGAGCACCCAAAAGCCAAGGCCCAAACCACGAATACAAGCCTTAAAAACCTTCCTGTGACCCAAAGATACGCGTGTCTTACCTGTCGCAGGGTTGATGCAAGAAAAACTGAAAGTTGGGTGTACATGCGGTTACCTCTATAGCGCTGCCCACGTTCGCGAAAGCCTGAGCTGCAATATTGTGGCTGATTACGGAGGTCAAAACACCAAAGTGGTCATTGCAGGCCGGAAGACCAACGGCAGCTTTGTCCGCCTTTCCGACTTTGACGGGCCTTGCGGTCCAAATTGGCTCCGCGCCCAAAATGTCAGATTCTACGCGGCATATGAATGACCGCTTCGCGCATCACATTCCTTTTGCGCTTGCACGACCAACATCGGGCTTCTAACGCGATAAGGCTACGCCATCCACAGTGATCCTGTGCATGAGACGCCGGAATCCGTGATAATCGTTGATCGCCTTGTGCCAGGTGGCGCGATTGTCCCACATGGTGATGTCGCCTTCCTGCCAACGGACTCGGGCCTGAAATTCGGGCTGTCTGCAATGCTCATAGATCATATTGAGGACGGCCGCGGATTCATCGAACGTCAGGCCTTCAATGTGCGTAGTAAAGACAGGGTTTACGAACAATCCGCGGCGCCCGCTGAGTGGATGTTTGATGACGACAGGATGGCGCGCATCTTGCGTCGCTGCCTCGGCATTAGCCAACCTTCCGCTTTTGGCCGCTTCACTATCCAACGTGGCCGCGCCAAAGACGTGGCGCGACGAATGCACGGCCGTCAGCCCATCAAGAAACCGGCGCATGGGTTCCGACAGAGCCTCATAGGCCGCGCCCATCGAAACGAAAAGCGTATCACCGCCGTAGGGGGGCATTTCGATGGCATGCAGGATTGACCCCATCGCCGGGACCTGGTCGTAGGAATGATCGGTGTGCCAGCCTTCGCCCACCGCTTCTTTCTGGTCCTTTTCCTTCAGGACGGTTGCAATTTCAGGGTGCCCGTCGACAGGTTTGAAAAAGCGGTTCACGTTGATCGGACCGAAGCGGCGCGCGAAGTCGAGGTGGTCTTCCGAAGCAATGTTTTGCCCTCTGAGAACAACGACGGAGTATTTGGCGAAGGCTGCCTGGATTTGTGCAAACTGCGCACCGTCTCTTACGTCGGCTCCGAAAGCTTCTGCCCCCAAGCTGCCTGTCAAAGGTCTGATGTCCATCGGTTCTCTCCCTGTTTTCTAGAGAGAAGAGTAGGATATTGCTTAAGATCGGAAAAACTGAATTAATCTGGCTCAAAGGATGATTTTACTGATGGTTCGGTTTTCACTACGTCAACTTGCCTTTTTGTCGGAAATCGCCCGTTGCGGTGGTATCGCGCCTGCGGCGCGAAAACTGAACGTTTCCGCTCCGGCGATCTCCTCGGCGCTTGATAAACTCGAAGCGGTCACTGGCTTGACCTTGTTTGATCGTTTTCCCGCACGGGGTATGCGGCTGACCAGCGCGGGTACGGAGTTCCTAGCCGATGCAGAAGCTCTGCTAATGCGGGCGAAGGCCCTGGACCGACGTGCCGCCGAAATGGCCAAAGGGGAAACCGGAACGATCCGAATCGGAACACACTACGCCATTGCCCAACGGATCGTGTTGCCCGCGGTTCTGACGTTCCGCAACCACTATGCCCGTGTACGTATCGAAGTCGTGGAAGATGATTTTCCAAGCCTCGTTGCTGCACTTGATGCTGGAGAGGTCGATGCGCTTGTTGTTTTTAATCAGGGCTTTGATAATACGCGCTTCGATGTCGAAATCCTGAAGGCGTTGCCGCCCTTGGTTTTGCTGCCCGCATCG
This sequence comes from Ruegeria sp. YTSC230, assembly GCF_059609665.1. NCBI lineage: Bacteria > Pseudomonadati > Pseudomonadota > Alphaproteobacteria > Rhodobacterales > Roseobacteraceae > Ruegeria > Ruegeria sp. YTSC230. The sequence continues at coordinate 185,694 of NZ_JBXWMC010000006.1, read as the reverse complement.
CACCCTTTGGCAAAGGCAGACAGCGTGAAGCTCGAGGCCCTGTCCGACATTCCCTACATTGCCGTATCGCGCGCTGGTCCCGGCCCCAGCTATCTTGACTTGTTGCGGGCTGCCGGTCTTGATCCGGAGGTGCCGCTGACCTCGCAATCGCGCGAAATGGTTCAAGCATATGTGGGAAAAGGATTGGGCTTTACTCTTGTTGGCTTCCCGCCTGGCCGGAATCTGACGATTGAAGGCGATGCTGTCGTCACGCGTCCGCTCGCGCAAGAGATTGGCCAGTTCGAGGTCACCATTGCTCTGGCAAGGGCCGTGCAACAAACGGATCCGGTAACAGCATTTCTGGATATGTGCCGGACCCAAGTTTGAACAACAGTGTCACGCCCTTTTCTGAAAGCGTACCGTTGCGCAATTGATAAGAAAGGCGGATTTGTCCGCCATGAGGCCCTTCCAATTCGCCCAAAAACGTTCATTCAAGCTACGCACGCTCGAACTTCAGCACAGCTACCCCTAATGCTTCTTCCCCCGACCAAGGCCATCGCGCCGGGCACCGACCATCCGGCGCACAAGGGGGCTCGACATCCGGATCGAAGGATCACACCGGCCGACGCGAAAACAGGAAAAGATGATGGGTCGGTTCAACTCACTACGCCAAACGCAACGACTTCTCGTCGTCCACGACCAAATCAGAAGAATCCTCGTCCCGGCCGCTATCGTCCTTCCAATCACTCCTACTGCCATGCCAGAGCCGACGTGTCCGAGCTGTGGGAAGGGTGTGTGGCGGAACTATCGGCCTGATTGCACGGTCTCACGCATATTCCAATCCACCTCAGATAACTTGGCAATGCCGCACCTGTGCATAGGCTCTCTAGGTAGCGCGAGAGAATGCAAATAATGGGTGGCTTTGGCGTATGTCGCCCATCGGTCAGAGTTCCACAGGACCCAAGCCCAAAGCAAGCGTGAGTGGATGGCTGATCGCGAAAAGGACAACCCAGAAGACCGACGAATTGCCTACCGAATTGGCGTACACCTCGGGGACAACATAATCGATGGCGACGATATATTTGGCGATGGCGTCAACGTTGCCTCGCGACTGGAGGGATTGGCAGAGGCGGGTAGTATACGGATCTTGGAAGCCGTGTTCAACAATGTAAAAGGTAAGCTCGACTTGGGATTTGCCAATCTTGGTTCGCAAAAGGTCAAAAACATCTCGGAACCAGTCCAGACTCTCCAAGTGCTTCTCGACCCAAGTGACGCTGGCAAGTTGGTAAAAGCGACGCTGACCCGACTGCCGCTGGTGCGCTACGGGGCGTTGGCGATGATCGCGCTGGTGGTGGCTATCGCCGCCGGACTCTACGCCCGCGACCGGATGTTTGCACCGACAAGTACCGGACCACCGAAGCTGCTGGTGTTGCCGCTGGCCGCCGCCGATGCTGGCAGCCGACTGATTGCCGAGGCCGCGACGGAGAACTTGATTGCCTCGTTTGCCCGGCTGAAGGGGCTGACTATCGCACCTCGCGACGTGTCGATGCAATACAAGGGTATCGAACTTGCTGCCAGCGACGTGCCGGATGATCTGGACGTGCGCTACATCCTCGACGGCACAGCGATATTCCAAGCCGATTCCGTCGAGATCTCGGCGCGTCTGCGCGACATCAGTGCCTCGGGTGAGGACGTTGTCTGGGAGCAGAAAGAGGTCGGGAAGACTGACGAGCTATTTGGCGTTTTGGCTATGCTGAAACTGGGCGCTACGGCCGCCATGAAGGTCAGGCTCAACCAGACGGAGCGGGCGATACTCGAATCCAAGCCTACCACCAGTTTCGAGGCCTACCTCGCATTTGCCCAGGCTGAGTTGTTTCGGTACAGCGGAAACTTCTTCGATCTAGAAAAATCTCTGCCTCTCTACGAGAAATCGATTAACCTCGATCCCGGATTTATCGCCGCACATGTCGGATACGCGGAAGCCAATTTTACCATCTGGAGTATGGGCTACAACACCATACGCTACACCCTTGATGCACTAGATGCAGCGAGAGAAAGCATCGAAACAATCCTCCAAGCACAAGACGCGAATGTCTATGCGATTGGTCTGCAGGTTCGAATTGAGATTGAACTGTCAAACCACGAGCAGGCATTGGCGAAAGCGAGGGCGGCCGTATTCCTCCAACCTGACGAGCCTTGGCTACGATTTGTTCTTGGCCTGTCGTCGCTAGCAGCCGGCAACTATGAAGAATCACTACAGGAACTCGACAAATACCAGTCGTTGTCGCCGCGGCTGAATTCCGGCGAAACGAGGGACCTGTCTTTCTCCTTCCTTCTGCTTGATGATGTAGAGCAGGCCTTGGGACTGCTTAAGCAGACCCCTCCCGAAGAGTCCACCAAGATCGATCAGTACTCCCAACTGGCGAATGCTTATGCCCGACGTGGCGAACTGGAAGAAGCCAAATTTTACATGGCAAAGTTTCTCAAGGAGACCGTGTGGAACAATCTGGCCTGGCAGCGAGGTTATTTCGGTCGGTATGCCGATCCGGCTCTGTACGATCGTTGGAGTGAGGCAATGCGAGCCGCGGGATTACCGGAATCACCTTTCGATTTCGAAGCCGGGCGGGAGGCCGACCGTTTACAGCACGACAATTTGATTGAACTCTTTTCCGATATTTATCAGGAGACACAAACGCTGGGTCCCTTTGGAATGCCATATTCTCAAGACCGCAGCACTGACGGCACGCTCACTATGAACTTCGCCTGGATGAAAGGGCAACCGATTTCCGGTCACTGGTCGATCGAGGGGAACCAGTTCTGTGTACGCACACCTGCCATCCACGTTAATCGTGAACAGTGTCTCAATGTTTATATTGACCGAGACAAATCGACTGAAAAAGTAACGCACATTTCAACTGTCTATTCTTTCGGGGCCTTAAATTTCGAGTTTACCAGAGTGAGCGAATAGAGCACGTGATCAGGCTAATTTGGCCACGTCTACAGGTCGTTCTCAGCAAAATCTACCAACTCTAGTTGCGCCAAAAACAAAACGGCCGGCATCAATTTGGAAGGCAGAAATGTCCCGCAATGTGTGCGTTTGAGTAGTTCCTGATCTTGCGCGTGCAGCGAATGTCGGGAAAGCGGGCTCGCCCGCAGCATCTTGAAAGTAGGGTGAAGGTCTGGAGTAGGCCTAAAATGGCGACTAGCCGACAACCTGAGAGGCAACGCCACAACCCAATACCAACAACCAGTAAACAGCGCTGAGTTAAGATTCCCCGCACCTTGGGCGTTTGACTTAAGGTAAATTCCTATGTCGAACGATCAGACAGTTTTTGGTCCAACTGTGACGGTTGGGTCAGGCTCGTGTGACGTTCAACACTTACTGTGAAACGTCACAGATCTTTGATCTCAATCGACGGCAAAAACCTCAAAACCAGCTAATCACGTCAGATAATTCTGACCTAAACGTCAAGCATTTCTCAACCACACCGACCAACGGCCTCTCAACGAATCTGCTGCTAATGTCGAAACCCAGAATTGAACCAATCCCCAGTTTAGTATTGCAGAGTAGCAAGCGCCTTTCCTGCTAAAACGCTACCCGGTCGCCACCCTTCAAATCCAGAATTTCCCGGGCTTCGTCGGGCGAAGCTACCTGACTGCCCAAGTCCTCTACGATGCGGCGAATTTTGGACACCTGTTGAGCATTGCGCTCGGCTAGTTCGCCTCGAGAAATGAACAGGCTGTCCTCCAGTCCTACACGAATATTGCCACCCATCTGGCTTGCCGTCGTGGCAAGCGACATCTGTGCCCCTCCAGCCCCCAAGACTGACCACCGATAGTCGTCACCGAAAAGCCGGTCGGCCGTACGTTTCATGAAGATCAGGTTGTCGACCTCGGGTCCGATGCCGCCGAGGATGCCAAAGATAAATTGAATGAATATGGGTGCCTTGAACAACCCGATATCCATGCAGAATTTCAGGTTGTACAAGTGGCCGACATCGTAACATTCGTGTTCGAATTTGATGTCATGTGGGGCCAGAGTTTCTGCCGCTTCGCGAATGTCCCGGAATGTATTGCGAAATATGTTCTGATCGGAATTTGCGACATAGTCCTTCTCCCAATCAAACTTCCAATCGTCATCGCCATACCGGTTAGCCAGCGGATGAAACGAGAAGTTCATCGAACCCATGTTCATCGAGCACATTTCGGGGCTGAAGGTCTTGGCCGGATTGATCCGGTCCTGAATAGACAAAGTCAGCGATCCACCGGTCGACAGGTTCACGACAGCATCTGTCGCTTGTTTGATGCGCGGCAGGAAAGGTGCGAAGTCATTCGGGTCGACCGATGGTGAGCCGTTCTCGGGGTTGCGCGCATGCAGGTGCAGGATCGACGCGCCGGCCTCGGCAGCGTCAATCGCCTGACGCGCGATATCATCATAGGTGTACGGAAGTGCATCCGACATGGTTGGCGTGTGGATAGCGCCGGTTACGGCGCATGTGATGATCGTTTTTTTCTGACGGGCCATGGGTTCAGTTTTCCTTGGATTGTCCGATGTGCTTGACGCGATAGCCCAGCGGGAAAAGTTGCAGGTCATAACGGCTGCGGATAACGCCCCAGATGCCTTTTGGCGCCTTGAGCATGACAACGATTGCGACAACGCCGAGAACGATCAGATAAGTTGTACCGAGGTCTGCGAGTGTTTCGCGCAGGGCGAAGAAAACCAACGTACCGATAATCGGCCCTTCGATGGTTCCGATGCCGCCGATCACCACGATGAAGATAACAAAGGCGGTCCAGTCATTGACGCTGAACGCCGCATCCGGCGAAATGCGCAGCTTTTGCAAAAAGATGAGCGCGCCGATCATCGCTGTAAATGCCGATGTGACGACATATACGATGAATTTTGTGCGCCAAATATCGATGCCAAGACTACCGGCAGCCAGTTCGTTGTCGCGAATTGCCGTCAGCGCCAACCCTTGCCGCGAGCGTAGGAAGAGATACACGGCTGTCACCACCAGAACAGCGGCCCCGAGCGCCAGCCAATAGCTAAGCGCTTCCCGCATCGCACGACCCGACGCCAGCGATTTCACGATGGCAACGGGGAGCGAAGACCCCGATCCTCCGCCAAGCGCTGAGATTTGCGCGAAGCTAAGTCGAAAGACTTCGGCGATGACCCAGGTGCCTATGGCGAAATAGGCGCCCCTTAGCCTGAAGATCAGAACAGCAACCGGGATTGAGATCAAAGCCCCCAGCACTCCCGCCGCTGCGATGGCGGCCAACGGGTGCAGCCCGCCCAACATCGTCAACGCAAAGAGCATATAACCACCGAAGCCCACATAGGCCTGCTGACCAACCGAGACGAGACCGGCGTAACCCGCCATGAGGTTCCAAAGGGTGGCGAGGGATAGGTAGAGGAACAACTCGCCCATCAGACGCATGTCAGCGCGGCCCGCCCACCAGGGCGCTGCTATCAGAACGAGTAGAGTGACCGCCGCAAGGATCGCAGCAACCCGGGCTGCTTTTGACGATCGAGATACGGAATAGTCCTGCAGATTCATCCTGAAATCCTCGGGAAGAGGCCGTTCGGACGAACGGCAAGAATGACAAGAAAGGCGATATGGCCAGCAAGCACCTGCCAACCCGGATCGATCTTGGCACCGATGGTCTGCGCAACACCAAGGATCACGCCGCCGACCAGTGTACCCCAAAGGTTACCGAGCCCCCCGATAATGACGGCCTCAAAGCCAAAGATCAGACGACCGCCGCCGATTGAGGGATCAAAGCTGGTCCGAATCCCAAGCAGGATACCGGCAATCGCAGTCACACCCAGGGCCAGAGCCATGGCCAGACCAAAGATGTGCCGACGATTAAGGCCCATGAGCTGGGCGATGTCCTGATTGTCCGAAACGGCACGGAATGCGCGCCCCAGAGCGGTATGATAGAAGGTCCATTGCAGCCCCCAGATCACCGCGATGGCGATACCGAAAGTGAGAAGCGGTAAGATTCCGAGTGCCACACCGCCCACGGCAACGCTTGCTGTTTCCAGCGCACCGGCATTCAATGTTTGGGGGTCTGCGGTGTAGACCTCCAGCAACCCGTTCTGGATGATCACGCTCAAGCCGAAGGTGACAAGCAAGGGCGGAAGAATATCGTCGCCTAAAGTTTGGTTCAGAAGGCCGCGCTGAAGGGCATATCCGATCAATGCCATTGCGGGAACAACGATCACCAAAGCAGCCATCGGATGCATTCCCGTCGCGGTCGTAACCGTCAGCCCGAGATACGCGGCCAGCACAATCAGGTCACCATGGGCAATATTGACCATACGCATGACTCCAAAGATCAATGACAACCCTGCCGCGAACAGGGCGTAAAGCCCGCCGAGTAGAGTTCCCTGCACGATAGCGTTCAGCCATTCCATGTTATTCGATCCCGAAATAAGCGCGCGAGATGTCTTCGCGCGAAACGGTGTCAGACGCGCTCTCCAGCGAAACGCGTCCCTCTTGCAGGCAGTAGACCCGGCTCGAGACCGACAGTGCCTTGGTGATGTCCTGTTCAACGATGATCGCGCTCATACCCTCGCCAATGATGCCGGGCAGCGCTTCGTAGATGTCTTTGATGATTATCGGCGCCAGCCCGAGGCTAACTTCGTCAAAGAGGATCAAATCGGGGTTGGCCATGAGAGCGCGCCCGATAGCAACCATCTGCTGTTGACCGCCAGAGAGCGAAGTAGAGGCCTGATCTTTTCTCTCTTCAAGAATTGGAAATAGATCATAGACGGCTTTCAGATCCCAGTGGCCTTTGCGGCCAACTTGCGCACCTATCATCAGGTTTTCTTTGACTGACAAAGAGGGGAACAATTGACGACCTTCTGGAACCATGGCGAGGCCAAGTTCGGCAACCTCGTCCGCTCGAAGTCGGCTGACATCCTGCCCCCGGTAGTGGATCTGACCCGGTCCGTTCGTCAGCAACCCTGTGATGGACCGCATCAAGGTGGTTTTTCCCGCACCGTTTGCACCAATAATGGCAAGGACTTCGCCCTCGCCCACGTCCAGTTCGACGTCGTAGAGCGCTTGGAAGTCGCCGTAGAAAGAGTTTAACCCGCGTGTCTGGAGAATTGGATCAGGCATCGGCTTCGATCCCTAGATATATCTCTTTGACCTCAGTGCTTTCCATGATTGCCTGCGGCTCGCCCTCGGCGATCTTCTTTCCGAAGTCGATAACGATCAGGCGGTCCACAACGGCCAACAGGGCGTGCACAACGTGTTCGATCCAGATGATGGTGACGCCGGAGGCATGAATGTCCTTGATGGTTTGAACCAGTGATTTGCACTCGGCTTCGGTCAGCCCACCGGCGATTTCATCCAGCAGCAGCAATCTTGGCTTGGCGCAAAGCGCGCGTGTCAGTTCCAGGCGTTTTCGTTCCAGCAATGTCAGGCTACCTGCAACAGTGTTTGCCTTTGGCAGCAGCTCCGTTTGATCCAGTACTTCCAGACAAAACCGTTCAGCTTGGTGCCCACGCAGCCCAGCCGATTGCGTGGCGGCGATCATGGCGTTTTCGAAAACGGTCATGCCCGAAAATGGCTGCGGGACCTGAAACGAACGGGCGATCCCTGCATGGCTGCGTCTTGCTGCGCTCCATTTGGTGACGTTCTGACCATCAAACTCGATACGTCCGGAATTCGGTTTCAGCGTTCCAGTGATCAGGTTGAACATCGAGGTTTTACCGGCGCCATTAGGGCCAATCACCCCAAGTGCCTCACCTTGTTGGACCTGATAGTTCAGCGCATCGGCGACAGTGACTGCGCCAAATGCTTTGCTCAGGTCTTGGAGATTCAGGATTGTTGTCATGCTTCTCTCGGATGAAGGGTTCGGCACCAAGATCGGCGCCGAACAATTGGTCAGCCCAGCAGCTTCATGTCTGCCGTCACCGGAACCTCGGGCGCGGTGCTGTTTGCAACGATCTGCAACTCATACGCGTCCCCGGACTTTTGCCACTGACCACCGACCAATGGTGTTTTAGTGACATTGTTCATCGGCCCATCACCCCAGTTCACCGGCCCGACGATGGTGTTCAGGTTGGTGGATGTGATTGCCGAGATGATCGAAGTGGGGTCTTCCAGATCATCAGCCCGTTTGATCACATCGGCGACGACCTCGAACAGAGCGTGTTTGAAGCCAAGCGGTTGCGTCCATGGACGTCCCGACTCTGCTGTGTACCCTTCTGCCAGTTGTTTCGACGAAATGCCGGTCAGCGAGGACGAGAACGGGTGATGTGGAGACCACCAGACCTCGGTCGACAATCCATCGCCACGATCGCCGAGCGATTCAATGACAGACGGGAACAACAGCGCCTTGCCGATCGTGACAACCTTGGGGTTGAACCCCTGCTGTGCGGCCTGGCTCCAGAACGTTGCGAAATCCGGCGGGATCATGTTGCCGGTAACGATTTCACATCCAGCCGCCTTAAACGCTGCAATCTGGTTTGAGAAGTCATCGGAGAGCGGCTGATAACGACCGGGATCGGTCAGCGTGTATCCTGCAGCAGCAAGCGGTTTGGGCAGGCCCAGTTCCGCATCACCCCAGGCATTGCCATCGGCATCATTGGGGAAAAGACCGCCCACGGTCTTGGCCACGCCTGTCTTGTCCCACATGTCGAGGAACGCGGCGATAACGTCTTCAAGACCCCAGAAGAAGTGATAGGTGGTCTCAAACCCTTCGCCCGGAACGCCGTTGCGGCCAAAGAAGTATGGCTGCCATGGGCAGTCGGTTGTGATGCAGGGGACTTCATTGATCTCTGCCTGATCGGCGACAGGATTCACCGTGTCCGGCGTTGAAGCCGCAACAATGATATCGACCTCATCTCCCAGAATCAGGTCAGCGGCGACCTCAGCTGCGCGGTTTGGATTGGACTGGCTGTCTTTTGAAATGATCTCGACATTCCAGGTCTTGCCATTGTTGTCCAAGCCCGCCGAAAAGACCTGCTGAATGGCTTGCAGCACATATTCATCGGCCTCGGCAAAACCGGCCAGTGGTCCGGTGCGCGGGCTGACATTACCGATCCGCAGCGTCGGGTTCGCGGCATAGGCCCGCGTTGCCCGAAGGATGGCCGGCGCAGCAATCGCCGCTGTGGCACCGGCTATGAAACCACGCCTTGTGGCTGTTTTGAAAGTCCTTGTCATTGCGTCCTCCCTTCACCGGCCTCCCGCCAGTGTTTGATTGATCTTACAAAGTCTTCTCGAGAGTTTTCAGATGCGTTGCGACACGCTGGCGAACTTCATCTGCCTCGCCTTCGGCCCACTTTCTGAACCCTTCGCCGGATTTCATGCCCAACTTGCCCGCATCGACGAGCGCCTTGAGATAGGTTGAGGGGCCCTTGTGCGCCTCAAGATCGTGCAGCACGTTTTCATGGATATCGAGCGTCAGATCGGTGCCAACAAGGTCAGCGTTCTCTAAAGGTCCAAGCACTGCCAACCGGCGGCCAAAACTGGACTTGATCACGGTATCAACCGCCTCTGCGTCGCAGATACCGTTTTCCACCAGACTGACCGCTTCCCGCCACAACGCGTGTTGAAGGCGATTACCGATAAAGCCGGGCACATCCTTTTCGACCATCACCGGAGTTTTTCCGGCATCCTTCAATAGATCGTACATTGTCTGTGCAGTCTCTGGGTCTGTCCACTCAGTCTTGATGACCTCGACCAACGGGATCATATGCGGCGGGTTCCACCAATGCGTTCCGATGGCCCGGTTTTTCAGCCGCAAACCAGACATGATCTGAGTGATCGGCATGACCGAAGTATTGGATGCGAGAATGCAAGTCTCTGGTGCGTGCGCCTCGATTTCAGCAAATATCGCTTGCTTAAGTTCCAATTTTTCCGGCGCCGCTTCGAAAACCGCGTCCGCATTTCGGACCGCGCTTTCCGTTGTCGCAAAGATCTCAATCATCTTGAGGGTCTTTGTGATTTTATCCTCGTCATCCCCCATCGCCGCCATGCTGGCGCGAATGCGCTCTGACACCGTATCCCGGGCTTCTTTCACCGGATCCGTGATGGCGACGTATTGACCGGCCTTCGCTAAAGTCAGGGCAATGCCATGGCCCATCAGGCCTGCGCCAATCACTGCCATCTGCTGTTTTTTACGCACCATCATTTAGCCCGCCGTATATCCACCGTCGGCATGAAGGATATGCCCGGTGTAGAAATCAGATGCGCGCGACGCGAGAAACAGTAGAGGACCGGCAAGGTCTTCTGGCTCACCCAGTCGCCCCTTGGGAACACGGGTAAGGAAGCCATCGCGCACCGCTTTGGCCTCGTCGGTTTCTTCGAACATCCAAGCTGTTAAAGGAGACCTAAACACTGTCGGCGCGATCGCGTTGACGGTAATTCCAGTCGGCCCGAGCTCACACCCCAAGGCTTTAGTGATCCCGTTTACTGCAGCCTTTGATGCGCAATACGCAGTATAGCCAGCCGGGTGGCCAAGGATACTACGAGCGGAACTGACGAAGATGATCTTGCCATATTCGCTGACCTTCATCTGTTTCGCAGCCGAACGCGCAAGTAACCAGCTTTGATTGACGTTGGCATCCATCACCGCATCAAAGGTTTCGGGAGCCATTTCGTTGATTGGAGCGACTTTGTTCATACCGGACGCGACGACGAGAATGTCCAGCTTGCCAAAACTGTTGACCGCTTCATCGACCAACGCGTCGCATGACGCTTCATCGTTTGGGCGTGTGTTCACTGTTACAACAGCAGCTCCGAGCTCCTCGCACTCTTTGGCAATCTCATCGAGCGCTTGTTGGTTGCCTGCTGCCAAAACCAAGTTGCAACCGGCCCCGGCAAGAACACGTGCGGCCACCATGCCAAAAGCCCCAGAGGCCCCCGTGATCAGTGCGACATTGTCCTTAACATCAAACATCTTGAGTGGATTAGACATACTATTCGTCCTCAGCTTTCTGGCGGGTACGGAATGACGACAAGCATCTTGCAGGTGTGGTTCGAACGGTTTTCAATTTTACGAACTTCGCCCGGCGCGATCGTGCAGCTGTCCATGGGTCCCAGGGTGGTTCCCACTCCATCAACGATGACGGTCATTTCGCCGTCCAAAACCAAGTAGACCTTCTCGAACGGCGTAGAGTCCGGCCCAGCACCTCCACCCGGCAGGAACTGACTGAAGCCGATCCATTGATTTGTCGGCCCGCCTTCCTCGAACCCCTGCAAACGAAGCCCGTGGCATCCGAAGTGGTTCGGTGCTTCGTAGGGTTGGGCGTCTTTAAACCGCTTTAGATGCATGTTCGTCCCCGCTCAGGATTATAGTAATGGTGGCCGCCGGCGAACCGGCGGCCGGTCCGTGAGTGTTCAGAATTCTTCGCCAGCTTCGATGCGATAGGACTGGTTCTTGTCGATCATCGCCACCAAGCGGATGATGCAGCCATCACCACGGTCCCAGTTCCAAGGGAAGAATGCGAAGGTGCATCGCTTGCCGGTCACCGCATCAAGGTCACCGCCAACATTTTCAATTCCAAGAATACCTCTGGAGAACAGCATATTGTGCACCGGTTCCCACTCAGGGAAGTCAACTTCCCAAGGAGTTCCACCTGACCACTCAAGATATTCCTTCTCAAGATGCGGCATGATCGGACCGTTTCGCTGCGGGCCGATGGCTGTTGCCAGCGGGTGGTCGTTTGCCTGGGTGTCATGCCCGACAACTTTCACACCTTTTTCGATCATCCACTCGGCGGCTGAAGGGACAAGACCCGGGCAGTAGGCGAAGTAGTCACCATCTTCGTACTGCTTGTGCCAACCGGTATTGATGATCAGAACGTCGCCCTTGCGGATCGCGTGCCCGCAAGCCTTTTCCAGATCATCGCCTGTGATTTGCTCCCACTTTTTCTTGGGGACAGAAACCACCAGGCCCGAACCGAAGAAATGCGGCAGCGGTACCTCATCGATGAACGGCGTTCCCTGAACAACATGCGCCGGCGCATCGATATGCGTGGTCACGTGCATGGTCGTGGTAATCGTTTGCGACAACACGCCCGACTTGGCCATATAGTGTTTTCGGTCGATCTGGACGTCTTTGAAATAGGGCCAGTTAGGGCATTGAAACCCGTATCTGTGACTCAGGTTATAGAACTCCAGCCCCATATCATTGTCGGTGTTTGCCTGAAACTCAATGCCGCGGATTTCAACCATTGGGCATATCTCCTCTGTTCGCCGGCGAAGCGGCGTTGGTCGATTTGAATTGAATGGGTGGCCTCCCCACCTGTCCCGTATCATGATGCATACGCACCGCAATGCGGTCAACTTAAAACTCACATTACGGTTGACTTGCACCGCATAGTGGTACAGCTTGCCGGTGCGCCTGACACCCGCAGCGGCAGAACCAAGAAACGAAGAGGAGACGTAAATGCCTGATAAAAACGACAAAGGTGGCATTCAGGTCATTTCGAGAGCAGCTTCGATTCTGCGTGTTCTGAAGGAAAGCCAGTCCGGGATGAGCCTGGGAAAAATTGCCGAACGCGTTGACCTGCCCCGCTCTACGGTACAGAGAATCACAAGTGCCCTTGCGGAAGAGAAGTTTGTTATTTCCGATGCGAATGGAGGCGGTCTGCGGCTCGGCCCTGAACTGAACGCCCTTGCCGGGGCGGCCCAATACAGCATTGTTGAGCACTGCCGGCTTCTTTTAACTGAACTGACGCAAAAGACCGGAGAAACAACTGACCTCGCAGTTATGCGCGGTATCGGCATGGTTTTTCTGGATCAGGTTCCTGGCGTTTACCGTTTGACGACGGTCTCGCAAGTGGGCGAGGTTTTTCCTTTGACCACCACGGCGAATGGCAAAGCATGTCTTGCCAAACTCAGTAAAGAAGATGCGATCAAGCTAATTCGAAACGAATGGGACCGGAACGGAATCCAGAGGAACTTAGATGAGTTTTTGTCCGAACTGGCCATGATCCGAGAACAAGGCCTTGCCTATGACATGGACGAACATTCTGCCGGTGTGTCGGCAATAGGATTTTCCTTCGTCGATTGGGTTGGAGATTTGCACGCAATCTCCATCCCGGTGCCAACGACACGGTTTTCACGACAAAAAGAAACTATTGAACAAGCGCTTCTTGAGACAGCCGCCAATATCCACCAAACTTTTCACTGACCTGACAAGTGATATATGGGTTCGGTGAAGCCGTGCCCCCTGGCTAACACAATCGTTCGCGGTAATCGGGCAAGACTCGGGAATATTTTTTGTCTTGGTGTGATGAAGCACAGATTCCAAGGTCTGCAACGTTCGCCTAGGCCGCAAGCCAGATAGCCCATTTCCAAGCCGTTAACACAAGCGCTGTATTAAGGCACTTTGGACAGTGACTCCAAAAATGCAGCTAAGTCTGCAATCTCTTGCTCAGACAAGTTCAACTCCGACAGTATGGCTTCACCGTCGGCGTGCAATCTTTCCGTATCAATTTCGCTGTAGTGCCTGATCACCGCATCCAAGTCGATTAGGCTGCCGTCATGCATATAAGGCGCGGTTTCGGCCACGCCCCGTAGGCTTGGCGTACGAAAGGTCCCAAAATCTGAGTGGCTCCTGCGGACACTGCGAACCACCCATGAACCTTGCTTTCCCGGATCGTCGCTCCAGTTGCCGTCCAATGTGTAAGCGTTCGAAAGCAAAAAGTTCAATCCACCGAACCGCCCGTCGTCGACCTCGGTTTCGCTCAGAAAATATGGAACGCCTGCGTCATGGAACTCATTGTTGGAAAATCTCGGACCATTGTGGCACAACACACATTTTCCACGCCCTATGAACAGCTGAAGACCTCGCTGGGCAGCTTCGGGGTAGTTCGCAGCGGCTGCTAAATCTTGGTTCTCCAATGCATCGCGAAAATCGTCAAATTGCGTCCGGCCGGTTGCCAATGTTTCCAAGTAAGCGGATAGCGTTTTGGCAGTGTTCACCAGCACAAGTTCTGGATCTTGAATCTGGATGTCGCCAAATATGGCTTCAAAATCATCAATGTAGATACTTTCCGAGATAGCTGCCTTTAGGCTTTCTTTACTGTGCGCCATCTCTTGTTCTTCGATGATCGGATGCAAGCTGGCTGCCCACAGGCTATCGCTCTTACCGCCCCAACCGTACCAGCGGAGACCAGCAAGGTTCCGCAGGGATGGAGTGTTTCGATCTACCAGGACGCGACCAAATGCTCGCGCGTCGGACGTGGTAAATGCCTGTTCAGGGTCATGACAACTTGCACAAGTTAATGCTCCGTCGGCTGACAACACCGGATCGTTGAACAAGGCCGCTCCTAGCGCAATCGCTCTTGTATCGCTTGAAACCCTGTTGCTTGGGTCCGACTGAAACGAAATTGGCCATGGTCCGAAGGACAGCGTTTGCTGAATTTCGTCATCAGACAACAGGAATTCGGCATGAACGGCCCCCGCTAGGACTACAAACGCCGCTGTTACCAGCACCTTCATTTTAGCACGACATCGGAAGTGTAGGATATCGGTCGCCCGCCAAAGTTGGTGTCAACTCGCAGTTCCCACAGCCCCGGCATGTGAAACAGCATGTTATCTGCACGAAACACCCTATCGCCTAATGCGGTGATTTTGGGGGCGTAGTTTAGCCCGTGTTGGTGAGCAGGCATTATTGCATCGACGCGCACCTCACTCACGGCAACTTCATCACAGACTGTCAGAAGAATAGAAAACGGTTGGGACAATCGAATTTCGTCGAGCGCCACATGCACCTTGGGTGCGTTTTGAATTTCCGAACTCATGCGTTGCCCTGCCGTTTCACAAGCGACGGCCGCGCCAGATGATACTAGAAACCAGACAACCCAGCGGATCATTCTGATGCCAGTAAACGTTCTGCGTTTGCGTATGCGATGTTGTCTGCGATCTGGACCGGAAGCAAATCCAACCACTCCCGTGAAAAATCAGCATGAGGGCCTACGTAGTACCAACGCTCTGGAGCGAACGTATCCGTACCAACCATAAACCGATCCGGGTGCGCTTCGAACGCAGCCTTCCAATCTGGGTCAACACGGCCCCGCGAGACCATATCAGAGCGAAACGCAAGATCGGCCCAAAGCCTTGGATAGGTGTCCAAGGCATCAGTCACACTGGCCGGGTCGTCAAAGCCAGAGTGGGCCCACAATACCCGAGCTTCGGGCCAGGCCTCAAAAATCAGGTCAACGGCCTCTCGATCGCCGTGGTGATGCAGAATTAGGTTCCGTTCTTTTGCCAGCGAGATCATATGCTGGATGACCGGTGTTTTGATATCATCACCATAAGCGTGAAACTCGCCGATGGCTTTGTATTCGTTCTTCGCCAGATTTGCTTCCAGATAGTCGATTACAGTTTCATCGTGCATCCAGGTGTTGATCTCACCGCGGCGACGGTAGGGGCGAAGGGCCGGAACAACGATGTCCGGCGCTGCGGCCAACAGCAATTGGGTACCGTTGTCATCCGAGCTGGAAACCAGTGCTTTGCGCACGCCTGCGTCCCGAAGGATTTTGGCAACTTGTTCGGGAGGAACCAGTTTGACGGCATCATGGCTGTAATGAATATGCGCATCGAAGATCGGTCGCTCTTCTGCGATGGCAGTACCACAAAGAAGCGTTGCACCTAAAATTAAGGTATGTTTCAGCACCGCACCACCCTCAATAGCATTCAGACACTGGCAAGCTTCACATCGAACTTTACGTGCAAGAAAGGTTCAGTAATCTTGCCAGAAAGTTCCATGCCTTCGGGAAATTCTGAAGCCGGCCTTTCAACGTATGTCATCACCAGGTCATCCCGAACACCAAACACTGTATCCTGATCCAGGTAGGGATCGTTGTCGGGGAAAATCTCGGTAACTAAGGAACGGTGCCCGGGTGCCTTAACGATATAGTGCAGGTGCGACGGTCGCCAAGGATGGCGACCGCAGGCGCGCAGGATGTCCCCGACAGGCCCGTCTGACGGCACGGTGTATTCGACTGGCTTGACGGTCGTGAATGCATACTTACCGTCCTCACCAGTGGTCATCAGGCCATGAAAAGAAAAGGTGTCCTGTTCTTCATCCTGGCTTGCATACATTCCATTTGGCGCCGTTTGCCAGATGTCGAGCTCTGCACCGCTAATCGGATTACCCTCGGCATCCCTGATAACGCCCTCGGCCAGCAGAACCGGCCCACCGTAGTGACGCTTCATATCACCACCGAATGGCAGTGGCGGTGCGCCAGAAACGTGAAAAGGCCCAAGAACAGACGAGCTTGTGGCATCTGGAGTTGAATGGAGCATATCCACCAGCGATGACAGTCCCAGCACGTCCGAGGCCAAGACAAACTCATGCCTATCTTCGGTTTCCACAGCGGCGCACCCCTCCAGAAATGCAATTCCCGTGCGCCATTCGTCATGCGTCAGGTTGGTTTCACGGGCGAAATCGTGGAGGTGCTTGACCAGAGACCCCATGATTTCACGCATCCGCGGATCAGTGTCCTTGGACAGGTATCCCATGAACACATCGGTGATATTGTCTTTGGTGACAGAGCGCATCTTGGCCTCCTTAAATCAGGGCAAGGCTGAGGATCGGGAACTCGATCAGAATGAACAGAACGATTAGCATTACAAAGGCGAAGGGCAGCGCGCCCATAAACACGTCCTTCAGAGAGATGCGGTCGTCATTGATCGTCGATTTGATGACGAAGCAGGATATGCCTAGTGGCGGGGTCAAAAGCCCGATTTCGGCGCCGACCACGGTGATGATACCAAACCAGATCAGCGACATATCCAGCGCTTCGGCCATAGGCAGGAACAACGGTACAACAATCAGAATGATGGATGCTGTATCAAGTAATGTTCCTAAAAACAGCATCAGAAGCACGTAAAGCAGCATGATCGACCAGAAGGACGCGGAATTCCCCGCAAGCAGGTCCTGCAACTGGTTGGGCAGCCCCGCCAGACCCAGCATGCGGCTGTAGATCGAAGCTGCAGTGATCAGGAACAAGATCGCCGCTGTGATATGACCGGTTTCCAGCAACGCGTCCCAGAACGCTTTTGGCGACATGGATCTGCGTAGGATAGCGATGATCAACGCCACGAAGGCACCGGCTGCTCCTGCCTCGACCGCAGTAAGCCAGCCGGTGTAGATCCCGCCAAGAACGATAGTGATGATGCACAGTGTTGGTAGCGTTTTGGACGCAATCTCGCGCCCGGACATCCATTCGGTATCTGCCACGATGCGGCCACCGACAAACGCAGGTGTGAATCGGCCCATGGCCCAGATCGCGCCGACATAAGCGATCGCCAACATGATCCCGGGTATGACCCCGGCCAGGAACATGTCCCCCACGGATTGTTCAGCAACAAAGGAGTAGATGATCAGCATGGCCGATGGCGGGATGATCATGCCCAAAACCGACGACCCGGCCACCACGCCAACAGCAAAGCGTGGGTTGTAATCCTGCGCCATCATCTGCGGCACCGAAACTTTGGTGAATACGGATGCGGATGCAATGGACGATCCGGTCACTGCGGCAAAGACGGCGTTGGCTCCAACCGTCGCCATTCCAATCCCGCCTTTGACCTTGCGAAACCGCATGGTCATGACTTCGTAAATGTCCCTGCCTAACCCAGCCTTTGAAACGATGAGCCCCATGAAGGTAAACAACGGGATAGTCGCGAAGCTATATTCCATCGCGCTGTCGCCGACCGCCACTTTCAGCAGGTTCAGCGCTAGTGTGAAGTTGTCCCGCATCAACCAGATCGACACAAACGAGACGACGCCCAAGGCGATGGGAATGTAGACGCCCGCATAAATCAGGAAAACAATGGCAACGACCGAGATCAGGCCAATCTCAATCGGCGTCATTCTGCGGCCTCGTCATGTTCAGGAGTGCGAATAAGTTGCGGACGGTCCTGCGCCGTGACGACCTTGAGCAGGAAGATCACGCAGGCAAGCGCAGTACCGCACGCGATGACCAGTTTGACCGGCCACCATGGCAATGTGAAAAGACCGGGCACTCCGAAGTAGTCCTGCGTCTGCCACATGTGTAGGAATTCAGGGAATGTCACATAGGCAATCAATGCCATGAAGATCGCCGAGATGGCATTGATGATGCGCCTCAGGTTGGCTGTCAGGCCCGGGCGACGATGGTGTAGCAGGTTCAGGAACCCGTCCGAGCGTGTTAACCGATCTACTCTGACCACGTCCGCCAACTGCAGAAAGACGATCATCACGACCGAAAACTGCACCATCTCATAAGTGCCACGCAATGGGGCTGAAAACAGACCACGAGCAATAACGTCGACATTCAGAACAACCACCAACGCTAGGACGACGAGCGTACCCAAAGCGTTGGCGGCGATTGCAAGTGAATTGGCGACCCGCGACAGGCCAGCAACTGCGGTCTTCAGCATGAAAGGCCCCTTTCGTGGATCGCCGGACGGTTATTCGGCCGTCCAGTCACGCACTCCGGTGAAACCGGCGTCTTGAAGCTTGCCAAGGTAGGCGGCCAGCATTTCCGTTCCTTGTTCGCCGTTGTCATTCAGCGTCGCGGCCCATTCCTGCGCGACATTCGGCATGGCGTTTGCCCATGCGGTGCGGTCTTCGTCCGAAACCTCAACGATCGTTCCACCGGCTTCAACGTAAGCATCCCGCGAAGCAGCGGCGCGGTCCATCGCGATGCCGGCGACATGGTCACGGTAATCGATGGCAACCGCCGTCAACACGTCTTTGACTTCGTCCGGCAGGCTTGCCCAATAGTCCGCATTAACCGTGATGGTTTTTGAGTTCACAGCACCCAGATCGGCCTTGAGCATATACGGGGCAACTTCAGCGATCTTGAACGTCTTCGCCGCTTCGGGCCACAGCATTCCACAATCAACCAGACCCGTCTGAAGCATGTTGTAGAAATCGGTCAGCCCACCGCGCACACCTGCCGCATCCTTGATGCCTTCGAGATACCGCAAGTTGAGGCCAGCACCTGCAATCTTGCGACCCTCTAGATCTGATACCGAGGCAACCGGTTCCGTGCAGAAAATTTGATACGTGTCTAGGACAACACCTGTGGCCAGATAGACTTGGTTCTGCGCAGCAAACTCGTTCTGCATCGCCGGGTATTCGCGTGCGATTTCATCTACGGCCTTGGCCACGGCACGGGAATCCGATGCCACAAAGGGTGTCGATCCCGATATACCCTGGCTGGGCAGCTTCGAAGAATGGAAGATGGTTGTGACGATGCCTATGTCACCAAGGCCCAGCTGGATTCCCTCCAGAACGCCTTTCGGCTTTACGATTGAACCGCCATAGTTCTCCTGCCAGTTCATCTTGTAGTTGCCGGCGTCGGCCAGTCGCTTGTCCACCTCCGGAATGAAGAAGTTGGTGAACTCCTTCACCCATAATGCCCGGTCTGGGTAGCCATCGATGACAACGGCAGAAATAGTTTCCTCTGCTGCGGCGGGCAGCGCCATGACGCTTGCCAGAGCAGCTCCGATAAGGCTGCGTTTGGTCCAGATTTTCATTTCTCTCCTCCCAGAAAGTCGGGCCTTTTGTCTTTATTGGTTTGTTTTGACCCAGTTGACGGTCAGGTCCGTGCCTGCCGCTTCAAATAGTTTTGCGATGGCGCAATACTTGGCTGTCTCTTCGCCCACCCGTGTCAGCTCCTCCTGACTGGCGGGCGTGTCACACTTCACGGTGAGCTCGATTTCCGGAAACGGAACATCGATCTCCTCCTCCATTAGGACACCGCGCCGATCCAGCCTGCATTTCGCGTCGATTGTCACCGCGCCGAGATCAACTCCCAACCGGTGTGCATTCTTGTGCCCGATGACGTTCGTACAGGCGATCAAGGCTGCCATTGCGGTTTCGGTCGGAGACGGGCCAAGATTTGTTCCGCCGCGTTCAACGGGTTCGTCGACAACCACATCAAGATCGCGAATTGGGATCTCGGTACGCGCATGTGTCGGGCATTGAGCTGTCGTTCGGTAAGTCACGACAGGTTTTACTTTCATAGCCACAGCGTCACCTCTTCATGCATAAGTGCAAACCTTTTCGAATGGAAAACGCGGAAGCTTCTGGAACAATCCGGTCTCGTCTGCGTAGCCCAGATTGCAAAGAAAATTGGACTTGAGCGTCGTGCCCGCGAAGAACTCCTCGTCGACGATCTTGTTCGAAAAGCCTGACATGGCGCCAACGTCCAACCCGACAGCCCGGGCCGCAATCATGAAGTACGCGCCCTGCAGAGTGCCGTTTCGAAAGGCCGTGTCCGCTACGTATTCGGGTTTGTTTTCAAACAAAGGCCGCCGATCTTCGTGCGGGAAAAGAAACGGCAGTTCCTTCCAAAAGTCCAAGTCGTAGGCAATGATCGCCGTGACCGGTGCATCCATCATCTTTGGCACGTTTTTCGGCTTTAGCGACTTGGCAAGCCGTTCTTTGCCTTCAGTGCTTTTCACGAAAATAAAGCGCGCGGGCAACGTGTTCATGCTGGTCGCGCCATTGATCGTGATGTCGTAGATCTCTTCAAGTAGGTCGTCGGAAACAGGCTTGTCGGTCCACGCGTAGTGCGATCTGGATTCTCGCAGGATCAAGGCGATCGCGTCATCCGACAAACGTGGAATCCGTTCGCGCAGATCGCGATGATCCTGCTGCGCCTTGGCGCGAAGTGCCTCCAGTTCTGCCCCGGTTGGTGCGCTCATGCTGCGGCCACCTTTGACTTGGCGTCTTTCTCGTCGATGATCGGGTTGGAGCAAATGCCGATACCTTCAATCTCGATCTCCACGGTTTCACCCGGCTTCAGCCAACGTGGATTGGGCTTTTTGGCGTGACCGACACCCGGTGGTGTGCCCAACGCAATCAGGTCTCCGGGCTCCAGAGTGGTGTATTCCGAAATCGTCGCAATGACCTGACGAACGCCCCAGATCATGTTGGCCGTGTTCGAGCTTTGTAGGATTTCATCGCCCACGCGGCTTTCGATCTTCAGACCGGAAGCCCCTTCGGGCAGTTCGTCCGGCGTTACGGTGAAAGGACCGATCGCGCCCGTATCATCGAAGTTTTTGCCCGGCGTCCATTGAACGGTTTTGCGCTGATAGTCCCGCAGCGACCCGTCGTTGAACACGGTGTAGCCAAAGACATAATCCAGTGCGTCCTCTTCCGAGATATGCCGACCTCTTTTTCCAACGATCAGCATAAGCTCGGCTTCGTAGTCTAGCTTCTCAGAACAGGTAGGCCGCACCATGGGCTGCCCCGCCGCCATGATCGAGTTCTTCCCGCGCATGAACAGCGTCGGATACTCCGGGATATCATACCCGCCTTCCTTGATGTGGTCGGTGTAGTTCAATCCCATGCAAATGATCGTTCCGGGAGCGGCAACGGGCAATGCCGGAGTGATGGAAGACACGGGCACACTGTCTGCCGCGTCAATTTTGCTGGCAAGTGAGTCGGCCAGCTCAGGCTTGGCTATCAAACCCATCAAATCCGAACCGACGACAGGGTCCAAAGCCGTTAAATTCACTGCGTTTTCGCCGTTTACAGCAAAAACCGCTGTGCCTTCCGAGGTTTCTCCCACCAGGTATTTCATTTTCACCATCCATGTCAGTTCGCTTGATTTTTGCCGACTATTTTGCCATATGTCAAATAATATCGATATTTTTGGAGATCCGCGATGGTTGCTTGGGCAGATTATAAATCAGAAGCGAAAAGCCGTGGCGCGCTGGCACTGGAGCTTTATGTTGCACTCAGCACCCCGACCAAAGCGCCAGAAGACGTAAAAGCATCCCTTCCGGATCACTTGGCGTATCAGGCGGATCTTGAACGCGCGGGAAAGTTGGCTTTTGCTGGGCCGATGTCGGATGAGACCGGTGAGCATATGCAAGGGGTTGGCCTGATCATCTATCGCGCTGACAGTCTTGAAGCCGCGCGGAAGTTGGCCGAGGGCGACCCCATGCACAAAAGCGGGGCGCGCAGCTTTGTACTTCGGCGCTGGATGATAAACGAAGGATCGCTGAACCTTTCAGTTGGTCTATCGACTGGCACGAGCGCCCTCAGTTAAGAGCACTCAAGAGTTTTTGCCGCCAAAAAGGAACAGTCAGATATGGACGCCATGCTTGATACCGAGGGCAAAGAGACATCAGCCACTCATGGCGCGTATCGAAGGCTGCGCGAAATGATCCTGACCGGCGAATTGCCACCCGGACAAAAACTTAAGATCGAGCAACTCCGCAGCCTTCTGAACACTGGCGCAAGTCCAGTTCGCGAGGCTCTTAGCCTTTTGACCTCAGACATGTTGGTCGAACGGATGGACCAGCGCGGGTTTAGGGCTGCGCCAGTGAGCAAGTGTAACTTCGAGGAAATTCTTCTGTTGCGATGCAACCTCGAGGAAACCGCGTTGCGTGCCTCCATCGCCAACGCGGATGCGGCCTGGGAGGATCGACTTGTTTTGCGTCACCACCATATGAAAAAGGCCAGCCAAAATGGGGCACACGACTTTGAAGACGCTCACAAAGCGTTTCACATGGCGTTGTTGGACAATTCGAAACTGCCATTGCTACTGCGATATTGCTCGCAGCTTTACGACCTGAACATTCGCTACCGCTATCTGGCGGCGGGCGGTTCGAGCTATAAAAAGCGGGACATCGCCGCCGAACATCATCACATTCTGGACGCCGCACTAGATCATGACGCAGACAGCGCGACCAAGCACTTGATCGATCACTACCGTCGAACGGGTGAGTACCTGAGCAGCCAGATGGATACCTGAAATGCAACGGAATTGGTTTCTGGGCGATCTATTAAACCAATTGCTGGACCGTCCTGACAAAAGGCGTGGCAAGGATGACAAACGATCCATTGCTGAACTTTGCGAGGCGCTTTTGTCCACAGAAGGTGAGGTATCGGGCTTCACGCTCGCGTCCACCATACTTGACCGCTACCAGACCCTGGATGACGCGGGAAAACTGGACTTTTTTGTCTACTTGAATGACCAGCTTGAGTTAGACGCAGAAAAACTCGCTGACACGGCGCGCCTCTATGCCAATGATCGAAGTGTCGATCTGTATCAAAAGCTTAGTGAATCCGCAGAACCCAGGCGGCAAGAGTTATTGCGTCGGCTGAACCAGCCGTCTGGTGCGACGCAAGAACTTGTGGCTATGCGCGTTGATCTACTGCGATTTCTCAAATCTGATGCCGAACTCAAGCGAACCGATATTGATTTTGTCCATTTGTTGAGAAGCTGGTTCAATCGAGGCTTTCTTGTTCTCAAGCAAATCAGCTGGGATACGCCTGCCCGCGTTCTGGACAAGATCGTCGCATATGAGGCGGTTCACCAGATCAACGATCTGGACGACTTGAGGCGCAGGCTCTACCCACCTGACCGTCGTTGTTTTGCGTTCTTCCACCCTTCAATGCCCGATGAGCCGCTGATATTTGTCGAGGTGGCCCTTACAACTGAAATCCCGGGCGCGATCGATACGCTTTTGTCTGAAGCTCGAGAACCGATTGAAGCCGAGCATGCAAAAGTCGCGGCGTTCTACTCCATTTCAAACTGCCAAAAGGGTTTAGCAGGAATCAGTTTTGGGAACCTGTTGATCAAACAGGTTGTGACCGAACTTTCGCGAGAGCTTAGAGGTCTCGACACCTTTGTGACCTTATCGCCTATACCAGGGCTTAGCCGTTGGCTGGCCGGCGAAACAGAACATCCAGAGCACGGCCATACCGCCCAGGCCGTACTGGCAGCGACGGCCTCAGCGCAAGACGTGCGCGCGATGGCCGCCCGGTATTTGTTGCTTGCGAAGCGCGAAGACGGGATGCCGTTAGATCCCGTGGCCCGCTTTCATCTGGGCAATGGTGCTGAACTTCATGAGCTGCACGCTGACGCAGATCAGTCGCCAAATGGGCGCGCCCAGTCCGGAGGCGCGATGGTCAACTACCTTTACGATTTGAACAAAACAGAACGTCACCACGAAGAATTCGCGACACGTGCTACGATCCAAGCCTCGCGTTCAGTTCGTGCGGCTTCAACTGCGGCGCTTGCGATCAAACCAAGGGAAAATACAGCGTGACCAATACCCTCTACGACAGCTTGTTTGCCCGCCACGAGGGCAACAAAGCTCCCTTCCTGCAACTCGATGATGGCAAGGTGGTTTCCTATGACGCATTTCTGAAGCGCGCCGCACAGATCGCGCATGTTTTGCAGAACAGCGGAGTTTCTCCTGGGGATCGCATCGTAGTGCAGGCCCCCAAGCTGGCTGATACGATTGCGCTCTATGCTGCTTCGGTTCAGGCAGGTGCTGTCTACCTGCCACTTAACACTGCCTACACCATGGCAGAGTTGGACTACTTCATCTCTGATGCTCAACCGGAGATGATCATTTGCGACAGCGACGATGAAGCTGAAATCAAAAAAATGGCAGCCCAATCGGGCGCAAAGCTGCTGACCCTCGGCGGCGATAGTCCAAGCCTAAGCGTAGAGGCTGACGCACAACCCTGCGTATTCGAAACCGTGGATCGCGCGCCGGACGACCTTGCGGCTTTGCTATATACATCAGGCACTACGGGCCGTTCGAAGGGTGCAATGCTAAGTCAGCGAAACCTGCTGTCCAATGCCCAAGCTCTTGTGGATTTGTGGGCCATCACCAGCGCCGATCGCCTGCTTCATGCGCTGCCAGTCTTTCACACACATGGGCTTTTCGTGGCGATGAATACGTCATTGCTCGCAGGTGCCAAAGTTCGGCTTATGAAAAAGTTCGACATTGGCATGATCCTGGAAGAGTTGCCCCACTCGACCCTTCTGATGGGTGTTCCCACTTTCTACACCAGATTGCTTGCGGATGACGGTTTCACCAAAGATATCACAAAGAACATGCGTCTATTCATTTCCGGTTCAGCCCCATTGCTGGCCGAAACCCATTTGGCGTTCGAAACGCGCACGGACCATCGGATTCTCGAACGCTATGGCATGACCGAGACGAACATGAACACCTCAAACCCGTATAAAGGTGAACGCCGCGCAGGAACTGTCGGCTTGGCGCTTCCCGGCACCGAGGTGATCGTTACCAATCCCGAAACTGGAGAACCGCTTCCCCGGGGCGAGGTTGGAATGATCGAAGTACGAGGGCCCAATGTGTTCAAAGGCTATTGGCAGATGCCCGAGAAAACCGCCGAAGAGCTAAGGGAAAACGGGTTCTTCATCACCGGAGATTTGGGCCAGTACAGCGAGGATGGCTATCTGTCGATTGTAGGCCGGTCAAAAGACCTGATCATTACAGGTGGTTACAACGTCTATCCCAAAGAAATTGAAGACGTCCTGAACGACATTGATGGTATCCTGGAATCGGCAGTTTTTGGCATTCCCGACACCGAATTTGGCGAAGCTATCATTGCCACTCTGGTTGCCGAGCCTAGCGCGCAACTTGACATGGAACAGATCGCGGTGACCATCAGAGACAAGCTGTCTCGCTTCAAACATCCGCGTCGCTACGAAATCGTCCCGGATCTGCCGCGCAATACAATGGGAAAGGTTCAAAAGAATGTGCTGCGCGAACAGTACGCGCAAAAAGAACGGCCAATGGGTGTGTCCTAGCAGCCCGCTGAAAAACTCAAACCAACCACGACCCTTTGATCTGACAACCTCTCACTTCGAACTGCCTATTCATCAGGAGATTCACTATGACCCGCATGACGGCAAAGGACTTCGACCAGGAACTTCTGGACCTGTACGACTTTTACGCGCACGGCAAAATCACCAAGCGCCAGTTCCTGGACCGCGCCGGTAAGTTCGCGGTTGGTGGTTTGTCGGCGGTCGCGTTGCTGAACATGCTCAGCCCGAATTATGCTTTGGCCGAGCAGGTATCCTTCAACGATCCCGATATCCATGCAGACTACATCACCTATCCTTCACCAAATGGAACCGGTGATGTCAGGGGGTACCTTGTCAGACCGGCTGGTGTGGATGAACCCCTGCCCGCGGTGCTGGTCATCCACGAAAACCGCGGCTTGAATCCCTACATCGAGGACGTGGCGCGCAGGTTGGCGAAAGCCGGGTTCATGGCTCTGGCTCCAGACGGCCTGACGTCGGTGGGCGGATACCCAGGCAACGACGCCGATGGACGCGAGCTGCAAAAGACAGTGGACCGGGTCGAGTTGATGAACGATTTCTTCAATGGGTTCGAATACTTGTTGAACCGGGATGATTGCACTGGGAAGGTCGGCGCTGTTGGTTTCTGCTACGGCGGCGGTGTGGTCAGCGCAATTGCCGTGGCCTATCCCGAATTGGCCGCAGGCGTGCCATTCTACGGTCGCCAGCCAGCAGCCGAAGATGTGGCCAAAATTCAAGCGCCGTTGCTTGTTCAAATGGGAGAGCTTGACGAACGCATCAACGCGGGCTGGCCAGATTTTGAGACTGCTCTAAAAGCCAACGATAAGGTTTACGAAGCCTATATCTACGAAAATGCCAACCACGGCTTTCACAATGACAGCACGCCACGCTATGATGAGGAGATGGCAAACCTTGCCTGGAACCGCACAATTGAATGGTTCAAAACCTATCTGAAGTAATTGGGGTGTGCTACGAAACCAACCTTGCGTTGGTATCGCTTTGCGGACGTCCACAGTTCTCCGAGAACAAATCTCGTGAAGTCCGAGCACTCTGACTTTCGTGATTAGAGCGCCCGCTTGGTGTCCCTGGTTTGTAGAAGGCGTGTAAACAATGAAAGCATCGTTTTTCATAGATGTCCGCATTGGTAGGCTGCGCAACCACTGGGTGTTTTAGAGCACAGCAACGAATCACGAACTTCGCTGAATGGGTGTTATGTGAAGCGATCTACGGTTGTATCAAGAACAAGCGGTTTCATCGTCTTGGCGGAAAAGACGAACGCGGGGACCGCCAACATCGGTGCCACAACCCAATACAGTCGGTTTAGAGGCGTGGGACCGTCGGTCAGAGCGCACATCCTGTTAGAATTGGCTACACAGATGCGTCCGGGTTCGACTTCTTTGGGTGAACTAAAGGCTGACCAACGCGATCAAGCGCAACAAATTGGCTCAAATTATTGCGCACTCCCAAGCCCGAACGAAAGAAGGCTTAGAAGGCGGCTTTGCGGAAATATTACAAACGTGACCTTGTCGTTTCATGTAAATGCGTTTTTCGAAATTCCGAAGGTGTCATCCCAGTTTGAGCGCGAAAGGCGCGGTTGAATGGCCCCAGTGAGGAAAATCCCACATCGTAAGCGATGCTCAGGACCGAACGCTCTGCCAACTCGGGCGATGACAACATGGATTGCGCCTCTTGAATGCGGAACGCGTTCACGAAGCTCGCAAAATTCCGGTGCCCCAAGCCTTGATTGATTGCGGACCTAATGCGGTGTTCCTGTGTCCCAAGATGTGCGGCCACTTGGGCAACGGTCAACCTTTCGCATCGCCACAGCCCCTCAGACATCGCGGTTTCAATACGTGTCATGAGCGCGGACTGCGCTGGGTTGGCTTGGTCACCCCGCTTTGGCGGGCGCGGTATCCAGATGTCTGGAACCACGCGAACCGACCACAGCAGGAACGCACTTGCAGACAGGAAAAACGCACTTGCCTGTAGTGCAAATACCCAGACAGGAAGCGCTTTATCCAGATGGGTGATTTCAAATCCGGTAATGAGAATTCCCAAACTGAGGATCCAGATCAGAAACCAACGCCGAAACCGGCGACGGGCCTCGATCAGATCCCCTGCCTGACCTGAAACTACGATCCACAGGCTATGGAAAAAGAAGATCAGTACGCAGATACCGCGAACTACACCAAGTTGCAGCTGTAGTTGAGAAAGCCATGCCAATCCGACTATCAACACAGCGATCAAGATCTGCCAAGGTCGAACAAAAACGTCATCCTGGAACAGCTCAATCACGGCCCAATAGAGCAAGACAGGGATCACACCTGCGATCATCACAAGCACAATCCGAACCGGGCCGTCGGTTAGATCAATGCTTGGCGAGGACACAATCAAGTAGGGGCCAAAACTGAGGCACAGCAAGACTACTGCCATGCTTTTCCGCTGGAATCCCCCGTTTCTCATGAAGACAGCGGCGCATAGCACGAGTGTGCCGATGGCACTGCCGCGCAGGAAGATATCCAAAATCATTGGGTCTGACATCACATGCGCAATCGAAGTCGGATTTACCCCGCCGGTCAACGGTATAGCCATGCTGAAACTGAAAAATCCTCGCCGATTTTGCAAGAAACGGGTCGACTTTCAAACTCAGCGTGCTCTGATTTGCTTCGCTGGCCACTGTCCGCCACATGTCAATTCGCATTCGGAGCAGACAATGACTCAGTTAGCCACACTCCTGTCCATCTACACGGATGTCTTCGGCGGAGACCTCTTACGCTATATTTTTGGCGCCGGCGGCACGTATCTATTGATCAATATCATGCTGGCACGGCATCTTTTTGCACAGAAAATTCGACCCTCTGCAGTGCCACAAGGTCAAATCCTCCGCGAGATACTGACAAGCCTGCGCACAGTGCTTATTTTTACTGCCGCAGGGACATCCATCGTGCTTGGTGCAAGGGCAGGTGTCATCACAATCTACCAAGACATAGCCGCATTTGGCTGGACCTATTTCGCGTTCAGTATCGCGGTGTTGATTACCCTTCATGATGCGTGGTTCTATTGGACGCACCGTGCCCTGCACTACCCGCCCCTGTTTCGCCGGTTTCACCGCTTGCATCACAAATCACACCAACCAACTCCCTTCACCTCCTACAGCTTTGACGTTGGCGAAGCCGTGGTGAACGCTGTCTACTTGCCTTTGGTTCTGATCATTCTGCCAACACACCCAGTCGCTCTGTTCATCTTTGTGACCCATATGATGCTGCGCAATGCAATCGGGCACTGCGGGATCGAAATCTTCCCCGCCAACGCAAAAGGCAAGCCGGTCTTTGGCTGGCTCACGAGCGTTACTCATCACGATATGCATCATGCGCATGCGCGATATAACCACGGGCTCTATTTTTCTTGGTGGGATCGGCTTATGAAGACGGAGCATCCAAGATACTTGACCGAATTCGCCCGCGTCGCACCGCGTTTGCCCGTCCGAATTGTCAAAACAGCTTTTTTGGTGATTGTGGTTGGCGTCGGTATGTTGGCCAGCCAAGGACATGCCTTTGACCTTAAAGGCCATTACGCATCCCCCGGGCTCGGCGTGATTGTCGCTTTTGAAGATTGCGCATCGAATGAAGCAATGAAGTGTGGACGTCTTGTTTGGGTTTGGAACAAGGACGATACGCCTCATGTGCAGGTTGGTGATATGATCCTGACCGAATTGGTCTTTGACGGCACGGTATGGGAAGGGGCGCTACGCGATCCAGAAACAGGACGGACATATCGTGGATCCATCCGGCAATCGGCCAAGCACCAGTTGACACTAAAAGGCTGCGCTGGGGTATTCTGTGCACATCAAACCTGGCATTCGACCCAGTACCTCAAAACTGTGCTCAAACGTCATGGGAATTAGGTACAAGGCCGTCTCCAAAGACGGCCCTGAGCTGCCGTTGACCGGTGCCCATCAATGCTGCGGTTGCACCCGCATTCCAGACACTCGCTGCAACGCAAACTCAGTAGCTAACCGCACTCACAGTATGCGCAAAAAGCCGGTCATTACTTTCTCAATTTCAAATGTCCCCATTGCCCCTGAGCGTCTCATAAACGCATCTCTAAAATGTTGATCTGTTCAATTAAAACAAAATAGGCTGGCGAAAAACGCCAGCTCTATACAATTGGTGTGAGGATCGTGTGGATTATCCAAGCGGTTTGTATACGACCGCATCAATCTCGACCTTGGCGTCTACCATGATTTGTGAACGGACGGTGGAGCGTGTCGGGCCTCCGTTGGGAAAATAGCTCGCATAGACCCGGTTGAACGTCCAAAAGTCGCGGGGATCATCCAGCCAGACACCGACTTTTGCGATGTCATCCAGGGTGCAGTCAGCCAGCGCCAGAGCCGCCATCAGGTTCTCCATCGTTTTCCGGGTTTGCGCCTCAATA
The DNA here is from genome assembly GCF_059609665.1 of Ruegeria sp. YTSC230. NCBI lineage: Bacteria > Pseudomonadati > Pseudomonadota > Alphaproteobacteria > Rhodobacterales > Roseobacteraceae > Ruegeria > Ruegeria sp. YTSC230. The sequence continues at coordinate 155,714 of NZ_JBXWMC010000006.1, read as the reverse complement.
CCGCCCGCTTCGATTTCGCCGTTTTCTTTCATCGCAACCTGTCCGGAAATGAACACAAAATCTCCGGCTCTTACCGCAGGTGCAAAGGGAAGCGGTTGCCCGCCTGCTCCGGTTTTGTCATCGCCCAAACGCTCGATCTTTTTCTCAGTCATTGAAGTGCCTTCCTTCTGTTAGGTTTTTCCGTAAGGATTTGGATCCACGGCGCCATAGCCCGTGGTTGATAGGGCTGCTCCCCGGTTCGCGAGCTCAGCTGATTTCAGGACATCTTTGATTTTCAGGTAAGCAGACAGGAATATTCCGTTGAAACAATCTCCGGCCCCGGTGGCGTCAACCGCTTGAACCACTACACCGGGGATAGTGTGTATGCCTTGTCCTTCAGACACGGAAACTCCATCTGCGCCTAGTGAAAGCGCAACAACTTCAGCACCCAGATCATGGTAGAAGCTGATGATTTCCTCAGGGCTGTGAAGACCCGTCAACTGGCGGGCATCATCGAGCCCTGGCAAGACAATGCTGCATTTGCGCATTGCATCGTGGGTAACCTGTCGTGCCTTGTCCAATGGCCATAGGGCTGTACGTAAATTGGGGTCGAAGGCAATTGGAATACCTGACGCTTGCGCAGTTTGGATTGCATGTTGGGTCGCTGCCTGTAACTCAGGACTTACCCCCAGGCTGATCCCGGAAGTATAGAACATCCCGGCATTGGCGATCACATCATCTGGAACCTGAGCCGGTAGCATCCGGCTCGCGGCAGAGCCTTTCCTGTGATAAACAAAATGGTGCCCACGTTCATCATGAAAGACAAAGTAGAGCCCGGTATCTTCTCCTGAAGCGGACTGCACATGTGCGTGATTTACACCTTCTCGGGACCACAAACCCCTGAGTTTCTCACCGAATTGATCACCTCCGATGCGTGTGATCAAAGCGACGTCTGTCCCTTGTCTTGCAGCAGTCACCGCAACGTTAGAGACATCGCCACCGAACCCGCCTTTGAACGAGCCATCCGGGCAAGCGGTCAACTCGAAGAGGGGCTCTCCCAAACATATGAGGTCAGCCATAGTGCACCTTATTGATACCCGTCGCCTTCAGAAACTTTGGGCAGTGTTTGCGTCAGCTATTGAACTTTACCACGTGCCGCGACGGGAACTTGTCCCAACGCGTGATCTCCACGAATGGTTTCAATCTGGTCCACCATGTTGGTGACGACACAGGCATGATTGGGAACGATCCGGACACGCTCACCAACTTTCAGGTCGATTTTATCTGCCACCAGCACGCCGTGCTCCTCGGACAGGCCCTGAACCAAAATGTTCGGTCGACCAATCACGTATCCATGGCCTTCCAGCCCCAACAGGTCAGAGGTCAGCACCTTTGATCCGGCATCGATAACGGCACGATTGTTTGCCGGGACAGAGATCACCGTGGCAAGAACGCTCAATGCACAGTCCTCCCAGGTGCAAACACCCCGTGCCTGCAGTGAACGGTCGTTATAGATGTAAGTGCCAATCCTGTATTCGGTTGCAACGGGAACATCCTGCGCTTGCCACATGCCCGGCGAACCACCATGGGAAACGACGCGTACAGGCAGCCCGACCTCTTCGATTTCATGTTTGGCTTGGACAAGCCAATGTTGAACCTTCGCCTCCTGCCCTACCGGCGGGTAGGTCATAAGACCGAGAAACGAAACGTCCGGTTTTTCATCGATGTAGCGTGCGAGATCCCGTGCCTGCTCAGGCGTAGTTACGCCACACCTTGCCGCACCCGTGTCGCATTCAACCAGTATTCCGAGCGGGTTTGGAGCATCCGCAAAGAACCGCGCTAACCCGTCTACAGTTTCGGGGTTATCCGCGACAACAGAAAGGTTCACCTTATCAGAGAGGGTACGCAATCGCGCCAGTTTGGCATCGCCGAGAATGTTAAAGGTAATCAGCACATCATCAATGCCACCTTCGGCAATCATTGCCTCAGCCTCACTAATTTTCTGGCATGTTATGCCAATTGCTCCAGCCTCTAGCTGCCGTCGCGCCAGCATGGGAAGTTTGTGGGTTTTGATGTGCGGTCGAACGCTGAGCCCGTGTTTCGCACAATGCTGCTGAAAGCGGTCGATGTTTGCTTCGGCAATATCCAGATCGACCAGGACAGCCGGTGTGTCGATATCGGGAAAAATCATTCCACAACCTCCTTGTGAGGGTTATTGACGATGGGCCAAATTGGACGTGTCAGGTTTTTGTAGGGTGTTTTGGTGGGATCATTCGGATAGGGGCCTTCGACGGCGGCATAGATAATTTTGGAAGCGACGTCGGAGAACGCGCCGTGGAAGTGGTTTGTGGACTTGACGACCAATATCTTCTTGTCGGTGATGTCGATGCCAAGGTTCGTGAACAGGTCTGGCGAAAATGCCTGACTTCGGTTTGAATTCAGAACAACCTCTATCCCACCCAAACGTATGACAGAGCAGTCCCCCATCGGAACAACGGATGCACCAAAACTCTGAACCGCATTGCGCTGGTTTCGAACCACCGTAACCGTAGCGTCAATTGGCTTCCCCGCCAGAGCTGATGTTTTACCGCCAAAGCGAAGGTCGAACACTGCGCCTTCACCGGCTGCATGGCAAAGGCGAACCGCCATAGGATCCCAAATCGTGCCGAATGCTACGGATGTGAGCTTCTGAGCAATAGCTTCCTCAATAATGAGCGTTGAATCCCCCGCTACGCCTCCACCGGGATTGTCCCAAACGTCCGCTACGACCACTGGCCCATGTATTGCTTTGTTTGCCTCTCTCAGTGCTGCACTGGGCGACAGGTAATTTGGCTTTGTCTGCCCGCGGAAGGAAAACAGTTCAGCCCCCAGTTTCTGAGCCAAGCAATCCGCCTTGGGCTGGTCATCGTCGGTCAGAACGACAATCTTAGCGCCAAGGTCCGGAGAATCTCCGGCCATGAATCCATGAATGACGGAGGCAGAGAGAACCTCGCCATTTGCTTCCATCTGCTTCAGTTGATCGACAAACCCGCGCATAGGTTCCTGACTGGTCGGCAGAATATCCAACATGCGCACGTCAAAAACCGAAGTGACGGGCCGGATTTCGCCCTTGATGGTTCGCAACGTCAGGTCGACACAGGCCTCTCCTGCTTCAACAAAGTCAGTGTGTGGAAACTCTTTGAACACAGTGATCACATCAGCGTTGGTTACTCGTCTGTCGCTGAGGTGGCTGTGAGGATCGAAGCTCGCTCCGATAACAGATTCCGGCCCGACAATTGCTCGAATTGCTTCGATCAAATCGCCTTCGCAATCCAGACAATCCTCGGAGATCATCGCCCCATGCAGACCTAGAACAACGCCATCCAGAGGCATTGCAGCTGTCACCTGGTCCAGCACCTCTTGTTTCAAGCGTGCCCATGTCTCGCGATTCAACAATCCGCCTGGCTCTGCCCATGTGGCGGTTCCCTCAATCAACTCCAGCTCATTCGACTGCGCCCTTTTCCTCAATGCAGGAAATACGGCACTGCAAAGCGTTGGGGTTTCGGGGTGCTTGCCGGGAGGTGCATAAAAGCTCTGCTCAAAATCGGAAAAGTCCGTGCGCAGGGGAGAAAAAGTGTTCGTTTCGGTTGCGAGGGACGCACAGAAGACCCGCATGTTCAATCCAATTTGTTGCTGGGGTCGGAGGCCAAAAGTTGGCCTCCGACGAGTTGTGCTGCCAGTTGGTTCTAGCAGTCAGGGAGGATCAATCGAGGTAGGACGCGTTGTTGGCGTTCTCTACCGCAGCTTTGAAGCTTGTCAGTAGCTCTGCCGCCTTTTCATCCAGGTTCTCCTGAACATGTGCTTCAAATGCAGGCTGCGTTGCAGCTGCCATGGAGCTTCTCTGTTCGTCAGTTAGAGCAGTGACCTCAATCTGATCCATCAAACCCGCAAGGCCGCGATCTGACGCCTCAATGATACGCGACAAGCCACGACTGGCCGTCACGCAGTTTTCTGCGGCTGTGCGGATCGTCGCTTGCTCTGCCTCTGACAGGCTTTCATAGAAGGCACGATTTATCATGAAGGTGTAGGGTGAGAACAAGTGATTGGTCAGCGTCATGTATTGCTGAACCTCTGCAAAATTAGCGAACGAAATGATCGGTACAGGATTCATCTGACCGTCAATCACTCCGGTTTGCAGCCCGGAATACACTTCACCCCAAGACAGTGGATAGGCTTCCGCACCCAACGCCTGAATAATCTTCTGATGTGACGGCAAGGTCATAGTGCGAATGCGAATGCCATCAAAATCCTTCAGGTCCGCGATGGGGCGTTGCGAGTTGGTTACCGCAAAGAAACCACCGGTGTCCGGGAAGCCCAGCACCACAACATCGCCCATCTCTGCCTCGATATCAGCGGCCAGCGCCTCACCAAATTCGCCATCAAAGACCTCGTAAGTTGATGCGTTGCTGTTAAAGGCAAAGGGCAGGTTTAGCACATCGATACGCGGGTAGTAGCTGGCCAACGCACCAGTTGAGGTCAAGGTTGCTTGAATGATCCCGTCCCGCATCTGTTGAACGTGTTCTGCTGCGGAGCCTAATTGGTTGGACCCGAAGACCTCAACCGAAACACTGCCATTGGTGCCTGAGTTAACAAGATTTGCAAATACTGCCGTGCAGGCATGAGCTGGGTTTTCAAACGGGTCAGTTTTGTTGTCGTGGCCAAATTTTATCACCCCACCTTCGGCCAATGCGCTGCCAGCAAGCATGGTCGCGGTCAGCGCCGCACCTGTCAGAATTTTTTTCATAATAGTTCTCCTGTTGGTTTGGTTTTTGTGGCGAAACTACTGGGAAAAGCCCAACATCCGGGGAAGCCAAAGCGCTGCGTTCTCCCAGAAAGCAAAGACGAAAAGGATCGCAATTTCTGCTATTAGAAACGGGAACAGTTTGATTGAAATCCGCTCCAGCTTTTCGCCGGTCACGGAGGACAGAACAAACAGGCAAGCACCCACCGGTGGCGTCATCAGTGAGATGTTCAGAGCCAGCACAAATATGATGCCGGCGTGGATCGGCTCCAGTCCGACTTGCTCTGTCAGCGGCACTAGGACAGGTGCAAGGATGATCAGAATGGCTGTGATGTCCATCACCATGCCGACAATCAAAAGCAAACCAATGATGATCGCGATTACGGCATACCGGTTGTCAGAAAGCCCAAGAACGGTTTCGGCAATCAGTTGCGGAATGCGTTCAAAGCTCATCCACCAACCAAGGATTCCGGCAAAGGCGATTATTACGAAGATTACCCCGGTGATACGCGCGGTACGCACCAGCATCGCGTAGAAACTTTTGAAGGTCAGGGAACGATAGACGAAAACACCGATGAACATGGCATAGGCCACGGCAATCGATGCTGCCTCCGTCGGGGTGACAATACCGCCCAGGATGCCACCCAGAATGATCACAGGCATCGCCAGGGCGGTCAGAGAGGAAACGAACGTTTCCCAGATCTCGCGCGGGGTCGCTCCGCGCAACGCTTTGGGTAGATTTTCCCGTTTGCCGCCAATTGCGATCACCGCCATGCAGACCATGCAGATCACCAGGCCTGGCAGAACTCCGGCCGCGAACAGGCCGGCAATGGAAACGCCCATTAGAGACCCGTAGACAACCATTAGCCCCGATGGCGGAATGGTCGGGCCGATGATGGACCCCGCGGCCGTGACCGCGCAGGCATAGTCGCGCTTGTAGCCCTCTTTCACCATTGCTGGCACAAGCGTCCGGCCAAAGGCCGCCGCGTCCGCTGTCGCCGAGCCTGTTAATCCGGCAAAGAACACTGACGCCAACATGTTAGTATGGGCCAGCCCACCCCGAAACCGTCCGACCAAAACCTGCGCAAGTTTCACCAAACGACTGGTGATCCCGATATCATTCATGATCTCACCGGCCAAAATGAAGAACGGCATGGCGAGAAAGGGAAAGATGTTGAGGCCGTTGAATATCTTACTGGGACCAATCGCAAGAAACTGCGTTCCTCCCATATCGATCAACCCAACAACGCCAGCAAGGCCAATAGCAAAACCAATAGGCATTCCAAACAGGATGAGTGCAACAAATACGATTGCGACAATCACAGTGTTTCCTCCGCCTTTACAGCAAAGGGCGGTTCGTCAATGTGCGTACCCAAGTCACGAAACAGGACAAGCATCAGCTGCACAGATGACAAGGCCGCTGCGACGGGAATGGCTGCGTAGAACGGAGCAAGGCTTGCCCCAAATATCATTGCCTGCCTTGGCGCTCCGCTTTCCACGAAACTGATACCAAAGAACGCAACATATAAAAATAAAGCCAACGCCAATACATCCATCGCGATAAGAAGAGTTCGCCGCAAGCGAATTGGGAGCATCATGACGAATGCCGTGAGACCGATGTGATCTCTGCGCGCAATACCAGATGAGACCGCGAGCAACGCGGCCCAGATCATCAGATAGCGGGCCAACACTTCTGGCCACGGAAGTTGCCAGTGAAAATAATAACGGTCAATTACGCCAAGCCAGACATCCAGAACCAGAGACAGCATCAAAGCTGCGACAATGCCTTCAACGACTGAATTTATCCTTGAACTTGCGCTGGCGAACCAGTCCGACATTCGTATTCCTCCCCAGGATCCGAATCTGTAACTTGGTTACACAATGCGTGATGTTTGATGAGATATCAACGAAAAAATGTAACTTAGTTTCGTTAAGCGCCGCGAAGAGGAGATCTCACGACGAATTTCTTGCCCATATACATCAATGCCTGTAACTAAGTTTCATGACCAGTCATAAGGAATTTACCGGCTTGCCGAACGAATCTCGCCCCATATCAGATGGTAGTGCCCCTCCACTTAAGGGCAGAATTGGAGCAGTCGATTTGATTCCGGCACTGCACAATTCAGAAACCAAACTGGCAGTTCAGGAGCAGAAGGTCGCCGATTATGTAAAGGACCACCTCAACGAAATCAGCGCCATGACCATCGGGGATCTCGCGCAACGCTGCTCGGTCAGCAAGCCAACCGTGGTTCGATTCTGCCGCAGCCTCGGCTGCGAAGGATTTCGAGATTTCAAACTCCGCCTGGCCCAGAACGTCGCTGTCAGCGCACAATATCTGTATAGAAACGCCGATGACGAAAGCCCTGACGCAGATACCGCGATTGACCAAGTTCTTGGGGCTTTGTTTGCGACCCTGGATGTTATGCGCGGTCAAATCGATACGGCGAAACTCGAAGAAGCGAAGAACGCTTGCCTGGGTCGACGACAAATCCTGTTCTCAGGAATAGGCGGGGGCTCTTCGCTCGTCGCCCAGGAAGCTTCCAACCGGTTTTTTAGACTTGGGATTCCGTCATTCTTTGTAAATGACAGCTATGCTCTACAAATGCGTGCTGCCGCGCTCGGAACCGAAGACGTACTCTTCCTTGTTTCGGCGAGTGGTGAGGCCGACGCTATCGTAAGTGCGACCGAAGTCGCTAATGGTTATGGCGCGACCACAATCTGTATCACAAAGCCCAATACAAGACTGTCCGACATATCTAAAATTGCTCTTCTCACGGAGCTGCCTGAGGACAGTGACATCTACAAACCTACAGCCTCGCGATATGCCCACCTCGCCATTGTTGACGCATTAGCCATGACCGTGGCGCAAGAGATGACCGACGAAACGAAAGAGAATCTCCGGCGAATTCGCGCATCATTGACGGCCTACCACGGCAGAACCGGCCCACAGCCATTGGGCGACTAATCTATGTACGAATAGACGAGTACCCGACATTGCACGATTGTTGAGAGCAAGAGCAGCGAACTGCCCCTGCTCGGTCGGCTGTTCAGAATGGCACCCGGTGGTGCGAAGGCGGTGGGCGTTCAATCTGTGGCGGGAGGCCGACGTCCTCCCTAAGGAAATCCGGCAGTTCAGCTAACTTGCGCAGAACCGGCCGTTCTCTGCTGGATTGCAAGGCAAATACAGCATCCAGCCGCAGCAAGAGGCCACGCGACCGTTTGAGGGGGATATATAGTGATAAGGTTGGCATTGTTCTCTCCATGAATGATGGAAAGCCGCCACGTGAAAAAACACAAAAAAGGCCGCTCACGAGGCGGCCTTCAGATCGGAAACCTGTCAGACCGCTTTAACGGGCTACTGCGCCTGCCGCGCGAAGCATTGAGGTCTGACGATTCAGCATATCTGATCTCTCCTTTGTCAGGGTTTCCAGTCCCGCAAGTTACCAGACGGGTAGCTTCGGTTCAACAACCTTTAAATGTTCTGGTCGAATTTCGCCGGATTTCGAACTAACGCCTATTTGCGTTGAAGAAGTGCTTTGTCCTGGTTGCATCCATTTGCATTCCCTCAATGGGGCACGTCCGCCAGCTACGCTGTCGTTAGCCCGATTTGAGCCCTTACCTGCCGTTTCAGAGCTACGTGGTCGCTACGTCTGCATTCGTCAGGTTCGGGTCTCATTGCAGACATTTGACGCCCTTTTTGAGCTAGAACCACCGTTTGCGTCGGTTGAATTTGCAACAGGACGACCATCAGAAGTGAGTTTCACAAATGAGCCCTAGGCTTAATTGGAATTGGTGAACACATCCTTCAACCTAACAAAAACTCCCTGGCTATTTTCGAAAGGTTAGAGCTTCACCGGTAAAGATCGCCACATAGATAATGCCAAGTTTGTCCGGCAATGACCGTTACCGCTCAATGATATGGATGCCGGGTCCGAGACAAATATGGAATTGGTTTTTCGTCATTGGCTTCGAAGTCGCACAAGTCAAATAGCGAAAAAGGCTGCAAAATATTGTGGATCGGGTATCTATATGTTGTTCGACACACCAGTATTCCTTCTGTGCTCGCAATGCCGACATCTTAGTAGGGAGAGTTCAATGTCCATGACGGCCCGCCGTGCAAACACTGCTGCGCATTCCATCCAGAAAGTCGAAGCCTTCTTTACAACCTACAATGCTGCGGTGAAGGAAACGCCAGCTGTCGCAGATTTCACGTTTGGCAATCCCCACGAAATGCCTTTGCCCAGTGTCGTCGATGCGCTGAAGATCCACGCCGAACCTCAGAGTGTGGATTGGTTTGCGTATAAGACCAACGAAGCGGACCCCTGCGCGTTTCTGGCAGATGCCTTATCCAAAGAGTTGGGGCTTCCATTCGAGGCGGATGACATTGCGCTGACCAAAGGCGCTTTTGGGGCCATCAAGATGTGTTTCACCATGCTTCTTGAGCCCGGAGACGAATGCATCGTGCCGCTGCCGGGCTGGTTCTGCTATGGGCCAATGCTAGCCGCAGCCGATGCCAAAGAGGTTCAGGTGCCTCTGGATCCAGACAATTTTGACCTTGACCTGGAGGCTATTGCAAGCGCCATAACCTCTCGTACCAAAATCGTGGTTGTTAATACGCCGCACAACCCGACTGGTCGCATATACTCGCGTTCTGATCTGCAACAGCTTGCCGACCTGCTCGAGGCTAAGTCAGCTGAGATCGGTCATCGAATTTGGATATTGTCTGACGAACCCTACCGCCGCATTCGGTTCGACGACATTGGCTTTACGACACCAGCAGCCGTCTATCCGCACACACTGATCGACTATTCTTACGGGAAAATTCTCCTCGTGCCCGGCCTGCGCCTTGGCTACCTTGCGATCTCACCAACCTTGCCTGCAGCGGAACGAAAAGAGCTTCAGACTCTGCGGTTTGCCGTGCAGATGGCGGATGGTTGGAATGTCCCGGATGCTCCGTTGATCTATGCGCTGCCGGACCTTGAAAACGTCTCAATCGACATTGCCGCCCTGGCTCGCCGACGCGAACGAATGCTTGGTGCTTTGGGTCAGTGGGGATACAGGATGACAAGACCAGAAGGCACCTTTTATCTATGGGGGAGAGCCCCGGGCGGTGATAGCGATGCCTTTGCTGAATGTCTTCAAAAGCAAGGCGTTTATGTGATGCCAGGAACAGTTTTCGACCGCCCAACGGATTTTCGTATTTGCCTTACAGCTACTGACGAAATGATAGAAAACGCAATGCCTGCATTTCAGGCGGCCGCAAACCAAATGCTGAAATGAAGGCTGGCATCAGATCGAGTTAAAGGCATCTCGATTGTGTGACAGCTTTGTTGCGCATACCCGAAACCAAACGCTCCTTAGTGTTGACTTCGAATATACGCTACGAGTCCAGAGACGACTTAGGTGATGAGCGCAGCATTTGTCGTTCAGGGCGGCTTCCCGTATTGAGTGGGCGCACTCTAGCTTCCGGTAGACAGCGAGAGTGCAATTGGGTCGAGGAACCAGTGAATCGACCACACAGGGCACTTCAAACCCGCCCCGAGCAGCGTTAGTCTCCGATCCGAGCAACGCTGAAAGGAGCCGGTCCATGTCACTCTTCTCAAAACTCTTCGGCGGCGGAAAAAAGTCGGATCCTGAGCCGGTCGCATACAAAGGGTTCGACATCTTCCCCGACCTGATTGCCGAGGGTGGAAAGTACCGCCTTTCGGCACGTATCGAAAAGACAATCGATGGAGAGCGCAAAACTCATGCGATGGTCCGGGCGGATGTCTTTGACAGCCGGGATCAGGCCGAGAGCTTCAGCCTCACCAAGGCAAAGCAGGTGATTGATGAGCAAGGCGAATTCATTTTCGATTCAGGAAACCGGTAGCAGTTTAGACTACGACAAATTTAAGTTAGGTCAGGAAGCGAGTTTTAATGTGCGCTTCAACCGAAAAGGTCCAGTTGCTGAAAACAAAAAAGACGACGTGACAAAGACCCACGATCCAATGTTTCTGCGCGTGAGTTCTTCTGAGCTCACGCACACTAGTTCTCAACAATTACCCTATCAGCGTGCTTTCGAAATACCGGTTGCCGCGACATGCCCATATTCTTAAGAGGAGTTCTCTGACGAGGTATCGCCATGGAACAGTTTTTCTTGTGTATGAGCCATTCTAGCTATGGCGGGTAGCTGGTTGATACCGCCAATTTCTTCAATCAAATCAGAGTGTCAGGCGACACATAGTTTTGCCACTCACGCTTAACTAAGCTATTGTTTTCGTTTTATCTTCCATTTCAATAGTGCACACGTTTTTCCATTTGCGTCTCAAAGGTCTTCCGTCGTGTCGGCTGAACTCCACGAGAGTTTCCATTCGCCTAGAGTGCGGAATACATCGAGAGAAAACCCAATGCAAAAATCGCTTCCAGAAAGCGATGTCATTCCGTTTGAACTTTAAAAGTGTTCTTTTATCGACTGCCTCCGCCACTACTGCAGTTGTAAAATGTCCGGAACGCAAAGTTTTCTTTTTGCTGGCATTTTGTCCGCACCATCCGATCGTTTCAGTCGTTTCGGACCGTCTTTGACCTTGATCTTCGGCTTTGCTAGTGGGCCCTTCAAGGTCACGGGCCAAGGGCTCTTCGAAAGTGGTTCGCCAATCTTGCGGGGCTGTAGACTTAAATCCAAAACCTTGCCGGCCACATCGACGCCGCCAAAGACGACAACTTGGACATGATCTGTCTCCAATGTGGTTTGTTCCGTCGAAATACTTCCGGCTGAGATACTAATCGGCGCGCGCAAGCATACGATTGGGGCAACCTTTTGTTTTTCTTTGGTAAACACCCAAGGTAGCACCCCTAGTCCTGCCAGATCTAAGAGCTGTGTCTCGATCGAACCGTCACGCATTGAAACTGTGGCGTTGCCGTTCATGCTGTTTGCAAAATGCTTGGGTGAATCGGTTCCGCCGGTCACCGAAAAATCTGCATAGATCGTACCGCTTGCGCCTTTTTTGAAGTTCAGGCTGTGAAGAATTTCATCCAGCTGCCAGCCACCTGCCTTGCCGGTCAAAGTGAGCAGATGCGCGTCGTTCGATAGATCCATCTGCCCGCTGACGTCGAAATGAGCACCTCCATATTCAAACTTCAAAGGTCCAGCCTTGAGCTCATTTTCGGTGAGCGTCAGTTCGCTCTGCAAACTGCTAATTCCTTTGGCACCTTCTATGTGCCGAAGGTCAATGTCGACATCCATATCCATACCGGACAAGAGAACTGAACGCCCAATTGGTTTAAGCGTCACATCTGTTAAAGGGCCAGTGTCACCTGCTTCTTGATTGACGTCTTCCTTGTTGGACTCCGTACTACCTAGCTTCCGCAACTGTGCAGCGGCCTGAATGATAGTTCGAATTTGATCTATCTTTATTAGATCACTCTCAATGGAACCCTTCAGCACAGGGTCACTTGTTGCATCATCAAGATCGGCGACAATTTCCAGGACAGATTCAGCAACTTCGACATTGGCATTCGCGTTCCAATCGGTGCCTTCGCTAACGAGGTTGATTTCAAGGCGAGCCTGTCCGGTTTCCACGCGTTCAAGCGATAGCGCCTCCAAAAGGTCCGCCCCGGATGGGACTGCGACATCAATTGCCAAATCCAGGTCCTCGAATTTAAGTACATTCTTGACAGTGCCATGCACCTCAAGGTTCCAGACGTCCGTATCGCTTGTCTTTCCATCCAAGTTCGTCAGCGAAAGCTGATTGATGTCGCCGGCCAAATGGAAGTCACCGGCAAACCTGCCAAGCTGGTCGTCTGGTCCCAACAATTCTGGCGAGATCAAACTGGCGGCCGGTATATCCATTAGGCCTTCAGCTGATACTCCTTGCAACTGAAGCGCGTCATCGACCGAACCGTTCAAAATGACAAACGGATCGGCGGGGTTCCCAATTCTCAGGTTGATGCTTCCGACACTCAAAGCGCCTTCTGGTGTTCTGGAAAGCCCTGAGAACTTGATCGGGGGCGGGCCTTCGCCGGACGTGTCCAACGTGAAACCGTTGGTCTTAATGACCATTTGTCGCTGCGGCACCTGCCCAGGCACGCTGTCGATAACCATGTCGACTGCGATAAGTTTAAGATCATATCGCGAGGCGGCTGGGGCTGGTTCAGCATCTTCTGGGTATAACCGAATGCGGGTTGTCAACGATACGTCTTCCGGATTTCCCAATTCCCCGATCTGCCCCGTCAACGAAAGGCTTTGTCCGCCTTCCAATTCAGCCAATACAGATAGGTCGTCAATTCGTGCTACACTGTCGACTGATTTGAACGTTGCACCAATATTCCCTGTACCTTCCAAAACGCGATTAAGCTTCAAGATATCGAGAAGCTGGCCAAGTTCGGCAATCTCCACGGTCGTTGCCACTTGCAGACCGTTTTCTTGGGGGGCTTCCTCGGCGACAATAGAAATCTGTTCAAAGTTCACCGCCACTTGAAACGGGTCTTCCGCAGGGAATGTCGCGTTCAGATCAAACCTCTCTCCGTTCAGCGAACCGGCCCCGACTGCAGTCGCAACATCGGTTTCCGTATCGCGCTTTAAAAGCAGCTCAGGAAGCTGCAGATCCAACTCAAGTCCGTTTAAATCGTTCTGATAAAGAATGGCGATATCAGTCAGATCAATTTTGCGGTCCGTTAGAATTCCGGCTAACAGCGGCGTCGGGGAATTTGCAGGTTTCCCGGCTTCGGCTTCCGTTTGGGCAATGGACTGCCAGTTTCCGAAGCCGTCTTTGTCTGTGATTAGGTTCAGATGAACACCTGAGAGTGAAAGACCACTCAGTGACAGTTTACTGTTCCAAAGGTCGCGCGCGGAAACTTCAAACTCGATCTCATCGATTGCTGCAAGTTTCACATCAGCATTCTGAGAACCAGGTAATTCCAGCCCTGCCGCTGACACCTGCAATTGCCGGCCAATACCCAGACGCACTTCATCTTCAATTCTAACCTCCTGGCCAAGTTTCTTGGAGATCAGATTTTCGACGAAAGCAGTCCTGACCGAGGAAAACAACGCAGAAGACAGGAAAAGCCAAGCTGCAAACACAGCGACAAACGCGACAGCGCAACAAATCAAAATACCTTTTGCAACGTATCGCACGTTCTTCTCCTAAAATTCCGATTCATCCAATGGGCAGCCTAGACCATTTAATCATTAAGTTAATGGAATATATGGTCGGCAAATGATCTGAAATCTGAATGAACTTTAACATATAGCTGATATTCTCGCCTATTTAGTCGAACCGCTAAGAAGCGGGTAAATGACAAACGTTCGGCTAGTGTTGCACGCTCGGTTTCTAAACAGCTGGCATGAAGAGAGTTTTACTAGCCAAAACGGATGCGCTGCATGAGCTTTGACCATGGCGCACGACGTAAGCTTCAACCGACAGGCTGCCAAGTTCCTCCGATTTTCCATATTTATCTAATTACTGCTATGTGTGAATTCATCAAACGATGAGGACATGATGAATTCACTAACCAGAATAACACGTGGGATAGGCGTCGCTTTCAAAGACGGTAGAGTGAAAGGCATTCTTGCCTTCACAGTCGGAATGATTTTATGGGCCTCGGTCTTTTACCACTTTGTCGAAGGTTGGAGTTGGCTCGACTCAATCTACTTTTCTGTCGTGACGATTTCGACTGTGGGGTTTGGTGACTTCTCACCTGAAACCGCGGCAGGGAAGATCTTCACAATGATTTACATCGTCGTGGGCCTCGGTGTCTTCGTGACCGCGGCGACCACAGTGGCGGATACAATCTTGTCCCAGGACGACAAAAAAGCGGACAAGTAGATTATCCCAATTTGGCCAAATCGAGTTCATGCCCAGGCATTGGTTTGACTGGGCCCATCAAGCCGTGGCCCGGATTCATTTGTGTCTTCAAGCTGATAGATGATCACTAAAATTCAAAAAAATATACATATTATGTTTTTTGAGTGTAACATTCGAAAAACACATGGAGGGATGGAATGGAAAAGACTCAGGACGCGAAGATTGTCGATCTGGCAATACGATTGCTCTTTCTCGGACTATTCCTCTATAGCGCCCTGGTCATGGTGGCCCCGCTTGCAAGTGTGGTTATCTGGGCAACGATCCTCTGTGTGGCGCTTTACCCGGCATTTGATTGGCTTCAGTCCAAGCTGGGAGGGCGGAAAAAACTTGCCACTACGATCTTGGTTTTGTTGGGCCTTGTTCTGACCCTCGGGCCAGTCGCTACGGCGGTGTCTGGTGCCGCAGAACTTGGGTCTGACTTCGCGGAACAAGCAGACAAAGGTGAGTTGAAAGTCCCACCTGCGCCCGAGGGTCTCAAGGAGTTGCCCTTGGTGGGAGACAAAATTGCCGATGTCTGGGGAATGTTTGAACGCAATCTTGACGGCGCGCTTGCAAAATATGGCACGCAAATCCTTGAGATCACCAAATCGCTTTTTGGGAAGGTGCTGGGCATCGGAATCGGGCTTCTTGGCTTAGCTCTGTCCGTACTGATTATGGGGGCTTTGTTCAGCCCCGGGCCAAGTTTGGTCCAGGGTCTTCAGCGCTTTGCCAACCGTGTCTTCGCACCACGCGGCGGTGAATTCGTAACACTGGCAGGCGCAACGATCCGGAACGTGACAAAAGGCGTAATTGGCGTAGCAGCCATTCAGGCGGTCTTCGTTTGGATACTGTTGGCTTTGTTCGGGATTTCTTCGGCCGCCACTCTGGCATTTATCTGCCTGATACTCTCGATTATCCAAATCGGGCCCGGATTGGTTCTAATACCGGTAATTATCTACGCATGGAGTTCCATGTCCGGCGGAACTGCTCTGATCTTCACCATATTGGCCGTTCCTGTCATGATAATGGACAGTTTTCTAAGACCCGTGTTCATTTCAAAAGGCCTTGAGACTCCCATGTTGGTCATCCTCATCGGTGTTCTCGGCGGTATGATGGCGTACGGATTGATCGGCGTCTTTATGGGGCCGGTTCTCTTCGCTGTCTTCTATGAGCTATTCAAGGTTTGGATTGATACCTCGCCCGAAGCCGAGGGCGCTGCTGAAGGTGCGGCGAAATGAGGAAGACAATATGGACAACCCTGGCTGTCATTCTGATTTTTCTTGTTTGGTACCTGGTCGCTGATCGGAAAACGCCATTTACCGGGAACGCCAGAGTAAAAGCCGTGGCGACCCAAATTGTCCCGCAGGTGACTGGCACCGTGACTGAAGTCTTGGTCGAGAATGGTCAGATTGTCTCGGCCGGAGATGTCCTTGTCCGGATCGACCCGCGACCCTACGAGATTCAGCGCGACAAGGCGGAAGCTGATCTCGAAGCAGCCACTCAAGAAGTGGGTGCATCTTCGGCAGAAGTAAGAGCGGCACAGGCTAAACTAGCAAGGGCGCAAAGCGATCTGGATACGATGCGTATTCAGACGGAACGCGTATTTGCGCTCGAAAAGAAAGGGTTGATTGCCGTCACAAAGGCCGATGATGCACGAGGGCAATTGGCAGAGTCCGAGGCTAACTATGAGAACGCAAAAGCGGATCTGGAAAAAGCAAAACAGAGGCTTGGTGACGACGGGATTGAAAACCCGAAAATCCAGCGCGCGTTGGCCGCCTTGGCAGATGCAGAGCTTAACCTTGAATGGACTATACTACGTGCTCCGGCGACAGGTGTCATCTCTAACTTGCTGATAGCCCCCGGAACATATGCGCGATCAGGCCAGGATCTATTGACGTTTCTGGACGCGACTGACGTCTGGATCGAAGCCTATTTTTCCGAAAACAACCTAGGAAGAGCCTCGATAGGATCTCCGGTTGACGTAGTGTTGGACATGCATCCAGGTCAGATTATTCCGGGTGTCATTGAGAGCTTTAGTGCGGCTGTTTCCCTAAGTGGCGGTGATGTGCCCGGGCAATTGGCGAGCCCGCCGAGCACTAAAGGCTTTTTGCGGGAGCCGGAAAGGTTCCCAGTCAGGATCGTATTGCCAGGCTATGAAGCTGGAAGTGCCGAAGATGACCTTCGCTTTCAGCTGAACGGTCAGGCCGATGTGATCATGTATCTAAGTGACAACTCGTTGCTGAACCTCGTAGGTCGCACCTACATCCGCGTGGTTTCAATACTGTCCTATGCGTACTGAGGACCAACGCTCTGTCGCCCGGCTTGCGGTGGGTGTCACCGGCGTCTTTTCCTTGGGCTTGTTTCTTGGCTGGCCACTCGCCGTCGTTGGGGCGGTGTTCGCCGCGCTGTTTTTGCAGGCGCCCGCCGCATTGCCTCTGGCAGCATTTGCTAAGCTGTTTGTTTTTTCGATTGGATTGATGTTCACTTCGTTCCTGGTGTCGTCAATCTTCTCACCATATCCTCTTGTTTTTCTCATTCTGGTGGCGATTGGAATAATCCTGTCTTTCATGTGGTCGGTTTCAGGCGCCGGAGTTTTACCAGGTGTCATCGCTCTCATGGGGGCATTGATGATCCCAAACTTGGTTCTGCAATCACAGGATCTGGCCTTGGTGCTTGTGTATTGGATACCTTTGAATCTGCTGTTTGCGGGCTTTGTTTCGACACTGATGTTCGCGTTGATACCCGCAGAACCTCAAACGGCGGCACAAAAAAAAGCTGCAACGCAGCCGAGTTTCGACCCACATCGCCGAATTGTCCGGATGTCGCTTGTCACAGTGCCGTTTGCTATGGCGTTTTTTATTTCTGGTGCGTCTGCATTGTTGGTTCTGTTCTTTGTCGCGCTGTTGAGCCAGCAACTCGCGGCGATGCCTGCCGCGGGTAAAACCGTTGCAAGGGCTATGCTGACGGCAAACCTCCTTGGGGCGGCAGTATCCATCATTTGTTATGAAATAAACGTAATAGCTCCGGTTATTCTCACCCCCATTTTGCTGTGTTTTTTCTTTTGCTTGGCACTCGGAGCACTTGGAAAATCTCAAGTTCCGCTCGCCGCCGCCGCCGGCTCCGCTATTACAACGGCTCTGATTGTATACGGCGGGTCGGTTGCACCGTTTTCAGACGAGGCAGACGTCAAGAGCATCACTCGAGTTTTGCAAGTTGCCAGCGCCGCCTTCTTTGTAATCATCGCATATGTCGTGGTGGATGAATTCTGGCCGGAAAAAGAGCGCCAGGCGGCTCAATGAAGTCAGTTGCGATGTGGCATGGTTCTGAAAGAAGTAAAGTTTCCAGTGTGACCACATTTATTTGATTTATCCGGTCAGAAAAAAATCAGCTTTGTCCGCGTTGCGCTTGTCGCGGAAAGGCATCTCGAATGGTAGATTTCGGGACCGCCGCATGAATTGCAGCGTCATAACAAACCACGAACGTCGCTGAAGCGGTTTAATGTGAAGCGATCTCTGGTTGAGTGATGGCCGTTCAATGGTACGAGTACGAAAGGCTGCCTCGCGGACAAAGCCGACTTTCGCGGCAACCGCGCTAAGGGCTGCTAAGCATTCACTCGTTTCAATGTCGGACGGACACGAACGTTAACTGAGTTTCACCACTCTTCTCTTACGCCAGACTGTTGCGAAGTCTTTCTGCAAACAATTCCGCAAACTGTTTTGTCGCAGCTGATCGGAACTGCGTGGGGGGGTAGACGGCATAGATACCTCCTGTCGGAAGCGCCCAGTCCGGTACAAGCCGGATCAGTCCACCGTTTTCGATTTCTCTCTTAGCAAAAAAATCCGGCAGAATAGAGATCCCGGCTCCTTCGATTGCCATTACCTTGATCGCTGGTGTTACGTCTGCTCGCAACGCGGGGTTCATTTTTACGTCACAGGTTTCACCGGTTGCTTTACTAAACGTCCAACTCAGTGGGTTTGGCAGGGCTCTGTGTTCGACGAACGGAAACGCTGCCAATCGTTCCGGATGGTCTGGCCGTCCAAGTTGCTCAACCAAATCAGGCGACGCCACTACGATTTGCTGAAATTCGGCCAACTTGCGCGCAACGTTGGCGGAATCGGCAAGCCAGCCTACCCGATATGCAATGTCAAATCGTGCCTCGACCGGATCGAACCGCGTATCGCTTAGCGTCAAGTCAATCGTGACAGCCGGATAGGCGATGCGAAACTCGGCCACGACCGGTGAAACGTATGTTACGCCCATATCGAGAGGGGCGGTGATGCGCAGGTTTCCAGTCGGTTCTGCGCGCCCTTGCTTTGCCATTTCATAAGCTTCTTCGGCCTGCGCCACTGATGCACGTGCGGCCTCATAGAAGGATTGTCCGGTTTCCGTGAGGTTTAGATGGCGAGAGTTACGCACAACAAGAGTTGCACCAAGCTCTTCCTCCAAATGCTGAAGCTGCTTGCTGACGACCGCCTTGCTAATACGCATGCGATCAGCGGCCGCTGTAATCGTTCCTTCTTCCGCGATGGCAACAAAATACTCCAGGCGATTTAAGTTCGATTTCTTCATCATTCGTCACTTTTTAACTGACATTGTGTCCACAGATATTGCCTTTAGTCAACATTAGCGGCGCACTACTTGTGGTTTACCAAAACGGAGACTGCAATGACGCGCTTCACCTATATCTACGATACCTATTGCGGCTGGTGCTATGGCGCGGCACCGGTGATCAACGCGCTGGTTGAGAGTGGTGCTGATGTCACCGTTATGCATCGTCATTTGTTCCAGGGCGCAAACGCATACCGAATGGGCGATGGCTTCGCCCGAAAGGCTCTGCAATACGACCGACGCATTGAACAGCTGACCGGGCAAGTGTTCAGTGACGCTTATGTTCAAGACATTCTGGGAAACCCTGATGAAGTGCTGGATTCCAGCCTGACCGCATACGCCGCAGCTTTGGTTCATGATCAGGGCGCTAGCGCTGAGATGAAGCTGGCAAGTGTTTTGCAACGGGCGCGTTATGTCGACGGTATTTCCGCAGGTAACAGCGAAGCGGTTCGTAGTGCCCTGATTGAATTCAGCGTGAACCGTTCGTTGGACGAAGGCAGAAGCCTCGCCCGGCAGATCAGTACGGACGCTGGAAATTTGCAATCACGGTTCGGGTCGCAAGGCGTCCCAACTTTGCTGATGCAAACCGACGGCAGAACAACCCAAGTCGATATCTCAGCTTACCACACCCTTCCAGAACAGATCGCGGCATTGGCCGCATAAATGCTAGGAGCATCCCTATGAAGACGGTCCTCACTTCTGCAGCAGCCATGCTGCTGTCCACCGCTGCCTTTGCGGCTGATCTCACCATCACCGCCTTCAGCCCGAATGAAGGCAGCCTGTTCCCGGTCTCATCGAACCTGATCGAAGGTCCGAATGAGGTGATCCTGGTGGACGCCCAGTTCGAAAAGGACGATGCAGAGCAACTAGTTAATATGATCAAGGCGACGGGTAAATCCCTGACGACCGTCTTTAGCAGCCACAAGGATCCTGACTTCTATTTCGGGTTGGACACGATCCGTGCAGCTTACCCGGATGTCAAAATCGTCGCGACACCTGAGACCGTCAAAGGCATCGAGAAAACCATCCAGCTCAAATACGATTTCTGGGGCCCGATCTTGGACGCGAACGCCCCATCCGAATTGATTGTACCTGAGGTTCTGGAAGGCGACAGCCTGACGGTCGATGGTGAAACCGTGCAGGTGATCGGCCTCGATGGGCACGATCCGGTTCATACATTCCTGTGGGTGCCTTCGGAAAAAACTGTGCTGGGCGGCGTTGTCCTTTATGAAAACGTGCATGTCTGGATGGCCGATAACCAAACCCCGGAAAGCCGCGACAGCTGGCGTGCAACGTTGGATCAGCTTCTTGCGCTGAACCCCGAACGGATCATCCCGGGTCATGTCATTGGGGACAGCGCAGAAAACGCAAGCATCGTTGACTTCACCAAAGAATTTATTGCCGCGTTCGAGGCGGCCGCGGACAAGGCGGGAGATTCCGCAGAATTGATCGCCGCGATGCAGGCTGCCTATCCCGACTTTGAGAACGTGAGCGATCTGGAGCTAAGCGCCCAGGTTATCGAAGGAGAGCATTCCTGGCCGTAAGTCTAAACCGGCATCAGAGGCCGTCCAATTCGGTCTCTGTATTACGAAAGGGGCGCTGGCCCACCAAATCCGGCGCCCAATCACCAACAGTTCAAAACTCAGTTTGCTGTGAACTACACCGCATTTGCCGCGACGAAGAGAAGAAATTTCATATCTTGCAAGTTCACGAATACCAAGATTACGCAATACGGCATCATTGGTGCTGTCCTGTTTGCGTTCGTTTCGGCGACAACATTTGCCGTCAACGCTCAGGAGCAAAACATGACTCCATTGGAAATTGTCAAAAGCACCTATGAGGGCGAAACCTCCGAAGAAAACGGTCGCAACCTTCAGGCGCATTTGGCTCCTGATGCCAAATGGACCGAGGCAGCGGGTTTTCCCTAGCCACCATTCATTCACGTTGCGGCTAAGGTCTGTTGTGAGCCCAAACTAACGGATGCTGCGACACGCACGAAAGGCGGCTTACAAGCGCGGTATGCGATGCGATTAATAACTCTGATCAATAGGTCAAAGAGACAACATGATCGATCAAGAGCAATGAAAAAGAGTTCTCGCTACTTATGATAAGCTGATTAAACAGCGAGGGTTGCCGGGTGTACTTGTGAAACCCGTACGCGCGGAATGGTGTGGTCACGAAATGGCGGATCGTGACAAAAAAATCGCCCTATTGATCATCAAGGAGCTTCAGAAGAGATTTGCAGCGTCACATCTGCACGAACCAAAGATCCTGATACAGGGGTGCGGTGCAAAGATTTATCCCGGTGAAGCCATAGAACGGACCTCTAGTCTGACTGATCAGTCATAGATTTCTACCGAAAGCGCATCCATCGCATATGAGGTTTCGATATTTGCTTGGCCGTCCACGTAATTGAGTGACTGGGACCTGCTCAGCGCCCGCATTTCCCCGCTTATCCAGACAGGCTTATATAACTCGTCGATTTCGAAGCCTTGTTCGTATCGCACATAAACCATCTGATTGGCTGGAGGTGGTGGTGTGTGAATGCAGGCTCCAACTGTAGGAACCAGAAGGAATTCGACCGCCTTCTGGTCGACAATATCCAGGGGAAGGAGATAGCCGGGAAGACGCACGTTCTCCCCCAAAAGGTCAAGGTTCGGTTCGCGCGCGGCAATCAACCGTTGGTTCATCACAATTTCGCGTTGTTCAAACAACCAATCTGGGTCAAGACCTTGAGATACGAGGTCTTCGCGGATCTGAAACGCTTCGGCGCGCTTCTCGTCATCCGCAGTGTCCGCATGCAGAATCTCAATCCGATAAAGCATGGCCAACGCATTGACCTGAGAATATTCTAGGGTGGCAAAAGGATCGTGGTAGGGCCGCTCTTCAGGAAGGAGATCCTGCCAACTTATGTTGCGCGGATCCGCTGCTAGAAGAGGCCCCGCAATCGCAAGGGCGAATAAGATATTCAGAAAATGCGCAATGGTCTTCATTTCAGCGGATCCTTTTATTCAAAACCGCACCGACAGTCCGTCTGATAGCGTCATACGGTACACCCTTAACGCAGGTATAATACTGGCAAGAAGACCAGAGCAGAAAACGAGGGCTATGAGAAGAACCTCGCGAAAACTCGGCAGGCCAACACCGATGCGAAGCCCAAAATTTGCGGCAAGAATCGGATCTATTACGAGCGTGAGAGCGCTGAGCGCGATTACTCCAAGCACGATGCCGGCCAACAACAGTAAAACGGCTTCAAGCAAGATCAGGGAAAATACGCCAGCTGGTGCTGCGCCCACGGATCGAAGGATCGCAAATTCACGCCGCCGGTTGTCGAGCGAAGCAGACAACATGACCACCATGCCGATCATTCCAGCCACTGCCACAGCGCCTGCCATCAGACGCAGCGCAGTCTCGGCCGTGCTGGTAATCGACCAAAGTTGCAACAGCGCGACATTAGGGAGAACAGCAGTCAGTGCCTCGTCGCGATGGTCTGCCAGTTGCCGTTGAACTGAAAGCACCGCCGTTTTCTCCTCCAGCCCGGCAAAAATCGCGTTGATGGTCCCCGGTTCATGATCATGGCCATCGTGATCGTGCCCGTCAGAGGTCGTGACAGTTTGCCCCTCGTCTTCATGGCCGCTTCCGTGAGCATGACGGTCGTCATGTTCCTGATGGCCTTCTTCGTGCTCGTCAGGCTCGTCTAACTCCACATGGTCATGGTCTTCGTGTTCTTCGGCGACTTCAGGTGCATCGACTAAAGCGAACGGATCCGCAACCGCTACTGCCGGTTCTTCGTGCAAGGCGTCAAAACCATCGAGTGAGACAAAAACCATTCTGTCGACGGCCGTCCCGGTATGCCCCAACACGCCGGTCACTGTGAATGGCGCTTCGTCGTGCACATCAAAGGCGACTTCCCCTGAGCCATGGGCATTCACGATTTCAGTGCCTGACGTGTACCCGAAAGCCTGAGCAACTTTTGCTCCAATCACTGCGCCATCTGGAGATTTAAACGGAACACCTTCAGCAAATATCAGTTGCTGGCCGCCACTATGACGAAAGTGGTCAAAATATTGCTCGGACGTTCCGATCACGGGATATCCACGATGGTTGTCACCCATCATGATCGGCACTGTCCAGCTTATCTGGGGCAGATCTTCGATCTTCTCGTAGCTGTCCCAGCTGATACCAGCGCCAGTTGTGCCGACACCAAAAACCGTTGCCATCAGGATCTGCACATCGTTTCCGCGTGCCGCAATGATCAGGTCGATCCCTGATGCAGAATTGGCAAAACCCGCTCGTGCCTCTGTTCGCAGTCGTTCAACCCCAACAATCAAAGCCACGCTCAAGGCAATGCTAAGAACAGTTAACGCAGCGATAAAGCGGCGATTGAGAAGGCTTTTATAACAAAGATTGAACATCACGTTTTGCCTGCGTTCAGCATCGGCAAGTCAACGCTCCGATCGAAGTGTTTTTCTAGGCTGCGATCATGGCTGACAAATAACAAACTCGCCCCTGATGCTTTGCATTCCTTCAACAACAACTGGACAAACGTGCCTTTCGCTTCCTCATCCAAAGCCGAGGTGGGTTCATCCGCCAAAACTACTTCAGGCGCCCCTATCAGAGCACGCGCCGCCGCAACGCGTTGTTGCTGCCCAACACTCAGTGCGCTGGCAGGTCGATTGATCAGCTCAGCATCCTCGAGACCCAGCTGACTTAGCAACCGTGTTGCGGTAGCTTTGGGGTCTGGCCCCGACCGATTGCGCCGTTGCGCTGAAAACCGGCAGGGCAGCAACGTGTTTTCAAGCGCACTGAGCCAAGGCAAGAGATTAAAGACCTGGAAAACAATCCCCAAATGATCCACGCGAAAACGGTCACGATCACCTCCGGCCAAAGCCCCTACATCCGTGCCTGCAACGCGAACCGCGCTTTGCGGTACATCGATCACGCCAGCAATTGCCGAGAGCAACGTGGTCTTTCCGCTGCCACTGGGGCCTCTCATAAACACGCTTTCCCCGGCCTCAAGATCGAAGCTATCGACTGAGAGTACCGGGTCAGGTTGACCGGGCCACCGAAACACCAAGGATTTGAGTTCGACAGTTTTCATTGATGACACAGATGCTTTGGCTTGGTTTTTCAAAGATAATTGAGCTTTTTAGTGATCCAGAAAAGGATCTCTGCCAAAACACCAATGGCTCCGGCTTTGTCTGTCTTGACCAAAGCTGTTCCTGACGTTCCAAATTGCAAGGAATTACTGTCTGCATCTGCAGGTAGTTCAACCAATACGATGTAGCTGGATATCCCGGCTAGTTCGCGCAATGAGGGAAGACCTGATCTTAGATCAACAGTACCTTCGACAGTTCCGACCGGAAAATCGGAAATACGGCCGGTAATTTCTCCACCGGGTTCCGTTCTAAAAGCAAGCCGGATTTCATCACCGACCGAAACATTAGCGCGACTAGATTGGGGCAGAGTAGCAATTACTGCATAGTCCCCAGGTTTGACAAAAGTTATTGCCCCTTGTAGCGGAGTGGCGCGGTTACCTGGTCGGAGTGAAACAGCCGTAACAACGCCGTTTCCGGGCGCTTTTACAACCGTTTGTTCTAAATCCCAAAGAGCTTGCGCAAGTGTCTGCTCGGCCTCCACAACACCTGCGTCACGCCCGTCGATCTTCGCGGCGATACGCCGCTCAAGGCTTGTCTTTCGGGCTTCTGCTGCGCGGATATTCGCGGTCAACTGGTCGATGGTTGAGACAGCTTCTTGCAGTTGGAACGTGGTTGATGCCCCGCGTTCTTCCAAACGGATGATGTCATCACGACGCTGAATTCCGAAAGTCAGCTGAGCAGTCAAGGATTCAATCTCGGCCTCGGCAGCTGATAAATCTGATACCAGTTGGTCGGCAGATGACTTTGCAGTTTCCAAGACAGCTTCGAGCCGGGAAACCTCGGCTTTGAAAACCTCATTATCTATCCGAAATAGGGTCTCGCCCTTTGCGACTTCCTGGTTTGGCTCCACAACGACTTCTGTAACCGTGCCCGCCACGTTCGGAGCAATATTCGTTGAAACACCCTGAATGGATACCGGGCCAGTCGGAGTTGTGTGGTTCAGCGCACCGATGACCACCAGAGCGATAACAGCGGCTACTCCGTAAACTAGAGTTTTCCAGAATCCATTCCAGGGGAGAAGGTGAAACTTGGAAAAGACCAGCCAGACTATTCCAAAGTAGAGGCCAAGTACGATTAACAAGACTTCATTCCTTCGTGATGTTTCCAGAAAAGCTCGAACGACCACCCGAACTTACGAGTGATCGCCCTGTTTGTCATGATGACTTAGTTGTCAACTTGCTCTTCCAACACTTTGCGGTTGGCTTCACGATGGCGCCACGCCGCGCCCATACTCTCCTTCAGGTTTTCGGGAAGCGCTTCCAGAGGAACAACAAGATCGTCATCAACTGGCCACTCGGTCAGCAGCTCAGGATGATATCCCTCGGGATAGTACAGCTTAGGATCGATCTCCATATCGCGCACGTAGGGTTCTTGAATGTCTTCGCGCCGATGGGGTGGCTTCGGCACGATCAATTGACCATTGCTAAAGTCAAACTGCGGCGCACGTGAGTTTGGAAACTCGGGCAATATGCCTTCGCGAACCCATATCTGATCTTTGGTCACATTCACTACGATGCCGTCTGGCGCGCCAAAGTGATAGGGACCCTTCCAGTGCTCGCGGATCTCCGCGACGGTTTCTTCAATCTGATAGGGGTCATAGCTCATGTGCGTATTCATCAAAAGCCGGGGTTGCACCAGATTGGCAATGTAGCCAGCAGCATAGCTGGGTGTGTGATGAGTATCGACTGTATAACGCCCCAGAAATGGCGGCACGCCCTGAACACCAGATGAGATTTCGATGATTTCCTGCTGCTGTTCCGTGACGAAGACATCACAGCCTTTGGCAAAAGGAATATCGATCATGTTGGGTCGACCGTCACCTGTCCAGATGAAGCACATGCCATTCCAATCCATCCGGTATCCGGACGCACCGTCTTTGGCATGGCTTCTTTGCCAGTGTGTGACTTTGACCCCGTCTTCATCATAGATCACGCCGCCATTGTCACGGAAATCAAATTCGTTGACTTCGATGTCCCAACCTTTGCCAACTGGAAAGACGCTGAACGCATCCCGGTGCCAGCCGGTCATCATTTTCATGCCTTCTACCATAGTTGCGGTGCCGTACTCCTTGGTGCGGCCGGATGGGCCGTGGACCGTCAACTGCTCGTGCCATCCACCGGCCCAGGTTCCGAACATCCACAGGTACGGCAGCCCACCAAAGTGGTCTACGTGCAGGTGCGTGATGAATACATCGGTAATTTCATTCAGTGCATATCCACTGGCAATGATGTTCGCTGGTGAGCCCTCACCAATGTCAAACATGAAAATCTTACCGTTACCCAGCTCAACAAGAATCGCCGTGTTCATTTGTCCAGGGCGAATGAACGGAGCAGATCCCATGAAGATAATTCTCATCTCGTTGGGCTGTACATCTTCGGTGCGTGGGAACCAGTTTGCCGCACTTTTCAACCACGGTTGAGGAGAGATGCCCTCAAAGGTCAGACCCTCTTTCCAACGTCCCATTGGGACGCCGCCAGTCAGTGCAGCCTCAATATCTTCTTGGGATGAGGGCTCCTGTACCGGAGGAGCCTGACCGAACGCATTTGTGGCGAACAATGTCGCTGCGACGGCGAGTGCGCTGAGTGACTTAATTGACTTCCTCTGTCTGTTTTGCAGCATATTTTCAGTCCTTTGTTCGAGCCTGGGTGAATATGGGAACCACTTCTGAAATGGCTTTCGGGACAATCTCTGAATTGGTAAATCGAGAGAGATGCTCGGCGATTTCCTCGGCTAGCCCGTCTAGGCTTTCGGTGACAGGATCGATCAGACATGGTGACGTCTGCTCATTGACCTTCCGGGCCCTCTCCAACTCGGTTGAGAGCAACTCGAAGTCACCGCAAAGTGCCTCGAATCCATGATGGTTCTTTCGCATGACTCGGATGCGGCTGATTTGGTCCGGAAAAGCGAGCTCTAGTAAGTTGATGTCCGTCATTGCCCTGGCGCCTAGTCCATCTCTAGGCACCAGGCTGAGGGCACATCGCGCAGCGCGGAAGGGTTACACCGTGAAATTAGGGTGACATTCAAATATTCATTTGACAGTATGGAGTTGAAAATACAGAGAAACTTGAAGTTTCAGATGCCCGACAGAGAATTGACCCTTGATCCGGAACGTCACGCGACCCGTGTGAAGTACGCGCTGGACCAGGTGTTGGCGAGTGACATGTTTGGCAAGGCGGAACGCCTTCGGAATTTTCTGAGCTACGTTGTCGAAGAGGCCATTGCGGGTAGATCCGAGGCTATTCTTGGCAAAACAATCGCTCAGGATGTTTACTTCAAGAGTTTTGCCAGTGATGACGGCCACATTAACGTTGTTCGTGTGGATGCGGGGCGGTTACGGCGGAAACTTCAGCAATACTATGAAACGGCAGGTGCTGGAGACGATCTGCGCATTCACATTGATAGCGGCGGCTACGCGCCTTGGTTCGAGGACCGCTCTAGTACAATTCAGAGCAATGTCGATCATACGCCATTCAGGCCAGGATTACCCTGGCTGATTGGCATCCCTGCTGTCACCATAGCGATCATTGCTCTTGCTTACGTCTTGGGCGGGCGCATGGAACAGGTTGTTGATCTCAACCCAAAGACATCCGCGCGCTCACTTGAGCGACAGGCTCTATCCGCTAAATCACCCGCTGCAGTACAGGCGTCAAACTACTGTGATCAAGCTCGGGGCCTGCTCTTTCCAATCGCAACTATCGATAACCAGATCCTGGCCAGCGACATATTTAGAATGGCAATAAATGAGGCTCCCGATTTTTACTGTGGATATGCCGGATTGGCCCATAGTCTGGGAACCCAGGCTCTACTAACGCGAAGCGAGGAAGAGCGTGACGCGCTGATACTGAATTCAGGACAAATGGCACAGAAAGCTGTGGACATTGCGCCCTCAAACGGCTGGAGCCAATCGGCAATGGCATGGGTATCTTATGTTTCTCGCGACTATGACAGAGCTTTGGAGTATTCAGCACTCGCCCAGTCGCTTCGACCCAATGACGGAAACGTTCTGGACTTTCGCGGCGTGATACTACTGGTTATGGGTCGCTTTGAAGAAGCGTATGACGTCAGCGACCCAAGCCACCCCAGAGAGATAGGAAGTCATCGGTTTGCCCACAGGAACATTCACGCGGTTGCAAGTTTTCACATCGGTGAGTTTAGGGAAGCAATCGCATCTTTGAAATTTGCGAGTGACAATGGTGACCCCGTCAGTGCACTGTCTTTGGTATTTTTGGCGGCTTCCTACCAAAGGTTGGGCGAATCCAAAGAGGCACATGCAACCTTGAATAAACTGAAACAGTCGTGGCCAGAGTTCAGGCCGGATCTTGTTCTAGCAGCATTTTATTCCAGTCCAAATCTATCGGACGAAGTGATTTCAGCCTTAACAGATGCGGGATGGCGGTTTTAAGATATTCCTTTTCGAGCCATGGTTGGAGACAGGCACATGTGCGTAAAGTGTGTTTTACCGCCAACACAAGAGAACATACCTTGGTAGTGTTAATGTACGCCGAAAGCGGTCATCGGAAATTGTTGTAGCTAACGGCAGATTTGTCCACATTGCGGTCTTCACCGATCCGGATTTCGATTGGCGGGTTTCGCGAGCGCCGCATGAATTGCAGCGTCATAACAAACCGCGTACGTCGCAGTATGGGTGTTATGTGAAGCGATCTCTGGTTGAATCTTTACCCACCCTGGCTCTCATCACTCCAACGACCTAAATCATAGATTCCGTGTTTCTTCATACGACGTATGAAAGCAAGGTAGTTACCGCGTTCGCCACGTGGCAGATTAGCAAGAACAGGCAGCTTCGCTGTCTGACCTGCAAATCAGCTCTGATTTTCCGAAAGGGAAGTCAGATCAAACCAAACTGTCTGCGGGAGTATGAAATGGTGCGGCGTGTTAGTTGATGACGCAAAGATCAAATTCAACTGATGTCCAACTTTGGGGGCGCCATCCGATGTCGAAAGTTCACTGCTTTTCTGGTCCAACTGTGGCGGTTGGGTCTGGTTCGTGCGACGTTCAACAGATATGTGGAACATCACTGATCTTTGACTCAATCGGCCGCCAAAACCTCAAGAAACGAACAAATCGCGTCATTCAATTCTAACCCAAACGTCAAGCATTTCTGACCCAGCACGAAGAGCGGCCACTCATCAACGCTGCGGCTTAGGCCTCAATTGAGCCCAAAGTGCAACTTGCTGCACTGTGCATCAATCTCGGCAGTGCACAAAAAGCTGACCTTTCAAACCTCGGCGGACGATCATAGCAAACATTTGCCGAGACCTTTTAGAGCAATCGCTATTAGGAACTGGCTGGACAAGCTATTGATCACAATTTGCTGTTCTGCCGAAATCTCGCGCCTGTTGCGGGTCGCTTTGATTGCAAAGTCAGGCGATGGTCACTGTCCCGAATTGGTTTTCGCGATACTGCAAAGCAGATCAACATGTCGATCCAACCAATCCTCGTTCAGTGCTTCGTGACGTATGAGTTTGCGGAAATAAGGTGCAGCCACTGCTAGTTCTATAAGCTGGTCAACCGGAACGTCGGCGGTGATCTCACCGCGGCCTATTGCGGCTGCAAATACTGCTTCAACACTTGCGAACCTGTCTTTCATAAATTCAGTGATCACCAACCGCGCTTCTGCATCGGTGGACGCCGCAGCGACCACCTGTGGCGCGATTTGGCCCCATGGTGTGTCATTCAAAGCTCCCATCAGTATTCCGAGTAACCAGCGCAGGTCAGATCGCAGCGGGCCATCGGTTTTGGGCGGTATGTTCGGCGGTGTTGCGATGCGCCTGAATGCTGCATCACGCAGACTGCGCGCATCTGGCCAGTGCCTGTAAAGTGTGCTGCGCGAAATGCCCGTTGCCTTTGAAACTGCGCCATGAGTTACGTGCAGCACGCCCTCATCCATTAGTATCTTTTGCGAAGCATCAAGCGCGGTCTGTCGTGTGGCGATCAGCCTAGGATCTTCTTTCAATCACCCCTCCTATAGAACATTTTGTTGCGCAGTAGGACACTTTGCTCTAAAAACATGACCAGTAAAACCTAAATCCCAAAACTCAATTTCGCAAACACGTCTTATCAAAATGGGAGCGTATCAATGTTCAAAGTGGCAGCAACCCCGCTGGTGGTACTCTTATCGATGGGCGCGACAACCGCATTGTCCGAGAGTGGCACCTACGAGCTGGATCCTGGACACAGCCAGGTATTGTTCAGCTACGACCACATCGGGTTTTCAGAAACATTTGGAATGTTCTCAGGTTTTAGCGGTGAGATAGAGTTCAACGAAGATGATCCGTCTGCCTCATCTGTCACAGTGTCTATGCCTGTAAAATCCATGATCACGGGCTGGAATGCCCGTTTGCAACACTTCATGTCCGATGACTTTTTTAGCGCGAGTGACGGTGACGTGGTCACATTCGCCTCAACCAGCATTGAAGTGACCGGGAACAATTCCGCGAATATTTTTGGCGACCTGACCATGAATGACGTCACCAAACCTGTTGTTCTGGAAACAACGCTTAACAAGTCGGCGCCATACCCTTTTGGCGAAAAGGAGGGCACGCCGACCTTGGGGCTGGCAGCGACGGCGACTATCGTGCGGTCTGAATTCGGACTTGGGGCGTTTGCACCTGCGGTGAGCGACGAGATAGAGCTCTTAATCAATATCGAAGCGTTAAAGGCTGAGTGAAGTGTGCAAGGGCACCGATACGGCGCTGAGCACTCAATCTTTACTTTTGACGGGCTGACAAGAAAATGAATGTGTTCCTGAGACAACTGGCGGTTGCTACGACAGCACTGGCTTTAACGTGCCCGTTGGCATACGCGCAAGAGCGCTCCTTGCCGGAGCGCTCCTCGCCCCGTCCTGAAACAACAAGCGGCGTACCGCATACTCAGATGGGTGTCGAGATTGATGCCGATTTGGCACGGCTATTGCTGGAGCGTGTTGCGCAATTCCCAGGGGTCACACTTGGACCGACACGCATTTCGCTACCTGGCGCGATTGGCTTTCAGCTTGATCCCGACATGTTGTTGTCTCAACCGAGCTCTATCGTCGGTGGGTTTGAATTTGCGCATATGCATCCTGATGGCAGCTTGCACGCTTCGCTGCACCCCGCAATGGCGCGACAGGCAATTGAGGCTGGTTGGGCCGTTGCACACCCTTGGGCCAAGCAACGTTCTGGGTGGAGCGGCTTTGTGATGATATACACACCGACCACACCAGAAGAGTTGGATGTCGTCATCAATCTAGTCGAAAGTTCGTACACCTTCGTCACCGGCAACACCTTGGGTTAAGCCTGTTTTGCCCGAAAGTGTGCGGTGACGCCTGCTTCCTTTAAGAGTGCTGTTTCAGCCGCCTTGCCTTTAGCGGTCAAATTCTCTCTTACATTGTCGCCGTGGTGCAGCGCTCGATACGTTCAAGCCATTCGCATCAATGGTAGCTCCCGTCCCGCGCAGTTGAATTAGCAAAGCTCAGCGTCGAAGGTCCGCTTCGGGCTGTACTGCGTCCTACGGACAAAAAATGCGAATGGCCGCAAAGTTTGCGTCTTGCTTGTTCATGCGGCGTTCAGCGAAAGTCGATCCATATCAGACCCACCCTTGGCGCAGATCGCGGCGAAGGTGCCAGGAGAGCCCTAAATACCTCATGCTGCGCAAGCGCTGAATGACGGGTTTCTCGCGATCATTTACCGGGGCTGCAGTTGGGCAAATTGTCGAAATTCTCTGGTGACAAGTTCACCTAGCGAGCAACACGACACACTATCCGCAGCAGCCATCGCCCAGCTGAATTGGTGGGCAGGGAATGGTGGCAAAGGAACAGTAGACACAACAGTCGCCTTCCAACGGCTTCAAGACTGTTCTGCATGACTTGCATTCATAGAACCACTGGCAGGCATCCGTAGGCATTTCTTCAGTTTCGCTGTGCCCACATTTTGGGCAAGTCAGCGTGCTTTCAAGCACAACAGTTTGTTCCGTCATTGTCTCACATCTGCATAATCAGAAAATCGTTGATCCGAGCCTCATAGAATACGACGACCCAAGCCCAGCCGGTCATCACGGTCGTCCCCAAAAGCCACCATTTCAACTGCTTTTGGGAACCGTGTTGGTAAGATACCAGCCAAGATACCGCGACGAGCGCGGTCGAAATTGCCAACACGTAGTAGCTAGCCGCTGCGAATTTCCCAAAGATTGCCAGCCAACTGCCGCCCAATCCCAGCAGCATCATCGTCATGGGTAATACACAGCAAGTCGCCACGCCAAGTGCTGACAACGATCCTATATAACTAAGTTTGAGCACCCTCTGCATTTTCGTTTTCAACGGTCCTTTTGCGCGGAGTTGTCTAAGCTACCCTGTCTCGTATAACTTCTGTAGCCACTACAGGATCAAGGTGGGAAGTCTCACATGTTTGCGATTGGGGAAGCATCCCGGCAAAGCGGTGTCGGCATTGAAACGATCCGCTACTACGAACGCGAAGGGATCGTTCCTAAACCGGAACGCGCTTCAAATAATCGGCGGATGTACTCCAGGCAGGATATTGGACGGCTTCGGTTCCTAAAGAAATGCCGTGAACTGGGCTTTCCGCTTGCCGATGCGAGGACGCTCCTCGAGCTATCTGAAAGCGATGGCGATGATTGCCAATCTGTCAAGGACTTGGCTGAACAGCACGTCCTGAATGTGCGTGAAAAGATAAAGGAACTTGAGCGTTTGGAAGCGGCGTTGACTGAACTCACAGCCAATTGCGACAGCGGGAATGTTTCCTGCCCTTTGCTTTCTCAATTGCGTACCGGGTAGTGGAACATCGGGTGTTGCGCGACCCTTTGGTACGCTCGTTGTGTTCGCTCAGCATCCGGGGTAGCCTCGCCACGTGACGTACCTTCGGCCAATAACCACGACACTTCTTACGGTTTGCCTGATCCTTGTTATGGGGCTTGGGAACGTCGCGCATGCTCTAGCTAGTGAGTGCGTTGGCGGGCATTGTATTGATCACATGGCCACAAGTGTTGAGGTGCAACACGCTAACCACGAGTTGGTCGCTCCTAGCGAAGACAGACAGCATGAACCGGACAGCGCAGCACATGAAGGATGCAATCCTTTCCTGTGCAATGTTCTCGCGCTCACGGCGCAGGATTTCCAAACCACACCCAACCGATCCGTGATTGTAGCGGTATGGCAGGCCTCAAACCTCTCCACGCTTAATGAACCGGGCAACCCGGACAGACCACCTAACTCTTGAAACAGGTTTCCGACGTTGTTCATGGCAGTGAACACGTTCCGGTGTGCTGCGATTTGTTTGCGGCACCACTCTGTTACATAAGGTTAGGACCAGTATATGAACCGAAAATATCTCCTGATTGGCACATGCGCCGTGGTAGCCATCGCTGCCTATATCACCCTACGTCCCGCCCCTGTTGAGGACGCAGCGCAATCGGCACCTACCGAGGCCAATGCAATGGTGACAATTCAGATGCCGCCTATCGAAGGAAATGCGGCCATCGGGCAGCGCATATTCGAAAACGCGTGTTCCGCATGCCACGGCAGCAACGCGGTAGGCGTTGAAGGCGCAGGGCCACCGCTGATCCATGTTATCTATGAACCCAGCCATCATGCAGACGAGTCCTTTCAACGCGCGGTCGCAATGGGCGTCAGAAGCCACCACTGGCAGTTTGGCAACATGCCTCCGGTTGAAGGCTTAACCCGCGGTGACGTGGCTATGGTCATCGACTATATCCGCGAAATCCAGCGCGCTAATGGAATAAACTGAGGAATACCCCA
The DNA here is from genome assembly GCF_059609665.1 of Ruegeria sp. YTSC230. Classification (NCBI taxonomy): domain Bacteria; kingdom Pseudomonadati; phylum Pseudomonadota; class Alphaproteobacteria; order Rhodobacterales; family Roseobacteraceae; genus Ruegeria; species Ruegeria sp. YTSC230. The sequence goes on along the minus strand of NZ_JBXWMC010000006.1, from coordinate 121,598 downwards.
ATGAAAACGCTCAGCATAGTTGCATTGATCTCCACACTTGTCACAAGCGCTTTTGCCCATTCGAGCGTGGACACCACCACACCCGAAAACGGCGCGACAGTTGCCGAAGTGCCCTCTGAGATCAGTTTCAATTTCGCGGATGATATTCGCCTGACAAAAGTCAACATGATCCACCAGGAGGCACATACCGTCACACTCGATCTTGGAGGCCAGACAAGTTTTGGCCGCGCATTCGCGCTCCCGCTTCAAGGCATGGGCGAAGGCACGTATCGCATTGAATGGCGGGGCTTGGGTGCGGATGGGCACGCCATGCAGGGCGAATTCACCTTCACAGTGGACTGAGCATGCCCGATATCTGGGGAATAGGCGCGATTTTGTCCAAGCTGATGCTGTATGTCGGCATTAGTGGTGCGACCGGTCTTTTGATCATTCGGGCTGCTTTTGCCGAATTGGTGTCGCCTCTGGGTGATAGAATGCGTGGTCAGATTGCTCTGTTGGCGGGGCTTGCGCTTGCGGGCTCTTTCCTGGGGTTCATGCTGCGCGGTGCAGCCTTGACGGGCGGAGCTGATGGTATGACCGATCCAGAAATGCTCGGTCTGCTGTGGCAGACCTCGGTTGGCGACGTTCTCTTCTACCGGGTTGTCGGGACGGTATTGATGATCTTCGGGATATTCACACCCCTAGTCGGCCAATGGATCGCGCTTGCCGGTGGAATGATCGCCCTGTGGTCATTCGCCCAGATCGGGCATGTCCCCGAATTAGAGATAACTGGCGTCCGTTTGCTATTGCTTTTGCACCTTCTGGGAGTTGCGTTTTGGGTCGGTATCCTTGGACCGTTGCGTACCCTGTCGCAACGGCAAGAGTATTTGAACAACGCGGCCATGTTGGGGCATCGGTTTGGACAGGTAGCTTCGATCATTGTCCCTGCGTTGATTTTGGCGGGACTGCTGATGGCCTGGATGTTGCTGGGCGATATGCGGGCGTTAATGACAACGAGTTATGGGCAAACCCTGCTGATCAAACTTGCACTTGTGGGCGTGGCCCTGACGTTGGCAGCCGCAAATAAGCTCCGCTTCGTTCCGGCCATGCAGTCCGGGGATAATAATGCCGCCCGCCACTTGGCGCGCTCCATTGAAATCGAAACTGTGATCATTCTGATGGTACTTGCAGCAACCGCAACACTCACCAGCGTTTTGACCCTACCGAACTGAGGTATCCCATGAACGTGCGGGACTTTTTGATAGTCCCATTTTTCAGCTTAGCAACGGGTGCAACTGCTGGTCACGAAATGGACGACCGGGACTTGACCAATGGGCAGACCCTCTACGCCGAACAGTGCGCTTCTTGTCATGGCGTCAATCTCGAAGGGCAGCCGGATTGGCAGACGCCTGACAACAACGGCATTCTGCCTGCGCCGCCCCATGACGAGACTGGGCATACATGGCACCACGACAACCAGCTTCTGTTCGAGTACACCCAGTTGGGTGGCGAGGCGGCGCTGGCGGCGCGTGGCGTCGACGGCTTTGCAAGTGGCATGCCCGGCTTTGGTGATACCCTCACCGATGACGATATTTGGGATATTCTTGCCTATATCCGTTCCACTTGGCCTGAACGTGTTCAGGAAATTCAAGCAGGCCGCAACCCACCGCATGACTAAGAAAGGCAACCTTCGCCACGTGGCGGTAAGGACATTGCGCCCATGTCGGGTTTTCGTGAAAAAGCCTTGCGCGCAAGTCTTTGAGTGAAGGTCGGTGATGCGCGATGCAATCGAAAGCGATACTGACAAGACCACTAACCTGCACATCTGGCAGGTCGGCCCGAGATATTATTCAGTCATCGTCTAGGTCGCTTCAACAGCTCCAAGATCACCAGACGAATGCAAGAGCCTGATAGGTGGATTTGACCACGTGGCAAACACTACGGTAGAAGTGAACAAATTCGTGGCAGCCGCATAGAGGCTGCAATCACCGGGCTGACAGATGTGATGAAACAGGCTTACGTGCACATTCAAAGAGTTGGCTTGGCTGCCCTCTTTCTGGCGTTGGTCGTTTGGTCCGTAACACCATCATTCTCGCATGTACCGGCGATTATTGAGACGATCCAAGACCATCTTGAAATGGTCGAGGATCATGGCCATTCGCACGGGTTCGAAGAAGATCTCTTGTGGGCGATGCACGGCCATAGCCACGACGTGGCGGATCATGACCACAAGCAGCCGTTTCTCGCCAATGTTTCAGGCACCGCACCTGAATGGCACAGGGACGAGGCATGGCGAAGGCTTACCTCAGCCCGCGGCCCTAATCGTCAGTTCCGAATAGATCGACCTCCGCGAACTTGATCGGCACCGCGCGGCTCACGCGCATCACCGATCAATCCAAATATTTAGCGGAGTTACTCCATGAGAACCTTCCATAAAGGCGTCAGACGCAATTCTAAACGTCTCGCGTTCTTCGTCCTGTCCATGTTGCTGCTATCGCCCAGCGCAGCATTGGCGCATGATGTTACGCCCGGCGATGCTGGATACATCCAAGAAATCTGGGGCGTGCACATCATCCCCTTCATGTATCTCGGGGCTAAACATATGGTCACGGGCTACGACCACATCTTGTTCCTCCTTGGTGTCGTCTTCTTCCTCTATCGGTCGAAAGACGTAGCAGTCTACGTGAGCCTCTTTGCTATTGGCCACTCTATAACGATGCTCGCGGGAGTATGGTTCGGCTGGGGTATCAGCTCCTACATTGTGGATGCCATCATCGGGCTGTCCGTTGTCTACAAGGCGCTCGACAACCTAGGGGCCTATCAACGGTGGTTCGGCTTCCAGCCTAACACCAAGGCAGCGACTTTCATCTTCGGCCTGTTTCACGGCACCGGCTTAGCCACGAAAATACTGGACTACCAGATCGCACCAGACGGGCTGCTACCCAACCTCCTGGCATTCAATGTTGGCGTCGAGATCGGCCAACTTCTGGCACTCGCAGCGATCCTCATCGTCATGGGGTACTGGCGAAAGAGCGCCAAATTTTTCGAACAAGCCTACACCGTCAATGTCGTCATGATGACCATCGGTTTTGTGCTGATGGGATACCAACTGACCGGCTATTTCGTGGCCGCATAAGGAAAACCTCAAATGTTTAACGCAAAGAAACCGAGCCTCGAAGAATTACCGAGCTCAGCCCAGCTTCTTCGATCCACGATAATCGCTGCTATCAGCGCCGCGGCGATACTCGTTGTGGTCGTTTTGCCTGCTGAATACGGGATTGACCCAACGGGCGCAGGCCGCGTGCTTGGCCTGACTGAGATGGGCGAAATCAAGCAGGAACTGGCAGATGAAGCCGAGCAGGATCAGCAAGTTCACGGGGCGGATCAGTCATCGAACTTACTCGATGACATCTTCGGTCTGTTCGTTGGCACAGCACACGCTCAGGAGGCGTGGCAGGATACAATCACGTTCACGCTCGAACCGGGTGAGTTCACCGAGATCAAGGCAACCATGGAAGAGGGAGCGACCCTATTCTACGCGTGGGTGGCCGAAGGTGGTCGGGTCAACTTCGACCTCCATGCACACGCGGGCGACCAAAACGTGACCTATGAGAAAGGGCGCGGTCAAACCGAAGGCGAAGGTAGTCTTGAAACTCCTTTCGCCGGAGATCACGGCTGGTTCTGGCGCAACAGGGACGATGAGGCGGTAACGGTGACGCTTCAATTGCGCGGCGACTACAGTGCTATAGTCCGGTAGGATTAGGTCAGAGAACTGGGCGCGCCTAAAACTCTAGGCGCGCCGTTGAAAGCCGACCTTGGCGCAAGCGCAGCGAATTGGTGCTTTGTCCGCATTGCGGTCTTCGTCGATCTGGATTTCGATTGGCGGGTTTCGCGAGCGCCGAATGAATTGCAGCGTCATAACAAACCGCGTACGTCGCAGTATGGGTGTTATGTGAAGCGATCTCTGGTTGTATTATCGCCCATCTGAGTCCTCATCACTCCAGTGCCCCAATTCATAAATGCCCTGTTTTTTCATACGACGTATAAAAGCAAGGTAGTTTACCACCTGATCGACCTCATCCATGTCTCCGGTGGCATAGGCGACTGCAATCATCTTGAACTGAGCTTCAGGATCCTCCGCTACTTTTTCGTCACACCGATCCGCACTATTTTCAGTCCCAAATGAAGCGGTCCGTGCTTTGTACACTTCACCCTTCATCTCATTGAGGTAGGGCTTTTTACTGAGTTCGGGGGTGTTCTCGCCCAACTTAACCACGGCCTCCCAAATTGGATTGAGGCGTTCAAAAAGATCATTTCGACCATCAGTCATGTCTCTTCACCTCGCAGTTTAACAAATGCTTGTAGTTTGCCTTTAGGAAAAACTGACAGCGGCCTCCCGCGTTCGCCACGTGGCAGATCAGCAGGAACAGGCGCCTTCGGCTTCTGATCTGCAAATCAGCCCTGATTTTCCCAATAGGGAAGTCAGGATCATTGAAATCAGTCTAGGTGCTTGGTGAAGGAAGTGAGGCAAAAATGGCAAGGTTCTGTAGCTGGTGGCAGAACTATGTGTCGCTTCACAAAAGCACTGTGGAACGTCACTGATCTTTGACTCTATCGACAGCCAAAACCTCAATAAATCGGTCAATCACGTCATTCAATTCTGACCCAAACATCAAGCATTTCTGTCCCAGCTATAACGGCATCCATCGATGGACGATACCGACAAGAACAATGACAGGCATAATTTACTACCGCTACGCTTACAAACCAGTGCTAGTTATTGGATTGATATTCCCGGCATAATGTTTCCAATTTTTAGGCGCTTGATGCGAAACTATTTTGGAAACTATCGATTGTTTCCAACGGCTATTATTAGGTCATCTGGTCGTCTACGGCGTTGCGAAACCGTCGCGCCAGATAGTCTACGAACGCTCGAGTTTTCGGCGCTAAATTGCGCCTTTCGGCAAACATTACGACAATATCTGTGCTGGGTGGCGCGTATTTCGGCATGACATGGATGAGTTCCCCGGATTCGAACTTCCGGTTTGCAATGTAGCTAGGTAGTCGCGCGATACCGATGCCAGCCAGTGCCGCTCGAAAAACGACATCAGTGCTGTTCCCCTCAAAACTTCCCGTTGCTTCAAATTTTTCGCCCACCTTCGGTTTGATGCTGTTCCAAGCGTTCCGTTGGCTTCTCCCGGCAACCCGCAAGCAATTGTGCTCAGCCAATTCGGCAAAATTCGACGGTGTTCCAGAACGCTCAAGGTATTCAGGTGAGGCACATAGCACCCTTCGACTCTGCATAATTCGCCTGATGACCATATCTGGGTTTTTGCGTTGTTCAGCAAAGCAGATCGCCACGTCAAACCCTTCACTGCGAAGATCAATCTCCCGGTCGGTTAAATCCAACGATACTTGAACTTCAGGATTCTCCTCCATGAATTCAGGCAAGGCGGGGATCAGCTGTGACTTACCAAAGGCAACCGTGGATGCGACTCTGAGCACTCCGCGCGGGACACCATCAAAGCTAAGGATCATCGCCTCGGCTTCTTTGAATTTGTCAGCCATCGCTTTGCATTTTTCGTAGAATGCTTGGCCTTCCAGTGTTGGAGAGATACCCGTTCTGGTGCGATTAAGAAGGCGGTAGTGAACCTGATCTTCAAGTAATCCAATCTGCTTACTTACTGCTGATGGGGTTTGCCCCATTGATCGTGCAGCCGCAGATATGCTTCCTTGCTCGACCACTGTCGCAAAAATTAACATTTGCGCAGAAATATCCATGTCATGACCCTTGCTGTTCCAATCTGGCATGGGGCCTATGCCAGATTGCCAAATTGTGAGCGCTACCAAACAGACGTATCTCTGCATTGCAGCATAAATACTGCACCGCAGCAACGGACGAGGCAATATCATGGCAATTACACGATCAAACAGCGCGCTGGATGTCGTATTCGAAGCTGGCCGCACGTTCTTTCATCAAAAACTGGACGCGATGCGAAAGGCACAGGCCAAACGCAGGGTTTATCGCGCAACGTATTATGAGCTCTCGGTGCTATCTGACCGCGACCTAACAGATCTGGGCATTCCGCGCAGTAGCATCAAAAGACTTGCTATGGAGGCTGCGTATGGCTGTTAACACCCAAACGGCTAGTTCAGATCGTGGCCAGGCCATTACCGTATCAATCGCCTTCCTGGCTTGGATCGGAGCCTCGGCAAATGCTGGCCTAAAGACTTTTCAAATGGCCAGGATGCTCTCCACACTTTCGAGTATGAGCGACTACCAGCTCGCTCAGATCGGAATTTCGCGATCCGATATCCCGGAATATGCCGCAAAATTGATGGCTGACGAATAGAGAAGTAGACCCTCAGGACAGAAGATTGCAAGAAATTTGCTGGTCCTCGCTCCTCCCAGAGTAAGCCAGCAAAAGCGGCGGCGAAAAAGCCAACAGGGAGCGCCAACGCAAAGGGCCAGCATTTTCACCTCCTCCCGAAAATGCTGGCCCAAACCACCCTGCCAAGCAGGAGCCGCGAAAAATGAGAGGTAGGAGTGACATCATAATGGTCGTGATTATCGTCAACACCAAGATGAAGATGTGAAACCGGAATGCGTATGTGTCGCCTCAAACGATCCCGCTGGTGTCCACAAGTTGTTGAATTCAGTGGTTGTCTCGAGGCAGTGACTTACGCGCGATGTCGCGATAGGCGTCAGCATTGCGTAGGTTCATACCCTTGTCAAAAGGTTGCACGAGATCACGGAAATACTGTTGCCAAGGAGATTGGCTTTCGGGCACGGGATATCCGCCGTTTTGGATTAACTGATCCTTACGCCGCTCAAGTTCCACATCGGAAATCAGAATGTTGACTGTGCAGGTGTTAAGATCAACGCGGATCCGATCCCCTGTTTGCAGAACTGCTAGGCCACCATTGTCGGCAGCCTCTGGCGCAGCGTTCAGGATTGATGGCGAGCCAGAAGTGCCAGATTGGCGCCCATCACCTATGCAGGGTAATTCCTGAACGCCTTGCTTCAAGAGATAGGATGGCGCACGCATATTCACGACTTCTGCTCCGCCGGGATACCCTTTGGGACCGGTTCCGCGCATAACGAGAATACAACGGGTGTCGATATCCTGAGATGGGTCATCAATGCGCTTGTGAAAATCTTCAGGTCCATCAAAAACAACTGCGCGACCCTCAAACGCGTTGGGATCATCGGGATTGGTAAGATAGGCTTTTGCAAATTCTGAACCGATGACACTGGTTTTCATCAACGCGCTGTCAAATAGATTGCCCTTTAGGTTGATGAACCCTGCCTTGTCTTTCAGCGGGGCATCAACAGATTTAATGACGTTGGAATTTGTGCTGCGCCGGCGCGTGCAGTTGTTGGCTATGCTGTGCCCGTTGACAGTTTTGGCCTCTGCATGAGGTAGGCGACCAGCTGCAATCAGCTCTGCGATCACGGCAGGAACACCGCCAGCGCGGTGGTAATCTTCGCCGAGATATTCGCCTGCGGGCTGTAGATTGACCAAAAGTGGCACATTGTGCCCCAAAGCCTGCCAGTCATCATTGTCAAGCGGCACACCTAGATGGCGCGCAATAGCATTTAGGTGAATAGGCGCATTGGTGGATCCACCAATGGCGGAGTTAACCACGATAGCATTCTCAAAAGCCGCGCGCGTCATGATGTCAGACGGGCGCAGATCCTCCCACACCATTTCAATGATGCGTTTTCCGGTCTCATAGCTGATCTGACCGCGTTCGCGGTACGGGGCCGGAATGGCCGCCGCGCCTGGTAGCTGCATGCCGAGTGCTTCGGCCAAGCTGTTCATCGTGGTGGCGGTTCCCATGGTGTTGCAGTACCCCACCGAAGGAGCAGAGGCTGCGGCGATTTCCATAAATTCATCAGAGGAGATTTCTCCGGCAGCGAGGCGTTCGCGGGCTTTCCAAATAACAGTGCCGGACCCTGCCCGCTTTCCCTCGTACCAACCATTCAGCATAGGTCCTACAGAAAGAGCAATGGCTGGAATGTTGACTGAAGAAGCTGCCATCAGAAGCGCAGGTGTGGTCTTGTCGCAGCCAATCATCAACACTACGCCATCTATCGGGTAGCCATAAAGCGATTCAACCAAACTGAGATACGCCAGATTGCGGTCGAGCATGGCGGTGGGGCGTTTGCCGGTTTCCTGAATGGGATGGACCGGCACTTCGATGGCTGTGCCTCCTGCTGCGATTATGCCGTCACGTACCCGTTTGGCAAGTTCCAGGTGGTGGCGGTTGCAGGGGCTTAGGTCGCTGCCCGTCTGTGCAATTGCGATTATCGGTTTAACGGATTGCAGTTCTTCGCGCGTGAGCCCGTAGTTTAGATAACGTTCCAAGTAGAGCGCGGTCATTTCCGGATCATCCGGATTTGCGAACCAATGCCGCGATCTGAGGTCTTCGGGCTTCATACGTGGCATACATGCCTCCTAAGTCTTGGTCTTGTGCCGACTAGAACTTTCGACCCGTGATCATACCAAACATCGCGAAAAGCGTATTCTAATAGTTAAACAGCTTGCCAACCCAAGCTTGGCTGCCTTGAAGCATTGAAAACACGCCTCCCAAAATTCACCACTAACAAACTATGGCAGGCCATCGCGCACCTGAGACAAAGCGTCCTTTGAGGCAGCTGCCATCAAGCGGGCGTCCGAAGCGATTGTGACAAACTGGAATCCCATTTCAATGCGTTTCAAGGCGTATTGCGGTGTCCCGTTATGGCAACCTGCGAATTTTCCATATTCTTTTGCCTTAGCGGCTATCATTTCAATGGCCTCGGCAACAGGAGCTTCGACCTCATCGAATGACGGTCGACAACCCAGTGCTAGGGAAAGATCGGAAGGTCCAATGTAGACGGCGTCAAGACCTGGAACCGACAGTATTTCTTCAAGGTTGTCGAGACCTTCCAGCGTCTCGATCATTGCGAAGACGACAATCGTGTCATTGGCATGCTCTGGGTAGTCTGAACCACCGTACAAGAGGCCCCGGATCGGCCCAAAGCTCCTTGTTCCTTTGGGAGGGTAGTGTGTCCAGGCCACAAGGTTCTCAGCATCTTCACGGCTATTGATCATTGGACAAATGACACCGTAAGCTCCGGCATCTAGCACTTTCATCAAAATACCGGGCTCGAGCCACGGCACGCGCGTTACTGGGACGGTATCGGTTGTCGAAATCGCAGTGAACATCTCGACCGCCTTCTGGTAGTCGATTACGCCATGTTGGATATCAACAGTAAGTGTGTCCCATCCTTGATGCGCCATGGTTTCGGCTGAAAAACCGCTTGGGATCGACAGCCATCCGTTGACTACAGGCCGCCCAGCGGCCCAATGCTCTCTAATTTTGTTTGGTCGCATCGGTTTACCTTTTCAGAGTATCCACACATATGGCCTGATCGTATCTGTTCTATTCCTCAAGAATACCCTGACCACAAAAATCCCCGCCCTGAAAAACTACGGATACGTGGTCGATTGCAGGTTGGATGCATTCGGCATCGATACGGGCGCGAAACGCCTCAGAGTTGTCTTTTGGCTTCCATCCCAAAAAGCCTGTCTCACGATTGTCCCACCAGGATGCATCGTTGTTCGAGGCACCGTAGATAATCGGACATCCCAAACGCGGAATAGCGAAAACACTCTCGATAAGAGATTTCAGATCATCGTAACTCAACCACGTTGCAAGCATGCGATGGTTCTTTGGTTCCGGAAACGATGAACCAATGCGGACAATTGCTGTCTCTATATTAAATTTCTCGAAGTAAAGCCGTGCGAGAGCTTCTCCGAAGACTTTTGACACTCCATAAAGACTATCGGGCCTTACCTGTGCATTGGCATCAAGCCGTGTTGTCTGTTCATGAAAGCCAATCGCGTGATTTGAACTGGCAAAAAATATCCTCGGCGTTACCGACGATTTTCGGGCCGCTTCATAGAGATTGAAAACACCGTCGATATTGGATTGTTTTATAGTTTCCCAGGGTGCTTCGATCGATTGCCCGCCCATATGAACAATCCCATCGCACCCTTCAACCATGGCCTCAACCGCATCTTTGTCGCCCAAGTCACAATACACAATTTCTTCATTTTCACCGGCAGGGCCCACATCCTCTCGCGCGCCAAGGCGAATGGTTGTGGCGAGGCCCTGCAAGCGAGACCGACAAACCGACCCAAGGTTGCCATCAGCACCCGTTATCAAAAGTTTGTTTAGCACTTTGTATATCTCACTTTTTAGCAGGCAGCGTTTACTTCGCTACAGATTGGAAGCCGTAGAGTTTTTCGGCGTTTTCTACGAGAGCGAGGTGACGCGCGCGGTCATCTGGAAACCAGTTTAAAACAGTATCGAGCAATGCGGCATCGTTAGGGTAGTCTGTGGTTCTTGTCGCTGTGTTGTGAGGAAAGTTTGTCCCCCATACAATGCGTTCGGGGGCATGGGTTGCCATGACCTTCGAAACCTCGGCTACGTCTGAATAATCGGGTCCACCTTCAAAGGAGGACTCATAGCAACCGGCAAACTTGAACCAGCATCTGCCGCCGTCGACAAGGCGTTTGAGCATTGCTACTTCATCGCCATCTGGCGCGGTGCCCCTCAAAAATTTGCCATGGTGGTCAAGCACCCATTTGGATCGCAGTTTTGAGAGCCTATCAACATGGTCCGAAATGTCGGAGCCATCGAACTGAATAGCAATCATCCAGCCCGCGGCAAGTGCACGGGCGTCAACCTCTTCGAGCTGACTGAGCCCAACCGCGCCCCCTGGCAGATCCACGATACGTGTTCCAACGACCCCTCCATCCTTGAGGATTTCAAGTTCTGCGTCAGAGGTTTCACCGTCAATGGCGGCCACGCCACGTGCCACGTCCCTGGTTTCTTTGAGCGCCGCCAGCAAATTCGCATGGTTGGCGTGATGTGCATTTCCTTGTGTGATGACAAACCTGTCAATGCCAAGCCAGCCCATGACTTGTCTGTACTCTGATAACCCAGGCTGGCCCTCTGGCAGATCAGGACCTCCTGGCAGTGCTGGAAACCCGGAAAGATAGACGTGAAGGTGTGTATCAATGGCGCCTGCAGGCAGCTTGGTCTCAGGGGCACGGCCAGAGAAGCTACGTTCGATCATTCGGGTTCTCCCATGGCGAACTCTGCCAATGCATCACGATTGATCTCAATACCCAGACCCGGTTTGTTTGGAATTGCGATCACGCCGTTTTCATGTTCGATCGGGTGGGTGATTATCGCCTGCCTGAATGGGTTATGCGTCCGATCAAACTCAAAAATCGGTTCGATTGGATCACGCCGTGGTGGGTCTGGTAACAGGGCCGAAACAAACTGGAGGCTCGCAGCGATTTGCACTGCCGTTCCCCAAACATGCGGAACAACACGTACGCCGTGAAGAGCCGCCATATCAACGACCCGGCGCATCTCCGAAAAACCGCCAGTGCCACACAAGTCTGGCTGGGCGATATCGATACATCCTGTTTCCAGGGGCTCGCGGAACGCGAACCTGCCATGCCAAGTCTCGCCACCAGCAACCGGAATAGGTTGACCGGCGCGTACACGACGGTACGCGTCAAGTTGTTCCGGAATGACCGGTTCCTCGAACCAATCGATATCGAACTCTGCCGCTCGGTTGCCCAGAGTGATCGCTTCTTGGATCGAGTACCCGTGATTTGCGTCTATCATCAGACGAGTATGCGTTCCGATCGCTTCACGCACCGCCTTGATGACTGCAACATCTTCTTCCACCCCAAAGCCAATCTTGATTTTAACTGCGTGGAACCCTGCAGCGATATGGGCTGCGCATTCCTCGGCATTGTCCGAAATACGATCGACCCCGTCGCGCCGAAAAGACCCGGTGGCATATGCCTTTACTTTGTCCCGAACACGTCCTCCGAGAAGCACCGAAACCGGAACGCCAAAGTGGTGACCCTTGATATCCCACAAAGCGACATCAATTCCTGAAAGTGCGGTCATTGTGAGACCGCGCTGCCCTTGGTCTCGAAGGAGATTATACAGGCCTTGCCAGAGAACTTCCGTATCCAGCGGATTGCGGCCAATCAAATAGGGCGCATAGGCCTTTACGATCGCAGCGTTTGGCTGAGCTGGCCCCAGGCATTCTCCCCAACCCGTTGTTCCGTCGTCACAGATAATCTCGACCAAAACATGTTGGCGTCGCGTGAAACGAGTTGCTGCGCTCTCGAAGGCGGTCTCAAGCTTGTAGTCAAGAAGATGTGTATGGACCTCGGAAATCTTCATTTACACACCTCCAACTGGGCAGCGTCCCGAGCCAGGGTCTCGATACCCGCCCAATCGGTCGCTGCTATAAGATCTTTGGGCGCCACCCAACTGCCTCCAGCGCAAACCACATTCTGCTGCGCCAGATATGAGCCTGCATTGGCCGCGCTGACCCCACCTGTAGGACAGAAGGAAACCTGCGGCAAAGGCGCGCCAATAGCCTTGAGTGCCGATACTCCGCCCGAGGCCTCGGCTGGAAAGAACTTGAGCATATCATAGCCGCGCGCCAAAAGACGCATCGCCTCAGACGCAGTCGCGGCCCCGGGCAGGAGCGGCAATCCTTCGGTTTCACAAGCCGCCAGCAGTTCATCGGTTGCCCCCGGAGAGACACCGAAGGTAGCGCCCGCCTCTTTGGCAGCCCGAACATCTTCGGGGGTTATCAGTGTGCCAGCCCCCACATGCCCGCCCGGGACGCCGCTCATGACCCGAATAACCTCGAGAGCGGCAGGAGTGCGCAATGTGACCTCCAGCGTGGGTAAACCGCCTGCGATAAGCGCCTCGGCCAATGGTCGGGCTGTTGTGACATCATCAACCACCAAAACCGGCACAATTGGCGCGAGTGCACAGATTTCTCGGGCCCGTAAACTCGCTGCCTTTGGAGAAATAGTCATCTGGATAAGCTATCCTTTTGGTGGGTGAGCCCTGAGGCGAAATGCGTTCGTCCCAGTATTGGACAATAGGTGATCGCGATTCAGACGTCAGTCAGAGAGCCGTGCGCGCCAGACCTTAAATCGTTCAAGAACGTCTGGGTCGGTTGCAGGATAAAGTCCGATTACGGGGGTGTTTTTTCGTACCTCTTCCAGAACAAAGCGTTCGAACAGCTCCATTGGGCCTGCCTCGATCGCAATGTCATCGGCAAGGTGACGTGGGATAATCATGACACCATCGCTGTCACCCAGAACGATGTCACCAGGATAGACCGCCACACCGCCACACCCGATTGGCAATCCGACATCAACCGCATGATGTTTCGTAAGGTTGGTTGGGGCAGACGGTTTGGCAGCAAACACTGGCATCTCTAGTGCGGCGGCACCGTCGGCATCGCGAATGCCACCATCCGTGACGACGCCCGCTGCTCCGCGCATTTCCAGTCGCGTCAAAAGGATCGAACCGGCCGAGGCCGCCGAGGCATCCTGCCGACAATCCATGACCAATACCGCGCCTTCCGGACATGTCTCCACGGCCACGCGCTGCGGGTGATCTGGCTCACGAAACGCCTCGATTGGGTCGGTATCAGGTCGCGTCGGAATGTAGCGCAGCGTAAAGGCCGGGCCGACAAGAGTGGACTTGCCCTTGCCCAATGGGGCAACGCCTTGAACATAGGCGTTTTGGTAACCGCGTTTGTAAAGCAGCGTGGCCACAGTCGCTGTGCTGACCTTCGACAAGCGATCAAGCGTATCCGGACGCAGTTTGATCGTTTCGGCAGGCTGAGGGTTCGGCATGGACTGGATCCTTCTGCTAAGGCCGTGGGCAACTGTCGAGCAGGCTTTGGTTGATGGGAACAAGTGCACCTTTGCCTTGCACGACATGCCCTGCCAGTTTGCAAGCCAGTGCTATGCTGTCAGGTAAGGGTGTATCTGTTGCCAGCCCCGCCAGAATGCCAGCGTTGAAACTGTCGCCGGCAGCCGTCGTATCCACAACCGAGGCCAGAGGCGGAACATGGACAGAGCCCTCTGCGCCGCGGGTACGATAAAAGACCGTTTCTGCGCCATTCTTGACAACGATCGTTTCCGCACCGGCCCTTGCATAGCGCTGCAAAGTGGCCGCGGGGTTCATGTCGCTGAACCAACGTGCCTCGTCCTCGAACGATGGCAAAGCGATATCGCTAACGGCGGCCGCTTGCATGATGTTCTCGGTCATCTCAGACGGGCTGTCCCAAAGATGCGGGCGCAGATTGGGGTCGAAGGCAATCCGTTTTCCGGCACGCCGCGCAGACCGAGCAACGTCGAGCAAGGCGGCGCGCCCCTCAGGGTCCAAGATTGCCAGAGTGATACCCGAGAAATAGATGAGATCTGATTGCGTCATGGCATGGGCGAGTGCTTGCTTGTCTTGCGCCAACAGACGTGCGGCTGACTGACCACGCCAATAGGTGAAACTGCGCTCCCCGTTGTCCAGCGTGATAAGATACAACCCCACAGAACGGTTTGGCACGATCCGCACCTGCTGGGTATCCACCCCACTTTCGCGCATGGCACCCAGCATCCGGGACGAGATGGCGTCGTCTCCGACGGCGGTAAAATAGGACAAGGGCGTTTCGGGAGTGAGTTGGGCCAGATACCAAGCTGTATTGAACGTGTCTCCGGCGAACCCCATCTGATACGTGCTTGGCGCGTCAGTAGGGGCCATTTCGGCCATACATTCACCAATCGAGAGAATACGCATAGTCCGGTGTCCAGTACTTAGAAGGTTGACGAACAGTAGCGTTTGACACTTACGCCAACTGTGCTGCTGCGATCACGAGAACAGCATCCCACCATTGATATCAACATTGGTCCCGGTCAGATAAGCCGAGTCCTCGCTTGCCAGAAACGTCACGAGGTTCGCAACATCCTGAGACTGGCCTTGCCGCTTGAGCGGCGCAGCAGCTTCTAGCCCGCGACGGCCTGCATCGGGAGTATGGATGTTATGGAAATCCGTGTCGATCATGCCTGGGCAGATTGCATTGACACGGATATCGGGGCCCAGTTCCCTTGCAAGACTACGGGTGAACGTCATGACCCCGCCTTTTGACGTTGCATAAGCCGACGCACCCGGGCCACCACCGTCGCGACCCGCCTGACTGGCGATGTTTACAATGGCCCCGGATTTCATATGCAGCAGTGCCGCTTTGACCATAAGAAACGTGCTGGTCAGGTTGAGATCCATGACAGCCTGCCAATGCTCAAGCGACATCTCGGTGATTTTCTTGCGCGCGATCAAACCTCCGGCATTGTTCACCAGAATGTCCAGGCTGCCATAGGTATCGACCGTCTTGGCGATCAACGCATCGACCTCTTCGGGTTTGTTCAGGTCGCCTTGCATTGCAAACGCCTGTCCACCGATCTTTTTGATCTCGGCTACGGTTTCCTCGGCGCCAGCACTACTGGCGAAGTAGTTCACCGCGACATTCACCCCTTCGGAGGCGAGTTTGACAGCGCAGGCGCGCCCGATATCGCGGCCACCACCCGTGACAATTGCGGTCTTTCCCTGAAGTCTCATGGTTGCTCTTTCCCGTTCAATTGGTGCTGCTATGCGTGACTGATGGATCTGACGCTAAAGCTTGGCAAAATAGTCGAAGATTTCCGGCACGTTGCCGTCGCCCATGCCTGCGTCCGCGGCTGCCTGAAGGTTGTTCGCGGTTCCTTCAGCGATCTCGGCACGAGTGCCCACGTCCTCGGCCAGCTTCAGGAAGTAACCAAGATCCTTGTTGGCGTTGTTAATCGAAAACCCCAAATCGCTGACACCATCAACCGCGTAGTTCTTACAAAACTGCATAAAGGGGGAATTGGACGGTCCAGCTGACATGATGTCAAAAAGCTGCTGTTTGTTTACCCCTGAGCGTTCAGCCACAGCAAAGGCTTGGCTCATGGTGCAAGCTGTCGTCATGCCCATATAATTGTTGATGAGCTTGGTCACATGGCCCGCACCCAGTTCGCCGAGGTGAAAGACATTTTCCCCCAGTACATCCAGGACAGGTTTCACCTTCTCAAAGGCGGCTATATCGCCCGCTGCCATGATGTTCAGCAAACCAGCCTTGGCGTGCGCCGGTGTGCGTCCCAGCGGCGCATCAATCATACCAGCACCTTTTGCGGCCAAGTCTGTGCCGATTTTGCGTGTGGACGCTGGGATCGAGGTGCCAAAGTCAATGACCACAGCACTATCTTTGATGCCTGCCAGGATGCCGTCATCGCCGTAGATCAGGCTTTCGACGACATCCGATGTTGTTACACAAAGCATCACGATATCGCTGTTTTCAGCAAGCTCTCGTGGCGTTGTAACCTCTACAGCACCGCGGTTGACTGTTGCTGCGACAGCTTCCTTGTTCCGACCCATAACAACCAGGTCAAAACCGTTGTTTTGCAGGCACTCTGCCATGTTGCCGCCCATAAGACCGAGGCCGATGAAACCGATGACGGGTTTTGTCATATCTGACTCCTTAAACTCTTTCTAATTAGGCTTCGCAGAGCGCCGTGACCCCTGCCTGTGCAACTTTGAGATCCTGAGCTGGTGAGCCCGAGCTGACACCAATCCCGCCAACCACCTGTCCGTCGACCGTCACGGGAAGGCCACCTGCAACGGTCACCATTCGTCCGCCGAGCGTTGAGGATATTCCGTGTGCGGCCATCCCAGGCTGATTTGCTTCACCAAGAGCATCGGTTCCTTTTTGGATACCGGTTGCAGTGAAACTCTTGTCGATGGCCAAAATGATGCTGGTAATCTTGCCACCATCCATCCGTTCAAACGCGATGAGGTTGCCGCTTTCATCTGTGACGGCAATACACATCGGCACGCCGATTTCCTGCGCTTTGGCTCGCGCTCCTGCGATCAACTTGCCCGCGTCATCGATGTCCAGGCGTCTTATTGTCAGCATCGCCACATTCTCCTTTGATTTACGGGCCAATGATCAGGTTCGGCAGCGTCAGCGATATTGCCGGTACAAAAGTGATCAGCATGAGCGCGGCAAAGATGGCGAGGTAGAAAGGCCAAATCGTTTTGACCGCTTTCTCCATCGGTAGTTTTCCAACCGCACACCCCACAAAGAGACATGTCCCGACAGGTGGCGTGCAAAGACCAAGACCGAGGTTCACCAAAAGGATCATGCCGAACTGCAGCGGGTCGATACCCAGCATGTTCATCACCGGCAGGAAAATCGGTGTGCAGATCAGGATCAACGCGGCCATGTCCATGATCATCCCCAAAAGCAACAGGACAGCATTGATCATTAACAAGATCAGGATCGGGTTTTCTGTGATACCCAACAGGAATTCGACCGTTTTCGTCGGCACCCGGTTGAACGTCAGCATATAGGCAAAAGCACCGGCACAGGCGATCAGAATCATCACCATAGAAGTTGTGCGTACCGAAGAGATAACGGCAGTTTTAAAGTTTTCCCAGGACAGGCTACGATAGACAACAAGCGTCACGACAAAGGCATACATTGCCCCGAACGCGCCGGATTCAGTCACCGTAAAGACGCCTGACAAGACCCCTCCGACAATAATCACGGCAGTCAATAAACCCGGAATCGAACCCACAAAAGCAATGGCAAGTGCGGTCCAACCTGGAAACTGCTCGGCCTGATAGCCGCGCTTGACCGCTACGACGTACGCTGCAATTGCAAGGCAGCAACACATAAGGACGCCAGGCACAACGCCAGCCAGAAACAGTTTTGAGATTGAAACAGCACCGCCTGTTGCAAGGGCAAAGATGATCATGTTGTGGCTGGGCGGAATGATGATCCCGGCAATTGATGACGTCACTGTAACGTTCACCGCATAGTCGGCATCATAACCTTTGTCTTTCATCACCGGGATCAGGATCGACCCAAGCGCCGAGATATCGGCAATTGCCGATCCGGAAATGCCACCAAACAACATGGACGAGAAGACATTGACGATGCCAAGCCCACCGCGCACAGCGCCTACGGCGGCCTGCGCGAACCGAACCAACCGGATCGCGATGCCACCGTGAAACATCAGCTCGCCCGCAAAGATGAAGAACGGGATTGCCATTAGGGAAAAGACGTTGATCCCCGACACGATACGCTGGAATCCAACAAACAGCGGCAATCCTTCAAACCAAAAGGAAGCCAATGCAGCGATACCTAGGGCGTATGCCACTGGCGCGCCGATGATGACACAAAGGGCGAAAACCCCCAACAGAATCATGAGTCCCATGACTATCCCTGATCTATGTTGTCTTGGCGTTCGTCTCGGCCCAGAAACAGGCGGATCAGATGGCCAGTGGAAAAAAGGAACACTAACGCGCCGCTGATTGTCAGTGGCAAGGAGCGCAAGCCCTCTGACCATTGGATGAGCGGGATCAGGGTGTTCCATTTGAATATGGTCAGCTCGATCCCGTACCAAAACATCATGCCACCGAAACCTGCCATCAGGACATCAGAGACCACGACGAAAACCGTTCGCACAGAGGGTGGAACTATATTGCGGAACACGACAACAGAGAGGTGCGTGTGATTGTGCACACCCGCAGCCGCACCAAGAAACGCGATAACCATGACCAACAGCAGTGAAACCTGCTCGACCCACGTGGGCGTGTTGTTCAGAACGTAGCGGCCGAAAACCAGCCAGGCAAAGATCGCTGTCATAACAACAATGGCGACGCCAGACAGCAACATGCAAGCTCGTGCAAGCAGATCAAGAATCCTGTCCATTTTGCGTATGGCGGCAGGTGGGGTATCGGGCTCTTGCATTGGATTTCCTCTGAGACAAAACGCCCGGCATCCAATTGGCGGAGCCGGGCGCTC
This sequence comes from Ruegeria sp. YTSC230, assembly GCF_059609665.1. Taxonomy (NCBI): domain Bacteria; kingdom Pseudomonadati; phylum Pseudomonadota; class Alphaproteobacteria; order Rhodobacterales; family Roseobacteraceae; genus Ruegeria; species Ruegeria sp. YTSC230. The sequence continues at coordinate 102,844 of NZ_JBXWMC010000006.1, read as the reverse complement.
AAAGTTGAACTGTTAAGACAACTTATTCAGTGGCTTGCGCCATTTCCACCAACGCCTTCATGTCAGGATTTGCAGCCAAATAGTCTGCATAAACCGAATCCATTGCGGACTGGAATGGGCCTTTGTCGGCGATTTCGTTGACCGTGATACCAGCCGCTTCAACATCTTTACGCGCTTGCTCAGAGCCAACTGCCCAAAGCTCACGCTGGACCAGTGCGGCTTCTTCTGCTGCACCGCGGACAGCGGCCTGCAGCTCAGGAGACAGCGCATTGAATTTGGCCGTGTTCACGCAGATGCACTCGGGGATAATCAGGTGCTCGGACAACGAATAATTTGTGGTCACTTCATAGTGACCGACATTTTTGAACGACGGGAAGTTGTTTTCCGCACCATCAACAACGCCGGTTTTCAGCGCTTGCTGAACTTCGGAGAAAGCCATTGGAGACGGGTTTCCGCCCATAGCTGAAATCATCGATGTATAAAGATCGTTGTTCATCACACGGATTTTCAGACCTTCGACATCTGCGGGCGTGTTGATCGGCTTTTGGCTGTAGAAGGAACGCGCGCCGGCATCAAACCATGCCAGTGGCAAAACGCCTGCTTCACCCATCGCAGCCGAAACAACCTCACCGGCGTCGCCGTCCAGCACGCGGAACATGTGCGGCACATCTTTAAAGATGAAAGGAAGCGATACAAGGTTAGCTTCTTTCACCATTGGGCCAATGGGACCGAGGTTGAAGTTACCGACCTCGATTGCGCCGATACGAACCTGTTCAAGGGCGTCCGGTTGGGAACCAAGAACACCACCGTGGAACACATCGACGGTAACTTCGCCGTCTGTAGCTGCGTCAACCAGTTCGGCAAACTTGTCCATCGCAGCTGTGTTTGGGTGGCCGTCGTTGTGGATGTTCCAGGCGCGCCAGTTGTCGGCTGAAGCAGACGTTGCGATGAATGCCACAGCGGTCGCAGTCGCAAAGAACGATTTCGTGAAAGTCATGGGTTCTCCTCCCCGATTAATTTTGGACAGGATTTGGCTTTCATGGAATTTCAGAGACCGAAAGCCACGTAGCTTTCGATTTCCCCCAAGAACCAGAATCGCTGCTACCTCAAAGGGACACTAGTATCCAAGTTATGTCAACTGTAGGCTTTTAGTATGTCAGATTGCTTGACAGTCGAAAGCGCAAGGCATTTGATAGGTGACAGGCCTACATTGGTTCACTCAAGCAAGATCAAATAGAATATTCTATATATTTCAATGATCTAAAAGTGAATCTGTAATTTGAAACGTGACTAAGATAGAGGGCGCAAGCAACATACCGTGGAAGAAATTATCAGACGAACCACAACCGATGCGGTCTATGAAGCGCTACACGACGAGATCGTTTCGCTTGAAATTCTTCCCGGTACAAAGCTATCCGAAACAGAGGTAGCCAGCCGATTCGGCGTATCACGGCAACCTGTTCGCAACGCATTCACAAGGCTTGGCAACGAAGATCTGCTCGTAATACGACCACAAAAGGCGACCGTAGTTCGAGGATTTTCTATGGAGCGTGTGGCTCTCGCTCGATTGGTTCGAATGGCGGTGGAGCTGGAGATCATCCATCGAGCAATGGAAGTCTGGGACGCAACACGTGAAGCAAAGCTTGCAGAAAACCTCGCCTTACAAGAGCAGGCGATCAATGACGGTGATCTATCTGCGTTTCACGCGCTGGACTATGATTTTCACAAACTGATCTACGTGCTCAGCGGCAATCCTATGGCATTTGACGTGATGCTGGAATCAAAGCAAAAGGTTGACCGGCTTTGTATGCTCAGCCTTGAAAAGGGCAGTGCCGCAGACGCCATCCTCGCCGATCACCGAGAGATTGCACAGGCCATGGCGGCAGGAGACCATGACCAAGCGCAAGCCGCTGTCAGAAAACACCTGTCCCGCCTCGACGAAACCATCGACTTCATCCACAAGACGCACCCAGGCTACTTTGAGTAACCGAGGCCATGCGATCTGGTGGTCTCAGGCCGTTCCTCGTTCCGGACGATCATTATCAATATTGAATTTCATGCCGTCCAAAAGCTCTTCCAAATCGGGACGTGCCGCAGGGCCGTTAGAGATATCGGCCAGCATCAGTGTTCCATTCGGACGGATAGCAAACGCGCCAGGTTCGGCGAACAGACCCGTCGTTTCTGCATCAGACAGAGGCGATGACACGTAAAGACCAAGCGCGCGCATTTGCGCTTCAGTCATTCCATAGCAAAGATCAAAATCCCAGCCGAATTCTGCTTTGTCTGCCGCAGCTTTTTCTTTGGTGTCGGCAGAGACAACAATAACGTCCATAACGTCAGCCCATGCCGACAGCGCCGAATTCAACTTGTTCAAAAAACGCTTGCAGCGCGGACAATGCTTGCCTCGATAGACAAACAGCATGGTCCAGCGGTCTTTTTGTTGACCGATCGAAACCTTGTCCTCAGACCCTAGCATTGAAAAGTACATTTGCTCGATTTGCGCGCCGACATTTGGTTTGGCTGAGGTCATAAGTTGTTCCTTTGCTCCGTAAATCATGGCTTGGCGCAGATACCGTTAGTTTATTTCATGTCACGTCAAGGCAACGATTGAAACCCAGATCGCGGTATCATTCGGTGCTTGAAAGGCACGCTCGGTCTAAGATCGCCGTTGGTTGACGAGGAATCAATGATACCTACCCGCCGTCACTCTACGGCCCTCATTGCAGCCGGGCTTCTAATGCCGCAACAGGTGTGAGCGCAACCAGCTACCTGTATTAGATTCAACGCGACCTGATCACCTGTAGCCCTCAAGAAACCTTTACAATCGAGACAAGAACGATCAAACGACCAGCCTGGTGAAATCCACCACGTCACCGATACCACTTAACTGTAAGCGCGAAGAAATGCTGCGTAAGCACTACCTGCAACCGCAAAAGTCCGCTTAGTCGGCATTGCAGCTGCCGCAGAGCCGCGTTTCGAATGGCAAGTTTTTCGCAGCCGTTGGGTGATTGGCGGCAAAATTACAAACCACAAACGTCGCAGTTGGGGTATTATGTGAAGCGATCTCTGGTTGTATCATCGCCCACCTGGGCCCTCATCAATCCAGTGTCCCAATTCATAAATACCCTGTTTTTTCATACGACGTATAAAAGCAAGGTAGTTTATCACCCGGTCGACCTCATCCATGTCTCCAGTGGCATAGGCGACTGCAATCATCTTGAACTGAGCTTCAGGATCCTCCGCTACTTTTTCGTCACACCAATCCGGACTATTTTCAGTCCCCAATTAAGCGGTCCGTGCTTTGTCTACTTCGCCCCTCATCTCATTGATGATAGACCCTCATACTGAGTTCGGGGGTGTTCTCGCCAAACTTAACCACGGCCTCCCAAATTGGTTTGAGCCGTTCAAAAAGATCATTTCGACCATCAGTCATGTCTCTTCACCTCGCAGTTTAACAAATGCTTGTAGTTTGCCTTTAGGAAAAACTGGCAACGGCCTACGCACATGAAATACTTGTAACGTTCCGTTGCCTGTAAACTGCCCTGACTAAAGGGCCTCTCCGGTTGCCAGAGCCGATGCACAAATTCTTTTGCAAAGCCGTCCTATTCCCTCCGATTGATTTTGAAGACCCAGTCCGATATCCAGTCCGGCTGCGTGTTCAGTGTCAAAGCAGAGCCCAGCCCAAGACCAGCAAACCAAACGATGGAGGGTGCCATGTAGTTCTGAAACTGCATGAAAGGCCAAAGACATGGCCCACTACAAACGCAAACGTCCCCGCACCGTGCCTGGGAACGGGTACTCGCTCTTGGGTCTGAGCCGTCGTCTCGGAAAAGACCTGGATGATGTCCGGTGGCTCGGCAATTGGCCGCGCGGCCACGACATCATCTTTCACACACGTCCAACAAGACTCAAATCCAAGGCCCTTGCGCTTGGCATCCTGAAAGGCGCTGATCCTAATGACATTGCTTGGCCGGATAGCCGCAAACCCAATCACTACTACTGGTGAGCATGCACGGCGGAGCATCAGCTTGGCTCCGCCACTTGCTTTTCTTGGTTCAAACAGTCGTTGGTATTTTCGGGTTGGTCTGACGTGTAACCCCTCATCGTCAATTCCCGAACAATATCTCGTATCTCTTTCGGATACGCGCGAACAAACCCGGCCTCACAGCGGATAGTCTCGATTTCTCTTCGGTCCAACGCCCGAGCCAGATGGATCGCGGCAAGTTCAAACTGCTCAGCCATTTGACCCAGTGTTACATAACGCGCCTCAAACGCTTGCAGGCTTTGGGCCATGATATAGCACCGGTTGTGCTGCGTGTCCGGGTTTCGCACCGTGACCTGACTAAGAAAGCCACCATCCCGCAACCGTCGGATCGATATCACATTCATTTTCAAGCGTGCCGCCGCATCCAAGAGCGGCAGGTCACCAGAAAATGCACGCTCCTGCCTCTCTAAGCCTTCAGCTTGATCGATCAGCATCCCAGCCAAACCTTCGACTTCTGGATCACGCGACACGCCGGTCAATCGACCTGCCGCCCAATCGGCGACAACGCGTGCCAAAGGAACCCGGCTCTTTCGGCTGAATTCCTTGAGTGGCAACCTACGACGTGTCGATGATGCTAACTGCAGATTCTCAAGACGGGTCATCTAGGTTTGCACAGAAGACGATGTCACGTAGCGCAGAGACGTTCCGAAACGATGAGCTTTCAAAACGTCCTGCCGGATCAGCGCTTTCACCTGGACCGGATGGATATTCAGCTAGGTCGCGGTGGATTTGATATTCTGCAGTCCAGACCAGAAATCGAGCACGGCGGCCAGATCCTCATGGCTGACATCTTTCATATCTGACAACTCGCTCGCGTTTTGACCGCGAAAGTGGGCGAGAATGCCTCGCACCCGAACCTCGCCGACCCCATGTAGCTCCCGCGCGCGTTCTAGCGTGATGAGTTTGGGTGCTGAGATTTCCGTACCCAGAACTTTCGCACCGGTCTGCAGCGGATAATTCTCCCGCACAAAATCCTGCACCCAAGCCCTGAGGACTACTGTCGCCGGGTCCTCTTCAGTGTCTTTCAGCCAGGTATAGAATTCGCCCATATCTGTCGTGAAATAAGATCGCTTGGAGGAAGACCGACGCCTGGCACGGTCCAACTCAGATATCAGGGCTTCCGGCCCACTCTTCAAAACCTCGAACCCGGCCGACATGGCAGCACGCTCCTGTTCGAAGTCCAAGTCCAAACGACCGACGCCTCGAACCAGGGCGATCGACATTCCCAGTGTCAAACACGCCTGATGAAGATGCGTCAGGTCCAGTGGGTCCAACCAATCATCCGCGACCTCAAACTCGATACGGCGGCTTAAGTAAGCTTCAAACAAAGAACGTCGAAGCGTCTTTGCGTCTTGTGCGGCCTCAAAGATCAGACCCTTGTGGCGGGCCACCTGCTCAATCACGTCGTAGGTGAGATGCGCATGCGCCGCGTTGGGAAGCAGGAGCAACGGTACGCCATGTTTGGCACAGGTCCCAATCGGCAGCACCAACCACTCAAGAAGTTGAAACGCGTTCTCGGAGCCAGAAGCCTCCATGGTCTCCAAAATACATCGTGGACAAATGCGGATGGCCTCCTATTGCTTTTTGCAGTTTGACAGAATGGTACAATCGCAAATGGCGGCGGGCGCTCTTTCCCCTTACTTTCCCTTCGTGGGCCAGCGGCATTTGGACAAGCCAAACGCCCCTGGCCGTCAGGGTGAGGGCGCTGCCCTCCCCCTCGGGCAACCCTTTTAGTCAGGGCCGTGTCCTCGGCTTTGCCTGCGGGCCGCACCCCCCCCTGTCGAATAACGTTGTCTCGCCCCCTCCCGCGTTCGTGTGGAACGTCACTGATTCCTGCCTAAATCGGCGTCAAAAACCTCAACAAATGGGTAAATCGCGTCACTCAATTCCGACCCAAACGTCAAGCATTTCAAACCCAAAACGAGGAGCGAAATGACATCGAAGGTGCAGGAATACTCCCAAAGACGCTGTGTGACACGTTCGAACCAGCCCCAGTTATCCGCCTCAAGCATGCGCGCGGTGCAAGGCCCGCAGAGACTTTAATAGAGACCTGCGACCTTTGCCCTCAGTTTGATCAGTGATGCGACGGTATCGATTGTGGGCGTTGAGATACCCGTAAGGTGCCCCAGTTCTTGCACTGAAGTGACCAAGGCATCAATTTCCATCGGTCGGCGCAACTCCAAATCCTGCCACATAGAGGTTTTGTGCGCACCGACAGCCGCTCCGCCGTCGAGGCGTTTTTCAACGTCTATCGGGAACTTTACACCAAGTTTTTCACCGACTTCCTGAGCCTCGAGCATCATTCCGCGTGCCACGGAGCGTGTGCCTTCGTCGGCACACAGGACATCAAGTGTTGAGTGGGTAAGAGCGGAAATCGGGTTGAACGACAAGTTACCCCACAGTTTCAACCAAATTTCATCCCGGATTCTTGGTCTGACGGGCGCACGCAGTCCGGCGGCGGATAGCGCAGCCGAAAGCTTGGTAGCACGGTCTGATTTAGCACCATCGGGCTCGCCCAACGAAAAACGATTGCCTTCGATATGCTTGATTGATCCTGGGGCAATGACCTCGGCGGCAGGATAAACAACACATCCGAGGACGCGATCTGGTCCAAAACCGTCCCACTGCACATTTCCCGGATCGACTGAAGCCAACCTCGTTCCCTCGTAAGGACCGCCTAGTTTGTGGAAGTACCACCAGGGCACCCCGTTCACTCCACTAACTACGGTTGTCTCGTCTGCAATCAACGGCTGCATTGAGTCTACGACTGCTGGGACGGAATGCGCTTTCAGTGTGATGAAGACATAATCTTGTGGGCCGAGATCGGCAGCATTGTCTGAAGCGCGTATTGGAACGCTAACCGGATCCTGCCCTTCCTCAAGAAGGGTTAGTCCTTTTTCCTTCATTGCCGCCAAGTGGGGGCCACGCGCGACGACACTGACTTCTGTATCAGTCTGTGCAAGTTTCGCGGCAACGTAACCTCCGATAGCTCCGGCACCAAAGATACAAACTTTCATGTGTCTAAGCCTTTGCCAGCCCCAATTTAGCAGCTAGTCCGATCCTTTGTATCTTGCCAGTCGCGCCTTTTGGAATTTCTTCAAGAACAACCACCGAAGTCGGCACCTTGAATTTTGCGAGCCGCGCGCCAACAAAAGCCCTGACCTCCTGACCTTGGATCGTCGCGCCTTCTGAAAGCACCACAGCTGCCGCTATGTCTTCACCCAGTTTTTCGTGGGGAACGGCAAAACAAACTGCCTGAGCAACGTCTGGGTGGCTCAAGAGTACAGAGTCAACCTCAAGTGGGCTGATTTTCTCTCCACCGCGATTGATAAGTTCCTTAAGTCGACCGGTCAGTCGCAGATAATTTTCTTCGTCGAATGAACCCTGGTCACCAGTGCGAAACCAAGTTTTTCCGTCCACTTCAAAGAAATTGTCGGCATTTGCCTGCGGGTTGCTTTCGTATCCCGGCGTCACGTTCGGCCCGCTGATAACGATTTCTCCGACGTCCCGCGAAGAGATCAGAACATTTTCGTTCTCGTCTGCAATTCTGACTTCGGGGCCTGCTGCAATTCCAACAGATCCGGGTTTTTGCGTTTGGGGAGTAAGCGGATTGCAACACATTTGATGTGTCGCCTCAGTCATACCGTAGGCTTCGATGACGGGCGCATCAAAAGTTGCCACCAACTCTTCCATTACCGGGCCCGGCAACGAAGCAGAAGAAGACCGAAGAAAGCGCAACCGCGATTGCACAATGATCGATTGGTTTCGCGCAGCTCGGGCGAGAATAGCTTGGTGCATTGTCGGAACTGCGGTGTACCAGGTCGGATCAACTTCAGCGACCTGTGAGAAAAAGCTAAGAGCGTTGAACCCGGGGGCACAGCTAATTTGAGATCCAGCACCTAAAGACGCGGCAACAGCCGCAATCAACCCGTGGATATGAAACAGCGGCATAATACTCAGACAGCGATCGTCGATTGTCAGTTTCAAAGACGAAGCCACATTTCGAGCGGATGCGTAGATATTAGCCTGCGTCAGAGGGACGATTTTGGGACGCGACGTTGTTCCTGACGTGTGCAGTATCAGGGCGACATCATCTTCACCCGGTTCGGAGGTGTCAGCCGTGCCAATTGGGTCACAGGACAATATGGAGAACTGTCCGGCTGAATGTAAGCTATCGTGAGAGGCCCTCAAGATTGCGATGCCAAGGTCCCCAGCAGCCTTTACGGCAGGTCCATCGTCGTTTTCGTTTACAAGTAGGGCCTTGGCCTTCAGATCCTTGAGGTAGAAAACGTATTCTTCGTAAGTGTACGCCGGGTTCAAAGGTGCCGTCGTCGCCACTTGGGCGACGGATATGAAGGCCGTCGCCATTTCGGGGCCATTGGGCAACACAATTGCCACTCGGTCGCCGCGACCTACTCCGATCTGATGAAGATCTTTTTTGACCTTTGCGCAAAGCTCTCGCAGCCCGAGGTAGTTCAACCAAGATCGACCTGGGGCACCGATAGCATTTGCGGTACCAGAATGGGGTGCGATCAATTCGGCAACTAAGTGGGGCATCTGGGATCCGTTTACAAAAGCGTTGGCCTATTTCGCGGAGAGGGTTTGGTGTGGTTGCTAAGTTACCTTGACAGTTAGGCTACCCAATTTGTCGACCGACAGCACCAATACATCGCCGCGGTTTACTGGACCAACTCCAGAGGGCGTGCCAGACAAGATAACATCGCCGGCGGCAAGTTCGAAGTAATCGCTTAAGTAAGAGATCATTTCAGGGACTTTCCAGATCATCTGGTTCAAATCACCTTCCTGCCGAGTTTCTCCGTTTACCGATAGGCGAATTGCGCCTTCGTCGAGTGGCCCAACATCTTCTGCCTTATGCACCGGTCCGCATGGAGCTGATCGCTCAAATGCCTTCCCGATTTCCCAAGGACGACCCATTTTCTTCATTTCGCCCTGCAGATCTCGACGGGTCATATCCAGTGAAAGCCCGTAGCCGTAGACATGATCCAGAGCATCTTGCACAGAAATATTCGTTCCGCCGGATTTAAGCGCCACATACATTTCAGCTTCATGATGTACGTCCGAGCTGTGAGCCGGATATGGAAATTCTCCGGATGGATCGAGGTTGTCAGGGTTTTTTTGGAAGAAAAATGGGGGTTCACGATTTGGGTCGTGGCCCATTTCTATGGCGTGCGCCGCGTAGTTTCGACCAATGCAATAAACCCGACGTACCGGGAATATGCCACCGCCTTCTACCGGTATTTCGTGAACCTTCACCGCGGGAATTACAAGATCGTGCATCGCTATCCTCCTGAACACATCGTTGCCAAAGATCGGTTTGCCAATCTGTGGCCGCGTTCCGATCGATGCTGTGCCACGCCCGAAAAGACGTAGCTCTTGTCTCAGTCATCGCCAATGTGACCGTCGATTTGCAAGAGGTTCAGCCGCTGCTTAGCCCAACCATTTCCCAAATTGGTCGGACGCTAGTTTAATGGTCGGCCTCAAGACTAGCTGGCAACACGCGGGAGTAAACGGATCTCAGATGAGCCAACATGGCCTGCGCCGCCTGTTCTCCGTCTCCACTCGATATCGCCGACAGGATCAAGTCATGCTCTCGAAAGCTGGAATAATCCTCCGGGGGTTTATAGGTTTTACGAGGTTGTCCCCACACAATGGACCTTCGAACGGAATTCAGAGTCTCGAAGAAGTACAGGAAAAGCTGGTTACGCGTTGCCCGGGCTATCGCGTGATGCAAATTATTGTCCCATGCTTCATATGTGCGCCAGTCTTCTGCGGCTCGGCACCTCTCAACGCAGAGCCTCATTTGCTCGCGGTCCGAACGCGTAGAATGAAGCGCGGCAAGGCGGCTAAGCTGCGGCTCGATGGTAAACCGAACACCCACAACCTGTTCAGGCTTGATCTGAGCACCCAAATAGGTCACGTCCGTCAGATTGAGAACCGGTCGGGCACCAACGAACGTGCCCCGGCCCACATGCCGCCAGATAAGCCCCTGCGCCTCTAGTTCGGCCAATACGCGCCTCAGCTGATTTCTGGTCGTGCCTAACCATTGGCACAGTTCCCTTTCAGGCGGAAGTCTATCGTTGTGCCGGTATCCCGCATTGTCGATCAGGTCCCGGACACGTTGCGAAAGTTCTGAAGGCTCACTCACATTGCCACCCAATTTGCTGATTGGTTGATTGATTGAAACGCCAAGTCGGCAAAAACTCAAGGGCAAGTGACAACCAAATCTGAGTCGCCTGCCAAGATCGGTGACCTAAGTGGGCGCCAGCATGTAGGAGGAGAGCCGAGTGCGTTTAGCGACTGTTTCATTAGATGGCCACGCCGTTTGTGTCGCAATGCTTGCCAACGGAAGCAGGTTGGATGTTTCGCGTGCGATTAAGATGCTCATGCCGGATACAGCTCTTGATGTAAGCACGATGCAGCTGATTATCGAAGGCGGTCAGACCTCACTTGAAGCGTTGAACGCCGTTGTTGCTGCGGGTGAGGCTGGCGAACTCAAGGACTTGCTAGTCCCCGAAGACGCGCCTCTTCTGTCGCCCATTCCCACGCCACGTAAGAACGTTTTCTGTGTGGGGCGAAACTACGCTGAGCACATCGCAGAAGGTGAACGGGCGCAAAAAGAGATAATCGGCATCACCGAACATCCGGTTTTCTTTACCAAGCCGCCGACCTCGGTCGTTGCACCAGACGCCGACATCCTACTTTTCCCTTCGGTGTCGCAGTCCATCGACTATGAAGTCGAGTTGGCAGTCGTGATAGGGAAGCGCGGGCGTAACATCACAAAGGCAGATGCATTTAATCATGTCTTTGGGTATTCTATTCTGAACGACATAACCGCCCGTGACATACAGCGCCGCCATGGCGGCCAGTACTTCAAAGGCAAAGGGCTTGATGGATCTTGCCCAATTGGTCCCTACATCGTGACCGCCGATGCCATCAGCGATCCACAAGCCCTGTCGATCGGACTGACAGTTAACGGTGAGCAGCGCCAAAACGGCATGACGTCGGACATGATATTCGACATTCCAACGTTGATTGCATCCTTGTCAGAAGGCCTGACACTAGAACCGGGAGACATCATTGCGACAGGTACGCCATCAGGCGTCGGATACGCAATGGAACCGCCGCAGTTTTTGAAAAACGGGGACGTCGTAGTTTGCGAGGTTTCCGAAATCGGCACGCTAAGGAACACAGTGCGCGCCGTATAATGGCTCCTACGCAGCAATCGCTGTGAGGCGTCAACATTCAAGGGAGGAAGACTACAATGATGAACAGAAGGACTTTCACAGCGTCCCTGCTTACTGCTGTTCCGGTAGCAGGAGCACTAGGAACAATGGGTTTTGCGCAAGACTTGCGTGAAATCACCTTCGTGCAACCCAGCCCTTCGGCAATCAACTCATTTCCTGTGTTTGTCGCCATTGGCGAAGGATACTTCGCAGATGAAGGATTGAACGTGACAGTCGAGGCGATCAACGGCTCAGGCGCCGTGCTTCAGGCATTGTCTGCCGGGCAAGCGCATTTCGGTCGCCCTGGACCTGGACCTCTGATCGCAGCGCGGTCGCGCGATGTGGATGCCGTACATATCTACAACGTTGCGGCACGCAGCAACTTCGGCATCGCGGTGCCAGAAGATTCTGCAGTTCAAAGCGTTGAGGAACTGCGAGGAAAAGTCATCGGAACCGGCACCGCGGACGGTGCCGAAGTAGGTTTTGCACGAAACGTCTTGACCGGTGCAGGTATGAAAGAAGGTGAGGATTTCACATTTCTTACTGTTGGCGACGGCGGCCCTGCGACTGCAGCTTTCCTGAATGGTGAAATCGACGCATATTCTGCTTCGACGGCTGATACAGCAATCCTGAACCAGCGCGGAATGAAGGTGCGTGACATCACGCCTGCGGAATTCGGGCGTTTCTTCGGAAACGGTATCGCCACAATGGCTGACACAATCGCCAACGATCGCGAATTGGTCGAGGCCTGGAGCCGCGCGTTCGCGCGTGGCCATGCCTTTGCTCTCGATGATGCTAACCGTGAAGCTGTGCTGAAGCATCTGGCGGACGGCAATCCGCAGGAAGGCGAAGACAAGGAATTCCAGGCAGCGCTGTTCGATGCCGTACGCTCGAAGACCATAGCAGCGGATCCAAGCAATGGTCTGGGATGGTACCCCGCCGAGGTTTGGCAAGAATGGCAAGACGCACTTGTCGCAGGGGGCGAAATTCCGGGACCGCTTGATGACTTGAGCGCCGCCTGGACCAATGAATTTGCCGCCATTGGCAACGAGGCCGCCAGCAAATGAACGCTGCAGCCGCACAAGAGTTTTCCGGCGCGCCCTTGGGCACGCCGGTCTACGAATTGACCCATTTAAGCAAGACCTATGCACGCAACCTTGTTGTTGCGCTTGAGGACATTAATCTGACGCTTCGGAAAGGAAGCTTCACATCTGTCATTGGGTCCAGCGGGTGCGGGAAATCCACTCTGCTCAAGATCATGGCGGGTCTGATCCCTCCCACCAAAGGGCGTGTGATCCTACAAGGTCTGCCAGTGACCGGTCCCCGGCGAGACATTGGTATGATGTTCCAGCAGGCGACACTATTTCCCTGGAAAACTGCCGTGGAAAACATCGTGTTGCCAATCGAGATCCGCGATGGCAAGGCAGCCGCCAAGCAAGCAATGGGCAAGGCTCACGAACTTTTGGACATCGTGGGTTTGAAGGGATTCGAAAACGTATACCCGAATGAATTGTCGGGCGGCATGGCACAGCGCGCCTCAATCTGCCGTATGCTGATCACAGAACCAGCCGTGCTTTTGTTAGACGAACCATTCAGCGCGCTGGACGAGCTGTCACGCGACATGATGAATATGGAACTGCAGCGGATTTGCCATGAACAGGATGCGACTGCTTTTCTTGTTACGCACTCTATTCAGGAAGCCGTGATTTTGTCCGACGAAATCGTCGTGTTGAAACCACGCCCGGGCAGGATTGCCGAGATCGTGAAGGTCGACCTGCCACGCCCACGCACGTTGGATATGATGACCACGCCCAAGTTTGGCGCTATTGTAGACTACATTCGCAGCCTCCTGGATAAGGGAGAAGAAATGTGAGCGACGTTCATAACCACTCACCTTCCCTAAAGGATTCTGACGCCGCAGAAGACACTGTATGGGAACAGAAAATTCACTTTATCGACTCGGTTCCACGCTGGCTGGCGATGACCTTTGTCTTCGTGGTTTTCGTGGGCACATGGCAAAGTGTCACGAGCCTTGGGCTGGTTTCCCCAATCATTTTGCCGACACCGATGGAAACCCTAAAAGATATGATCTTCGTGGGACAAAATCTATTGTCTGGCGGCTACATGCTTGGGGCGCTGTGGATCACAATCAAAGAAGTTATCTATGGTTTTGCGCTGGCAATCGCGATCGGTTTTTCGCTGGGCGTATTAGTGGGGGAAACGGCATTTGGTGAAAAGGCAGTGATGCCTTACCTGGTGGCCATAGATACCATGCCAAAGGTGGCGTTTGCCCCACTCTTTGTAGCGTGGTTAGGCTTTGGTATTGAATCAAAGGTCGCACTTGCTGCCTTTATCGCGACATTTCCAATCGTGGTTGGTACTGCGGCTGGGCTTCACGCTGCCGACGAAAACGCGCGTATGCTTTTCAAGACAATGGGCGCAAGTCGGATGCAGACATTGTTCAAGATGAAACTGCCGACTGGCCTGCCGCAGATTTTTACCGGTCTCAAGATCGGAGCAGTCGGCGTAATGGCTGGTGCGATCACAGGAGAATTCCTGGGTGGTGGCAAGGGATTTGGCGAACTTATCCGAGTCGCGGCCTCGCAGCTCAACACGCCGCGCGTCTTCTCGTTGATCCTGTATCTCAGCCTTGTTGGTCTGGTGGTTTTTGCGTCGGTGGTTTGGACACAGCGTAAATTGGTGTTCTGGCACAAGGAACAGGTGGGAAGAGATGACTTCTGAGCCTGTGAAAATAGACTGCCACACCCTGCGTGAATTTGTGGCGACCGCGCTCGAAACTCGAGGTGTGCCAAAAACAGATGCGGACAAGGTGGCCTCGTTGATGGTCGAGGCCGACATTTATGGCTACGGTACGCACGGTGTCTTTCGCCTGCGCCAGTACCTTGCCCGGCTGGCGGGAGGTGGCTCCAATCCTACGCCAAAAGTAACTGTAGAACATGAGACTGTCGCAACCGCTTTGATCGACGGAGACGATGGCCTCGGCCATCTGGCTATGTCGGCGGCGCGGGATCTTGCAATTGAAAAGGCAAAAGCGGCCGGTATCGGGTGGGTTGGTGTTCGGCGCGGCAATCATGCGGGACCACTCGCACTTTATGTACGTCCACAAGCCGAGGCAGGGCTGCTTGGTATGGCCGCGGCAGTGGGCAGCGCGAACCACGTCCCGCCTTATGGCGGTAGCGATTTGCTTCTTGGCACCAATCCCATTGCTTTTTCCGCCCCTGCCGATGGTCCCGACTCGTTTGTGTTTGATATGGCGACGACCGTAGCCGCGATGGGCAAGATCAAAACCCTGTTGCAGCAAGGCAAGCTTATGCCCGAGGGCTGGATGGTTGGGCGTGATGGAAACCCATTGACGGACCCCGCCCTCAAGTCAGAAGGATTTCTGTTGCCGATTGGGGGTCCGAAAGGGTTCGGTCTTTCCGTAGCTATCGGGTTGATGGCCGGGGTCTTAAACCGCGCGGCCTTCGGTTCCGATGTGGTCAATTTCACCTCGGACACAACTTCATCCACAAACACCGGCCAGTTCGTTATGGCGCTCAATCCGGCAGCCTTTGGGATGGGCAATGACTTTGCTTCTAACGCAGCCCGCGTCTTCTCTGAAATGCGCGCATCCGCCCCCCTGCCCGGTCATGACCCGGTGCGCTTGCCCGGAGACGGCAAAACGGCTGCCGCAGAGGCCCGCCGCAAAGACGGTGTGAGGCTGAATCCCGCTCTTTGTCGAGACCTCAACAAACTTGCTGAGGACTGTGGGTTATCCCCTCTGTTTCCTAGTCTCAGCGCCGACTAGCAGCGCATCCGTGGGAAGCTGGTAGGCGCTTTTTACTAGGGTTTAGCGAGGTGTCTCGTCCTCTGCCTCCAGCGCTTTCACAAGAGCAGAAAGTTTGTTCATCATGTGAAGCTTCATGGATTTCCCAAGCCCATCTGCATTACGGGCCCTGAGTAACTCCATCATGGCTTTGTGTTCGTAAATGGCCTGCGCCCAGCGCTCGTCCGACAAGTTGGCCATAAAACGTGCGCGGCGGACCCGTGCGGCCAACAGCTTGTGGTGGCTCGCAAGGATATCGTTTCGCGCGCCACGTATCAGTGCCTGATGAATGTCCTGATTGGCCTTAAAATATGCCTGTCGGTCATGTGACTTATAGGCTTTCAGCATATCGGCGTGGCGACGTTCGATTAGTTCAATTTCAGCGGAATCCAGGTGCTGACATGCCAACTCTCCCGCCAGTTGCTCAAGCGTCGCAAGCACTGGAAATGTATTCTCCAATTCCTCTCGCGTGACACTTGCGACGCGGGCCCCCCGGTTGGCTTGAAGTACCACAAAGCCTTCTGATGCGAGCACCTTTAAAGCTTCTCGCAAAGGTGTCCGCGAGACCCCCAACGAGTCACAAAGCTGCTTCTCGGGCACTTTTTCACCCGGCTTTAGCACATCTTCGACAACCAGGTTACGCAGCCTTTCGACCAGTTCTTCATGAAGGGTCGGGCGATTAATGCTGTCCGTCAGGTTCATTTCCATTTCCTAAACATCAAGAACCAGATCCAACAGGCGCGCGACGTGCATGGGCTTCCGCTGCGTACCTTCGGCGATTTGATGGCGGCAAGATGTCCCATCGGCCACGATAACTGCATCTATAGGTGCTGCTTCCAACGCCGGGAACAAGTCAAGTTGTGCCATCTTTATCGAAACATCGATAGTTTCAGGCGCATACCCAAACGCCCCGGCCATTCCGCAACAACCGCTTTCTATCATGTGAACCTGTGCCTCCGGAATACGCTTCAAAAGGTTGAGCATCGGTGTGACGGCATCGTGTGCTTTCTGGTGGCAATGCCCATGCACATAGATCGGGCGATCCAACGGCTTCAGGGCCAAGTCCGGCTGATCGGCCAGAAATTCCTCAAAGGTACGCGTTGCATTCGACAACATCTCCGTTTCCGGCCCCGGGAAAAGCGCCAAAAACTCATCCCGGAACGTGAGGATAGAGGAAGGTTCGAGCCCGACTACTGGAACACCTTTTGCAACCGCCTCTCGCGTCGCGTCAATCACGCGTTGTGCCTCGTGACGCGCTTCGTCGACGCAGCCCATAGCTAAAAGAGTACGTCCGCAATCCAATGCCCTGTCGGATTGATCGTCTCGCGCCACGGCCACCCGAAGTCCGTTTGCCCGCAAAACCCGGACAGCGGCGCGTAAATTTTCCGGTTCGAAATACCGGTTGAACACATCGGCAAACAGCAACACCTGCGGATCATTGTCCTGAGCCTCGGCATCACGGAACGGAGCAGAAGACCACACTGGCAGATCACGTCGCGCTGAAATACCAGTCGGTCCCTCCAATAGCTTACGCGAGGGTGCAATTTTGTTTCGTAAATTCATAAGCCACGCGACTTTCGCGGCTTTTGGTGCATATCGGGGCAGGTAAGCTATCAATTTGTCTGCCAACGTCAGCCCATCTTTTTTACGTTTTGCTGACAATACTTCGATTTTCATTCGCGCCATATCGACGCCAGTCGGACATTCCCGAGCGCACGCTTTGCAGGACACGCAGTACTTCATTGTGTCCAACATGGCATCGGACGACAAACCGCCTGACATCTGCCCGCTGATCGCAAGCCGCAGCGTATTTGCCCGTCCACGCGTAACATCACGCTCGTTTCGGGTCGCTCGGAAAGATGGGCACATAACGCCACCCTTGAGCTTGCGGCATGCACCATTGTTGTTGCACATCTCGACGGCGCCCTGAAACCCTCCTCCGGAACCCGGCCAAGCGGACCAGTCCAGTGTTGTTTCGAATTCAGGAACCGAATAATCTAGGCCATAGCGGAACAGTCTGCGGTCGTCCATGGCAGGCGCGTTAACGATCTTGCCGGGATTCATCACCCCGTCGGGATCAAACCGGTTCTTAACCTGCTCAAACGCAGAAACGATACGCTGACCGAACATCTTCTCATGAAATTCTGATCTTACGATCCCGTCACCATGTTCACCTGAATGAGATCCTTTATATTTTTGGACCATATCAAATGTTTCTTCGGCGATCGCCCTCATTGTCCGGACGTCTTTGTCTTGCCGCATGTTCAGCACAGGGCGCACGTGCAAACACCCCACCGAGGCATGCGCGTACCACGTTCCCTTTGTGCCATGCCGGGCAAATATTTCGGTTAGGCCAGCGGTGTAATCGGCGAGGTCGGGCAGAGGGACAGCGCAATCCTCGACAAAAGAGATTGGTTTGCCTGCCTCTTTCATCGACATCATGACATTCAACCCGGATTTTCGGTACTCGGCGATAGCATTCTGCAAAGAGGTGTCCGTAACAGTGACAACGCCGCCCCACCGGTTTTTCGCACCGCTGAAAGCAAACCCGAGATCTCCCATCAGTTGCGAAAGCTCGACCAGTTTTGCAGCATTGGCCTCGGCGCTGCCCTCGGCGAATTCCACCAGCAGCAGGGCTTCGGGATTGCCTTCAACAAATGCATTTATCGTTTCGCGAAACAATGGGATTTCACGCCCTAATGCAATCATGGTGTCGTCGACCAACTCTACCGCCAGGGGGTTGAGTGTCACGATGTGCTGAGTGGCCTCCATTGCAGCACGGAATGTCGGGAAATGGCACACACCAGTAACTTTCGCACCCGGCAACTGTGCCAAGCTTAATTCCAGTTCTGTGAAATAGGCCAATGTGCCTTCTGACCCCACCAATAAATGGGACATGTTGATGTCGTTACCGATGAGGGCGTCGATATTGTACCCGCCCACACGGCGTTGGACTTTGGGAAAACGAGCGTCAATTTCAGCAGCCTCGCGACGCCCAAGAGCGCGCATATCACCAACAAGATCCGCATAATCGCCTGATGCGGCCGTATCAGCGCTGAACCGCGCTTCCGGGCCGTCAACCATGATTGCGTTTATCGCACGGACGTTGTCTCGCATGATCCCGTATCGCAGAGATTTTCCACCTGAAGAATTATTTGCCGCCATCCCCCCAAGAGTGCAACGAGACGCTGTTGAGGGATCCACGGGAAACCACAGGCCATGCTGCTTCAACGCTTGGTTCAATTGATCCAGAACAACACCGGGCTGAACGCGCGCGATACGTTTCTCAGCGTCTACGTCAAGAATACGATTCAAGTGTTTTGTGTTGTCCAGCACAACACCCTGATTGACTGTTTGCCCGCATTGCGACGTGCCGGCGCCGCGCGGTAGAACCGAACATCCTTCGTCCCGCGCAATGGACATCACGGCTTGGACATCTTCTGTGGACCGGGGGATCACCACAGCGTCCGGTATCATCTGATAGATTGAGGCATCGGTCGAGTATCGAGCAAGCGATGCCGGATCTGACATCACTTCCCCCCGCACATCAGACAACAGTCGGCGGTACAACGATCCATTCTCTACCATCAGGTTCGCCTTCCCTTCCCTGTAAGCCTAATTAGACCTTTCACTTCATCGTTGACTGAATAATGAATTCATAATTAACTTTTGCAATAGATAATAGCGCCACTTTTTTGGCACCAGCGTAAGGATCAGTTCAAATGCGTCAGGCGGGTAGACACTTTTTGCAGATTCCAGGGCCAAGTGCTGTGCCAGATCGCATCCTGAGAGCCATAAGCACGCAGACCATTGACCATCGAGGACCCAATTTTGCAGAAGTCGGGAATAAAGCCCTCAATGGAATGAAGACGATTTTCAGGACAAAACAGAACGTCTTTATCTATCCTTCATCCGGCACCGGTGCATGGGAAGCCGCACTTGTGAACACGGTTTCGCCTGGCGAAAAAGTTCTGATGTTTGAAACAGGACATTTCGCTTTCATGTGGTGCAACTTGGCTGGAAAACTAGGGTTGCACCCAGAGCTGATTGAAGGAGATTGGCGTGGCGGCGCGGACCCCAATCAGATTGAAGACCGTCTACGTGCGGACAAGCAGCACGACATCAAGGCAGTTTGCGTCGTCCACAACGAAACGTCTACCGGGTCAGTCTCATCAATTGAGGAAGTGCGCAGGGCCATAGACGCAGCCAAACACCCAGCACTTCTAATCGTGGACTCCATCTCCGGCCTTGCGTCGATTGATTTTCGGTTCGATGACTGGGGGGTCGATGTGTGTGTCTCCGGCTCGCAAAAAGGACTGATGTTACCGCCTGGTCTGAGCTTCAACGCCGTGAGCGATCGGGCGCTAAAACACTCAAAATCCGTGACCACGCCGCGAAGCTACTGGGATTGGCAAGATATGGTCGGACCAAATCAGAAGGGGTTCTTTCCCTACACCCCCGGCACCAATCTTCTCTATGGATTAAATGAGGCCATAGACATGTTGCACGAGGAAGGGTTGGACAACGTTTTTGCCCGTCACTCCCGACACGGAGCCGCGACACGGGCTGCCGTGCGCGCCTGGGGTCTTGAGGTTTTGTGCACACATCAAGGTCAGGAATCGGGCGTCTTGACTGCGGTTAAGGTCCCAGAAGGTCACTCCGCCGATGCGTTTCGTGCTACGGCGCTTGAGCACTATGACATCTCACTAGGAAATGGTCTGTCCAAGGTAGCCGACAAGGTGTTCCGCATTGGTCATTTGGGCGATTTCAACGACCTAATGTTGATGGCGACCCTTTCTGGCGTAGAAATGGGGCTAGCCAAGAGCGGTATGCCTCATCACGGAGGCGGCACTCAGGCTGCCTCGGAACATCTCAAGGCTGCGTAGCGCCGGATAGACGGATACACTTTCATCAGCGCTCGCACGAATTCCAGCAGTTGGGCGGAAAGCGATCATTCGCTGCGATTGCGGAGTCACGTGGTTCTTGCTGTCAAAGTGGACCTTCGATTTCGCATCGTCGATGGAAGTACATTTGGCCTCCCAAACCAAAGATTAGACCAAATGAAAATTCAAAGAGTCGATCCAATGCGCCACGCCAGGGCTCAAAGCAGATTTCTTTGATAACATGTAGAAAAACTGTGCAGACATTCCGCTGCATGTAAAAATATGCTGATAAAATAGGCAAACTGGCAGCCTGATGAAACGCTTAGTGGCCTTGGAATTGCGATCGATGAAGCTTGGGCTCACTTGGGTGCCTATGAAACAACACCTTACTGTCGTTGTCGTCGAGCAGAACCAAGAACGTGCCTTTGCAATTGTGGATGCCTTAAAAGAGTCTGGAGACGTAGACGTTTCTGTAATTGGCAATGTTTCCGGGCTGGCACGTAGAATTGCAATGCATAGCCCAGACATCGTTCTGATCGACATAGACAATCCATCGCGGGATATGCTGGAAGAGTTGACCGTCGCCTCCGGTCCGATGGAGCGTCCGGTGGCCATGTTCGTCTCGGGCGCTGCGGGTGGATTGGCGAAAGCAGCCGTTGAGGCAGGGGTATCAGCCTATGTAGTCGATGGCCTGCAAGCCGAGCGCATCAAACCTGTGATCGATACCGCCATCGCCCGGTTTCAGGTACTACGCCAGATGAGGACCGAACTGGCCGAGACCCGCCGTGCGTTGGAAGAACGCAAAGTGATTGATCGCGCCAAAGGGTTGTTGATGAAAGCCAAGGGTGTGTCTGAAGACGAGGCCTACGCCCTGCTGCGCAAAACAGCGATGAACCAGAACCGCCGGGTTGCAGAAGTGGCCGAAGCCCTGGTCACGGCCTCGGGTTTGTTGTCATGAGAACCGTGACCTTGCCTGTCGCCTATATGCCTTTGGTCGACGCGGCCCCGTTGATTGTCGCGCGCGAGATGGGATTTGACCATGCCGAAGGCGTGTCTCTGGATCTGCGACCGGCCCCGTCATGGTCATCTCTGCGCGATATGCTGGCTTTTGGGCATGTGGACGCAGCGCATCTGCTGTCACCTGTACCCGTTGCGATGGCCTTGGGTTTGGGCGGTATCTCGACGCCGCTGTCCGCAGTGTCTGTCCTATCCCTGAATGGCAACGTCATAGGCGTTGGAACCCAATTGGCAGGGCGTCTGACCGATCAGGGCTATGACTTCGATTTCAATGATGCCGTTGCGGCTGGGGCTGCACTGGCAAAGGCTGCCGGTGAGGTTTTGGTGTTCGGAGTGCCTTTTCCGTTTTCGATGCATGTTGAACTGCTGCGCTATTGGGTTGCGGGAACCGAACTGGCTTCGAAGCAGGTCGAAATCCGCACTGTCCCGCCCCCTCTCATGGCGCAGGCGCTTGCAGGTGGCGAGATCGATGCCTTCTGCGTGGGCGAGCCTTGGGGCTCATTCGCCGTGGATGACAATGTTGGTGCCTTGCTGCTGCCCGGTAAGGCAATCTGGACCTGCGCACCTGAAAAGGTGTTGGCGGTTAGAAACAACTGGGCCGAAACTGAGCCGCATTTGCTGGGTAGCCTCATGCGGGCCGTTTGGCGCGCGGGACGTTGGCTTTCAAACACGGACAGCCGAACAACCGCGTCCGAGATGCTATCGCGCAAAACCTACCTCAATGTCTCACCCGAACTAATCGACCGTGCATTGATGGGCGAATTCACAATCTCGGCGCGCGGCGAGCAACGCCATGTGGATGGGTTTGTCGAGTTCTTTGATGGCGCTGCCACCTTCCCATGGCGCAGTCAGGCCAAGTGGATCGCGCATCAGCTAGCGCAACGGAACGGGATCGATGTCAGCACAGCCGAACGTCAGGCCGCCCGTGTCTTTCGCAGCGATCTCTATCGGCGCGAGTTGTTCGGGCTGGGTGTCGAAACCCCCGGAGCGTCAGAAAAGCTGGAAGGGGCGCTTCCTGAGTCGACCACCGTAGCCTCGACAAACGGAAGCTTGATTCTGGCGCCGAACGTCTTCTTCGATCGTCGCATTTTCGAGCCAACGGGGTGAGAGTGCTCAAAATTTTTGCAGCGCAGCATCAAATTACGCTGCAGCGCAGAAAAATCACACTTTGACGCTCAAAACCGGATGACGGCCCAGATCAAGGATGTCTTAATCGGGACATCGGAAGGCAACGACGCCCACCGACGGAATTCGCCCACTATCCAGGGCACCTTACAAGAGCAAAGCCGCTCGACCATCCGCCACCTCCTCCCGGCGGACTGTGTCGGCGGCTTTTTTGTTTGCCCAAGAGGTTGGGCTGAACCGAAAGGGATCGAGATGAAAAAGCTTCTTTTAGGCCTCGTCGCAACGACGGCGCTTGTGTCTCCGGCACTGGCCGAGCTGGAACTGGAAAAAGACGAGCTGACTTTTGGCTTTATCAAACTGACCGATATGGCGCCGCTGGCTGTCGCTTACGAGAATGGGTACTTTCTGGACGAAGGCCTGTTCGTGACGCTGGAAGCACAAGCCAATTGGAAGGTCCTATTGGATGGCGTGATCGACGGGCAGCTTGACGGCGCACACATGCTGGCCGGACAGCCTTTGGCCGCCACCATCGGATACGGAACCGAAGCGCACATCGTAACGCCCTTCTCAATGGACCTGAACGGCAACGGCATCACCGTGTCCAACGAGATTTGGGAAGAGATGAAGCCGAACATCCCGGTGATGGAGGATGGTCGTCCCCAACACCCTATCAGCGCCGAGGCGCTTGCTCCGGTCGTTGAGAAATACAAATCTGAAGGCAAGCCCTTTAACATGGGCATGGTCTTCCCAGTCTCGACCCACAATTACGAACTGCGCTATTGGCTGGCCGCTGGTGGGCTGCATCCGGGGTTCTACAGCCCAGACAACGTGACCGGTCAAATCGGTGCGGATGTGTTCCTCTCGGTGACACCTCCGCCGCAAATGCCAGCCACGTTGGAGGCCGGAACGATCTATGGCTACTGCGTGGGTGAGCCGTGGAACCAGCAAGCAGTGTTCAAGGGCATCGGCGTTCCAGTAATTACCGACTACGAACTGTGGAAGAACAACCCCGAGAAGGTCTTTGGCATCACAGCCGAGTTTGCCGAGGAGTATCCGAATACCACTCTGGCAGTGACCAAAGCCCTGATCCGCGCGGCACAGTGGTTGGATGAAAATGACAACGCCAACCGACCCGAGGCGGTCGAAATCCTGAGCCGCGCGGAATATGTGGGCGCGGATTATGACGTCATCGCCAACTCGATGACCGGCACGTTTGAATACGAGAAAGGCGACAAGCGCGAGGTTCCCGATTTCAACGTGTTCTTTCGCTACAATGCGACCTATCCGTTCTATTCGGACGCTGTTTGGTACCTGACCCAGATGCGTCGTTGGGGTCAAATCGCCGATGCGAAGCCGGACAGTTGGTATGACGAAGTGGCCAAGTCGGTTTATAAGCCCGAAATCTACCTGGAGGCCGCGCGCCTGCTGGTCGACGAAGGTCTGGCGGATGAGGCTGACTTTCCCTGGGACAGTGACGGTTACAAGGCACCAACGCCTGCCGAGGATATCATTGACGGTATCGCCTACGACGGCCGCACACCCAACGCCTACCTCGAAAGCATGTCCATTGGCCTGAAGGGCGAGCAGAAGATCGTCGGCTCGGACGTTCAGGGCTAATTCCTCAGCTCCACGTCCGGCCACGGTCGGACGTGGGCTTCACAAGTGCCCCGCCATCGCAAGGACACATCAGATGACGACCGTCGATCCCGAATTCAACGCAGACGCCGCACGCCAGGAGCGTCGCGCCCGCCTTTTCACCCGCATCAATGCAGCCGACAAATGGTTCCAAGTGTTGGGCCTCAGCTGGGCCACGCCTGTTCTGAAGGCCGCTGCCGGAGACAATCCCCGCGCTCAGATGGCCGAGATCTGGCGCTTGCTGATCGTGCCATTGCTGTCGATCTTCGCCTTTTTGCTTCTGTGGGGCATGCTGGCGCCCAAGGTACAGACCTCGCTGGGCGCGGTACCCGGGCCAGCGCAGGTTTGGGCGGAGATGGTCAGCCTGAATGAGGACGCCAAAGCTAAAGCGGCAAAACGCGCCAAGTTCGAAGCCATGGTCGAGACGCGCAATCAAAAGTTTATTGATGCCGGCCAGCCGGAGAAGGTGAAAGACGTCGCTTTCACCGGGGCTCCGACCTACTATCAACAGATATGGACCTCGATCAAAACTGTGTTTTTCGGCTTTCTGATCGCCACTGCCCTTGCGGTCCCGCTGGGCATCGCCGCTGGCCTGTCTCCGACCGCAAATGCCGCGCTGAACCCGCTGATCCAGATCTTCAAACCGGTCTCGCCGCTGGCATGGCTGCCGATCGTCACCATGATCGTTTCGGCTGTCTACGTCACCAATGACGGATGGTTCGCAAAGTCCTTTTTGATCTCAGCCATCACGGTGACCCTGTGTTCGCTTTGGCCGACGTTGATTAATACCTCTCTGGGTGTGGCGTCCATCGACAAGGATCTGGTGAACGTCTCCAAGGTTCTGAAAATGAACACCTATACCAAGATCACCAAGCTGGTGCTGCCCTCGGCGCTGCCGCTGATCTTCACCGGTTTGCGCCTCAGCCTGGGTGTCGGCTGGATGGTTCTGATCGCGGCTGAAATGCTGGCGCAGAACCCTGGTCTGGGCAAATTCGTTTGGGATGAATTCCAGAACGGTTCCTCCAGCTCTTTGGCCAAAATCATGGTTGCGGTCTTCACTATCGGTATCATCGGCTTCCTGCTGGACCGTGTGATGTATGCCCTGCAATCCCTTTTCACCTTCACGAATAACCGGTGAACGCGATGAGCATTCTAAGCTTCAAGGACGCCTCTAAATCCTTCGGTGAAGGCACTGCGCGCGCCGATGTGCTGAAAGGCATCGATCTGGACGTGCAAGAGGGCGAGTTTCTGGTGGTCCTTGGTTTCTCAGGCACTGGTAAGACGACCCTGATCAACCTGATGGCCGGGCTCGATAGTCCGACCAGCGGAGAGGTCACGTTCAAAGGCGCTCCGATCAAGGGCCCCGGCCCGGAACGCGGGGTGATCTTTCAAAATTACTCGCTGATGCCTTGGCTGACAGTCAGCGGTAACGTCGGGCTGGCAGTTGATACGGTTTTCCCCGGTCTCAGCAAGGTCGAGAAAGCCGAGAAGGTTGCGCATTACGTGCGGATGGTGGGTCTCAGCCAGGCCGCGACGCGCCGCCCGGCGGAACTGTCCGGCGGGATGCGCCAGCGGGTCAACGTGGCGAGGGCGCTGTCGATGAACCCTGAGGTATTGCTGCTGGATGAGCCTCTGTCGGCGCTCGACGCTTTGACCCGTGCCAATCTGGCGGACGAGATCGAACACATCTGGGAAGCCGACAAGAAGACTTGCGTGCTGATTACCAACGACGTCGATGAAGCAATCATTCTTGCCGACCGGATCATTGCACTGAACCCCGATGGCACGCTGGGGCAGGAGTTCCACGTGTCGATCCCGCGACCGCGCGAACGCGGTGCCATGAACAACGATGAGACGTTCAAACGCTTGCGGGCGGACGTCACCAAATATCTGATGGACGTAGGGATCGAGGCCAAGGTCGAAGGCACTCGTACCCTGCCGGATGTCACCCCAATCCACGGGGTTCCAACGGCGGTGGCCGAGGCGCAAAAGGGGATGATTGAGAACCGCTTCCTCGATTTCTCGCAGCTGCACAAGGTGTATCCGACGCCCAAAGGCCCTCTGACCGTGGTCGAGGATTTTGACCTGAAGATCGACAAGGGTGAGTTCATCTCTCTGATCGGCCATTCCGGCTGCGGCAAGTCCACAGTTCTGACCATGGCCGCAGGTCTTAATGACATCTCCAAGGGCGCGATCAAGTTAGATGGCCGTCACGTCCAAGGCGCCGACCCGGAACGCGCTGTAGTGTTCCAATCGCCAAACCTGTTCCCCTGGCTGTCCGCCAAGGAAAACGTCGCGATTGGTGTCGACAAGGTCTACCCCAATGCAAGCCTGGCCGAGCGGCAGGACGTGGTGGAGTACTATCTGGAACGCGTCGGACTGGCCGATGCGATGGACAAATCTGCCTCTGACCTGTCGAACGGGATGAAGCAGCGTGTCGGTATCGCCCGCGCCTTTGCTCTGTCGCCCAAACTATTGCTGTTGGATGAGCCTTTCGGGATGCTCGACAGCCTCACACGCTGGGAATTGCAGGAAGTTCTGATGGAGGTCTGGTCCCGCACAAAGGTGACTGCGATCTGCGTCACCCATGATGTGGACGAGGCGATCCTGCTGGCCGACCGCGTAGTGATGATGACCAACGGTCCGCAGGCGACCATCGGTAAAATCACCAAGGTCGACCTGCCGCGCCCAAGGACTCGCAAGGCCCTGTTGGAGCACCCGGATTATTACGCCTACCGGCAGGAAGTTCTCAATTTCCTTGAAGAATACGAACACGGCGCCAAGCCGAAATCGCCCGCCCCTAAGGCGATTGCAGCGGAGTGAAATCATGAAGCAAAGACTAGTTGTTATAGGCGCAGGCATGGCCTCGGGTCGGGTGCTGGAACACCTGACCGACGCCGCACCGGATGCGTTCGAAATCACCCTGTTCAACGCTGAGCCACGCGGGAACTACAACCGCATCATGCTCAGCCCGGTTCTGTCGGGTGAGAAGACCTATGAAGAGATCGTCACCCATGACGACACTTGGTATGCCGAGCGGGGCATCTCCTGCCGCTTTGGAGAGAAGGTGGCCAAGATCGACCGTGAGATGAAGGTGGTCGAGGGCGAGAACGGACATGTTCCATACGACAAGCTAGTCGTCGCGACCGGGTCGAACCCGTTCATCATCCCTTTGCCGGGGCATGATCTGGATGGTGTGATCGCCTATCGCGATTTGGAAGACACGCAGCAGATGATGGGCATGAGTCCGGAAAACAAGGTCGTCGTAATTGGCGGTGGTTTGCTGGGGCTCGAGGCCGCTGCAGGGATGGTCGCGCATGGTGTTGACGTCACCGTTGTCCACATAATGGGCCACCTGATGGAGCGTCAACTGGACGAAGCCGCAGGCTACCTGCTGAAGAAGTCGCTGGAAGACAAAGGCATCAAGATCTGCCTGCAGGCGAACTCCAAGGAAATTCTGGGGCAGGACGGAAAGGTTCGCGCGCTGCTTCTGGACGACGGGACCGAACTGCCCTGTGACCTGCTGGTTATGGCGGTGGGTATCCGTCCCAACACGGCGCTGGCGCACGAGGCCGGGCTGGCCGCCGGTCGCGGCATCCATGTGGATGATCAAATGCTGACCTCGGACCCGGATGTCTATGCCGTGGGTGAATGCGTCGAACATGGCGGAGAGATCTTTGGCCTTGTCGCTCCGCTCTACGATCAAGCGAAAGTGGCGGCGCGTGCTCTGTTGGAAGAAGACGCCGCATTCGCGCAGAAAACCCTCTCGACCAAGCTGAAGGTCACGGGCTGCGATCTGTTCAGTGCCGGCGATTTCGCTGACGGGCCGGGGCGTGAAGACATCGTGTTTCGCGACCCTTCGCGCGGCGTCTACAAGCGCCTCGTTATCGAAGAGGATCGGCTGGTTGGTGCTGTCATGTATGGCGACACCGCCGATGGTAGCTGGTTCTTCGGGTTGATCAAGGACGGCACCAGCATCGACGAGATGCGTGAGACGCTGATCTTCGGCCCGGCCTATCAGGGGGGCGACACCGCGGACCCTCTCTCAGCCGTTGCAGCATTGCCGCCTGAGGCGGAGATTTGCGGCTGCAACGGCGTATGCAAAGGCGAGATTGTCGAGGCGATCAACGCAGGTGCCGACGATCTGGGCGCGGTACGTGCAGGCACCAAGGCGAGTGCTTCCTGCGGCACCTGTACTGGACTGGTGGAACAGGTGTTGCAGGTGACGCTGGGTGACGACTTCCAAATGCCAACCGCGCAACCGATCTGCGGTTGCACCGACCTGACGCATGAGGATGTACGTCGTCTGATCAAGGGGCAGGAACTGAAAAGCCAGGCCGCTGTCTGGCAGGAACTCAGCTGGACCACGCCCAACGGCTGCCATGTTTGCCGCCCGGCGATTAACTATTATCTACTGGCGGATTGGCCGCTGGAATACCAAGACGACCCGCAAAGCCGCTTCGTCAATGAACGCAAACACGCCAACATTCAGAAAGACGGCACATTCAGTGTCGTGCCCCGAATGTGGGGAGGGATCACGACACCGGAAGAGCTGCGCGCCATTGCCAATGCTGCCGATAAGTACGACGTGCCAACCGTCAAAGTCACGGGCGGTCAGCGCATCGACCTGCTGGGCGTAAAGGGTGTGGACCTGCCTGCGATCTGGTCGGATCTGAACAAGGCTGGTCTGGTCTCGGGCCATGCCTATTCCAAGGGTCTGCGCACGGTCAAAACCTGCGTCGGCACGGATCATTGCCGGTTTGGCACGCAGGACAGTACAGGCCTGGGGATCAAGCTGGAGAAGACCCTGTGGGGGGCGTGGACGCCGCACAAGCTGAAGCTTGCCGTGTCAGGCTGCCCGCGCAACTGCGCCGAGGCGACGTGCAAGGATATCGGCGTGGTCTGCGTGGATTCGGGCTATCAGATCAGCATCGGCGGTGCCGCAGGCATGGACGTAAAAGAGACCGAGTTGCTCTGCCAAGTCTCCACCGAGGACGAAGCAATCGAGGTCGTGATGGCCGTCACCCAAGCCTATCGCGAAGGCGGCAAGTATCTGGACCGCTTGTACAAATGGTTGGGCAAGGTTGGCATGGACTGGGTCAAAGCTCAGGTCGTGGACGATCTTGAAAACCGCGCTGCTTTGGTCGCCCGGTTCGAACTGTCGCAAAGCATCTACCGCAAAGACCCGTGGGCCGAACACGTCAAAGAAAAAGCGCAGACCTACGCGCCGATTGCAGATTTTACATTGGAGGCCGCGGAATGAGCTGGATCGACATCGGACATATTGATGAGGTGCCGGTGCGCGGAGCGCGTCTGGTGAAAACCCATATCGGCTGTATCGCCGTCTTCCGCACTGCCGAGGCGGAAGTATTCGCCGCGACCAACAACTGTCCGCATAAGGGCGGCCCATTGTCCGAGGGCATCGTCCACGGCCAGTCAGTCACCTGTCCGCTACACAACTGGGTCTTTGACCTGAACACGGGCGAAGCTAAAGGCGCGGATGATGGCAGCATCACCACCTATCCGGTGCGTCTTGAAGACGGTCGTATCCTATTGGACGACAGCGCGGTTTCCCGGCGGAGCGCGGCCTGATGGACGGAAGTGGTCTGCCCGAAGTTCGCTCGACCTGCGCGTATTGCGGCGTTGGCTGCGGCGTGCTTCTGCGACCAGATGGAGTTGGAGGGCTGACTGTCCGGGGCGACCCGGATCATCCAGCGAACCATGGTCGTTTGTGCTCGAAAGGGTTGGCTTTGGGTGAAACCGTGGGGTTGGAACACCGGTTGCTGGCTCCTCGCGCCTTTGGTCAGGACACCAGCTGGGATAACGCGTTGCAACTGATTGCAGACCGGTTCTCTGCCGCGATAACTGAACACGGGCCGGACAGCGTCGCTTTTTACGTCTCGGGGCAGTTGCTGACCGAGGATTACTATGTCGCCAACAAACTGATGAAAGGCTTTATGGGCTCGGCGAATATCGACACCAACTCTCGGCTTTGTATGGCATCTACAGTGGCAGGGCACAAACGCGCTTTCGGCACAGATACGGTGCCTGGAACCTATGAGGATCTGGATCAGGCTGACCTGGTTGTGCTGGTCGGCTCGAACCTCGCTTGGTGCCATCCTGTGCTCTATCAACGGGTCATAGCTGCGCGTCAGGCGCGCGGAACGAAGATTGTGGTTATTGATCCACGTCGAACAGCAAGCTGCGATCAAGCCGATCTCCATCTGGCGCTTCAACCGGGCAGCGACGTCGCATTGTTCAACCGATTGTTGGCCAGAATTCACCAAACCGGGCATGTGTCTGCGGAATTTCTGGATCGCAGCGTTGGGTTCAATGAGGCCGTCGAGCTGGCACAGCTTGACGATCCTGATGAGACGGGGCTGCGCCCTGGTGAGATTGAAGCTTTCTGCGATCTATGGATCGGTACCGAGCGCGTTGTGACGATCTTTAGTCAGGGTGTGAACCAGTCTTCTAGCGGAACCGACAAGGTCAACGCGATACTGAACTGCCATTTGGCCACCGGACGGATCGGTCGCCCGGGGATGGGTCCGTTTTCAGTCACCGGTCAGCCAAACGCCATGGGTGGTCGAGAGGTGGGCGGCTTGGCCAACATGCTCGCCTGTCATTTGGATATCGAAAACAAAGCCCACAATTCAGCCGTCCGGAATTTCTGGAAAGCACCCAACATGCCACAGAAGCAGGGGCTCAAAGCGGTTGACTTGTTTCGCGCTGTCGAAAGCGGCCAGATCAAAGCACTGTGGGTCATCCACACCAATCCGGCGGCCACTATGCCAGATGCAGACCGAGTGAAGGCGGCCATCGAAAGCTGTCCATTCACAGTTGTCAGCGACCTGACCGACAGAACAGATACCGCGCGTGTCGCAGACATATTGCTGCCAGCAGCGGGTTGGGGCGAAAAAAGCGGTACAGTGACCAATTCAGACCGCACGATCAGCAGACAACGCGCCGTTTTGGCGCCTCCGGGACAAGCGCGCGCGGATTGGGATATTTTGGCCGAAGTGGGCCGCCGCATGGGCTGGACAGAAGCATTCAGCTATAAAACCCCAGCACAGGTTTTTCGAGAATACGCTAAGATGACTTCGCTCGCTGTATCATTTGGCAAGGATCTGGATATTACAAATTTTTCGGACCTTGATGACGAAGACTATGAAGCGCTGAGCGCAACACGGTGGCCGACGACATCTCGTAAATCAGATGGCCGTTTTTTCGGCGATGGGCAGTTTTTCCATCCTGATGGCAAAGCACGTTTTGTGCCTGTTACCCATCGTCCACCTAAGGCGACGACTTCTGAACAATTTCCGTTTCTTTTGAACACGGGACGAAACAGGGACCAGTGGCACACCATGACAAGGTCCGGGTTGTCGCCGCGCCTGTCTGCCCATCTTGCCGAGCCTTATGTTGACGTTAACCCCAACGACGTTGATCGATTGGGCCTTAGTGCCGCAGATTTGGTTGAACTCAACAGCTCAGTTGGAAGCGGTATATTTCGGCTTCGCATCACGGAGTCTGTGGCACCAGGTCAAGTGTTTGCGCCAATTCACTGGACGGCCGAAACGGCCCCATCAGCCTGTGTGGATGCGCTTGTTCCAAGTGTGACTGATCCGATTTCAGGACAGCCGGAAAGTAAGTCAACAGCGGTATCTGTAAAACCTATGCATGCCGCGTGGTACGGCTTTGCCGTTTCAGTTGACGCGGCGGCCCCTGGCTCAGAGTACTGGGCAACTGCCAAAACACCCAACGGCTACAGGATGGAGTTGGCAGGCATGCAGATCATAGACAATTGGGAAAGCACTGCCCGCGAATGGTTTGGGCTACCGGATGCCGAGGCCACCGTAGTAGAAGATCCAAAGAGGGGCTCGTACAGAATAGCAATGACAGACGGGCAGCGCGTATTGGCAGCGCTCTTCGTCTCGCGCCAACCTATCACATTGATGCGAGACTATTTGGCAAGCTTTCCCAAGGTGACGCCTCAGCAGATTTTGTCTGGCCGTTCCTCTGCGTCTTCAGAAGATTGCGGACCAATTGTCTGTTCCTGTTTCGAAGTCGGGCTAAAAACCATCATCCGTGCCATTCATGACCAACATATGATCAGTGTGGACGATATCGGAGATACCCTTCAGGCTGGAACGAATTGCGGGTCTTGCCGGCCAGAGTTGGCAGACTTGCTCACCGAGCATTCGAAATCAATCCGCAACAAACAGAAGAACTGCCGGCAAGAACAATCCGCGTAGATTCAAGGTTCCTTTGAACGGTACTGCGGTCCGCTATGATTGGTTTTCAAAGCCAGCGCAGGTTCCATTCATCTATAGAACAGATCAAATTGGGCCTTCCTAACCGGTTCGAACAACTTGGTCAGACGATGGCTTCGCCCGTGCTCCAGACCAACACTCGCGTCCCAGTTTCGCGTTTGCGGCGAATGTCTCCTCTGACGCGCCGCACAACGGCTAAGGCGACCGCAACCGAACGGCAGGTTAGGGCCGAATGTCACTTTCGCTATTAGGTAATTTAATGATCGCCAATAGTAGCTATCACCCTTCACGCCGCTTTCCTTTCGCGGGCCAGCGGGATTTGGACAAGCCAAACGCCCTTGGCCGTCAGGGTGAGGGCGCTGCCCTCCCCCTCGGGTAAGGGCCGTATCCTCGGCTGTGCCTGCGGGCCGCACCACCCCTGTCGAATAGCGTTGCCTTGCCCCCTTCCGCGTTCGCCACGTGGCAGATTAGCAGGAACAGGCAGCTTCGCTGTCTGACCTACAAATCAGCTCTGATTTTCCGAAAGGGAAGTCAGAACAAATCAAACTGCGTGCGGGAGCATAAAATGGGAACGGTGTGTTAGTTGATGACGCAAAGGTCAAATTCAACTGATGTCCAACGTTGGGGGGCGCCTTCGGATGTCGAACGTTCACCTAGTTTCTGGTCCAACTATGACGATTGGGTCAGGTTCGTGTGACGTTCAACAGGAAATGTGGAACGTCACTGACCTTTGACTCAATCGATTGTCAAAACCTCAATAAATCAGTGAATCGCGTCATTCAATTCTGACCCAAACGTCAAGCATTTCTGACCCAAATTGAATGGCGGCCATTCATCGACGCTGCAGCCAATATCTCAAGGAAAGCACAACAACATCAAGAGACCCCACAGCGCACTGGGCTATCGCCCACCAGCCCCGGAAACTATAATCCCAATGGATCAGAGGCCAACAATGCACTAACAATCAAACTGGACCAGTCAGATGAGGCTGCTCAGAAATCCACACATTGAGCCACTCATTCTCTGAGCCGTCGCCGCTTATGACTTGGTTGGAATCACCACCCGACCGCTTAATCCTCCAAGCGAGACAGATTTTCCCAAGTCAAAGTGCGCACCATATGCATTGAGAAGATCAACCGCTATTGCCAGCCCCAGCCCGCTGCCTCTCACCGAAGTGTCAAGCCGCCCACCAGAGCGCAATGCTTCGCGTATTGCGTCCTCTGGAATACCCGGCCCGTCATCTTCGATACAGATCTCGACGCAGTATTCCCGACGTTTCGCAGCCAGTCTTACTTGGCCGCGACACCATTTGACTGCGTTATCCAACAAGTTTCCAAGAACCTCTTCGATATCTTGCGTATCCATGCGCACCCAGAGTTCGGGGTCGCTTTTGACGTCCAGCTTTTTGCCTTCTCTTTCGGCAATCGTTGAAAACAGCCGTGCGAGACGTTCGACTGAGTGTGAAATATCCGTGCGCGAATGCGTCAACTCAGCTGTGTTTAGAGCTCGGATGCGCGCGAGTGACCGACCGAGTTGAGCGTCGATTCGATCAAGAGCTTCGTCAGCGATATTTGTGTCGACGCCGGACTGGGACATAGCCTGCAATTCATTTCTCAGAATAGTGGCAGGTGTTTTCAAAGCATGTGCCAGATCAGCGGCTTGCCTGCGTGATCCGGACACAATGTCCCTATTGCGACGCAAAAGCTGATTCAAGTCATCAACCAAAGGGGCCACTTCCTCCGGATAATCCTTTGGTTTCAGGTCGTCATCAGCGTCCCAACGATAAGCCACATCCCTGCGCAATTTACGAAGAGGCCCCAGGATGACAGACATCAGCATCAATGAGCTCGCAACGCCGATCAGGCCAACCAACCCAAACACTGGCAGAAGACTGCGCTGTGCCGCCTGTCTTTCGTTGACCAATTGCGCCTGGCTTTCAGCAACACTTATGCCCCAGACAGTGTCATCTTCGAAGGTAATCTGTTGGTACGCGCTGCGCAGCGCTTCGCCCTCGGGGCCCGAAGTGTTCCAAAGGGTTGCGTTTTCTGAGGCGTTGGGTGGCTCGGCGATTGTTTCATCAAACAGAGACGCCGACGTGAAAACCTCTCCGTCGCCGCTGGTGACCTGCCAGTATCTGCCGGAATATGGCGCACTGTATGCCGGATCAAACATGAGATCACGCAGGGCATCCGGGTCTTGGGTCGTGACGCTCAGCCCGACAACAAGCTGGGTGTGGCGATCTAGAAGCGTGGCGTCGAACCTGTTTGAAACTCGGGAATCGATGAATGAAAACACCGCGAGTGTGCCCACGCCAACCGACAAGGCCCCGGACGCAATCCCCCCAAGCAATGCCCGTTGACGCAATGACAACATCAGAGTGAATCGATCATGTATCCGCGACCCCGAACCGTCGTGATCAGGTCAGGTCCCAACTTGTTACGCAGTCGGTTTATGAAAACCGCGATGGTATTCGAGTCCCGGTCACCATTGTATTCGTAGATATGCTCTGAAAGCTCGGATCTTGGAATCAGGCGACCGGCGTTATGGGCCAGGTAAGTCAGAACAGCAATCTCCTGGGCGGTTAAATCGATCGGAACACCTTCAACAGTCACCCGTCCATTACGTGTATCAAGAATGACGTTGCCCATCTCGATAATGGGGTTAAGCTGCCCACTCTGACGGCGCAAGATGGCGCGGACACGCGCGGCCAGCTCGGGCAAATGGAATGGTTTGGTCATGTAATCATCCGCACCAGCATCCAACCCGTCGACCCGTTCGCTCCACCCATCACGTGCCGTCAGGATCAATACCGGAGTTTTTACGCCTGCGCTGCGCCAGTCGCGCAAAACAGAGATGCCATCGCGTTCCGGAAGCCCGAGATCGAGGATGATCATATCATATGGTTCGGTAGTTCCCAGATGCTGGGCGTCAATGCCATTGTGGACGATATCGACCACTCGGCCTTCAGCGTTCAGCAGCTTTTTGATCTGCTCACAAAGGTGCGGTTCATCTTCAGCGAGTAATACTCTCATACTTTTTTCTATAGGCCTGCGACCGAAATTATAACCACTATTTTTTGCCACCACCATTACCGTTGCCGCCGGAGTTGCCGTTACCGTTGCCACCGCTGTTGCCGTTGCCGCCAGAGTTGCCGTTGCCACCGGAGTTGCCGTTGCCGCCAGAGTTACCATTGCCGTTGCCGTTACCGTTGCCGCCAGAGTTACCGTTGCCGTTGCCGCCGGAGTTGCCGTTACCATTGCCGCCGCTATTGTTGCTCTGATTGCCCTTACTGCTGGCCTGTCCTTGCGAGTTGGATTTGGCAGAATTGCCGGGTGTGGACTTGGCTGCATTGGAAATCTGGCGTCCGATATTTGAACGATTGGGCACAACCACACCGGTTTGAGCATTCACGATAACACTGATGATCTTGCCGTTGGGTTTCTTTACAAGGATCCGATAGTAGACCTTGTCAGTCTGAAACGCACGCGCATCAACCGGCGTTCCGCCAAAGACTCTTTCAACGCCTTTAAGAACCCTCTTCAACCTGATGGTGCTGCCCGACGTTGTCACTTTGCGCAATTCGGACTGCTTTAGTTCGCGCACAGCAGCATGCCCGTCCCCGACTTGGAGAAAGGCGAACAGACAAGCGATGATAAAAAAATTTCTCATCCTCAGTACTCAATATCGCGTAACTGCGCCTCAATTCTACAGATTTTAAGATGAACTGGCGATGAACGGCCGGTTCGTCGCAGGTTCAACGATAATGGGCTTAAATCTGTCAGTTAGTTCCTGATTCCGGCACGCACACTCGTGCTGTCATTTTTCTACGCATTTCATCGTGTGTGGAAATTCGCATTTAACAAACGAGGACCGTCATGAAGATCAAAACGACCGGCCTAATGAAAGCCTCTGCAATAGCAATCGCTTTGCTGGGATCTACTGCAATTATTGGGGCGTTCACATTCCCCGATACCGCCTATGCCAAGCAAGGCAATGGTAACGGCGGTGGCAATGGTAACGGCGGTGGCAATGGTAACGGCGGTGGCAATGGTAACGGGGGCGACAAAGGCAACAGCGGTGGCAAAGGCCACGGCAGCAGCGCGAGTAGCGGAAAAGATAAAGGTAAAGGATCAACCGCATCCACAAACGGCGCAAGCAAAGCTGCCGGGAAATCTGGTCACAAGTCAAAAGGCTCTGAACGGAGCTCCTCGAAATCTTCCAAGAAGGGTCAATTCTCTCTGAATGGATTGTTTGGCGGCAATAAAAAACAAACTGCCAAGAAGACACAAAGGAAGGGAATTGCCGGCCTGTTCAAAGGTAGCAAGCCAGTCACCACTGCAAAACGAACAAAAACTACTTCAGTTAAGCGGTCTTTGCGCCCGCCAAGCAGGAAAGCAACGATTCTAGAAGATAGTACGCTTGCGCTTGAACCGCGCAACCTCGGCAAGTTGAACGGCGCCACTAACTCCAGCCCCAAGGCAAAGCTCGCGCATATTGCCAACGGTCAGTATATGAAAGGTACGGGGCCGGTCAGCCTTGCAGCAGGCCTTGCCGTTGCGGACACCAAATTCAATCACATCATGGGTGAAAACAACACGTTGAGTCCCAAAGACGTGAAAGAAATCAACGCAGCGCTGGACTACTTGGACGAAGCCCCCCTGTCCCTGGAAGAAGCCGAGGATATCCTTGCCAATGAGGAAGCCAACCCTGGGACAACTGATCCTGAAGATTTGGAAGACGCGCAAGCCGTTAAAGATGCGCACGACTTAACCACGGATGAAGATGGTAATCCGATTGATCGACCTACGGAAGATCAGTTGGCGTCCGCAGAAGCCGTGCATCAGGCAGAAGACAACCTTTTGGATCACCACAAGGGCGGGTTTTCAGAAGATGACGCCATCGCAGCGCAGCAGCAAGACAGTGTTCTCGACGCTGTACGAGCCTCTAATCCTGACGAGGAAGCCGTCAAAACCGCTCTTGGCAATTCGTATGACGAAGACAAGTACGATGACGAAGAAGTCAGTATCGATCCGGCCGAAGAAGATCAGACGCCTGATGGAGAGGAAGAGGAAGAACTTGTTAGTAATGGCTAAGTGCTAGGTCAGAAGGGTGTTGGTAAAGACCTGGTCCGCGCCAATATCGCACGGGTTCGCATCATTCCCCAATAACCATTTGGATTCTTTACCCTGCCTCTCACTGTAAAAAAAGCCCGCTCTGATTAGAGCGGGCTTTTGCATTGGTGTTTTCCCGGGTGGGACGTGTCCCTGGAAAACTACAGACGTCTTTATGTAGGGTCAGACGTCCTTTTTTGCTCTTTCAAACTGTTCGCTATTTACGATAGCCGTCAGAGCAATCTCGACAGGCGAGAAACGCCCGCTGCCGGATTTCGTGGTGTTCGACACGCATTTGTGCGCGGTGGAACGTGATGGTTTCATTCGTACAGGAATCGGATCCAAAGCTTTTTCAGTGGCAGACTTAATCATGCTGTTCCCCTTCCAGAGAGCCAAGCGCCCTTAACCGTCTCGGCTCGGTAGAATGAGTATGCGCGATGTTTGTTGAACACTGCGAGAACACATTGTTCATCTTTGGTTAAAGTTGTAGCCGATACGTCAACAATAGTCTAAGTTGCTCTTCGCTGCTCAAATCCCCACTGATGGTTTAAGTAACCCTTGATAGTAGATGAGCAGCAATTGTCGTATTTGGCCTTGCACCATCGCTGTGTAGTTGAACAGACAAAGGAACGTTTTGCCAACCTGTGCGGCTAACTTGGTGCTTTACAGCTATCGCATTCACTAGCCGTCAGCCGATACGTGCTGTTTCAGCATTGTTGGAGCCGCGGTCTGCATCATTTCTTCGATTTAACAAATGCAGCAGTTCAACTTGATTAGAAGCGCCCGTCTTTGAAAAAACTGAACTCAGATGCGACCGAACAGTCGTTGGGCAGACAGTCAGGGCTTCGGAAACCTTTTTGACCGTAAATCCTTCCTTCAACATGGCACAAACCCGAAATTCACACCGGCTCAGGCCTGCTGGGTTTTGAGGACCCAGTATCGGAACACGTTTGTTTCCCGAAACCTCCTTAAGATGGTGATTTCGGCCCTTCTCAAAAATCGCGGAAGCTGAACCAGGCGTTCGATTGCTCCAACCGGACGCTAGTGTCGACGCCATTATGGCCAGTAAGTCCAAATCAAATTGGGCAGGCTTATGCCGGAAATGCAGCTCGATGTGATCCACATGCCCGCCACTCGTATCAAGCGGAACGATGATCACCTCACCCAAATCCTTTAAATCGCCCTCAAGATGTCGTGGTATTGCTGCGTTGTCTGCAATCAATGCATCTGACAATGTCCAAATTGAACCAGCCTTTGCCGTCGCAAAATTGTCACCCAAAACCAGCTCTGCCTGAGTTTGAGATTGAGAGGGCCAGACTTTACCTTCTTCTCTGCAACACCGAGCAACGTATTTTACTTTTCGGTCCAGCTTAAATGTTCGTGCAATTAATGCAGCGTCTGCATTAACCAACTCTATTAATTTTCTTAAAGCTTGTGGAATGGAATTATTACCCGCTAAAGCGTGTGTCCATTCCATAACGAATCTGAAGCTGTTTTGCGCCTGGGCGCTTCTGGGAAAACTGACACTCATTACTCTACCAACCAAATCAGCAAACTTTGCTGGTCAAAATTTCTTTCGCAGCCCCCGCCGCAGTTACAAACTTGTTTAGGTCTCATCAGCTCAGCAACTGGTTTTTGAAGCTTCAAATGAAGATGAACAATAAAGCTTGGCGCCGAACTAGTTACTAATTATCTGAATTTATTACTAAAAATTCAATTTTGTGAAAATTAAACGTCGACATCCGATCGATCCAAAGAACGAGATTTTAGACTACAGTTACCCCTCGAATCACTAAATTGTTTCCAAACATGCTGATTCGAATGAATGTTAAGACCTTGTTAATGCAAGGTTTATTTTTGTCACCTTCAGGTAACTAGTGAAATTAAAAACACACTTTAAAGGTGTATTTTTCCTATTCTTCGCGGAAGGCGGGAATTTTTATCACGGCTACCGTTATTTCAGAGCCAATGCAAAATGTCTGGCTTGCGTTGCGACAAACGCAACGTGGATTTCAATTTAACCTTTCGAGGGAAACATGACCAAATTTATGAAGAAGTTTGTCAAAGAAGAAAGCGGCGCGGCAATTGTTGAATATGGCCTTGCCCTTTTGGTTGTCGCGTCAATTGCGGTTGGTGCGTTCTCGTTTTTGGGAAGTGAAACGGCCAACAACGTTGCCGCAGCTTGTAATGCGCTAAACGCACAAAATGACTGTGCGCCTACTAACTAACAATGACTGCGCACCCGCCGTCTAGGTGGGAACCGATTCTGGGATTGCAAAAAATAACAGTTTTCTGCGCCGCAACGACGCCCTCGCGGCGCAGAAAACACCGCCGGGATTTTCGACAACAAGATATTCCGTTGTTTCGAATTTTTTGAGCGTAACTTTTGGAGACAGAGATGCGTATCAGACCAGTTATTACCACATTATTCGGAATCGCAATTGCTTCGGGCTCTGTGTTCCTGGCGAAAGATCACATTCAATTTAAAACGACTGAACCCAGTGCTACGACGAACACCGATCTTGTTGAGATCTACGTCGCGCGTTCTGAAATTGCATTTGGTCAAACCATAGAAAATCATCACGTCACCACTCACCTTTGGCCCCGCGAGGCGCTGCCCGCCGGTGTATTTACCGAGCTTGGAGTACTTGTTCCGGATAATCACCGACAACTACGCCGCGCTAAGGGGCGGTTCTATCCCGGCGAGGTCATGCTTCAGTCCAAGGTTTCGAACTATGGTGAAAAGGTCACCTTGGTTCAGAAGCTTGGCGAGAACACGCGCGCAATGGCAATCAAGGTCGACGCGGTCACTGCGGTTGGCGGATTTGTCACGCCCGGTGACTGGGTCGACATCGTTCTAACTCAGGGTGCGAGCTCCGAACTGAGCGCTGTAACCATTTTGCAGAAGATCCGGGTGATCGGTGTGGATCAACAGTCCGAAGAACTGAGTGATCAACCCGGGGTCGCGCGCACGATTACGGTGGAAGTGACACCTCAGCAAGGACAGCGCCTGGCTTTGGCTCAAAAAGCCGGGACCCTGAGCCTCACTCTAAGAACGCTGGACGGTGTCGAGGATGAGCCAATGGAAATGGTTCGCCTGCGCGATCTTTTGCAAGAAGAAGGTCCAGCTGAAAAAGTCGAAACTCAACCGACGGTTAGGTTGAATCGCGGCACGGAATCCGAAGTTGTCATCATCCAGAGGAACTCCCGCGGAGCCGAAGAAGCGACAGAGGCGGCGACGACCCCCCAGACGCAATCCAGCAATCAGACGGATGCTTCGTCCACCCCATTAACTGTCAGCCCAGAGATCAAGCCAAAAGCCCGCTCGATCGAAGTCAGCCAGAACTCTGCACAGTAAGTCTGCGCCATGCATTTTAAAGCCAACATATCATTCTTTGTAAGGGACGAACGCGGCACGGTCGCGATCCTTTGGGGCACAGCATTTGTTGCATTTCTCGGTTTCTTTGCGATCACGCTGGATGTTGGCCGATTGAACTCGACCCACGCAGAGTTTCAGTCCTTCGCGGACCACGTAGCCTTGGCAGCCGCTGGTGAGTTGGACGGACAACCCGACGCTATCACCCGCGCAACCAATGCAGCGGCCAACTTGATCAGTGACAGCCAGACATTTGCCAACGGTCCTTCCACGCTTTCGGGCTCGTCGGATTATACGCTTTTGTTTCACTCCGCGCTGCCGGTTTCGGACCTCACGCCGTTGGGCTCAGATGTCACCACCAACCCACGAGAAGCCAAATTTGCGCAGGTCGTGTTAACACCCAAATCCCTTAGCATGAACCTTGCTTCGGCTTTGGACAGAATGTTTGGTGGAAGCGGCATATCGGCCAGCGTTTCGGCCGAGGCCGTTGCCGGTTACTCCAAAGCGGCCTGCGATATCTCACCTTTGATGTTCTGCCTGCCGCCGGATTGGGAAAATACCCTGACCGTCGGCGATCAAATCTTGCTGCGCAGCGGTGGCAACGGAACCGCCTGGGGACCGGGTAACTTTGGGTTTATCGACCTGGCGACATTTGAAGATGCCTCTGGCGTATGTGCGGACGAAGGCGGGAACAAACTTGCCTGCCTCATCGCAGCGCAAAGCCAGATTACGCAATGCGTGTTGACTAATGGTCTGGATACCGAACCGGGTCAGAAGGTCGGAATCACCAATGCGGCGTTCAATGTCCGCTTTGATATTTTCCGCTCCGTGCTTAATGGTGAAAAAAACAACCCGGACTTTGCACCGGCTCCGAACGTCATCAAAGGGATACAGAAAAAGGGGGGTGGTTCCTGCATTCAGGGTAACGAAGAGGTTACGCCTGACACGGTCGCTCTTGGTCGAGACACTTGCATGGCGGCAGGCACATGCGGTGGCAACAACCGGTTCGGAGACGGCGTCTGGGATCGCGCAGGGTATCTTAACCGGAACCATGACCTTGCAGACGGTATCGCAGACGGAATTGGCAGCGATGCTCACCTTCCGGCTCTTAGCGTAAGGGATAGCGTGTTTGCTGGCACAAGATACGGAATGTATCTGCGGGAAATCGCGCACGGCAATAGCAACCCACATTCACCGCCGAACGCAAATTCGATCCTGGACCCTTCGCTTGCGGAAACCGGCCGCCCGATGTGCTCGAACCAAATGTCGACTGACCCGGCCCGTCGTGTCGTAACAGCGGCAGGCATCGATTGTACCCAAAATCCGGTTTCCGGCTCGACCACGGGCGTTCCGGTTACAAAGTTTGTCGCTGTCTTCCTGACTGAACCAGTTGGGGATGATGGCGGCTCGCCACCCAGCTTTGACATCCATGGCGAAGTTGTCGGCTTCCCTGACGTTTCAGGTGTTGGCAGCGGCGGCAATGGGTTCGGCGGTATCTTTCGCGACCTCGTGCAACTGTATCGGTGATGGGACGCAGGATCATGAAAACCCGCCTCACAGACCCCCTCAAACGCTTTGCAAAAAAGGATGATGGCGCGATCCTCGTGGAATTTGGCCTCGTCATGCCAATCATGCTGCTGCTACTGGCCGTCACGCTGGAATCCGCACGCATGATGTGGTCCTACCAATCGGTCATAGCAGGCGTTCGCGACGCCAGTCGCTATCTGTCCAGAGTGACACCCGCAGATATCTGCACCTCTGGAGGCAATGTTGCGGGACTTACTACTACTTTGAAGGGCATCGTCGAGGACGACAAAAATGCCAACAGCCTGTTCCCGCCCAGCATAACGGTCAATTCGGTGACACCCAGTCTGTCCTGTGTAT
This sequence comes from Ruegeria sp. YTSC230, assembly GCF_059609665.1. Classification (NCBI taxonomy): domain Bacteria; kingdom Pseudomonadati; phylum Pseudomonadota; class Alphaproteobacteria; order Rhodobacterales; family Roseobacteraceae; genus Ruegeria; species Ruegeria sp. YTSC230. Next base: position 60,428 of record NZ_JBXWMC010000006.1, on the reverse strand, counting down.
CAGGAACCTATCGGGTCAACCCGGCGCCTGTCGGTACGGTCAGCGCGAACATTACCATTCAATTTCCTTTGGGCGGAATCCTGTCTCTCTTTGGCAACGGGCTGTCTTCGGTGACGACTGACGTTTCGGACACTTCACGGATTTTTGGGCAATGAAAGGTCTGCTTCATATCCACACGCACATGCTTCGCAGAGGGCAGAAAGTTCTTTGGGATCAAAGCGGCGGCGTTCTTGTCGAGTTCGCCATTGTCGTTTCCCTGTTTCTGTTCCTCTTCATGGCGCTACTGGATTTCGGTCGCATGTCCTATAGCATTGCAAATGCTCAGAAAGCCTCGCAACTGGCAGCGCGCATTGCAATCGTTCGACCGCCTGCGTGCCCCGGAGTACCCACGACGCATCAGCGGGGCACCTCTACTTCGTCACCACGGTTTGGCACGTCCTGCAGTGCCTCGGCCGGGGTTTGTGCGGATCCTCAAACCTCTTCGTGTTCGGGTGTCGCAATCAATGCTACGGCCTCGGAAGTCTGGGCGCGGGTTAGCCCGCTTTTGCCTCCGGATGCCACAATAGACAACTTACAGTTTCATTATGACTTCAACCCCAATCTGGGTTTCTTGGGTGGCCCGTATACTCCCATGGTCTCAGTCGAATTGAACCTTAACGATTTTCAATTCGTTTCACCGTTGGCCGCGCTGGCAAATGCCGCGGGCGCAACTAACAGCACAATATCTTCGACAGTCGGTTACTCAAACTTCAGCGTCTCGCTGCCTGCTGAAGACCTTGCATTAGGAGAGTCAGGATGAGAGATCAGAATGTTTTTACACCGAAATCGCAGGCAATTATGCTTGTTTCGGAAAACGAAGAGATCGCGCAGCTGGTTGCGGATGTCTTTCCCGTAAATGAGGAAAATAAAGTCACCAGGAACGGGGCATCGTTTCAGATGTTGAATGGAACTGCCCTCGATCTTGCATTCAAGCACGATCTGGTGATCTTTGAAATCGACCCTGATGACACAGGGGAGCTCCGCGCTATCGAGGCTGTCCTGACGCACCGCGACGATAACACCTTGTTTGTTGCACTCACTCAGAATGATCTGTCGATCACCAAGGCGCGTGAATTGTACAAGATCGGTATTGATGAGGTTTTGCCGCTGTCGATTGATGGCGAAGGTTTGAAAGCCGCAGTCAGTGAGAAACTAAATGCGCGCGCGGTTTCGCGAACCACTATTTCAGACGGTTCTTCGGCGTTGGGCAAGGTGATACCAGTCGCAAAGGCGCGCGGTGGAATCGGAGCTACAACAGTTGCTGTCAACCTCGCTTGCTCGCTTGTCGGCGGGCGGGGATCTTTCTTCAGGAAGTCCGCAAAAAACCGAGTAGCCCTTTTGGATTTTGACCTTCAGTTCGGAAACTCAAATGTTTTTCTAGATCTCGAGGACAACGGCGGGTTCCTTCAACTTATCGAAAACTCTAAGATTCCTGACGATCATTTTCTGTCTTCGATCCTGCAAGAGCATGGGCTTGGCGTCGACGTTCTGTGCGCGCCTGCCCCGATGGTGCCCCTACAATCGATGCGGCCTGATCTGATCGAAGGGATGCTGGACCTTCTGCAACATCGCTATGATTATATTATCATCGACCTTCCCTGCGCCGTCGTTGAATGGGTTGAACCTATTTTCAAACGGGCCACCAAATTGGCTTTGGTTACCGATACTACTGTCCCCTGCGTGCGCCAGGCGCGGCGGTTGATTGATTTCTACCGCGAGGCAAACGTCGGCCTTCCGGTGGAGTTCGTGGTCAACAGAGAGCGGAACACATTGATCAAGCCTTCGCATGTCCGCGAGGCCGAGAAGGTATTGAAGACAAGCCTGAAACACTGGCTGCCCGAGAATTCGAAAGTTGCCAGAAACTCCGTAGATCTTGGACGGCCGATTGTGGACTTGAAGCGGCAAACGGATCTTGGAAAAGCCTTGGCAAAACTGGCCGCTGCGGTCTCGGCTGAAACTCAGCCCGTGGCAACGAAGAAAGCGTAAAAGGAGATCAACGTGTTCAACGAATTTAGATCACGCAAGGTTGCTTCCAAGTCGAATGTGCTGACACTGGATCGACCCATTGACATGCCCACCAAATCCAAGGCGACTCCTGATCCAGTAGATGTCGATCTGCAGGCGCATCTGGAACTCAAAAGCCGCTTGCATGGTGAGCTTCTGGACCGGCTCAATCTTTCGGTTATCGATAAGGTTGAACGATCGGAATTGAAGCGCCAGATCGCATCTTTGGTAACCGGTCTGATTGAGGCTGAAAACCTGCACATGCGCTCTGAGGCTTTCACTGCGCTGGTTGATGAGCTTATTCACGAAGTTATGGGTCTGGGGCCATTGGAGCCGTTGCTGGAAGACCCGACTATCAACGATATTCTCGTAAACTCTTTTGATCAGGTTTACGTCGAACGCTTTGGTCTTCTGGAGCTTTCTACTGTTCGCTTCCGCGATGAACGTCACTTGCTGCGGATTATCGACAAGATCGTCAGCAAAGTTGGTCGGCGTATCGATGAGTCTCAGCCCTGGGTTGATGCGCGCTTGGAAGACGGCAGCCGCGTTAACGCAATTATTCGGCCGTGTTCCGTCGATGGACCAGCTTTGTCAATTCGTAAATTCTCCCGCAACCCTTTAACAATAAAAAAGCTTGTTGATCAGAACAGCATGAATGATCAGGCAGCCAAACTCCTTGCGGCCCTTGTCGAAGCAAGGTTGAATATTCTCATTTCAGGCGGCACTGGCACGGGTAAAACAACCATGCTGAACGCTGTATCGTCGTTTATCGATGGCAATCAGCGTATTGTTACTATCGAAGACGCTGCCGAACTTCAGCTTCAGCAAAGCCACGTTGTTCGTCTTGAAACCCGCCCTCCGAATGCTGAAGGGCAAGGTGTAATCACCCAACGTGACCTAGTTCGCAATGCCCTGAGGATGCGGCCTGACCGCATCATCGTAGGAGAAGTTCGTGGGTCAGAGTGTTTTGACATGCTTCAAGCCATGAATACGGGCCATGACGGGTCTATGACTACCGTTCACGCAAACTCGGCGCGTGATTCACTAAGCCGGGTTGAGCAGATGGTAACAATGCTTGGCACTGACTTGCCGATGAAAACCATCCGATCACAGATTGCTTCGGCGATACAGATTGTACTCCAGCTCAGCCGCCTTAGTGACGGCTCCCGCAGAGTCGTCAGCATTTCGGAAATTACCGGCATGGAAGATGACACAATCACCATGCAGGACATTTTTGTTTTCAAACGTCGCGGCAAGTCGGAGGACGGGCAGATTCTTGGGGAATTCCTGCCTACGGGTATTCGGCCAAAATGCTTCGATCAGTTGGTTGCCGCAGGGGTCAACGTAGATACCAACATGTTTATTCGTGGGGCTATGTCGTTATGATTGACCTGCAACCGAACACCCTGAACATTCTGTTCTACATTTCGATTTTCCTTGGAATTCTTCTTGCATACGAAGGATTACAGCAGCTTTTCCTGCGCAAGGAATCCCTCAGCGAGGCCAGAAACCGGCGCATGAAGCTGATCCAGGGGGGCGCCTCGACCGATCAGGTTCTGCAATTGTTACGCGACCCTGCAATGATGGCTCCTGGCGAAAAACCCAGTTTGATCGCGCGCTTTCGCCGTCTGCTTGTCCAAGCCGGGCTGACGATCAATCCGATCTGGATAGTCCTTGCAGCCACTTGTGTAGCCCTAGCGGCCTTCGTTGCAATATCCCGGCTCCTAGCCCCGGAAATTGCCGCAGTTCTTAGCGGCTTTCTGGCCGTTATTCTCCCGGTGCTGGTACTGATCGCCATGAAGGATGCCCGATCCAGGAAACTGACAAAACAGTTGCCGGATGCATTGGACCTTATGGCCCGTGGCCTGAAGGTCGGACACCCGGTGGCTGTAACGGTCGGGAATGTGGCATCAGATCTTCCGGATCCGATAGGTTCCGAGTTTGGCATTATTCAAGACCAAATTAACTACGGCGACGACGTCGCAACGGCGTTTCAGGATTTCTCGAAACGTGTCGGAACAGAGGACGCAAACTATCTTGCGGTCAGCATCGGTATTCAGCACGGAACCGGCGGCAACCTTGCACGTGTCCTAAGCATTTTGTCCCAAGTCATCCGCGACCGGCAAACCATGCAAAAAAAGATCAAGGCAATCTCTGCCGAGGGCCGTCTTAGCAGCCTTATTCTTACGGTCTTGCCGGTGTTCATCTACTTCTCAATCGAGATGTCCACACCTACGTTCTACGGCGATGTGCGAAACGATCCGCTATTTCCCTATTTCGCGTGTGCGATCATCGGCCTGACAATTGCTCAAGGGCTTATTCTGAAACGGCTCGTAAAGTTCAAATTCTGAGAGGGAGCGGAAAAATGGAATTTATTCAAGGTTTTCTGAACAGCCAAGATCTGCCCCTTCAGTATCTCGTGCTGGGCGGGATCGCCGTAAGCGTATTCTTTGTAATCCTCGGGATTTCCGGCATGACCGCAACTGATGACACGGCTGCACGCCGGATGCGGGTCGGATCAATTTCTCGGGGGCATGGCGCAGATTTCGACCTCATCCAGGGGGATAACAGCGACCCGCACGGTCTTCTAAAGGCTTTTGTGCCCTCGTCGAAACGTGAGCGTTCCAGAATTGGCAGAATGCTTAAGCAGGCTGGTATTCAGCGCAAACACGCCATCCGCACTTTCTATTTGTTTCGTGTGGTTATGGGGTTCGTGCTACCGGCCGCTTTCGTTACGGCGTTGGCATTACCGTTAGAAATTCAGGTTCAGCTTGGTATTGCCAGTCTTTTGCAGAGCATCTCCTGGGTAAATGCATTGCAGATTGTCACCGCGCTGATGGTAGTCGGATTCTACGGCCCTGCTCTGTGGCTGCGGTACCGTATTAGAAAGCGCCGTCAGGCCATTGAACACAGTCTTCCAAATGCGCTGGACCTGTTGCAAGTAGCGATAGAGGCAGGATTAGGATTTGACGCCGCGATGGTGCGTGTGTCGCATGAAATGGCGCACGCAGCACCGGAAATTTCGCAAGAATTCACGATACTCCAACTGGAACTGCAAGCTGGGAAAGAGCGCCAAGCCGCCTTTATGGACATGGCGGAACGCGTCGGCATTGATGAGGTAAACTCTTTCGCGAACGCCTTCCTGCAATCCAACCAATACGGTACCAGCATTTCTGCTTCTCTACGGAGGTTTGCCACCGACATGCGTGTGGATCGCGAACTTCGGGCACAGGAAAAGGCCAACAAACTACCAGTGCAGATGTCAGCTGTTATGGCCATGTGTATGATGCCCGTTCTTCTGCTGATCTGCCTTTCACCGATGGTGATCCGATGGATCAACATGTTTGGGTGAAAGCGAGGAAGACAACAGTTAGAAGTTTGACGTCTATCCGGGCGCTGCCGGTCCGTCACAGAGCCCGGAGTTCTCCAACCCATGGATGTTCGACGCCTCGGCAACAAACCGCGAACGTCGTTGAACGGGTGTTATGTGAAGCGATCTCTGGTTGTATCATCGCCGATCTGGGTCCTTATCACTCCAGTGTCCCAATTCATAAATAACCTGTTTTTTTTCATACGACGTATAAAAGCAAGGTAGTTTATCACCTGATCAACCTCATCCATGTCTCCGGTGGCATAGGTGACTGCAATCATCTTGAACTGAGCCTCTGGATCCTCCGCTACTTTTTCGTCACACCGATAATGTCCGCTATGCGGACTGCGGGTGCAGCAAACGAAGGCAATGGTAAATGGTAAAGGTCCAGTTAGGGCCGGACTGTCACTTTTGCGGTATGACAGAATGAAAAACCGCCAATGGCGGCGGGTCATCCTCCCCGCCGATTTCCTTTCGTGGGCCATCGGGATTTGGACAAGCCAAACGCCCCTGGCCGTCAGGGTGAGGACGCTGCCCTCCCCCTCGGGTAACCCTTTTAGACAGGGCCGTGTCCTCGGCTTTGCCTGCGGGCCGCACCACCCCTGTCGAATAGCGTTGCCTCGCCCCCTCCCGTGTTCGCCACGTGGCAGATCCGCAGGAACAGGCGGCTTCGCCTTCTGGCCTGCAAATCAGCCCTGATTTTCCAAAGAGGAAGTCAGAGCAAACGAAACCGTCTGCGAGAGTCTGAGATTGGGGGAATTGAGTCAGTTTATGACGCAAACGTCAAATTCAACTGATGTCCAACTTCGGGTGCGCCTTCTAGTGTCAAACATTCACTACTTTTCTGGTCCAACTGTGACGGTTGGGTCAGGTTCGTGTGACGTTCAACAGGAAACCAGTGGCGGACCGAGGAGGATTCGAACCCCCGACCCCTTGATTCGTAGTCAAGTACTCTATCCAGCTGAGCTATCGGTCCGCGTTGGTGAGGCGGTATTTAGACCCGGTGTTCGGGACACGCAAGTCGATTCTTCAAAAAGTTTTCAAAAAGTCCCATCGCCCCGCGGAAGCCTGATTTCAAAGGTTGTCCCCTCGGGCCCGGTATGCGCCAGTATCAGGTCTCCGCCATGCCCACGCACCAGCTCCTGCGAGATGGCAAGCCCCAGCCCAGAGCCTCCCTTACGCACCCCACCCTGAAATGGAGTGAACAAGTTCTCACGTGCTTTGGGCGGCAATCCGGGGCCGTCATCCCTGATCTCGACGCACCAGTCGTCTTTATACTCGCAGCCGGCGATCGTGATGCTTCCCGGCTTCCCGGATGCCACCAAGGCCTGACGCGCATTGCGCACAAGGTTCATCATGACACGGAATATCTGCTCTGGGTCTGCCCGGGCCACAAGGTCTTTGGGTACGTCGTTCACGATCTCGACGCAGGCATCTGCAACGGCCAGCTGTTCGCTGGCGACGACATCTGCGGCGACATCGTGCATGCGCACCATGGTCAGTGTCGGCGCAGGTTCTTCTGCGCGTCCGAAGGCCAGCGTGCTTTCGCATAACGACACCGCACGTGTGATCGAGTTCACCAGCTTGGGCGCCATACGCCGCACCAAGGGATCATCGCTGGTCTCAATCCGGTCGGTGAACAACTGTGCCGAAGTCAGTATGTTCCGCAAATCGTGGCTGACCTTGGCCACCGCGCCGCCCAGCTGCGCCAGCCGTTCTCGTTGCTTCAAGGCCTGCGTCAGCTCGGTCTGCAATTGCTGCAGCGCCTCCTCGGCCTCGCGAAGTTCGGTCACTTTGGAGTTGGGCGAGATGATTCCTCGTGCGTCTTCGGGCGCCTCTGCATAGCGCTGCATATAACCAACAACACTTTTGATCGGTTTCACCAAAACGACGCGCACAGCCAAAAACAAAAAGAACGCGGTGATGATGGAAATTACGAAGGACAGCCCCAGAATGCGCAGGCCATAATCTGTCATCGCCATTCGCAGCGGCATGCTCTCTATGGTGACTTCAATCAGCAGACCTGCCCCTTTGACGGGTTCGCCAATAACGCGGATGACTTCGTTCTCAGTAGTGAACAGTCGCGCCAGCGCGTCGCGGATCAACACCCAAGGCCCTGCGTCGCGCAGATCGTAGGTCTTGGTGATCTGTTCCGGAATCGGCGAAGACAGCATAAGCTGGCGCACCTCGTCGCGGCGTAGCACGACGTTATAGACACCAGCGTTGGCCAGCAGTTCGGCCTCAAGGTCTTCGGCCAGCATATCGTCAGCCAGCAGCGCCAATGACGCGATCTGCGCGCGCTCAAGCCGGTTCAGCAGAAAGTCTTCGCGAAAGCGCGCGATTGAAGGAACAAAGATCAAAATCTCGGCCAACATCACGAAGACCGTCGTCAGGATCAGAAATCGGCCCGACAGCGAATTCAATCTGCTCTCCCTTCTTGGCTAGGGCATCCAACGCTGGACGAACCTGACCACTTGTTTAACCATCTGATTCTCAAACAGCCTTGGCGAGAAATAGGCACCCGCCACCCGTTTGTTAAGCTCTCCGATCGTCGGATAGGGCGAAACCATCGCAGCGATCTGACCCATCTTCAGGTTATTGGCCAACGCAAGCGACCACAAGTTGATCAGCTCTCCGGCCTGATGCCCTACGATTGTGGCCCCCACAGGCCGACCCTTTATGACCATGACCTTAATGAACCCTTTGGTTTTCCGCTCAGAGATTGCCCGGTCGTTATGGTGATAGTCAAAGCGCGCGACTTCGACCTTGTCACCATGGTGTTCACGGGCCTGAGCCTCGGTCAGGCCCACCTGCGCCAATTCCGGGTCGGTGTAGGTCGCCCAAGGGATATGTGCGGTTTTTGCCTTCGAGGGCAGGCCAAACAACGCAGAACGGATGATGATCCCTGCGTGATATCCAGCGACATGAGTGAATTGCAGACCACCAGCGACGTCGCCAATGGCGTAAACTCTTCGATTCGTCGTGCGCAGCGCGTCATCGACCTTGATCCCGTTGCGGGTTGGTTCAATCCCGGCAGCCTTTAAGTTCAAACGGTCTGTGTTGGCCTTACGCCCGGCGGCCAACAACAAATGAGACCCCGAATAGATCTCACCCGCCTCGGTCACAATTTCTATGGCCCCTTTGTTGTCGCGAATCTGGGCGACCATAGCCTGTTCATGAATAACCACACCTTCGGCGCGCAAGCTGTCCAGAACGACCGCGGCGGCCTCGCGGTCATCCTTGCCTAGCGCCTTCAGGCCTTCGACAACCGTGACCTTACAGCCCAGTCGGACATGCGCTTGCGCCATCTCCATCCCGATCGGTCCGCCACCAATAATCAAAAGATGTTCAGGCTTGTCGCGCAGGTCAAAGATCGTCTCATTGGTATAGAATGGCACCTGGTCCAATCCCGGAATCGGAGGCACCAAAGGCGAAGAGCCCGTCGCGATCACTATGCGCCGTGCGGTGATCATGTTGTCGCCCGCCTGCACCTGTGTCGGAGAGACGAAACTGCCGAATTCCCGGATCACATTTACGCCGAAACCTTCAAACCGTTCCTGACTGTCCATCGGCTCGATCTGAGCGATAACATCGTGAACGTGGTCTTTGGCGGCGGCGTAGTCGACCTGCGGTACCACGTCAGCCACGCCCAGCGCGGCAGAATGTGCCTGACCATAAGCGGCCTTGCCGCTGGCAATAAGGGCCTTGGAAGGGACGCAGCCGAAGTTGAGGCAATCGCCACCCATCTTGTGACCTTCCAGCAGAATCACATCGGCCCCCATCTGGCTGGCGCCAGCAGCGACTGACAGCCCCCCGGACCCGGCGCCAATCACCAGGATGTCGGTTTTCAATTCTTGCATGATTTCAGCGGTCCTTTCGGCCACGCAGGGATTTGATGACAATTGGCAGCGTGGCCAGCACACACAAGCCGATGATCGGGCCAATCACAAATGGTTCCCATAACAGCGATACATCAGGTGTTTCGCCCCGATCGAACACACCACCCAGCCCGACGCCGATCCATGTGTAGACGATTCCGCCCGGGATAATGCCCAGCGCGGTGGTGATCAGGAAGTTGCGGAACCTCACGCCGACCAGCGCCGGCACTAGGTTGGCCACAAAAAACGGCACAACGGGAACAAGACGCAATAGAAACAGCACCGAGATCTCATTCTCGCGTAACCCGTCTTTCAGTTTCTTGATCGTCCCTTCCGAGGACTCAAGCCGTTTGGTCAGGGATTCGCCCAACCCCCAGCGCGCCGCCAGAAAGATTGCAGAGGCTCCGATGGTTGCCGCAAACACGTTGAACACGGTTCCGGCGAACAGGCCGAAAAGAAACCCGCCGGTCATTGACGCCACTGCGGCACCCGGCAGCGAAAACGCGACGATGACAATGTAAATGCCAACGAAAGCTGCAGCCATTGCCCAATAGTTGGCGTCGCGCCAGGCCAATAGCGCCTCACGATTGTCCCGCAGCGTCTCAAAAGTCAGATAATCACCCAGCGTGAAAAATCCCACCGCAGCGACGGCGAGAATCACCAGCAATGGAATATGCCGCGCCAACCCGTTGCGCGGTGCCTGAGTCGTTTCGCTCATAAGGCTGTCCGGTTTGTTACGTTTCATTCTGACCCCAACATGCGCTGCTTGCGCCCTACGCAACAGGGGCCTCACGCTGCCTTGATGTTTTTGATAGAGAATGTGAGGGTTTGGGGCGATAATCCCGCTGATTTGAAACCTTTTGCCCGACCCGATTACAGAATTGTTGCAAAAGCCACGAAAACCCCCACCTAGGGGTTTGACTTACCCCCCACTACCCAGTAGAGGACGGGCTTCGAACACCACGGGCAGGCGAATCCGCGCTGCACCCGACCGCATAGATTGGAGACGGAGCGATGAAACGCACCTATCAGCCTTCGAACCTGGTTCGCAAACGCCGCCACGGTTTCCGCGCGCGCATGGCCACTAAGGCCGGCCGCAAAATCCTGAATTCGCGCCGCGCACGCGGCCGCAAGTCGCTGAGCGCGTAAACCGCTCACCGATCAGGTTATGAACATGACGCCGCCGGAGGCCCCTCGTGGATGGTAAGAACCAGCCCGGGGAAACGCCCCCGGCGGCGTCCGTTTGCGCGCCTGAAATTTTGACCGTTCTCAGGAAACGATCTGATTTCCTTAAGGCAGCGCGTGCCCGCAGGCAGGGCACCTCCTCGATGATGGTGCAGGCTCGCAAACGTACCCTGGACGAGGCGACCGGAATTCGGGTTGGCTTTACCTGTTCCAAAAAGGTTGGCAATGCCGTAGCACGCAACCGCGCCAAACGCAGGTTGCGCGAGGCCGCGCGGGCTGTTCTGCCCGTCAATGGCCAAGACGGGTGGGATTACGTCCTGATCGGCCGGGCTGAAACGACGGCAGCTCGACCATATGAGGCGCTTCTGGACGATCTGCGATATGCGCTTCGCAAAGTGCACAGCGGGCGGAAATGACCCTCTTCTCTCATATTGTGGCTCTGCCTGTCAGGGCCTATCGGCTGGTCTTCAGTCCCTGGGTTGGCTTCAATTGCCGATACCAGCCCACCTGCTCGGCCTATGCGCTGGAAGCATTGGAAAAGCACGGGGCCATCAAGGGAAGCTGGCTGGCGGCACGGCGGATTGGTCGATGCCATCCCTGGGGCGGTGATGGGTACGACCCCGTGCCAAGCCGCAAGGAAGACGACAGCTGATCTTTATGACCCTCCGTCAGCCTTGACCCATTCGGACATGCGCTGAACACTTGAACCCGTACTGCCCGAGGTTCAGATGACATCCGACGCCCGCCATTCCCTGCCGACACATGACGTATTGAATCAGCCGCCTGTGCGCGGGGAGTCTAACCTCTGGTCTTCAGATCCCGTTCTGCGAAACGCCGTGCATTTCACGGGCGGTCGCGAAGCGCCTTTGGCGGCTTACGGGGAAACGTTGGGACGGGTGGAAACCCGCGAGCTGGGGCGCGAGGCCAATCGGCACCTCCCCGAACTTCGATTGTTCGATCAGGGCGGTAGGCGCCTGGACGAGGTCCGGTTTCACCCCGCCTATCATGAGATGATGCAGATCAGCCAATCTGCCGGCTATGCGGCCTTGGCCTGGGACGGTCAGTCGGGCGGCCACACGACCCACGCCGCGATGATGTATCTTGCCAGCCAGGTTGAGCCGGGCCATTGCTGCCCATTGACCATGACCTACGCAGCAATCCCGGCTCTTGCTGCAAATGAACAGATCGCCTCCGAGTGGCGGCCTAAGCTCATGGCGCGCAGCTATGATCCGGCGACGAAACCGATCGAACAAAAGGCCAGCGCCACATTGGGCATGGCAATGACCGAAAAGCAGGGCGGCTCGGACGTGCGCGCCAATACCACTGTTGCCAGCCAGGACAGAGAGCATTGGCGCCTGCGCGGACATAAATGGTTCTGCTCGGCCCCTATGGCGGACGGTTTTCTGACGCTGGCACAAGCGCCCGGTGGGCTGACCTGTTTCCTCGTCCCCCGCTGGCTGGACGGTGAACGCAACGCCATTCACCTGATGCGACTAAAAGACAAGCTGGGCAACAGATCCAACGCCTCGTCCGAAATCGAATATCACGACGCACTGGCGTACCAACTGGGGGACGAAGGCGCGGGCGTGCGAACAATTATCGAGATGGTCCATCACACCCGACTGGATACAGCCGTGGCCCCGGCGGGCCTGATGCGCGCAGCCCTCAGCGAAGCGCATCATTGGGTCGCCCACCGCAGCGCTTTTCAGCGCCGGTTGATCGACCAACCTCTGATGCGCGCTGTCCTGGCGGATCTCGTGTTGGACTGGGAGGGCGCGTTGACGCTGGGGATGCGCGTCGCGCAGGCCTTCGACGGCCAGTCACCCGAAGACAAGGCCTTTGCCCGTATCGGTGTCGCCCTGGCCAAGTTCCTGAGTAACAAGCGGTGCCCGGCCGTAGTCGTTGAGGCAATGGAGGTGCTGGGTGGCATGGGCTATGTCGAAGACACGCCCCTGCCCCTACTGTATCGCGAAGCCCCGCTGAACGGTATTTGGGAGGGGTCGGGCAATGTGATCTGTCTCGACATTCTGCGCAGCCTGTCTCGCGACCCGCTGGCCGCTGAGGTCCTGCAGGCCGAACTGGATATAGCAACGGGTGTCGACCACGGCTTTGACGCCGCGCTCAAGGCGCATCGTGATCGGTGGCCCGGGCTGCCGCCTGAGAGTGAAGCCCGTTGGTTTGCCGAACGTACTGCATTGCTGCTGACAGCCGCTCAGCTATTGCGTCGCGCACCCGCGGCCGTTGCAGATGGATTCATCGCCACAAGGCTTTTGGGCAACAGCGGCCGCATTCACGGATCAGTATCCGGGCTGGACACGGACGCCCTGCTTGCCCGACTGGGCTGACCCGGCCACTTGCCCGGTTGCCTCAACTGCTGTAGGGGCTGCGCATGTTTGACGAAGCTGACGATATCCACCCGCTCTTTGCAGGCGCGCCCTCGACCACCGAGTTCAAAAAGCTGCGCAAACGCATCGTGCGCCAGACCCGTGAGGCCATTGAGCACTATGGGATGGTGGACCCGTCCGCGCATGACAAGGACGGGAAACCGCCCCGCTGGCTGGTTTGCCTGTCCGGCGGTAAGGACAGTTATACTCTGCTGGCCGTTCTGTACGAACTGAAATGGCGTGGCCTGCTGCCCATCGATTTACTGGCCTGCAACCTCGACCAGGGCCAGCCCGGATTTCCGGCCACTGTCCTGCCCGAGTTCCTGGAACGAATGGGCGTTCCGCATCGGATTGAATATCAGGATACCTATTCCATCGTGATGGACAAAGTTCCACAGGGCCGCACCTTTTGCGCCCTGTGTTCGCGCCTGCGCCGAGGCAACCTGTACCGCATTGCCCGGGAAGAGGGATGCTCGGCCGTCGTACTGGGCCATCACCGCGACGATATCCTCGAGACGTTCTTCATGAACCTGTTTCACGGCGGGCGACTGGCCACCATGCCGCCCAAGCTGGTGAACGAAGAAGGCGATTTGTTCGTCTTCCGCCCCCTCGCCCATGTGGCTGAGGCCGATTGCGAGAAATTCGCGACCTCGATGAACTATCCGATTATCCCCTGCGACCTCTGCGGCAGTCAGGATGGGTTGCAACGTCAGCAGGTCAAACAGATTTTGGATCAGTGGGAAAAGAACAGCCCCGGACGCCGTCAAGTGATGTTCCGGGCCCTGACAAATGCGCGTCCGTCGCATCTTTTGGACCCAAAATTGTTTGATTTTCAAAACCTTGCACTCAAACCGAATGAAAATGACGAAAATTCGGGCGAAATTCCGCAGCTCCGTTAACGAGTGACTCAGATTGGTTTCCTAGGGTCGACCTGAGCGTTTCAAACGCAAGGTAGAGGCCCGAAGATCCGATGTGGAAACATATCTCAGTCAGCAGAATTTTTGACTCTCTTGCCATGGTACTAAGCGGCCCGCCCGCCTTGGCCTTCGCGCCTGCGATCAGTCTGGCCGCGTATTGGATTGGTGGTGAGCGGGCATTGGTTGTCGTGGCACTTACCCTGCCGCTTGTGTTCGCCGCGGTATCGACCGCGCACAAGGCCAGCAATCGGGAAAAAGACGGTAACGGCCTCCTTCCTCTCGACAGGTTTGCGGCCCAGATGGAAACGCTGTTTGCGGAAAATCAGCTCGCTGGCCACGAAGCCTCCTGTATGATTGTTGAATTGGACGGGTTTTCTGAATGTCTTGATCTGCACGGAAATGCGGCCGGGAACGTAATGGCTGACCAATTCCGCAGCCGGGTACTTTCGGTCATACGCTCACATGACATTGCCACTGGGCTGGACCAGGGCAAGATCGCAATCGGCCTGCACGCCGCACAGAATCTGGATCTGGAGGCTTGCATACAGATGTCAGGGCGCATTCAGGCTGCCGTCGATGAGCCAATCATGCTAAATGGCACCAGCGTTTACATGTCATGTTCAATCGGGTTTTGTCTGCAATCCACTTTGCCCGACATCCCCTTTGCCGAGTGGATCGATGCCGCCAACGCGGCCTTGGCCGAAGCACAAAGGAACGGTCCTGCAACCATCCGCGCCTTTTCATCTGAAACGCAGCGGCGGGCACGCGTGCGTGCCAACCTGCGCAATGAGTTTATTGCGGCCTTGGATAGTGGTGAAATCCGCCCATGGTTTCAGCCACAGATTTCCACCGACACCGGCCACGTTACCGGGTTCGAGGCGCTTGCCCGTTGGGAACACCCACAGAAAGGCGTGCTGGGACCGCCGGTTTTCCTGCCTTTTGCAGAACAAGCCGATCTGATGGAACGCTTGGGTCAGGTGATGCGCCATCACGCTTTCGCCGCCATGCGCCAGTGGAACCTTGCCGGTGTCGTTGTGCCCCGGATTGGCATGAATTTCTCGTCAGAAGAGCTGCGCGACCCGGCGTTGATCGACCGTCTGAAATGGGAGCTGGATCAAAATGACCTGACGCCCGACAGATTGACCGTCGAGATTCTTGAAACAGTGTTTTCCAGGCGGCCCGATGACGTAATCACCCGCAACGTGATAAGCATGTCCAAGCTCGGCTGCTGCATTGACCTCGATGATTTCGGCACTGGCCACGCCTCCATTGCGTCGATCAAGCGCTTTGACGTTTCACGCATTAAAATCGATCGGTCCTTCGTGGCAAAGGCGGATCGGGACGCAAACCAGCAACAGTTGGTCAGCGCGATTTTGACCATGGCGGAACGGCTGAATGTCGAAACTCTGGCCGAGGGGGTCGAGACACAAGGCGAGCATGCCCTGATGGCGCAACTGGGCTGCGACCACGTGCAGGGGTTTGAAATTGGCAAGCCCATGCCCTTTGAAAAGACGTTGGACTGGATGGCCGCACATCAAAACAAACTCAACGGAATGCCAAAAATCGGGCGTCAGGCACGTCCTTAGGCGCGAATTAACGCCACAGAACCCCAATCGGTGATGAATTACAGGGCGATTCCGCTTGACCTTTGGGCCCGCACTCTGTTGAACCCAGCGGGTGTCTTTCACTGCTTAAGGTGGCTGTCCCCGATGGACGATCAGAACAAGAACCTCATCCTCGCAACCGCGCTCAGCTTTCTCGTGATCCTGGTTTGGTTCGTGCTGTTTCCACCGCCCGAGCCGACGACCGCACCGGAATCTGCCGAGATCAGCGCGACTGATGGAACAGAGGTTCAGACCCCAAGCGCTGCTGGCACCAATACAGTTGGTGAAGCAACCGCAGACGCCACCGAGATCGAGCCCGACGCCCAAGCACCTCGGGTCGAGATTGAAACACCGCGCCTGAAAGGCAGCCTGTCCCTGTCCGGCGGTCGTATCGATGAGCTGTTCCTGAAAGATTACAAAGTTTCGATCGAAGAAGGCGCGCCCATTGTCGAGCTGCTGTCGCCCGTTGGTTCGGAATCGGCTTACTATGCCTTGTACGGTTGGGCACCGGGCGCAGGCGTCGCCGGCGCTGACGTCCCCGGCCCTAATACGCTGTGGACCGTCGAAGACGGCGAAACCCTGGGGGTCGATACCCCGGTCACTCTGAAATGGGACAACAGCAAGGGCCTGACCTTCCGCCGCACTATTGAGGTTGACCAGGACTACATGTTCACCGTCACCCAGTCGGTTGAGAACAATACCCAGGCCGAGGTCGGCATGGCCCCATATGGCATACTGGCCCGTCACGGCATTGGCGAAGACGGCGACCTGCCCGATCTGAAAAACTTCTTCATCCTACATGAAGGCGTTATGGTCATGGCTGACGGCGTTCTGGACGAGATCGACTATGGCGATGTGCGCGACTTTGACATTGACCCGAATGAGCGTGCGCAAGCCGAAGTCTTTCAGGTCAAGGAAGGTGGCTGGGTCGGTTTTACCGATCACTACTGGATGACCACTCTGATCCCTGCAGAGGGATCGGCATTCAAGGCTGCGGCTAAATATGACGCCCGCCGCAAGATTTATCAGACCGAAACGGTTCTGCCGACGCTGACTGTCGCGCCCGGGGCAACTGAAGAAGTCACCACCCAACTGTTCGCAGGTGCCAAAGAATGGGAAACCATCCGCGAGTATCAGGCTGACGGTGTACAGAAGTTCGTCGACAGCATCGACTGGGGTTGGTTCTATTTCCTGACAAAACCGATCTTCTGGCTGCTGCATAACATCAACGCCCTGATTGGAAACATGGGTTGGTCGATCATTGGCCTGACGCTGATCATCAAGGCGATTCTGTTCCCGCTGGCGTACAAATCCTACGTCTCAATGGCGAAGATGAAAGAGCTTCAGCCGCAGATGGAGGCCATGAAAGAAGCCGCAGGCGACGATCGCCAAAAGATGCAGCAAGGCATGATGGAGCTATACAAGAAGGAAAAGGTAAACCCCGCCGCGGGCTGTTTGCCGATCCTGATGCAGATCCCGATCTTCTTCTCGCTGTATAAGGTGATCTTCGTCACCATCGAACTGCGTCAGGCCCCCTGGTTTGGCCCGTTCCAGGACCTCAGCGCACCTGATCCGACTTCGATCATGAACCTGTTTGGTTTGCTGCCCTTTGCCGGTCCGCAGCCAGATACCTTCATGGCACTGATCTTCATCGGTATCCTGCCTTTGCTGCTGGGGATCTCGATGTGGTTGCAGCAAAAGCTGAACCCGGCACCAACTGACCCGACTCAGGCGATGATCTTTGCCTGGATGCCTTGGGTGTTCATGTTCATGTTGGGCAGCTTTGCCAGCGGACTGGTCGTTTACTGGATCGCGAACAACACGATCACGTTCACGCAGCAATACCTGATCATGCGTAGTCAGGGCTATAAGCCTGACGTGTTCGGCAACATCAAATCCGGCTTCAAGCGGACGCCCAAAACGGACGACAAATGAATGCTGAAGTAACCCATATCTGGCGGCATCCGATCAAAAGTCATGGTCGCGAGTCCCTCCAGACCGTATCAGTGACCCCCGGGCAGACCATGCCCGGGGATCGCGTTTGGGCAGTCGCGCATGAGTCGTCGAAGGCGGATGGTTCTCAATGGGTGCCTTGCGCCAATTTCAGTCGCGGGGCGAAAGCGCCGCAACTGATGGCTATCTCGGCCCGGCTGAACAGCGACACGATAACTCTGACACATCCGGATCGTCCGGATCTGACTTTTAATCCGGATGGGGAACAGCAGGTCTTTTTGGACTGGGTCCGGCCGTTGATGCCTGCGGATCGGGCGGCGTCAGCCCGGATCATCCGAGTGCCGGGTCGCGGCATGACTGACAGCGATTACCCTTCGATCAGCCTGTGCAACATGGCATCGCACCGCGCCGTCGGGCAAAAGCTTGGCAGCAATTTGTCGATCCAGCGCTGGCGTGGCAACATCTGGTTCGATGGCCTGCCCCTGTGGGAAGAATTCGACTGGCTGGGTCGCGAAGTACAGATCGGTGAGGCCGTGTTTCATGTCAAAGAACGCATCCGCCGCTGTTTGGCGACAACGGCAAATCCCGAAACCGGCGTGCGCGATGCGGATACGCTGGGCACATTGAACAGCTGGGGCCATCAGGATTTCGGCGTTTACGCCGAGGTCGTCCGGGGCGGCGCAATCTCAGTCGGCGATAAGGTTCATCCGTTATGAGCACCCTTCCCTTCCCACTGGTCGAAGACCCGGACAAGTTCGCGCTGGAACGTGGTCGAAAATTGTTCGCGGGACAATCCGAGTTTGTCAAAGGCGTGGTCGCCATGAATGGCCTGCCTGCACCGGACCGGCTTGAGGTCTGCTTTGCCGGGCGTTCAAATGTGGGCAAGTCCAGCCTGATCAATGCGCTGACCGGCACCAAAGGTCTGGCACGCGCGTCCAACACTCCGGGCCGCACGCAAGAGATCAACTTTTTCACACAAGGTCCCGAACTTTATCTGGTTGACCTGCCCGGGTACGGCTACGCCAACGCCCCGGTGAAGGTTGTTGAAAAATGGCAGCGGCTGCTGAAACAGTATCTAAGCGGCCGCCAGACTCTGCGCCGGGCCTTTGTCCTGATTGACTCGCGCCATGGGGTGAAGGCGGTCGATGCCGAGATCATGAAGCTGCTGGATTCCAGCGCTGTTACATTTCAATGCGTGATGACCAAGGCGGACAAGGTCAAGGCCAATGACCGGCAAAAGGTGTTGGATCAGGTACGCGGTGCATTGTCCAAGCACCCGGCGGCATATCCGGAAATCGTGCTGACGTCGTCCGAAAAGGGTGACGGTATTCCGACCCTTCGTTCGATCATCGCACATCTGGAATGATCCGGATCGGCCGCATTTTCCCAATCCTTACGTTGCTGGCAGTTGTGCTGACCGGCATGATCCCGCAGGGCTGGATGCCAGCGATGGGCAGCGATGGGAAAGTGCTGCTGGTGATCTGTACTGGCGATGGAACAGTCGAACAATGGGTTGACCTGAACCCCGGCGATCCTGGGCACGACGACACGGATTCGCGCGCAATGTGCCCATTCGCGGGCCTAACGGCGGATACACACTTGCCGTCAGTCGGCGAGATCGTCCCTTTTATGGCGAAAATCCAGCCACGCTGGATCCATCGTGATTTCACCCATCGCAGTGCCGGGTTCTACGCCCGCTATGATGCGCGGGGGCCACCCTTCTTTTCCTGATTCAGCTCAACACTTTTGAACCCGTGCACGCGCTGCGCGGGGCAATAATCGAATCCGGAGAACAAAAATGGCACTGGATAGCCAAAACCTGGGGGATACCCCGACGCAGAACACTGCTGCGCAAAAATTCTATTTCGCCGCCTGGCGGTGGCACTTTTATGCCGGGATCTTCGTCATCCCGTTCCTGATCATTCTGGCAGTAACCGGACTAATGATGATGTTCATCACTCAGTTCGACGGTCGCGACGGCGAAAAAATCGCCGTGGATGTTCACGGGCAAGCGTTACCGGCCTCACAACAGGCCTTTATCGCCCTTGACGAGGTGCCCGGCACGGTTGCCGAGTGGATTGGTCCGAAGGCTGATAATCTGGCCACTGTGTTTCGCATCAAAACCGAAGAAGGTCAGCGTCTTGTCGCCGTCGATCCTTACGCCGGAGAGGTTCTGCAGGTCTGGGATCGTCGCGCCGGATGGTATGATCTGGCCGACAACATCCACTCGACCCTTTTGATTGGCACGACCGGAGACCGCATTATTGAAATCGCAGCGGGGCTGAGCCTGCTTTTGGTCTTTACCGGTCTTTACATGTGGTGGCCGCGTGGAAACACCTTGGCCGCTTTTGTGCCCAATCTGCGCGCACGCGGCCGCGCATTGTGGCGGTCGCTGCACGCTGTGATTGGGTTCTGGATGTCCGGGCTGTTGGTGGTCTTCCTGATCTCGGGCCTCTCCTGGGCGGGCGTCTGGGGCGGTATGATCGTTCAGCCATGGAGCAGCTTTCCGGCCGAAAAATGGGACAATGTCCCCCTGTCCGATGACATCCACGCCAGCATGAACCACGGCCACCAGAATGACGTCCCATGGGCGTTGGAACAAACGCCCATGCCCGCTTCTGGGTCCGAGACCGGGATCGACGGTGTTCCACAAAGCACACAGGTCGATATCGACGCGCTTGTGGCCCTTGGCACCGCTTTGGATATGACAGGCCGGTTCCGTGTGGCCTATCCCAACGGCGAGGACGGTGTCTGGACCCTGAACCGCGACAGCATGAGCAGCGACTCGACCGATCCGGTGAACGACCGCACTGTCCACGTGGACCAATTTACCGGCAAGATTCTGGCGGATGTCCGGTATGAGGATTACTCGTTGATGGGAAAATCCATGGCCATTGGGATCCCGTTTCACATGGGTCTGATGGGCATGTGGAACTTTGTACTGAATCTGGTGTTCTGCCTGTCTGTCATCTTCGTCTGCGTCTCGGGCGTTGTGATGTGGGTAAAACGTCGTCCCCAGCGGGCCGGACGTCTGGCCGCGCCGCCGATGCCAGCGGAACTGCCATTGTGGAAAGGGGCCGTCCTGATCGGCTTGTTCACCGCGATGGCGTTCCCGCTGGTGGGCCTGACCTTGCTGACCGTACTGGCCGTCGATTTGCTGTTGATCAGCAACATCCCGGCGATGAAACGCGCGATAAGCTGACACACAAACAGCCGCATCCGGGCAACCGGTGCGGCCCTATGCGCGATCCGGTCTTGGCAGAGCTGTACAAAGGCCCTAACACGGGTTCCCAGAGGGACTGCAGCCATGAAGACAAGAGACATGAACCGGGACTGGATCGCCACCGCCGCAACGCTGAACAGCGCACTGCCATACCTGCAACGCTATGACGGCGCGATTGTCGTCATTAAACTTGGCGGCCACGCCATGGGCAGTGACGAAGCCATGGAAAGCTTCGCCCGCGATGTCGTCCTGATGCGTCAGGTGGGTGTAAACCCGGTTGTCGTGCATGGCGGTGGTCCGATGATCAACGCGATGCTGGATAAGCTGGATATCCAGTCCGAGTTCGTGAACGGCAAGCGTGTCACCGACAAAGCAACCGTTGAAGTGGTTGAGATGGTGCTGTCCGGCCTCGTGAACAAGCGCATCGTGCAGGCGATCAACGGCCAGGGCGGCTCGGCCGTGGGCTTGTCGGGCAAGGATGCGCAGTTGATGACTTGTGATCAGACCGATGAATCCCTGGGTTTTGTCGGAAGTCCCGCAGAGATGAACCCGAAAATCCTGCATGACCTGTTTGCGCATGATGTAATTCCTGTCATCGCCCCGCTGGGTGCGGGCCGGAACGGCGAAACCTTCAACGTCAATGGGGATACTGCCGCTGGCGCTATTTCATCCGCGCTAAAGGCCGATCGACTGCTACTGTTGACCGATGTCTCGGGTGTTAAGAATGCCGCCGGGGACGTCGTGACCGAACTAAAGGCGGGTCAGATCCGCGAGATGACGCTGGACGGCACCATTGCGGGCGGCATGATACCCAAGACCGAAACGGCTCTGGACGCGCTGCACAGCGGGGTCCGTGCCGTGGTTATCCTTGACGGACGCGCGCCCAATGCCGTCTTGCTGGAACTTTATACGGAACACGGCGCCGGGTCGCTGATCCGACCGGACTGAGCCTTTGGCGGAGGAGACATGACCAAACGCCATCACCCCTCCTCTGACCCGGCAGCGCATAGCTATGCTGACATCGAAAAGGCTGCACAGGACGTTGGCCTGATCATCATGGGCGCGCTGCACCCTCGCGTTACAGACGCCAAGCAGTTGGAAGGCGGCACGCTGATCCTGCTAGGTGCTGGGGGTGCATTCTGGCCTGCCCTGAAATCCTCGCCTGAATGGCAAGGCAAGGATCCGGTCGACCGCTGGTCGCTGCGTGTGGTGGGGCAGATGGCACAGGACTTATCCGCCACAGCCTATTTTCCGTTTGGCGGCCCGCCCTATACGCCCTTTATCGATTGGGCATTGAAATCGGGACGCACGTTCAGCAGCCCGGTGGGCGCTTTGGTGCACGATGAGGTCGGCATGATGATCTCATTCCGGGGTGCGCTGCATTTCACCAACGAAATTCCCATACCCGCACCACCTAGCGCGTCCCCCTGCATCACCTGCGCCGCCCCCTGCACCCAGACATGCCCGGTGGGCGCTCTGAACAGTCGGGACTTTTATGATGTGTCGACCTGCCAGGGACACCTGTCCACTCCTGAAGGGCAAACCTGCATGACCGGCGGTTGTCTTGTGCGGCTGTCCTGTCCTCTTAGCTCGGGTGCAGGGCGTGATCCCGAACAATCCGCGCATCACATGAGAGCGTTTCACCCATCATGACACGCACACTGATCCTGACACGCCACGCGAAATCCAGTTGGGACAGCCCGGCCCTTACCGATCATGATCGCCCGCTGAACAAGCGCGGGCGCAGGTCGGCCCCGGCGATTGCGGCGTGGCTGCGTGAAAACGACTGGCTGCCGGACGAAGTTCTCAGCTCAAGCTCGGTCAGAACCCGCGAGACGTGGGAGAGGATGGGCCTGCAGGCAGATAGCGTTTGCTTTCACCGAACGCTTTATCATGCGGACCCCGCAGATATGCTGCTTGAATTATCGGGCGCGACGAAACAAACCGTTTTGATGCTGGGCCACAATCCCGGCATTGCCGCTTTTGCGAACCAAATCGTTAAGCACCCGCCGGATCACGCCCGGTTCTACGACTACCCAACCTGTGCAACAGCTGTGATCCGCTTTGACATTGCGGATTGGTCCGGCGTCCGGTGGCACAGCGGCGATGTGCAGGGGTTTGTTACTCCACGCGAGTTGCTGGAATAGAAAAAGGCGAGGCCAAAGCCCCGCCTTTTCCTGAATTGGTAACCGGGTTCAGTGCCCCAGAATCTGGCTGAGGAACAGCTTGGTTCGCTCGCTCTGCGGGTTGTTGAAGAACTCTTCCGGTTCGTTCTGTTCCACGATCTGACCGGCATCCATAAAGATCACGCGGTTGGCGACCTGACGAGCAAAGCCCATCTCGTGCGTGACGCACAGCATGGTCATGCCTTCCTCGGCCAGCTCGATCATGGTGTCGAGCACCTCTTTGATCATCTCGGGGTCCAGCGCCGATGTCGGTTCATCGAACAACATGATACGCGGCATCATGCACAGCGAGCGGGCAATCGCCACACGCTGCTGCTGACCACCTGAAAGCTGACCGGGATACTTATCCGCCTGCTCGGGGATTTTCACCTTTTCCAGGAAGTGCATCGCGCGCTCTTCGGCCTCTTTCTTAGGCGTCTTGCGCACCCAGATTGGGGCCAGCGTGCAGTTCTCCAGAATGGTCAGATGCGGGAACAGGTTGAAGTGCTGGAACACCATGCCAACCTCGGACCGGATCTTGTCGATGTTCTTGAGGTCATTCGACAGCTCGGTCCCATCCACCATGATCGTGCCCTGCTGGTGTTCCTCCAGCGCGTTCAGGCAACGGATCAATGTGGATTTTCCGGACCCGGAAGGACCCGCAATAACAATCCGCTCGCCCTGATTGACGGTCAGGTTGATGTCGCGCAGCACGTGGAAAGATCCGTACCACTTGTTCATATTGTTGATTTCGATGGCGACCTCGTCGCTCACCTGCATCTTCGAGCGATCGATTTGACGGTCAATTGCAAGTTCAGACATATGTTGAACTCCTTAATGGTGGCCAGTTTGAAGCTTGCGCTCCAGATACATGGAGTAACGGGACATGGAGAAGCAGACGACGAAGAACAGCGCCGCGATGAACGCGAACAGTTCCCAGTAGATGCCGTTCCAGGCGGTGTCGGCGCGGATGGCAGATGCCAGTCCGATCACGTCGAACAATCCGATGATCGACACCAGTGTGGTATCTTTGAAGATCCCGATGAATGTGCTCACGATGCCCGGAATTGAGATTTTCAGGGCTTGCGGCATGATGATCAGTCGCTGTGCTTGCCAGTAGTTCAGGCCGAGACTGTCGGCACCTTCATACTGACCCCGTGGCAGGGCAGCCAGACCACCCCGGATCACCTCGGCCATATAGGCGGCTGAGAACAGGGTCATCATGATCATCACCCGCAGGATGATGTCAAAGTTGGTGCCCGGCGGCAGGAACAGGTTCAGCAGCAGCGAGGCCACGAACAACAGCGTGATCAGCGGCACACCGCGGATGAACTCGATAAAGCCCACGCACAGGTACTTGACGATCATCAGGTCGGACTGACGGCCCAGCGCCAGAACAATTCCGATCGGCAACGAGACACCAATGGCCACGACACCCAGCAGGATCGCCAGCATGAAGCCACCGAACTGGCGGCTTTGGACGGCTTCGATACCGATTGGCAGGATCGAGTCCAGGGCACCGACGAAATAGCTGGACAGAACCAGCCACCAGATAACCGACGCTGCGACACCCGCAATCATGCCAAACAGACCGCTCAGTTGTTTGCTGACAAGGGTGTAGGCACCCCAGCCGACAACAAATCCCAACGCTGCCGCGATCGGTCCCCAAATGGTGCCGCCCCACATCAGGAATGGCATCAGGAACGGATAGATCGCCGTGACGATCAGCATCTTGGACGGCACACGATCCGAGTACAGGACCGGCGCCAATGCGACCAACAGCAGGATCAGCGATACAATCGGACGCCAGTACAGGTGGCTCGGGTAGAACCCGAACAGCAACTGCAGCCAACGGTCATTGATCACCGCCCAGCAGGCATGGCCATGGGTTGAACCCCAGGTGGCGATCATGATCTCGCGGCATTCGTTCAGCGAGTTGGCGTTCCAGACGGACTGAAAGATCCATGGCAGAACGCCCGACAACACGTACCAGATCGCGTAAAGCGAAACCAACGTCAGGATCGAGTTAAACCAGCCTGAGAACAGATTGTGCCTGATCCAGCCGATTGCTCCGACTTCGGACGCTGGCGGGGCTTGTTCCGGCAACATTTCCGTGCGGACAAATGAAACATCACTCATATTACCGCTCCACCAGTTTGACACGGTTGTTGTACCAGTTCATCACCGCTGAAATGCTCAGCGAGATGGCCAGATAGACCAGCATCAGCAGCAGAACGCATTCCAGCTCGCGGCCGGTCTGGTTCATGGTGATGCCACCCAGGGTCCCCGTGATGTCCATGTATCCGACCGCAATCGCCAGTGACGAGTTCTTGGTCAGGTTCAGATAGTTCGAGATCATCGGCGGGATGATCACACGCAGCGCCTGAGGCAGGATAACCAGCCGCATGGTGCGACCCGGACGCAAGCCCAGCGCAGACGCAGCTTCGGTCTGACCCTTGGAAATAGCCAGAATGCCGGCGCGTACGATCTCGGCGATGAAGGCCGCCGTATATAGCGACAAAGCCAGCCATAGCGCGATCAGAGAGTTGCGCATATGCGTGCCGCCTCTGAAATTGAATCCTTTCAATTCCGGGTATCCAAGGTGTAAGCCCAGTGCAGTCATCAGTATGATCATCGGGACGAACAGAATGCCCAGCTGGATATGCCAGATCTTAGGACGGTCGCCGGTTGATTCCTGTTTGGCGGCGGCCCAGGCGGACACTTTGCGCATGGTAAAGATGCTGCCACCCAGAACGACCAGAAACGCGACCAGATCCAGCGAAATATCAAACCGAAGGCTTGATGTTCCGAACAAGTGAATGTCGCCCAAACTACGCGAGAACAGGAACTCCGGGATATACACACCCCGATTGGTAACGGCGACGGTGTTGAACAGATCCATCGTTGCCGTGGGGTTATCACCTCGGAACGCATTAGGTGCGGGCAAGCCTTCGATCAAAATGGCCATTGCCAAAACGATCCAAAGCAGGACAGGCACGTTACGGAAAATCTCGACATAGAAGGTCATGATGCGCGCGACCAACCAGTTGTTCGACAGACGCAGCACGCCGACAAAAACACCGACTATCGTCGCCGTGATACACCCGAGAACCGCAACAACAAGCGTGTTCAGCAAACCGATGAACGCGGCGCGAAGATGGCTGTCCTGTGAGGTGTATTCCAGCAATCGCTGGTTAATGTCATAACTTGCGGATTCTGCAAAAAAACCGAATTCGACCGGTTTTCCCAACCCTTCAAGGTTTTGAATGGTATTTGAGATGATCCAGGCTGCCAGAAGCATGAAACCGATTAATGCAATGACCTGAATGGTCGCTGATCGGTACCGCGTATCGTAAAGGAGCATGGACAGCCGGAACTGCTCCTTCGGCGGGTCAGTGAGAGTCGTCATGACCTATGAATTTCCCCGTGCATCCCGTTTTTTGCCGGCGAAGTTGATCTTCGCTCAATCCATCCGGGAGTGTTTCTTATTTATGGAAAAAGGGCGCAGGTTGCCCCGCGCCCTTTCCCGTGGATTTTAGCGGAACGGCGGCGAATACAGCAGACCACCATCGGTCCACTGGGCATTCAGGCCGCGCGCAAGACCAATCGGAGTTTCTTCACCGATGTTCTTGGCAAACACTTCGCCATAGTTACCACCCGCCTTGATTGCGCTTGCTGCCCAATCTGCGTTCAGACCCAGCATCTCACCCAGAGTACCTTCGGTACCCAGCAGACGGTTCACTTCCGGATTGTCGGTGCCAGCGCTCAGCTCGTCGATGTTTGCCGAGGTCACGCCCAGCTCTTCAGCCGAAACCAGCGCGTTCAGAGTCCAGCGGACAACGTCGCCCCACTCGTGATCGCCATGACGGACCAGCGGGCCCAGCGGCTCTTTCGAGATGATTTCAGGCAGCAGGACGTGATCACCGGGGTTTTCGAACGTGGCGCGGGTTGCAGCCAGGCCCGATGCGTCGGTGGTGTAAACGTCACATGCGCCAGCCAGATACTGCTGTTGCGCTTCGGCGTTGGTTTCGATCGGAACCGGCTCGTAGCTGATGTTGTTGGCACGGAAGAAATCGGCCAGGTTCAGCTCGGTGGTGGTGCCGGTTTGGATGCAGACGGTCGCGCCGTCCAGTTCCTTGGCCGAGCTTACGCCCAGTGCTTTTGGAACCATGAAACCCTGGCCGTCATAGTAGTTGACGCCAGCAAATTCGAACTTGAGGTCGACATCGCGGCTGAAGGTCCATGTGGTGTTACGTGCCAACATGTCGATCTCACCCGAAGCCAGCGCAGTAAAGCGCGTCTTACCGGTGGTCGGCACAAACTCGACAGCGCTGGAATCGCCCAGAACGGCTGCGGCGACGGCACGGCAGACGGCGACGTCAAAACCTTGCCATTCGCCATTCGCGTCAGGCAGCGAAAAGCCGGCCAGTCCCGAGGACACGCCACAGTTCAGCTTGCCGCGCGCTTTGACGTCGTCAACAGTGCCCGCTGTCGCTGCCGCAGCAGCCAGACCGGCAACTGTGGCCACGCCCAAAATTACGGATTTTTTCATTTTTACCTCTTCCTGTTTACCCGCCCCTATTCCGGGACGGCTCTGTCCGGCACCTCTGGCACCAGAAAGGTTACTCCAAAGGTGTCTCCCCTTTAGTGGGCATGAGTTTGCTCGCATTCATAAACAAACGTCAAGGGTCGGATCAGGGAAAACGATGAGTCAACTCAGCGATGACCGGATCTGTGTCAAAATTTGATGCCCAATAGGCTCAGATAGAGATTTCAATAAACCGTTTAGCGTGTAGAAACGCAGTTTTTTTGATCTCGGCAACCGCGTGCGCCTCGTCATCGTGGCCCCACTGTTCGGTTTGCCAGGCCTCGTCGAGCCTTGAGATGTCCCAGATTTCGTCCGCCGCGCGCCAGTCCATGGCGGCGGCAAATCCCAGTACCAGTGAGCCGGACAGGCTGACCAGATCGTGAAAGGCGGCGAGCTGGAAGTCGTTGAATTCGTGTACGCGGCCTCGAAGTGTGCTGAGCGCATCTGCAGACTGTGGCTGATGCAGCACACCAACCACAGGAACCAATCGCGCGGCTAGGGTTTCAGCTGCCCAATCCAGGGCCGGGTCCCACTGATCTGCCTGTCGCTGCTGCAACGTTTGCGGGTGTGTCGCCCGGTAACACAACAAATCCGAATCGCCGTAATCGGCCAGCATGTCCGCAACCTCGGCGTGCTGATGACGCACTTTGTCGATGGCCGCATTTGCAGACCGGGTAAACGGCATCAGGGTCGGATCGACCTCTTTTTCCTGCGCATCCCATTCTGCAGCAACCGCGTCGGCCATTGCCTGCGTCGGCAGGATCAATGCGGCCTTGGCCGGGGTCTTGACCCGGCGACCGTCCAATTCGACGGTGTATCCGTTTTCCGCTGGGACAACCGTGCTTGCGGTCCAAAATCGCTTGGGCTTCCAGTCACTCATGTCTTCAGGTCCAGATATTATCCAGCGCACGGGGCAACTGGTCAAAATTTTCAATTATACAGGCCGCGCCGTTCAGGGCTGATCGGTCATGATATCCCCAGGATACGCCGATGCCTGTTACTCCGGCAGCCCGCGCCATATCCATGTCGAACCGGGTATCGCCAATCATCACCGTATCTGCCGCATCAACGCCGGTTTCAGAACGGGCCGTGTCGATCATCGACGGATGCGGTTTCGAGGGGTGATGGTCCGCAACCTGCCGGGTCACGAAATAGCGCTCCAGGTCATGTGCTTCGATCAAGGCATCCAGACCGCGTTGGGATTTTCCGGTGGCCACACCCAGCAGCACCTCGGGGATGTCATGCAGGGTTTCGATTGCGCCCCGCGCACCGGGATAGAGCGGTGAGCTTGCGGCCCCCTGCTCCAAACGATTTGCGTGATAGGCCTGTTTGTAGCCCTCAACCAGATTGTGTTGAACCGTTTCGCTCTGCTCGGGCGCAAGCCGGGCCATGGCGTTGGGCAAGGACAGACCGACGATGGACAAAATCGCCTCGCGATCGGGAACCGCTAGGGACAGTGCCCCAAAACTGGCGGTCATCGCCGCGACAATGCTGCCCTGGCTGTCGACAAGGGTTCCGTCCACATCAAAAAGCACCAAACGCAAGGGTGCGCTCATTGCAGTTCCTCGAACGGGTCTTCCGCGGCCAGATCCTCGGTCCAGCCGAACGTGTCCCAGCTGTGTTTCATATGCTCAGGCAGCGGAGCTTTGACGGTTATGGTCTTGCGCGTGACCGGATGCTGGAATGAGGCCTGCCGCGCGTGCAGGTGCAGCTTCTTGCTGATGACCCCGCCCAGTTGCGCGCCCCAACCGTCCCCCATATTTTCCTGCCCCGAGCCACCGTATTTGCCATCGCCAACGATTGGGTGACCGATCGCCGCCATATGCACCCTCAGCTGGTGCGTACGGCCGGTGATCGGCTCCATCGCAACCCACGAGGCGCGCCCAGCCACGCGATATAGCGTTGCATACAGCGTATGCGCCCGTTTCGCGCCCGGCGTGTCGTTGATTTCGTTCAGATGTACGGCGATCATCTTCTCGCCCTCACCCTGTTTACCGTGACCGGATGCCTTGACCAGTCCGGTCTTGATCTCGCCCAGGTACGGGGTCGGCACGCCAGCAACCAGCGCCCAATAGATCTTGCGTGTATCGCGATGCCGGAAGGCAGCTGTCAGCCCCTTGGCGGCCTCGCGGGTGCGGGCCATCAGCAATACACCCGATGTGTCCTTGTCCAAGCGGTGCACGAGGCGCGGATTTTCGTCATAGCCAAAGCGCAACGCCTCGGACAGACCGTCAACGTGGCGGGTCTGGCCGCTGCCGCCCTGCACTGGAAGACCTTGTGGCTTGTTCAGGGCCAGAACATGATCGTCGCGATAGATCACGCAAGACTGGATCATCTTGGCGTCGGCATCTGAGATGCCTCGTTTGACTGCAGCCGGCTTGTGATCAGCATCCGGCAAGGGTGGCACGCGCACGACCTGCCCGACCTCAAGCCGGGTCGAGGCTTTGACCCGCCCGCCTTCAACACGCACCTCACCTTTGCGGCACATCTTTTCGATGCGGCCCTGGCTGACATGCGGGAACAGGCGGCGCAGCCACCGATCCAGCCGCTGGTCGCCGTCACCCTCTGCCACGGTGATCATCTGTACGCCGCTCATGCCGATATCCTCTGCGTCGCGCGGATTATCCGCCCGCCAAACAAGTGTGTAAGTGCCCTAGAAAACATGCGCGTCTGTGCCGTGCAAAAGGCCAAGAGTCAAGCCGATCAAATGCCCGGGAAACTCAGGCGCCTGCGTTGTCTCGGCGTCGGATCACCTCTTGGTCGTTTGCGCATTCGTTCTTCAACGCATCACGCAGCGGTGTGCTACTCGTTCCTCTGTGCCCGCAGCTTGGCGAAGTAGTTCAGACGCTTCTTCAAGTCACGCTCGAACCCACGCTCCACGGGTTTATACAATTCCGGCCGCTTCATGCCGTCGGGGAAATAGTTTTGTCCGGAAAAGCCGTCTTCGGCGTCATGGTCATAGGCATATCCCGTGCCATAGCCCTGATCTTTCATCAACGATGTCGGCGCGTTCAGGATGTGTTTTGGCGGGGGTTCGCTGCCTGACTGCTTGGCCAATCGCATCGCCGCCTTGTACCCGACATAGGCACCGTTCGATTTTGGGGCCAAGGCCAGATAAACCAGCGCCTGCGCTATGGCCAATTCACCCTCGGGGCTACCCAAGCGTTCGTAAGTTTCCCACGCGTGCAGGCAGATCGTCTGCGCCTGCGGATCGGCAAGACCAATGTCTTCGACCGCCATCCGCGTGATCCGCCGCGCCAGATAGCGCGGATCCTCCCCACCCGTCAGCATCCGCGCAAACCAGTAAAGCGCCGCATCCGGGTCAGATCCGCGCACGGACTTATGCAGGGCCGAGATCAAATTGTAATGCTCGTCCCCGGATTTGTCGTATTTGGCCGCGCGGCGCATCAATCTTGTCGACAACGCATAAGGGTCCAGCGGTGCATCCACCTTCCAAGCCGCAACCTGTTCGATCAGATTCAACAGCGCGCGCCCGTCGCCATCCGCCATCTCCTGCAGAGCTTCGCGGGCATTGCCCGTCAGCGGCAGGGCGCGGTCCAGCTCTTTCTCTGCGCGCTGTGTCAGACGTTCAAGGTCGCCGAGGCTGAGCCGTTCAAGGACAAGAACCTGTGCTCGGCTAAGCACAGCGGCGTTCAGTTCAAAGGACGGGTTCTCGGTCGTGGCCCCGACCAGCAGGATCGTCCCATCCTCCATGTGAGGCAGGAACCCGTCCTGCTGCGCTTTGTTGAAGCGGTGGATTTCATCGACAAACAGCAACGTGCCCTGCCCGTTCTGCCGACGGATCTTGGCCGCCTCAAACACTTTCTTCAGGTCCGGCACGCCAGTAAAAATCGCACTGATCTGAACGAAATGCAGATCGGTTTCCTGCGCCAGCAAGCGTGCAATGGTGGTTTTCCCAACGCCCGGCGGGCCCCAAAAAACCAAACTGGACAGACTGCCCGAGGCCAGCATGACCCCCAGCGGAGCATCCGGTCCCAGTACCTGCTGTTGTCCGATGACCTCGGCCAACGACTGCGGGCGCAGCCGGTCCGCCAACGGGCGGTGCGGGGATGGTGCAGGCTCGCTCGCCCCGGTATCGAACAGATCGCTCATGCGGTTACAGCCGGAACCGCAAAGATACGGCCCGTCCGCCCCGCAGAACATCCAAATTCAATCTGCGCCCCGGATCGGTCATCGCATCCACCACGTCCACAGGATGCCGGACTTCCGTTCCGTTGATGCTTAGGACCACGTCACCCGCGCGCAATCCGGATCGTCCTCCGTACCGGCCTGCATCCACAATCACGACGCCAGTTTGCGACAGCAACAGCCCCATCTGGGTAATGATCGCCGGGTTGATGCGCGACACCTTCAGGCCCGGCATCACGGTGTTATCGTTCAGAACGGTTTCATCAGCCGGTGGAGTTTCCGGGACCTTGATCAGGGCAACCTCGATATCCGCACTGTCGTGACCCCGCAGCCGGGTCAGCACCGAAGTGCCACCAACGCCGGCGACGGACATGCGGAACTTCATCTCGGCCGGGGAATTCACCTCATCCCCATCAACATGGGTTACCACGTCCCCCACGCGCAGCCCTGCCTCACCCAGCGGACTCAGGGCGTGCAGGTCCGAGATCACAACACCCATAGGGAATACCAACCCCAAAGATTCGGCGATATCCGCACTCATGTGCTGACCAGCGACCCCGGCCCAAGGGCTGACAAAGCTTTCATTCCCGGCCTTGGCCTGGCGCAAAAATTCGGCAACCAGATTGGCCGGGATCGCAAACCCGATGCCGTTGGAGCCGCCGGATTGCGTCAGGATTGAAGTGTTTATCCCGATCAGATCGCCATTCACGTCGATCAGCGCCCCGCCGGAATTGCCCGGATTGATCGCAGCATCGGTTTGAATAAAGTACCCACGCGCGTTGCCGGTGGCCGTCCCGGTCCGCGCCAATCCGGAGATGATCCCGGAAGATACGGTTTGTCCCACACCAAACGGATTACCGATCGCAAGCGCCAGTTCCCCTACCTCGATCTGGTCGGAATCGCGGAAGTTCAGATGCGGCAAATCCTTGGCGTCTTCCAACCGCAGGATGGCAATATCGCTTTCCTTGTCGCCCAGCACCACTTGCGCTGAAAATTCGCGTCGATCGGTTGTCACCACGCGGATTTCGGTAGCCGTGCCAACAACGTGATAGTTCGACACCACATAACCGTCTTCTGACAGAATGACGCCAGATCCCAGTGAATTCTGTACACGTGGGCGCGGTTCGGCAAATCCCCTGCCAAAGAACTCTTCAAAAAACGGGTCCGAGAAAAACGGATTGGCCCCGCCCTGTCTTACGATCTTAGCATAGATATTGACGACTGCGGGTGAGGCCTGCTTCACCACCGGGGCGAAACCCAGGCTGATTTCGGCCTGCGATGTTGGCACCTTTGTTTCAGCATTTGCTGACACTGCAAGTGTCGCCAGCATCAGAGCACAGAGAACTTTCCGCATGATCCATCCGTCGGTTAATCGCCTATCGGATATGCGTCTACACGTGCCGTAATGCAAGCATCCGTTCTGCGCGTTAGAGGCCTCAATCCAACGGAGCGTGCAGCCGCGTGCCTTCCGTGATGATCCCGCCGCGCTTGCCCACCTCGATGGTGCCGTAACGTTGCCTGAAAACTTCGGGCAATTCGCGATCTCCTTCCGGCGACAGCCAAAGCCTCAGCAAATGGCGGCGCTCTACCGGGTCAGGCCAGTCCACGAACCCGGTCCGGTCGTGCAGTTGCGAATGGTTGTACACGAACTGCATGTCGCCCGGTTGCAGCCGCATAGAAAGACAGAGGTCGGGATCATTCGCCAGCTCATCAAACCGGTCCAGCGCCTCAATGTGATCCGGAGTCAGCCGCATCGCTTCAGGAAATCGTTGCGCACTGTCGATATACTGTCTTTGGTAAAACACCGTCAGCTTACCATCGTGCCAGGAAAACGGCGGGATCGACATAAAAGGTTCCATGCCGTCTGGTACTTCCCCGCGCCGGTCGGTCGCTATTGGGTCAAACAACCGTTCCAGCAATTCCGGGCATTCTGACCGCATCCTATTAAAGATCGTCTCGGCACTGACCAGCAGCGAATCTCCGCCCTCCTTAGCCTCGCGCAGGCACAGCAGGCCGACGATATCGGCGCTGTCGGTGTGAAATGTCTGGCGCTCATGCGTTTGATAGATCCGGGTATTCGGATCGTTCGCATCTGCACCGATGTCGCGAACATGCCCCAGAATGTGTCCTTGCGCGTTCTGTGACCGGGCCGAGCCAAGATGAGCACCCACGCCGCAGAAAATCGTGGCCGCGACCTGTTGCGAATAATTCTGCACCGGAAGGCCACGGATCACTTCGAAACCGATCCCGTTGATCAGCTTCTCTCGCAGGCTTGCCAGATGCCGGTCAAACCGCTTTAGGGGGAAAGCGGGCTTTGTGATCTCACCGATATCTCTTTCGAGGCTCAGGTAGTGACGGGCAGCTTGTTCAAGATCCTCGATGTCGTCCCCCGTCAGATCATTGATCCATTCACTCCGACGCGCACGCATGTCCCGACCGGTCCACACAGACGGACCCGTGAGTTCGTTCGGTAATTTAGTTGGGATTGCCATCATCCGTCCTCCACGCTCATCTTGCAGCATGATCCGTGAGGTTCGGGGATTCATCAACGGATATCGCCGAAAATGCCCTAACCGCGACACCAAGGGACCAAAAAGAAAAAACCCCCGCGTCCGAAACGCGGGGGTTTGAATTCAGAAAGCCGGGCTTTCTTATTCTTCGTCTGCGGCCTCTTCGGCGGCAACGCGGGCTTTGTCAGCCGCGCCTTTGGCGTCCAGATCACGATCAACGAATTCGATGATCGCCATTGGGGCCATGTCGCCATAGCGGAAGCCTGCTTTCAGGATACGGACATAACCGCCCTGACGCTCGGCGTAGCGGGGGCCCAGAATTTCGAACAGCTTTGCGACGTCTTTGTCTTCTTTCAGCTGCGATGCGGCCTGACGGCGGGCGTGCAGGTCGCCGCGCTTGCCCAGAGTGACCAGCTTTTCGATGATCGGGCGCAGTTCTTTTGCCTTGGGCAGAGTTGTTTTGATCTGCTCATGTTCGATGAGCGAGCCAGCCATGTTTGCAAACAGAGCCTTACGGTGCTCATGAGTACGGTTCAGGCGGCGGTAACCACGTGCGTGACGCATTTTCTAGTTCCTTCTTCAGCGTTTTGCTTTGTCTGGCCGGCGATGCGTGTCACCGGCTCTCCTTGGGGCGGATCTGCCCATTTTGTCCCCGGAAACCCGGGCATTTGGGAAGACGCGTTTAGAACGCGTCTTCGAATTTCTTTGCCAGATCTTCGATGTTGTCGGGCGGCCAGTCCTCGACATCCATACCGAGGTGCAGACCCATGCCGGACAGCACTTCCTTGATCTCGTTCAGCGATTTGCGGCCGAAGTTCGGGGTGCGCAGCATCTCGGCTTCGGTTTTCTGGATCAGGTCGCCGATATAAACGATGTTGTCGTTCTTCAGGCAGTTTGCCGAACGGACCGACAGTTCCAGCTCGTCTACTTTTTTCAGCAGCAGCGGGTTGAACTCCAGACCATCGTCTTCGTCCTGGCGACCAGCCGCTTCGGGCTCGTCGAAGTTGACGAAGATTGACAGCTGATCCTGCAGGATGCGTGCGGCGAAAGCCAGCGCATCTTCCGGCGTGATCGAACCATCGGTTTCGATCTTCAGTGTCAGCTTGTCATAGTCCAGAACCTGACCTTCACGGGTCGGTTGAACGTCATAGGCAACCTTTTTGACCGGCGAATAGATCGCGTCGATCGGGATCAGACCGATAGGCGCGTCTTCCGGCTTGTTCTTCTCAGCCGAAACATAGCCCTTACCGGTGTTGACGGTCAGTTCCATGAATAGGTCGGCGCCATCGTCCAGGTGACAAATGACGTGATCGCGGTTCAGAACCTCGATACCAGCGCTTTCGCTGATGTCACCTGCGGTAACAACTGCAGGGCCTTTGGCATTGATCGACAGGCGCTTGGGGCCTTCGACTTCCATGCGCAGGGCAACCTGCTTGAGGTTCAGGATGATGTCAGTGACGTCTTCGCGAACGCCAGCGACGCTCGAGAACTCGTGCAATACGTTGTCGATCTGAACGCTGGTGATGGCCGCTCCTTGCAGCGAGCTCATCAGAACGCGGCGCAGCGCGTTGCCCAGAGTCAGACCAAAGCCACGCTCCAGCGGTTCAGCAACCAAGGTAGCCTGACGCGCGGGGTCGTTGCCCGGCTTGCCATCCAGCTGTGTCGGCTTGATCAATTCAGCCCAATTCTTATGGATCATGTAATCCCTCCATTCCTGTCCGCGCCCCATGACCAACAAGGTGCAGACGCCCGAGGTTCAAAATGACGTGCTGGGGCCGTGTGAAAACACAGCCCCAGCTCAATTCAAAATCGCTTAGACGCGGCGGCGCTTCGGCGGGCGGCAACCGTTGTGAGCAATCGGTGTCACGTCACGGATCGACGTGATGTTGAAGCCCACAGCAGCCAGCGCGCGCAGAGCCGATTCACGACCAGAGCCGGGGCCCTGAACTTCGACTTCCAGCGTCTTGACACCGTGATCCTGCGCCTTCTTGCCTGCATCTTCTGCAGCCATCTGAGCGGCGTAAGGTGTCGATTTACGCGAACCTTTGAAACCCATGGTTCCTGCCGAAGACCATGCAATGGCGTTGCCTTGCACGTCCGAGATCAGGATCTTGGTGTTGTTGAAGGTCGAATTCACGTGGGCAACGCCCGATGCGATATTCTTGCGCTCTTTTTTCTTGGTACGAGTCTTTTCGCGTGCCATCAGTCAGACCCTCCTTATTTCTTCTTACCAGCAATGGCCTTTGCGGGGCCTTTGCGGGTACGAGCATTGGTGTGGGTACGCTGACCGCGAACGGGCAGGTTACGACGGTGACGCAGACCGCGGTAGCAGCCCAGGTCCATCAGGCGCTTGACGTTCATCTGAACTTCGCGGCGCAGGTCACCTTCAACGGTGAAGTTTGCGTCGATATGTTCGCGGATGGCCAGAACTTCGGCGTCGGACAGTTCATTGACGCGACGGGTCGCATCGATGCCTACGGCTTCGCAGATCGCTTTGGCCGAGGTGTTTCCGATACCGGTGATATATGTGAGGGCGATAGGTACCCGCTTTGCAGTCGGGATGTTTACGCCGGCAATACGTGCCACGTGTCACTTTCCTTTTTTGTTGCGGTTCCGTAGCTCCGGAACCTTTTTTCACAACACTCGATCTTGGCAGTGACGCCAGAGGATCCAGTATTATTCGAGGTGGTCGGGGCATCCGGAACGAATCCCGCATGCGGTCGTGATTCCCGTTAGGGATGGGGGTCGATATGGGCTTTTCCCGCTCAGGTCAAGGACAGAAATGGATCAGCCGTTTCCGACGTCGACGCCACCATCCAAAACCTGCGAAATCTCGTTTTGAACGGCGTCGATTTCACCCAGGCCGTCAACCCAGGACAGGTTGCCCTTGGCATAGTAATAGCCGATCAGCATCGAGGTCTTTTTGTAGTACTCCATCAGACGGGTCTTGAGGCTTTCCTCATTATCATCTGCGCGGCGTTTAAAGTCGTTTTCCTTGCCACAGTTGGAGCATTTTCCATTGGCAGGGATCGGCTTGGTGATGTCATTGTAGACCTCGCCGCAGCCTCCACAGGTCGAGCGGGCGGTGATCCGTTCGACCAGCGCGTCATCGTTGACTTCCATCGCGATGACCGCATCCAGCGTTTCGCCGGTGCTTTTCAGCAGATCTCCCAACGCGTCAGCCTGTGCCAGCGTCCGCGGAAAACCGTCGAAAATGAAACCGCCCTTGGCACCTTGTTCCAGTTTTTCACGGATCAGGCCGATGACGATCTCGTCGGTTACCAGTTCACCTTTGGCCATCACCTCGGCGACGC
This sequence comes from Ruegeria sp. YTSC230, assembly GCF_059609665.1. NCBI lineage: Bacteria > Pseudomonadati > Pseudomonadota > Alphaproteobacteria > Rhodobacterales > Roseobacteraceae > Ruegeria > Ruegeria sp. YTSC230. The sequence goes on along the minus strand of NZ_JBXWMC010000006.1, from coordinate 23,145 downwards.
GGTTGCCCATTTCGGTCCCGCTGTCCTTGGCTTCTCGTAGCATGTCACCGGTGCTCAGTTGCACCATACCACGCGTTTCAACCAGATGACGCGCTTGCGTTCCTTTGCCCGCACCCGGCGGGCCCAACAAAATGATGTTCATCGACGAGCGGGTCCCTTCCTGCCGCGTTTCTTGCTTTTACCGCGCAGCTGGGACTTTTCGATAAGCCCTTCGTATTGATGCGCCAGCAAATGGCTCTGCACCTGCTGGATCGTGTCCATGGTCACAGAGACGATAATCAGAACCGAGGTGCCGCCGAAGTAGAACGGGATAGCGAATTGGTTCCGCAGAATTTCAGGCAGCAGACATACCAGCGCCAGATAGGCCGAACCCAGAACCAGCACGCGGTTGACCACGTATTCCAGATACTCGGCGGTTTTCTTGCCGGGGCGAATGCCGGGCACAAAACCGTTCTGCTTTTTCAGGTTGTCCGCAACATCATCCGGTTTGAACGAGACGTTGAAGGTGTAGAAATAGGCGAAGAACACGATCATCGACGCGAAGAACAGCAGATACAGCGGCTGGCCGGGGCCAAAATTGGCCAGCAGCCACGACATGACCGGACCGTTTGTGGCACCCGAAGAGAAGGTCGAGATCGTTACCGGCAGCAACAGCAAAGAGCTGGCAAAAATCGCCGGGATAACGCCCGCCGGGTTCACCTTGACTGGCAGGTGGCTGGAGCCGCCCTCGTATACCTTCATACCGGCCTGACGGCGCGGGTATTGAATGTGGATCTTACGCAGCGCGCGTTCCATGAACACCACGAAGGTGATGACCACGATAACCATGACGATCACACCGATAATCACGGCGGGGCTGATTGCACCAGAGCGACCGGACGCAAAGAACTGCGCCAGAGCGGCCGGAACCTCGGCAATGATGCCGACGAAGATGATCAGAGAGATACCGTTGCCGATGCCGCGCGCGGTGATCTGTTCACCCAGCCACATCAGGAACATCGTACCGCCAACCAGAGTGATCATGGTCGACATGCGGAAGAAAAGCCCAGGATCGGTGGCCAGATCGCCCGATTCCAGCGAAACCGCCAGACCATAGGCCTGAACAGTGGCTAGGGCCACGGTGCCGAAACGGGTGTACTGGTTGATTTTCTTGCGCCCCTGCTCGCCCTCTTTTTTGAGCTGTTCGAGCGCGGGAACCATGGATGTCAGCAGTTGCACGATGATCGAGGCTGAAATGTAAGGCATGATGCCGAGGGCAAAGATACCCATCCGCCCCAGCGCCCCGCCGGTGAACATCGAAACCATGCCGCCGATGCCCTGCCCCGCTTGCTCCATGAACTCGCGCAGTGCTTGTCCGTCAATCCCCGGCACCGGAATGAAGGTGCCCAGACGATAGACGATCAGCAATGCAAGCGTGAACAGGATGCGGTTGCGCAGATCGGTGGCTTTACCAAGGGCAGACCAGCTTGTGTTGGCTGCCATTTGTTCTGCTGCTGATACCATAAATCGGTCTCTCTTATGAAAACACCGCCCGGAACCGTTTTCCGGCTCGGGCGGCGTCTTGGAAAACTCTGAGGTCTATGTAAGCGGGTCTTGGCCCGCTCACAAGCGCTTACTCTGCCGCAGCAGCTTTTGTGACCGTAAGTGAGCCGCCCGCTTTCTCAACTGCTTCAACAGCAGCCTTCGAAGCACCGGTGACTTCCAGGTTCAATTTGGCGCTGATTTCGCCTTTGGCCAGAACGCGGATACCGTCCAGCTTGCGACGAACAAGACCGGAGGCAACCAGCGCATCCTCGGTGATCGCAGCTTTGGCGTCCAGCTTGCCGGCGTCGACGAATTTCTGGATCAGGCCCAGGTTGATAACGGCGAATGCCTTGCGGTTCGGCTTGTTGAAGCCACGCTTGGGCAGACGCTGGTACAAAGGCATCTGACCGCCTTCATAGCCATTGATGGCCACACCCGAACGGGATTTCTGGCCTTTGATACCACGGCCACCCATTTTACCTTTGCCGGAACCCGGACCACGGCCAACGCGGGTGCGTTTCGGTGTGGCGCCAGGATTGTCGCGCAATTCGTTCAGTTTCATTTCGCTTCTCCTAAGCCGGAAATGACCCGCGAAGCGTGATGGGTCAGACACGGCATTTCTTGGTTTTGATTCGTATGGCGCAAAGCCACCGCAGGCGTATAGGACTGTTGGGACAAGTTGGCAAGCCCGCAGCCCCTATACGTCATTCGTCAGACACGTCGGCAAGGTCTTCCGTTGCGGCTTTTTTCTGCAAGGGTGCTGCGTGCGGGTCGATCCCATGCTTTTCGACCAGCCGGCCAACCATGCTTTCCGGATGTGGGATTCCGTTGAACCGATTGAGTATGAACGAACGCATGCGACGGCCATAGAAATGGATCGACATGGTGTTCTCGGTAAGGAACCGCTCGGCATTTCCGTTGGATCGTACCATTGCCCGCCGAGCCCTGTAGGTTACAGGGTACAAAACGTCTTGGGGCTGCGAAAAACGAGCCTCGTTATTGTCCCTCAAAAGCCAGGTCAGGGCGCGTGGGCCCCAAATACCCCACGGCATATCGCTTGCGTGTGGCGTTTCACCAGCCAAAGCCATGTCAATAAGCGGTCGGCGTTGCTTGGGCGACAGCCAATGCGGAATGCGATAAGGATTATTGGTGTAGTCGATCAAATCATACAGCGTTGCGCTGTCCGCAGGCAAAGCCAACACCCCACCGTTGATTTCGTGCGCGGCTAGCCAACCATGCAAATGACCGTTTTCAGTTGTAAAGGGTTTGACACAATATGCGTCGGTATCGGCCCAGATTATGTCCGGCACTTTCGCCAGCATCTGGACGCGAAACTTGTCGGAATGCAGCGCGGGACTGCCCGTGCGCTTGTGTAGGATCACCTCATCATCCGCCAGTACTTCCCGCGCGTCACGCACTTCGACACCCTCGGGGATGTTTGTGACCCGCCCGTAAGTATAAAGGCGGACATGTTGGCCGACATCCAGAAAGGATTTGATGCACAACTGCTCGAGAAAGCTAAGAGGGCCTTCAATCCAAAGCATGCCAACCTGATACTCTTTCACCGGCTCCGGCCCTTCGTGTTGTTCCTGGTTACGGCGCCGACAGGTGCCCTGTCGCGTATTTGGCCCATTTCCCGCTAGGTCGCAACGGTTGGGGCGAAATTCCTGTCGACTGTGCCAAGAGCACCCCGGAATCAAAAGAGACGCCCTCAGGCGTCTCTTGATCAGGTTGTCGGTAAGGTCACGAACAATAAACGTGGTCCCGAGCGATGTCCTTTATATCGCAGCGGCGAACACCGATGTCGTCCAGTTCACGATCTGTCAGACTCTGCAATTCCGAATAAGTCTGATCGTACTGAGCACGCAGGGCATTTGCCTCTTTGACGCGCTCGAAAAAGTTCGCGATGCGGGCGCTCAGGCTAAAGCCGTCGCGGGAATATGTAGCTGTGTGAGCCATGATGTATTTCCTTTCTCTGCCCGGGGCGAATTCCCCGGAAACTGTTTGCGTTCCTTGTTTGGACAGGGCTGAGATAGGCCCGGGCGATATCGCTAACAACCGAAGTTTCGGTCTAGCCGTTATGCAACTATTGAATAGCTGAGCAGCAGGTCGCGCAGCTGTGAGACCAATTGCATGGGAGTAAGCGGCGGCCACTGGTGCAGCTACTTTCCCGCACGTCTTCTGCGGGCAGTCATCGCCCGGCCGTCGCGTATACTCGACCCCATCAAAGTGAGGTTTGTGGCACCAGCGAGCAACTCAACGACCTGCACGGCGTAGAAACTGATGTCAAAGGACCCAGCGCTCGCTTTCGCGTTCAGGAAGATTGCAGCGGGAACAAGGATCAACAGGCCGTTCATCGCGATGATCGGCATTCGCTTCTTCTTGACTAGCGCCGGTGCATCCTTGCGCCGACGCCCAAGGGACATGCCGGATGCACCTACGATCACCATCGCGGGCACAAGAATAATCAGCCCACTGACGATCATGGACTTTACGGCCGCGACAGTCGCATGGGTCGCAAACAATTCGCTGTACAAAGTGGATGTCCAGAACACGAATATTGTCAGGAATCCTATTATACCGGCGACGGGGTGAATTGACTTTATCATGTGCCTACTCCTCTTTTGGCATCAAGCGACGCAGTGGTTTTCGACTGTGAGCTTTCTTAGAAGATGTGGACGCGCCACGGCGCTTTCGGGATAGTCTGCAATTCGACGCTGGAACTCTGGGTGGGTGAAGGCGTCGCGAAAGCTTTTGACGTCCTGCCAGATCGCGTAGTTCACGAAGGTCGAACTGCCAGCGATCCCTTGATGAAGCTGGGTCGAGATATATCCCGGCTGGGATTTCATGAATTCCGCATCATGTGCCCAGGCCTTCAACAGCGCCTCTTCGTCTTTCGCGTCCACTGTAAAAACGTTGATCAGCACCACGGGGCCTTCCTCGGCCTGCATCTGATCAGCCAGTGTGACGACTTTATCCATCTCTTCGATATGAGCCATTTCGATTCCTTTCCATTCATTCACATAGCTTGCTATATATTATTGCATAGCTTGCTATTCAAGTGTAAATCTCAGGCATGGACTTCAAAAAAGAGAACTCGGCCGGATATCTGGTCAATCATATGGCGCGATTGTTCGCGAAAGAGCTGCAACACCACATTGCGCCTTTGGGCATCGTTGTTGGACAGTTCCCAGTCTTGCTGGAGCTTTGGCTCAAAGACGGGGTCACCCAAAAGGATCTGCTAGCCAGAATTGACGTCGAACAAGCGACTTTGGCCAACACGCTCAACCGTATGGAGCGCGACGGCTTGATCAAAAGAACGAAAAACCCCGCTGACGCCAGGGCCCAGTTGATCTGGTTAACCGAAAAGGCCGCCGCACTTAGAAACAGCGCCTATGAGTCGGCCCAGAACGTTAATTCCCAAGCCTTGCAAGTTCTGACTGAGCCTGAGCGGGCGCAGTTCATGGACTATATGCGGCGGGTAATAAGCGGAATACGTACAAGTTGAACTAAAACCACATCGGGTGAGGCGACAGCCAACACTGCCCTTAAACAAAAAAAACGCCCCCGAACTGATCGGAGGCGTTTCTAGCTCTTAGAAGCAAGGCGCTTAGCCGCGCTCTTCGATGATCTCAACCAGATGCGGGATCTTGTTGACCATGCCGCGGACCGAGGGGGTATCCTCAAGCTCGCGGGTTTTGTGCATCTTGTTCAGGCCCAGGCCGATCAGAGTCGCGCGCTGTTCAGCGGGGCGACGGATCGGGGAACCGATTTGCTTGACGACGATGGTTTTTGCCATGGGTCGCTCTCCTTATGCTTCTGCTTCAGCAGCAGCTGGTGCTTCGTCCCGCTTGGGCAGGATGTCAGCAACCTTTTTGCCACGACGCTGGGCAACCGAACGCGGGCTCTGCTCTTTCTGCAGGCCGTTGATGGTGGCGCGGATCATGTTGTACGGGTTCTGCGAGCCCAGCGACTTGGACACAACGTCCTTCACGCCCAGCATTTCGAACACAGCACGCATCGGACCACCGGCGATGATACCGGTACCTTCAGGTGCGCTGCGCATAACCACTTTACCGGCGCCATGACGGCCTTCGATGTCGTGGTGCAGGGTACGACCTTCGCGCAGTTGCACGCGGATCATCTGACGCTTGGCTTGTTCAGTCGCTTTGCGGATGGCTTCAGGTACTTCTTTCGCTTTACCTTTGCCAAAGCCGACGCGGCCTTTCTGATCGCCTACGACCACCAGAGCGGCGAAGCCAAAGCGCTTACCACCTTTTACGGTTTTCGATACGCGGTTGATCGCAACCAGACGATCTGCGAATTCCGGAGTTTCGTCGCGGTCACGCCCACGGCCCCGGCGGTTATCACGTTCTGCCATTTTGGCATCCCTTTTCTTTGGTGACGCTTGCGGCGTCGTTTGTTCAATCCAAGTGGGCCCCGACATTGCCAAGGCCCCCGGATCATCGGGGCGGATCGAAACCCGCCCGCAAGTCTTAGATCTTCAGACCACCTTCACGCGCAGCGTCGGCGACAGCCTTCACTTTGCCGTGGAACAGGAAGCCGCCACGATCGAAATAGGCCTCTTCGACGCCTGCCTTCTTGGCACGCTCGGCGATGGCCGCGCCCACTTTGGTGGCCGCTTCGACGTTGTTCTTGCCAACAACACCCAGATCTTTTTCCAGGGTCGAGGCCGAGGCCAGGGTCACGCCACGTACGTCGTCGATCAACTGAACAGAGATGTTCTTGTTCGAACGGTGTACGGACAAACGCGGACGACCCGCGTTGACCTTGCGAAGTTTGTTCCGAACGCGCAGGCGGCGCTTCAGAAACAGGGTTCTTTTGCTGTTTGCCATTGTTTGCGTCCTTACTTCTTCTTGCCTTCTTTGCGGAAGATGAACTCGCCCTTATAGCGGATGCCTTTGCCCTTATAGGGCTCGGGACGGCGCCATTCACGGATTTTCGCCGCGACTTCGCCCACCTGCTGCTGGTCGTTACCTTCCACAATGATCACGGTCTGCTTCGGCGCGGTGATGGTGACACCTTCCGGAGCGACGAAATCAACGTCATGGCTGTAGCCCAGGTTCAGCTTCAGGGTGTTGCCCTGCATCTGAGCCCGGTAACCAACACCCTGGATCTCCAGCTCTTTCTTGAAGCCTTCGGTCACACCGGTCACCAGGTTTGCGACCATTGTGCGGCTCATGCCCCACTGCTGGCGCGCGCGCTTGGACATACCGCGGGGGTTGATCTGAACCACGTTATCTTCGACCGACAGCGTAACGTCGTCAGTCGCAGTGAAGCTGCGGGCGCCTTTCGGGCCTTTGACTTCGATGGTCTGGCCGGAAACCGAGGCAGTTACGCCGCTGGGCAATTCGACCGGACGTTTACCAATACGAGACATTGACAGACCTCCTTAGAAGACGGTGCAGAGCACTTCGCCACCAACATTGTTGGAGCGTGCGTTCTGGTCCGACATCACACCTTTCGGAGTGCTGACAATCGACACACCCAGACCCTGACGGACCTGCGGGATGTCATTGACGCCCATGTATACGCGACGACCGGGCTTAGAGACCCGCTTCAGTTCGCGAATGACAGGGGTGCCTTCGTAGTATTTCAGGCTGATTTCGATGGCCGGATGACCGTTTTCACCGGTCGTCGCTTCGTAGCCACGGATGTAACCTTCGTCCGCCAGCACGTCCAGAACCCAACCACGCAGCTTGGAAGCCGGGGTGGAAACGGTGGACTTGCCACGCATTTGCGCGTTGCGGATACGGGTGAGCATATCGCCGATAGGATCGTTCATATCATTCTCTCCCTTACCAGCTCGATTTCACCATGCCGGGGATCTGACCAGCAGAACCCAGCTCGCGCAGCGCGATACGGCTGACCTTCAGCTTACGGTAGTAAGCGTGGGGACGACCGGTCAGCTGACAGCGGTTGTGCAGACGAGTAGCCGAGCTGTTGCGCGGCAGTTTCGCCAGTTTCAGACGCGCTTTGAAGCGCTCTTCCATCGGCTTGCTCTCGTCATTCGCGATTTCTTTAAGCTCGGCACGCTTTGCGGCATATTTGGCCACCAGGCGTTCGCGCTTCTTCTCGCGTTCGATCATTGCTTTTTTAGCCATGTCTCAATCCTCCCGGCGCTTACGCGTTGAACGGCATGTTGAAAGCTTTCAACAGTGCCTTTGCTTCAGCGTCGGTTTTCGCTGTGGTGGCAATTACGATGTCCATGCCCCAGACTTCGTCAACTTTGTCGAAGTCGATTTCCGGGAACACGATGTGCTCTTTCATGCCCATGGCAAAATTGCCCTGACCATCGAAAGACGGCTTCACGCCGCGGAAGTCACGAATACGTGGCATCGCGATGGTGATCAGACGATCGAGGAATTCATACATCCGGTCACCGCGCAGGGTCACTTTCGCACCCAGCGGCATGTCTTCACGGACGCGGAAGCCAGCGATCGACTTCTTCGCCTTGGTGGAAACAGCCTGTTGACCAGCAATCGCAGTCAGATCCTCGACAGCAGCTTTCGCTTTCTTCGAGTCTTTGACCGCTTCGGCACCACAACCGATGTTCAGAACGATTTTGTCCAGCTTGGGCAGCTGCATGTCGTTCTTGTAGCCGAACTCTTCTTTCAGAGCGGCACGGATGGTTTCAGCGTACTGAGCTTTCAGACGCGGGGTGTAGGTTGCGTTATCAAGCATCGATCACGTCCCCCGTGGTCTTGGCGAAGCGCACTTTCTTGTCACCTTCCATGCGGAAGCCAACGCGAGTTGCTTTGCCGTTCTTGTCCAGCAGAGCCAGGTTCGACAACTCGATCGGGTTTGCCTGAGGCAGACGACCACCCTGAGAGTTCTGAGTCTGGCGAGTGGCGCGGATGGCGATGTTGATACCGTCAACAACAGCTTTTCCGGCAGATGGGTTAACCGAGGTGATAGTTCCCTCTTTGCCCTTGTCCTTGCCGGCCAGCACGACGACCTTGTCGCCTTTGCGGAGTTTAGCAGCCATGATTACAGCACCTCCGGAGCGAGCGAGATGATTTTCATGAAGTTCTTGCCACGCAGTTCACGAACAACCGGGCCAAAGATACGTGTACCTACGGGCTCGTTGTTGTTGTTCAGGATGACGGCGGCGTTGCGATCAAAACGGATCGCGGTGCCGTCTTCGCGACGGACTTCTTTGGCGGTGCGTACGACGACGGCCTTACGGACGTCACCTTTCTTTACGCGGCCGCGCGGGATGGCTTCCTTCACCGAGACGACAATGATGTCGCCGACGGAGGCGTATTTACGCTTGGAACCACCCAGGACCTTGATGCACTGAACTCGGCGTGCGCCGGAGTTGTCAGCGACATCCAGATTGGTCTGCATCTGGATCATGTGGTTTCTCCCGACCTGTGGGGGCTGGTCTGGTTAGATCCCCCAGGGTTTCGACAAATGGAAAAATCCTGAAAGCTTACGCTTCCAGAACTTCCCAACGTTTCGTCTTCGATTTCGGCGCGCATTCGATGATGCGAACAGAGTCACCGACCTTGAAGGCGTTCTTTTCATCGTGAGCCCGGTATTTCTTGGACTTACGGATGGTTTTCTTCAGAACCGGATGCGTAAAGCGGCGCTCGACGGACACGGTTACGGTTTGTGCGTTGGCATCGCTGGTTACGGTGCCGGACAGGATACGCTTGGGCATAGGATTACTCCTCCGATGCCGCAGCAGCGGCCTTTTCGTTCAGAATGGTTTTGACGCGGGCAGCGTTGCGGCGGGCCGCTTTGATGCCGGCGGTGCTTTCCAGCTGACCGGTTGCCTGTTGAAAGCGCAGGTTAAAGCTTTCTTTCTTCAGGTTGGCCAGTTCCTCGCGGAGCTGGTCCGGGGTCTTGTCACGCAGTTCTTGGGCGTTCATCGCCTTTTTCCTTTGCTCAAAACACCAGAAGGCCCCTTACAGGGTCACCTTTGACCTGGTGGATGAATGATAGACATACGAATCCCCCGACTCGGCCGGGGGAACGCAAGATGCCGCTCTATAAGGGGTTCAGCAGTGGGTGGCAAGGGAAAGTTTGGCGCATGAGAATGCAAGCAAACTAGCCAAGTAAAAACTACATTTGTTTGCAGGCTTCCAAAGCTTGAAGCAGGACATAAAACGTTGCGCTGATCGTCACCGCCGAAACAACCAATTCAACCGGAGTGATGTTTCGCATTCCGCGCAAACCTATGATCGCCAGAATGCTCTCTCTCACGTTCCAACCCGTTCGATAAAGTATCAGCAGAAACAGCACCAACACGCCCCCCCAAAATACTGGAGTAGCAGTTTCCATGGCCTGCATGAGACACGGGTTTATACCACTTGTTGTCAAAGCTAACACCGATCAATTCCTTCGCGGCGATCTTCATCAGTGCGTCGCAGTGCAGTCAATCACAATTTCGGCACTACCTTCCACAAACGAAAAACGCGGCCTCGTTTGCACGAGACCGCGTCTTCAACTGTCTAAGTCTAAGTGACTTACGCCAGAGCGATGTTCACAGCCGACTCGCGACCGTCACGGCCGGGCTCGATGTCGAATGTTACTTTCTGGTCGTCGGCCAGGCCGGTCAGACCCGAGCGCTCAACAGCAGAGATGTGTACAAACACGTCTTTGCCACCGGTCTCCGGTGCGATGAAGCCAAAACCTTTAGTTGTGTTGAACCATTTTACGGTGCCATTGGCCATATCCGTAGTCTCCTATTAAATTGCTGTCCGCGGAATTGCGACAGCGCGGCGTTGTAGGTCTGGATCGAGAGACTGAACGCCGAAGATTCGGGAGACAGTGGTCGAAAAAGAAAAACGTAAGCGTGCCTCACATGGTTCATGACGACACATATTGCAAGGTTTTTCGACAACTCGAAGTGAAAAGTGATTGGCGGGGGCGCCGCCCATTCGTCTCGCAATCGCTACATTAGTACAATTGCTGTGTCGTGACCCGCGGCTCACTCCCACTTGTAGTTAAAGCTGACACTGATCCGCTCATCCTCGGCCATATTCATCGGTACCTCATGGCGCAGCCAGCTTTCCCACAGCAGGACATCCCCCACCTGCGGCTTCATATAGATGAACGGCTGCAAATCCCGCCGCCCGCCCTTTAGCCGCGTCGGTGCCGCCATCATACGGGCCGAGCGGGGATCTTCCAGTTTCAGCGCGCTTGCCCCTTCGGGCATCGCCACATAGGTCGTGCCGGAAATCACGCTGTGCGGGTGCAGGTGGCTGGAGTGCATTCCGCCTTCGGGGAGAATGTTGATCCACAGGTCTTCAAGCTTCAAATCACCCTCGCCCAGATCGAACTCCAGATCCTTGGCAAAGGCTGCCACATGCTGATCCAACGCCTTGACCAGATCGGCAAAGATCGGGAACCGCCAGGGCAGATCGGTCAGCGAGGCATAGCTGGTGTAGCCGGGATAGCCGTTTTCCTCGCACCATTCCTGCCCGGCCTCATCATCCTCGGCGATGACAAGACAAGAATTTTCCATTTCCTCGGGATCGATCTTGGGATCGAATTCGGAAAGGGCTGCGCGATAAAGACGGGTAACGAAGAGTGATTCAATCTGTGCCATGGGCCGGGCATAGCCCAAGCCCTGCCCCAAGACCAGCCCCAGCCAGCCTTCAGTTTTTGACCGGTCCCGAACCGCAGCGCGGGATCGGGCGTCCGCCATCTGCGTAGGCCAGACACATGACTATCTCGTCCGGTTTCGGCGCATCCGGAATATTCAAAGTCATGGTATCGAAATGGTCAAAGGACCACGGGTTGTCCTTGTGCCCAAGCGGCAGATCGATTGAACATCCCGGTGCCCCGAGCTTGGCATTAGACGGAATGACAGCTTCGCCCCCACCCGCTGTAGCACGCATAGGAGCGCCAAGTTTCGGGTGGATCAGTGCGCCGCCTTGTTCGAGATCGCCATTCGCGCCAATAATCGCTGCTTTACCATACGAAATCGGAGAACCGTCGAGTTGAGAAACAGCCTCGGCCGCGAGGTCTGCGCCGAGCGCACCACCTATTTCAAACAGCTCGGACAAGTCTTCCGAAAATTTACCGGCGAGTGGGTTCTGTATGACTGCCAAAGCTGCAACCCGGCAGACCGGAGCACATAGTTGCCCCAATTGATCGGTGGTTATGACCTCTTTGATGAATACCTTCTTGCGCAGCTGAAACATATGACCCTCCCATTCACAATTGTCAGCCTATGGGGGCTATGGACAATCGTCGACTTCTTTCACGAAACGATGGGATGGATCACAATAGGCTGACGAAAAAGAAAACCCCCGCCGATGTCCCGACGGGGGTTAATCTTGTTACGAAGGGCTTTCGCCCAATCGCTTACCAGTCTTCGCGGATCACTACGCGGGTCTTGATCGGCAGCTTCATCGCGGCCAGACGCAGGGCCTCACGTGCGATGTCGTCATTGACGCCGTCGATCTCGAACATCACGCGGCCAGGCTTGACTTTGCATGCCCAGCGGTCGACCGAACCTTTACCTTTACCCATACGAACTTCGATCGGCTTTGCAGTGACCGGGGTGTCGGGGAAGATGCGGATCCAGACACGGCCCTGACGCTTCATGTGACGCGTCATGGCACGACGTGCAGCTTCGATCTGGCGTGCAGTTACACGCTCAGGCTCAAGAGCTTTCAGACCATAGGTGCCAAAGTTCAGATCAGAGCCGCCTTTGGCTTCACCCTTGATCCGGCCTTTGTGCATCTTGCGGAATTTAGTACGCTTTGGTTGAAGCATATCTTTCCCTCCTTAGCGACGACCGCCACCAGCACCACGAGGTGCAGGGCCGTCCTGGAGTTCCTGTGCTTTACGGTCACGTGCCTGCGGATCGTGCTCCATGATCTCACCTTTGAAGATCCAGACCTTGATCCCGATGATCCCGTAGGGGGTCATCGCTTCGGCTTGTGCGTAATCGATGTCGGCGCGCAGCGTGTGCAGAGGCACACGGCCTTCGCGGTACCACTCGGTCCGTGCGATTTCGGCGCCGCCCAGACGGCCAGCGACGTTCACCCGGATACCCAGAGAGCCCATGCGCATGGCGTTCTGAACCGAGCGCTTCATTGCGCGACGGAACGAAACACGACGTTCCAGCTGCTGAGCGATGGACTCGGCAACCAGCTGCGCGTCAAGCTCGGGCTTGCGCACTTCGACGATGTTCAGGTGCAGTTCGCTGTCAGTCATGTGAGCAAGCTTTTTGCGCAGCACTTCAATGTCTGCACCTTTCTTGCCGATGATGACACCGGGACGTGCGGTGTGGATCGTAACGCGGCACTTCTTGTGCGGACGTTCGATGATCACACGTGCAATTCCGGCCTGCTTGCACTCTTTGTTGATGAACTCACGGATCTTGAGGTCTTCCAGCAGAAGATCACCGTAGTCCTTGGTGTCGGCGTACCAGCGGCTGTCCCAGGTGCGGTTCACCTGCAGGCGCATGCCGATCGGATTTACTTTATGACCCATTAGGCTTGCTCCTCAACTTGACGCACCTTGATGGTGATCTCCGAGAACGGCTTCATAATCTTGCCGAACCGACCACGGGCACGCGGGCGACCGCGCTTCATGACCAGGTTCTTGCCAACCCATGCTTCGGCGACGATCAGCTCGTCAACGTCCAGGTTGTGGTTGTTCTCGGCGTTGGCGATTGCGGACTGCAGGCACTTCTTGACGTCCTGCGCGACACGCTTGTTCGAGAAAGTCAGATCGGTCAGAGCCTTCTCAACTTTCTTGCCGCGGATCATTTGCGCAACCAGGTTCAGTTTCTGCGGGCTAGTGCGAAGCATGCGTGTTTTCGCCATTGCTTCGTTTTCAGCCACGCGGCGGGGGTTCTTTTCCTTGCCCATGACTTACTTCCGCTTCGCTTTTTTGTCAGCGGCGTGACCGTAATAGGTACGAGTTGGCGAATACTCACCGAACTTCTGACCGATCATGTCTTCCGAGACGTTGACGGGGATATGCTTATGGCCGTTGTACACACCAAAGGTCAGACCCACGAACTGGGGCAGAATGGTGGAACGACGCGACCAAATCTTGATGACTTCGTTGCGGCCCGACTCGCGCGCTGCTTCGGCTTTTTTGAGCACATAAGCATCGACGAAAGGACCCTTCCAAACAGAGCGAGACATAGATTAACGTCCCTTCTTCTTGGCGTGCCGCGAGCGGATGATCAGCTTCTGGGACGCTTTGTTCTTGTTGCGGGTACGCTTACCCTTGGTGTCCTTACCCCATGGAGTAACCGGTGTACGGCCACCCGAGGTACGACCTTCACCACCACCGTGCGGGTGATCGATCGGGTTCATTGCAACACCACGAACCGACGGACGCACGCCTTTGTGGCGCATACGACCGGCTTTACCGAGGTTTTGGTTGCTGTTGTCGGGGTTGGACACGGCACCGACGGTGGCCATGCATTCCTGACGGACCATGCGCAGCTCGCCCGAGCTCAGACGGATCTGAGCGTAGCCGCCATCGCGACCAACGAACTGAGCGTAAGTACCAGCCGCACGTGCGATCTGACCGCCTTTACCAGGCTTCATCTCGATGTTGTGGACGATGGTACCGATGGGCATGCCCGAGAACGGCATTGCGTTGCCCGGCTTGATGTCAGCCTTGGCGGATGCCACGACTTTGTCACCAACAGCCAGACGCTGCGGAGCCAGGATATATGCCTGCTCGCCGTCTTCGTATTTTACCAGTGCGATGAATGCGGTCCGGTTCGGGTCATATTCGATCCGTTCGACGGTTGCCGCGACATCAAATTTATTCCGTTTGAAGTCAACGATCCGGTAGAGACGCTTTGCGCCACCGCCGCGGCGGCGTGAAGTGATCCGTCCGGTGTTGTTCCGGCCGCCCGATTTGGTCAAACCCTCAGTGAGAGACTTGACCGGACGTCCTTTCCAAAGCTCCGAACGGTCGATCAGCACCAGCCCGCGCTGGCCCGGCGTCGTCGGCTTGTACGACTTGAGTGCCATGCTTTCTGTCTTCCGTTTAGCAAGTGCGGGGATTTCCCCGCTATGTGATAGGCCCCCGTAGGTGCCAAAGGTATAGGGCCCCGAAGGTCCCCGGTTTCAAATATCATAGGCCCCGGAACGAATCCGAGGCCGTAAGATTGGGTGCGTTTAGCAGTGTTGGGGGTGGGTGTCTATAGAAATCAAAAACATTATGTATGTGTCTCACTCCCCCTTTATTCCCTGGTCGAAGGAGTGCCTTTAGAACCTCTTGTTGGTTCGTATACCAATTAGCGTTTTTTAGTGAGAAATTCATGCCTCAGGAGTGTTTCGCTTGCTGAATCGTACGTGCTTTGGGGCGTGTACACAGACCGGCGCGCGCTGACAAAAACAAGAAACAGCCTAACCCGCATTTCCAGCTCGGCCCCCTCAAATCCAATAGCCTCAAAAACTCCCTTCACAAACTCATATCGCCTGCGATCGACTTCTTTCAGGGCTTCCGCCACGACGGGGTCCTGAGCCGCCCAGGATCGGAAAGCGATATCAAATTGATCAAGTCCTTCAGCCTCGACATATTGCGTTAACGATAACAGGCGCTCTGAAGGTGAAGCCTCGGACGAATTGACATCGTTGATGACCGACTCCGTAAACTCCTTGGACCAGTAGTCGATCAGCGCCCGAACAAACTCATCACGGTTTTTGAAGTGGTGATAAAAACTGCCCTTCGTCACGCCAAGGTTTTTGACGAGAGAGTCGATTCGCAGCCGGGCACCCCCCTCTGTCGCAAGGACATTAAGGGCTGTTTCTAACCATCTTTCACGGTCATATCGAGGAAGAGGCGGGGATTTTTCAGCGTCGCGCATGCCCTTTTTTTAAGCCAAAATTGCGTTCCGTCAAGGCGTACATACCAAAAAGTACTTTACAGACCATTAAGTATGTAACATACCAAAAGGTACCCAATATACATATTCGAATGGTTGAGGTTTTCAGACCTAAAGGGGGATGTACGATGCCTAAGAAACTTTTATCAGCAACGCTCGCGACAGCTTGCGTCATTGCCGCAACTGCAACTGCGCAAACCTGGGAAGAAAATCTTGCGGCCGGTGCTGCAACAACAGAGCAGAACCATCTCAACGTGCCGTTCACGCAAATGAAGAATATGAAGACGGCCTTCAGTTCGCCCGGAAACTGGCCAATATTTGAGAACCGAGGGCCACTAGATCGCTCGCCTACCGACAAGCCGTCCAAAGTTCTGGTCATGGGAAGCGGCGACCCGAATCCCAACCCCTATCGTTATGGCCCGGCTCTGGCGGTAATAGTAAACGACTATCCCTATTTCATTGACGCTGGAGAAGGCTGGTGGCGCGCGCTGGGTAAATCGGTTCAGTCTCAGGGCGCAATGGATCTGGCAACGATCATGAACGTCCCGAACATCAAATACATGTTCCTGACCCACCTGCACGAAGATCATACCGTTGGATTGCCGTCTTTCATTTTGAATCCGTTCAAATTCGGGTCGAACCTGGCCGTCGTCGACAAGAAAGTTTACGGCCCCGCCGGTGTCGACGAGATGATGGCCAGCATCAACGACGCATGGCGCATTGACCGCAACGAAATGGCACAAGGATCGACAGTGCAGAAATTTGACGGCGCAACCGCAGTTGGGGTGCCGGTCTGGCCACATGTTGACGTCAACGGACGTAAGATTTTTGAAGATGACAATGTTCTGGTCGAAGCCTTCCCGACAGCGCACGGGTTTTTAGAGAATACCCACGCCTACAGGTTTACGACCAAACCCGACGGCCGTGTTCTCGTCTTTGGCGGCGACGGGCACTACTCGGAAGGCCTGGTGAATGCAGCCAAAGATGCTGACTTACTATTTATCGAGGGCATTACCCGCAAGAATATCAAGTACGCACCTTGGGGCGGTGACTCCGAGGAAGAAAAAGTGAAGGTCATCGGCGCCTACCACATGTTCCCCAGCGACATGAAGAAGTTACAAGATGACAGCGGCGTCAAAGGAATCGTCATGGTTCATGTTCAGAACTACAACAGCCCTGAGGACTTTGACCGGCTCAGCGTTCTGCAAGAGATGATCGACGAAGGCGTGGTCAACATCCTGCAGGCTTCGGACGGCGACCTCTACTAAACACGATCAGCGTGCCAAAAACAGCTCGGTACCAATCCTCACAAAGTAAGGCCCCTGCTAGCGCTGGGGCCTTTGTCGCTCCCAAAACGAATTCGACCTGAGACCGCTGGACACGTCGATGTGTGCTCCCCTCTTCGAGGGGCACATTTCTATTTGAAATCTTTCCGCTTGCCCAACCGGCCTCGCACAATCACTTCTTGTCGCGCGCGGCCTTCTCTTCTTTGGTCAGCTTGGCGTTCCAGACATTCTTGCTCAAACCCAGCTCAGCGGGCGCGGGTTTGGTTTTGCCGACGCTAACTTTGCCTCCTTTATCCAGAAACTCCTGAATAAGGGCCTCATCTGTTGTTTCTTTGGGTACATGTTTCATACCTGTATGCCTATCTGCTCTGCGCAGTCGAAGCAACGGCAGCTTCTCAGGGCCAATCTGACAGAGCAGGTTCAGAACAGAGATTCAAATAACAAAAACTCCCGCTTGCGTGGGGGGCTTTCGTCATTTCTCAAGGGCAGCTCCGATCAGAGGCCGGTGGGCACGTCGAAGGTGTTACCCTCTTCCAGGGTCACATGCTATTTCTTGACGTCTTTCCCGTTGTGCTCCACCCAGCGGAACACCCCTCACCCATACAGCGCGCGCGCCTCGGCGAAGGACAACAAACGGCGATTATTTTCGTCCCACAGATGCAACCGCGCGTTGGCGAGGCTCTCACGGATGGTCATCTTGTTGCTGTTGGCCAGCTCATCATGGTCGCGCAGCACTTCGGTCAGGCGATAGAACGGGATGCGGCTATACAGGTGGTGCACGTGGTGAATGCCGATATTGGCGCTGAACCACTGCAGCACGGATGGCAGGATGTAATGCGAGCTGCCGTGCAAGGCAGCCTCATGCAGTTGCCAGTCCTTATCAGCGTCCCAATGCGTATCCTCGAACTGGTGTTGTACGTAAAACAGCCACACGCCCGCGGTCGCGGCAATCAGGGTTGAGGGCAGAAAGATCAGCAGCACCGGCATCAGGCCGCCAAAATAGTATACGGCCACGAGCGCAGCCAGAATGGCAAGGTTGGTGCTCATCGCGCTGACCCAAAACCTGACGCTGCCCGTCAAACCCAACGGGAGGCGGTTCTGGAACAGAAACAGATAGCCGGGGCCAAGGACAAAAAGAGTAATGGGGTTGCGATAAACCCGATACCAGAACCGGTTCATGGGCGTCTTTGACCGGTACTCGGCGACTGTCAAAGTGTGGATATCGCCCATTCCCCGTTTGTCCAAATTACCCGAGCTGTTGTGATGGTTGGAATGCGTGCGGCGCCAGACGTCATACGGCGTCAGGGTCAATACACCAATGACCCGACCAACCCAGTCGCTGACCGACCGGTTCTTGTAGAACGCTCCGTGCCCGCAATCATGCTGGATCGCAAACAGGCGCAGCAGGAAGGCCGCGTTGAGAACGGCAATCGCAAAAGCCAACCAATAGCTGACCGAAAGCGACATCCAGGACAGCGCCCATAATACGAAAAAGGGGATAATGCTGACACCCAGCTCAAAGGAGCTGCGCCACTGGTTCGGTTCGCGGTATTTGGCAAGTGTCGTAACCCAATCCCGCGCGGCGGTCACATCCGGTTTGTCCGGGGTCGAGAGAGAGGGTTTTGTCATGCGCCTGCCATGTCACTTATGTTTGTAGAAACCGCATAGACTACCGATCCGGCATAGCAAGCGAATTCTGGCTGAGGCGAATGTGTCGCGCTCATTTTCTCTGGTGTTGTTGCTCAAGAAAACCTCCGCTTTCGCGGCGACCCTCACACTTATCCGTAGGCGGATCCGATCAGAGATAGGTGCTCACATCGATAGTGTAACCCTCTGCCTAGATCAAAAAGTGCTTTTTTGTCCCTTTTCCGGCGACCCAACTAGCCATGGAACCGCCTGACCTTAAACCTCGCTCTGAAACACGTATCGCGAAACATGGCGATAGGTTTGATCCTTGCGCAATACCGCACTTGGAAACCCTTGCTGGTTGATTGAATCGGGCCAGACCTGTGGTTCCAAAGCGACGCCCGAATAAGGGCCGTAGGGTTGGCCACCCAAGCCAATGCGTGGACCTTCATCAAAAGACGCACCGGAATAGACCTGCAAACCCGGCTCGGTCGTCTCTAGATGCATCGAAAGACCTGAGGACGATCCGGTCAGCGTCGCCACAGGACGACAAGGCAGACGCTGATCGGACAGGCAGAAATTGTGATCGTATGCCCAGCCCCCCAAAGGTCGCGGTGACCGCAGATCAAAGGGCGTGCCCTCAACGCTAAGCGCTTCGCCTGTGGGAATGAGGTCCCCGTCAACAGGGGTGTAGTGTTCTGCGCGCACCATTAGTTCGTGCTGGCGGATGTCTGCGCCGCCGTCGAGGTTGAAGTAGATATGCGGGGTCAGATTGCAGAGGCTTGCCGACGTTGTCCGCGCTTCCATTTCGATACTCAATGTAGCGTCCGCCTCGACTCGGAAGGTCACCGCCACTTCCAAGTCGCCGCCAAAGCCCATGTGGCCATCAGGCAGGGTCAGCTGCAAAGTGACCGCGCCCGGTGTAACGCTGGAAATTTCCCAGACCAGACAATCCATACCTTGCGTTCCGCCGTGCAACGTATGAGTGCCCAAATAATTGCGATCCAGCTGGTAGTTTGCACCATTCAAACTGTATGACGCGCGCGCGATCCGATTGGCACAACGGCCCACCATGGCTCCTAGGTAAGCCGTGCTGTCTTCATAGCCTGCAATCTCTGGCCACCCCAATATCAGAGGATGCTCAAAACCCTGCAAACGCAGATCCTGCAGCGTTGCACCATAGGTCAGGATACGCGCAGAAAGCGTCCCCTGCCCGATATCGATGCTTTTGACGATCTGACCATCCCGGGTTTTCCCGAAATCGCGAACCTGCTGTTCAGCCTGCATATCACCCGTCTCACTGCCTAGAGGTCACTGTGCACAGGTCCGGGCCAAGTTCAACGCGGCCAGATGAGCTGCGCCAAGAAAAAAAGGCCCCTGCATCAGCAGGGGCCCCATGTTTTTTCCCAAAGACGAGTCCGATCAGAGACCGGTGCTTACGTCGATGGTGTTACCCTCTTCCAGGGTCACATATGCTTTTTTGACGTCTTTCCGCTTGCCCAACTGGCCGCGGAACCGCTTGACTTTGCCTTTGGTGATGGTGGTGTTGACCGCCTTCACCTTGACACCAAACAGCGATTCAACCGCTTCTTTGATCTGCGGTTTGTTGCTGTCGATCGCCACTTCAAAGACAATCGCGCCGTTCTCGGACGCCATGGTCGACTTTTCAGTGATGATCGGCTTGCGGATCACGTCGTAGTGTTCTGCCTTCGCGCTCATTTCAGACGAGCCTCCAGTGCTTCGACAGCCGCTTTGGTGAGCACCAGAGTGTCACGCTTGAGGATGTCATAAACGTTTGCACCCATCGACGGCAGGATATCCAGACCTTCGATGTTGCGCGACGCCTTCAGGAAACCTTCGTTCACGGTCGCCCCGTCGATGACAAGAGCGCGTTTCCAGCCCAGGTTTGCAACCTGTTTGGCCAGTGCAGCGGTCTTGCCTTCGGCTTCGGCGTTTTCGATTACAACCAGTTCACCAGCTGCCATTTTGGCAGACAGCGCGTGGCGCAGACCGAGTTTACGGAACTTCTTCGGCAGGTCGTGACCATGCGAACGCACGACCGGACCCTTGTAAACGCCACCACCCCGGAAGATCGGTGCCGAGCGAGCGCCGTGGCGTGCGCCACCGGTGCCTTTTTGGCGATAGATCTTCTTGGTCGAGTAGGACACTTCCGAACGGGTCTTGACCTTGTGGGTGCCAGCCTGCGCGTTGTTGCGCTGCCAACGGACCACACGGTGCAGGATGTCCGCGCGCGGCTCGAGGCCGAACAGATCGGCGTCCAGCTCGATGTTGCCGGCTTTGCCGCCGTCCAGTTTGATTACATCAAGTTTCATGCTTCACCACCTTCCGCGGGAGCTTCTTCCGCAGGTGCTTCAGTTGCAGCACCTTTTACGGCTGCCGGGAAAGGCAGGCCTTCCGGTGCTTTCTTCTTGACGGCGTCCTTGACGGTAACCCAGCCCGATTTCGGTCCGGGAACGGCGCCTTTGATGAAGACCAGACCACGGTCGGCGTCGGTTTTGACGACTTCCAGGTTCTGGGTGGTTACACGGGCAGCGCCCATGTGACCGGCCATCTTCTTGCCTTTAAAAACCTTGCCCGGATCCTGACACTGGCCAGTCGAACCGTGCGAACGGTGGCTGATCGAAACACCGTGCGAGGCGCGAAGACCACCGAAGTTGTGGCGCTTCATTGCACCGGCAAAGCCTTTACCGATCGAGGTACCCGAAACGTCAACCTTCTGACCTTCCAGGAAGTGTTCTGCCGAAATCTCGGCGCCCACTTCGATCAGGCCATCTTCAGAGACGCGGAACTCGGCCAGCTTACGCTTGGGCTCGACCTTTGCAGCGGCATAGTGACCGCGCATAGCCTTCGAGGTGCGTTTTGCCTTGGCAGCACCAGCGCCCAGCTGAACGGCGGTGTAGCCGTCTTTGTCAGCGGTACGCTGTGCAACGACCTGCAGGCCGTCCAGGTGAAGAACAGTCACAGGGATCTGCTTGCCGTCTTCCATGAACAGGCGGGTCATGCCTACTTTTTTTGCGATAATACCAGAGCGCATAATCTATACCCTCCGATCTTACGACTGCAGCTTGATCTCGACGTCCACACCAGCGGCGAGGTCGAGCTTCATCAGCGCGTCAACGGTCTGGGGGGTCGGATCAACGATGTCGAGCAGACGCTTGTGCGTGCGGATCTCGAACTGGTCGCGGGATTTCTTGTCAACGTGAGGGCCACGGAGAACCGTGAACTTCTCGATCTTGTTCGGCAGCGGGATCGGGCCGCGCACGTTCGCGCCGGTCCGCTTGGCAGTGTTGACGATCTCTTGCGTGCTGGCATCCAGAACGCGATAGTCAAATGCCTTCAGCCGAATACGGATGTTTTGGCTTTGCATAGTAACAGCCTTTTATCAGGCGTTGAGGTTGAGAGGAGGACAAGCGCGCATCGCCAACCCTCTTCGAACCCAAAAGGCGGGAATCACCCCGCCTCGATGTTCTTGTAGAGAACTCGCGCGATCTACAGGGGTGCGGGGGGTTTGGCAAGGGGTTTTTCAGGCTTACTAATTCTGGATTTGACTGGCGCCAAACATCTCGAACCCGCCACGCCGCATCAACCAAGTATTATCGCGGCAAAACCGGAACTACCCGTGCCCATGGGCGCACGTATCTAGAAGGAAAGAACGACTTCCTCCTACGGCTTTACGCCCTTCGCTGCAATGCGCGATAGCTTCAAATCCCGAAAGTCAAACAAAGGGCTGTTAAAAGGTGCAAAAATCGCGTCGCAATCGGTTGCCTGCGGCGACGGCGGTCTGATGAAATCGTGCAGTTCAAACCCCTGACCTGCCATAACCGAAACAAAATCGCTAAACTTGTAGCCGCCTTGATAACGACGGCGTGTTGAAACCTCGGCCAAGACAAATGCGCAGTTTTTCAGCATTTCCGACGCGCCCCGAATTACTTCGATTTCGAAACCTTCGGTATCAATCTTAAGGCCGAAAGGTCCTTTGTAGGTCGAAGCGATCTCGTCAAGTGTTTTCACGGGCACCTGTCTTTCTTCGATTTTCGATATGTGCGCCGTAGCAGAATCATCGAACTCAAGCATAGTCGCGCGCGTTCCAAATGATCGGGCACCGACCGTTGGGATACGCAGCGTTGTCTGCCCGTTTTCCGCCCCAACACCGCAGGCGTGAAAATCAAAATTGATTTTGTCCGCCCATTTTCTTCGTAGCTTTGTTTCATAGTCTGCAATCGGCTCGATCAAAACAAATTTTGAATCCGGAAACGCCGCATACAAATGCGCTGTGCCGCCGGCAACACCAACATCAAATACCGTCTGAACCTGGAAACCGAGACTGCTAATATAATCGCCCGTTTCCTTGTTTGGCAAAACCTGGTATCCGCGTCGTTTCAAACGTCTGGACAGCCTTTGTACGGTTTCGTCCATTTCAAAGTACTCCTTGTGGGCCAACGCCTGTTTTTTTGGCGGCGGTTTTCAAAAAAGCACTTCTTCGGAAATACTACAACTCGGAATGAACGGCTGGTTCTGGGTCGGTGTCTGAGCCGCAGGGTAATTCATCAAACCGTCTTATCGGAGGGGTGTTTCAAACTCTGAGCAGTTCAGCAACAGAAGGGCAAATTCGGACAGTTTGCTTTGCGGACAAACGTGGTTCAGAAACCGCAAAACGCAAAAAAGGCCGCCCCGGACGGAGCGGCCTTCTTTGGTTTCTCACCGTGTTGCTCTCGGCAGATTTCCCTGAGGAAAATCGCCTGCCGCAACCAGGCGCGACAAGCGCGCCTTACTCGACGATTTTCGACACGACGCCGGCGCCGACGGTGCGGCCGCCTTCGCGGATGGCGAAACGCAGGCCGTTTT
>NZ_JBXWMC010000005.1:0-368864 GCF_059609665.1 Ruegeria sp. YTSC230 | reverse complement strand
ATGGCGCGGTTGAAGCCAAGGTCAAAGCCGAGGTTGCAGAGCTTTGCGCTAAATTCCCGATCTATCCAAACCTGTAAGACGAAGGATCCCAAAACCATGAGCTTTCACAACATCGACCAAGCCCCCGCACGCCTGAACCGCAGCGAGCTGGCCGTTCCGGGCAGCCAGCCCGGAATGTTCGAAAAGGCAGCGAAATCGGATGTGGACGTTATCTTCCTTGATCTGGAAGACGCCGTCGCGCCTGATGAAAAGGAACAGGCCCGCAAGAACATCATCGAGGCGTTGAACGATATCGACTGGGGCAACAAGACCATGTCGGTGCGGATCAACGGGCTGGACACGCACTATATGTACCGTGATGTGGTGGATGTGGTCGAACAGGCCGGCGAACGGCTGGACCTGATCATGGTCCCCAAGGTTGGAACCGCTGCGGATGTCTATGCAGTTGACATGCTGGTGACGCAGATCGAGGACGCCAAAGGTTACAAGAAACGGATCGGATTCGAACACATCATCGAAACCGCGCTTGGCATGCAGAACGTCAGCGAGATTGCGGCCGCCTCAAAACGCAACGAAAGCTTGCATTTCGGGGTTGCCGACTATGCGGCATCGACCCGTGCCCGGACCACAATCATCGGCGGTGTAAACCCCGACTATTCCGTTCTGACCGATGCGGATGCAGATGGCGGGCGCATGACGCATTGGGGCGATATGTGGCACTATGCACTGGCCCGCATGGTCGTCGCCGCCCGAGCCAACGGCCTGCGCCCGATTGACGGGCCCTTCGGTGACTTTCAGGATCCAGACGGGTATCGCGCGGCAGCGAAACGCGCGGCCGTTCTGGGATGTGAAGGAAAATGGGCTATCCACCCCAGCCAGATTGTCCTGGCCAATGAGGTCATGTCGCCATCAGATGCCGAAGTCACCAAAGCACAGCGCATACTCGTAGCCATGTCCGAGGCTGAATCGGCTGGCAAAGGCGCTGTGTCTCTGGATGGTCGCCTGATCGACTATGCCTCGATCCGTCAGGCCGAAGTACTGGTCGAAAAGGCTAGTCAAATCGCTGCGGCATAAGCATCTGTATTACAAGCATTCCTTGGCGCGGGGTCTTTTGGGTCCCGCGATTGGGTCTTAACGTCTCGTGGTCTACATATTATCGCCGCGACCGGCACCTTGGATTTGCGCGCGGACTTGCACCTTGCTTTCAATCTGATGATCGGTTCAAACTAAGCCCTCGCCAGTTGATTTACAGCTGCCCCAAAGACTGACCGGCTCTTGCAAAAAAGGGCTAACGTGCTGGCAAAGAACAACAAGAACTCATCGAATGTTAGCACCTACAGACAGATCAAAGACTGAACAGCGAATAACATTCGAGATCTTCGTGCAGGCCGAGTTTGCGTATCTTGAGCTGTCATCCATCATTGCAGTTTTGCAGACGGCAAATGATGTTCTCAACCGCGACCTTTTTCGGTGGCAGATTTCGTCGGACACGCCCGGTCTGGTGTCCAGCAGTTCAGACCTGATTGTGCGGGCAACGCCTGCCATCTCTGACCAGTATCTGAGCGATTGCCTGTGTGTTGTGGGCGGTCAGTTGGGAGATGTCAGCACATGGCTGCGACGCGTCCGGGCAATGCAAAAACACAAACGACCAGTTGCCTTGTTTTCGGACGCGGCACGCGAATACATCAAGGCGACAGTGCAACAATCCGGGCCGGTCACGGCACATTGGCGCGACATTGGTTTGCTGCGTGAGATAGGGGATTATCCCATGCTTTCTGAGAGTCTTGTTGCCCGAAATGGAGCAGTGTTGACTTGCGCCGGGCACGGTCATACCGCCGAGGCGATCATCGGCATTCTGGCCGAGGTTCTTGAGCCTCAAGATAGGGCTGAACTGGCCTGTCAATTGATGCTGAACGACGTTCGGGGCCACGCGCAAGAGCAACCCAAAGGTCTGAGCGCGAACCCAAATTTCCTGGAAAAGCGGCTGCAAAACGCGATCCGCATCATGGAAGAAAACACCGAACACCCGTTGCCAACGGCCAGCCTTGCCCGCCGCGTGGGCGTATCTACCCGGCAGTTAGAGCGTCAGTTCATGCTGCACCTGAGCACGTCGCCCGGAAAATTTTATAGAAAGATCAGGTTGAAAAAAGCGTTTACTCTGGTCTCGAACTCGCAAATGCCGATTATTGACATCGCCATAGCCTGCGGTTTTGCGTCAACCTCTACGCTTGCCCAGACATTCAAGGCCGAATACGGCAAAACACCAAAACAACTGCGGCGCACGGAGTGACCATTATACGGCCACTGGAATTCCTGGCAGGTTATGCTGAGGGGCGAAGGGTCTTATCTGCATCGCAAAGGCGGTAGACATTCACTTTCCTTGAACGTCCTTTGACCGTGAATTCGCCGCAGTCGATCAGATGAAAAGCCGGGTTGATCAGTCGGGCTGTGGCATCGCTGATCAAAATCGTGGTTTGCTCGTCACTTGGCAGCTCGCCTACAAGGGTCTCGATCCGGGCACAGGTGTTCACTGTGTCGCCGATCACCGTGTAATTCATCCTGTCGACGGCCCCGATGTTGCCGACAATCAGCGGTCCGGTGTGCACCGCGATTTTGACGCCGTACTCGACGCCAGCCTCAGCTAGTGATCGCTTGATTGCCATTGCAGCCCGGCAGGCGCGTTCGGCATGGTCCGTCTGGTCCTGGGGCGCGCCCCAGAACGCCATCGCCGCGTCGCCGATGTATTTGTCGAGCGTTCCGCCCTCGGCTTCTATACAGCGGTTCAGGATTTCGAAATGCCGGTTCAGCATTGCTGCCGTGGCTTGTGGCGTCATGGCCTCGGATGCGGGTGTGAACCCCACGATGTCGGCGAACATGACGGTAAGTTCGACTTCGCGCGGCAACACAAGGTTAGGGTCTCCGGTCTTTAGCATTTGCCGTACAAGGGTTCGGGGCAAATAAGTTTGAAACCAGCGCAGCCCGTCGAGCATCTTGTTGAAGGCAACAGCCTGAAGGTTCAGTTCTGAGACCCGAGAGGGGGGCAGGTGGTCGATTTGGTTCAGATTCAGTTCGCTGATTTTGATGGCTTCTTCGGTCGACCTGTGAATGGGTGCCGCCAATCGTCTGGCCAACACAAGCGCCGCAATGAC
Organism: Ruegeria sp. YTSC230; assembly: GCF_059609665.1. Taxonomy (NCBI): domain Bacteria; kingdom Pseudomonadati; phylum Pseudomonadota; class Alphaproteobacteria; order Rhodobacterales; family Roseobacteraceae; genus Ruegeria; species Ruegeria sp. YTSC230. Next base: position 365,715 of record NZ_JBXWMC010000005.1, on the reverse strand, counting down.
CGAAGCGATCAGTAAACCAAGACTGACCAGGGCGGCATCACTCAGCCGGGACCATTGGTTGCTCCAATCGCTCAGTGGAGAATACTGCCCGATCACCCACGGCTCAGATCCGAAGCCGCTAACGATGCTTGTCAAAACCAGGTGTTCTCCGTCCAGCGCCTCGACCACATATCCGACAAATGTTCCATCGTTGCCCTGAAACTCGGGTGGCTGCATCAGCATTTGTGAGATGACCGCGTCATCAAGTGCTGCGACCGAATGCAAGGGGGCGTTTGAACTTAACGTGTTTGCAGACAGGTTCAGCAATTTGGGATGGGCCAGAACGCGGTTGTCACCGTACAGAACAAAACCGGTTGCCCCGTATTTCCCGCTTAACTCGTCGACCAGGCCCGAGAAATGGTGAACGGTAGAAGAAACGAGCACGGCCCCGAGAAAAATACCGTCTTTATAGGCAGGTACAGTCGCTGAGATATGTGTCCGGCCCTGGTCAAAGAAGGGTTCGTTCCAGACCAAACCATCATAGCCTTTAACATCTTTAAGATACTGAAGCGTGCCTGCAGCCGGAGGCTCGTATGACGTTATTAAACGTGGCCCCTCAACATCCGTGATATGTGTTGAAATGAACAGACTGCCGTCAGGATACACGATGGCAAGATCTGTCAGATATGGGACCGAAGCCACCACGCCTTTGAAGTAGGCTTTCAGAAAATCGGTGTCGTGCAGATCGACTTCACCCGTGCTTGCGTCTTCTTGTAGGGATTGCGCCAGTTCCTCGATCGGTGTCGTCAGGCTAAAGACATCGTCTTCGATGGATTCGACGATCATCGCGGCAGACGTATTCAACAGTTCCGTCGTGTTCTGAAAATTGGCATAAGTCGAAACCAACAGAACTGCGCCAGCCGATATTGCCACCAGTCCGCCAATGGTCAGCGCCAGCAGAGTAGAAATCCGGATTTTTAACCTTGTCTGGCGGTTGCTTTGCGCCCGGGCGCTTTTGTCGATCACGCCAGTGTGCTGCGTATGCTTGTCTTCGTTGACCATCTTTGAACGATATTTAGCTTGGCGACCCGTTACAACGTCTCGTTGACGTCTGAGACGGGATCGCCGCTAGCCAAGATACGCACGCAGGCTTGGCGGCGGGTTGTCAAAGAGTTCCGTTGTCTGAACGGGGGCATGCACCGTTTCGTCTGTAACAAGTACGGTTTGGTCGGCAATACGGCGTGCATCCTGCGGATCGTGGCTGACCATCAACAGGGTCGTTTGGGTTTCGGCCACCAGATCGGCCACCAAATCCAGCATTTCGGCTTTCAAGGCTGGCCCAAGGGCGGCAAACGGTTCGTCCAAAAGCAACAGTTCGCGCCGCTGCACAAGTACGCGGGCCAGGGCAACCCGGCTTTGCTGTCCTCCGGACAGTTCCGAGGGTTTGCGCGCGCCCATACCATGCAAAGAAACCCGGCCCAGAGCGGACTGAACCTGTGCACCCTCGTCTGCGGACAACCGACCGTTTGGGCGCAGGCCCAGGGCGATGTTTTGTTCAGCCGTCAGATGCGGAAACAGGTTTCCGTCTTGAAACAGCATCGCCATAGGGCGCTTGCCGGGATGCAAGTTGGAAATCTGCTGACCACCCCAAAAGATCTGACCCTTTTTCAGATCCCGAAATCCAGCGATAGTCTCCAACAATGTGGACTTGCCCGCCCCGGACGGGCCGACAATGGCAATGCTGTTGCCAACCTCGATCTGGATATCGGCGTTTAGGGTGAAATTCCCGTTTTCAATCACGCAGTCGTCAAGCTTCAGCATGCCAGCGCCCTCCTCGGTCCAATAGCCAGAATGCGCCCATGGACAGCAGCAACAGCAGTAATGCCCCGCCGGCAGCAGCCTGCATCTGATAGGCACCCATCAAGCGGTAGATTTGCAAGGGCAGGGTCGCGATCTGCGGATCGGCGAACAGAGCGATCACACCCAGATCACCCATTGACAGAGCCGCCCCAAGACCAGTGGCGAACCCAATCTGCGGACGCATGCGCGGTAGCAAGATGCGCGTGAAAAACGTCCATTTTGTCATATCCAATGAAAGCGCGAGACGTCCGTGCCTGGCGGTTATGTCGCGCGCGGCGGGGACCAGAATGCGTAAAGCAAAGGGCAGGGCCATCGCAGCATTTACCAAAGCAGTGACAGGCAGAGCCAATGTCGTCGGGTTTGCCAAAGGCCGGATTAAGATGAACAGGCCCGTACCGATGACCAATGGTGATGCCGCCAAACCCAAAATGCCACTGAGTTCCACAAGCCCGTACCGGCCGCTCGCGACGGCGGTGGCCATAGGCAAAGCTAGCAATAGTAGGACTGCAGTACTTGCCGCAGCAACAAGGACCGAGATCAGCGCAGCCCGAAAAACGATTGCGGGCAAGTCAAACAACCCGGCAACTCCCGAAATTACGACCGATGCTAAAGGCAGTAGCAAAAAGACGGCCGCTGCGACGATCCAGAATACATCTATCGTCGGCGCACCCCCATCCCAGCGGCGCAAGGCGCGATCGAGACCTGTTCCAAAACCGTCCCCGCGCGAAAACTTCAGCGCCACCAAAGCGGTCGCAGCTGTCAGGGCAAGTTGCAGGGCGGATAACAGGGCGGCGCGACCCAAGTCGAAATCGTAGGTAAAAGCCTGATAGATTGCCAGTTCGATTGTTGTAGCCCGTGGCCCTCCGCCCAAGGTCAGGGCGACGGCGAAGCTGGTCAGGCAGATGGCGAAGATTACCGCCAGAACCCCGGGCAGGGTCCGTTTGAGCATGGGCATCTCGATCAGTCGAAACATGGCCATACCATTGCAGCCCAGTTGTGCGGCCAGGCGAAACCGTTCTGCCGGAATTTCCTGCCAGGCTTGCAACACAAGGCGTGTGGCCAGGGGTAGGTTGAAGAAAACATGCGCCAGTACAACCCCATGCAAGCCGTAGATGCGTATGGGCGGCAGGCCGAAAATGCCAAGGAAGTCCGAGATCCATCCCGACCGGCCAAAGACTTGCAGCAGACCCAGAATGGCAACGATGACCGGCAGGATGAAGGGCGCACCCAAAAGCGCAATTAAAGCCCGTCGGCCGGGGAACCTCCGACGTGCCAAAGCCCGCGCAACCGGCACGGCCAACACCACGCTGAACAATGCGGACAGCGTGGCCTGGGTCAGCGTGAAGCGCAGCGCAGCCCAGTCAGCGGGACTGAACCCGCCGCTGGTTTCAGCACGCAGTGCAACCGCCGTAAGAGTGCCCAGGATTAGCGCGGCGACCAGAGCTGCCGCACCGATACCGGGCCATGGGCTTACTGGCTGAGCGCGTTCTGCCATTCTGCCAGGGCCTGATCCCGCACGGCGGCGGCTTCATCGGGGGAGAACAGCAGCGACTTTGCCGGCACTGTCAGGGTGTCGAACCCTGCAGGCAAACCTTCTGCCGGGGTTACGGCCGGGTACATCCAGTTGGTTGTCGGTATAATTTGCTGGAACGCATCCGAGACCATGAACTGCAAAAACTGATCCGCCAATTCGGCCTGATCCGTCGCGGCCAGCTTTGCCGCAACCTCAACTTGCAGATAGTTGCCCTCGTCAAAAGCGGACGCAGCCTTGCTGCCATCGTCCTCGGCAATCAGGTGATAGGCCGGAGATGTCGTATAGCTGAGAACCATGTCCGACTCGCCCTCAAGGAACAGGCCGTACGCTTCGGACCAGCCTTTTGTGACCGTCACGATATTGTCGGAAAGACCAGTCCAGATTTCGGGTGCATCATCACCATACGCCGCTTTAACCCACATCAGCAGACCCAGACCGGGCGTGGACGAGCGAGGGTCCTGGATGATGATTTTGGTGTCGCTGTCCGCCAGCTCCCGGAAGTTCGCAGGCGCGGTCGCATCCGCTTTGTGAACGAAGGCGAAGTAGCCCCAGTCATACGGTGTGAACGTGTCATCGGTCCATTCGATCGGCAGCGCGAAGTCGGCAGAAACGGAATTGGGCGCAAACAGGCCGGTTTCCCGGGCCGCTGCAATCAGGTTGGTATCCAGACCAAGCACGACGTCGGCGTCAGAGTTTTCACCCTCAAGCCGGACACGCGACAAAAGTGCGGCACCATCTTCGACGCCCACGAGGTTCAGCTCGCAGTCGCAGGTTGCCTCAAAGGCTTCTTTGACCTGCGGGCCGGGGCCCCAATCGGATACAAAGCTGTCATAGGTGTAAACGGTTAGCTGAGGCTTGTCGGCGGCGATGGCCGTAGTTGCACTCAGAAGTCCCGCAGCAATTAGCAGATGTTTCATGTCATCCTCCATTGCGGCGAGAGGGCAAGGATGGATGAAACCGAAACCCTTCCCTCCGCCGGTTCTAGCCGGTTCAGGTTCTACGGGTTCGCTTGATAAGCATCTCAGCGCGGCAGGCCGTGCTCCCCGAGGTGAGGCCGTCACTAGGGGGGATTGGCTAGAAAGACAACCAAATTCGGTGCCTCAGCGCGGTGCGTGTCACATGCGGGCAAGTAAACCTGTCCGGAGTCGGACGCCCTTTGAACCTGTAATACGTTTGGTTCAAAGGGCCATAGGTCAGAAGTAACGCAGCCAAATATAGACGTTCGCGATCATCAGGGTCAGGATCATGATCGGGAATGCAATTTTGGCGAAGGCGATGAAGCCGATGGGCTGCTTGGCCTTTTCCGCAAAAGCAGCCACCGTAAGGTTGGCGCTTGCCCCCAACAGTGTACCGTTGCCGCCCAGACAGGCCCCAAGCGCCAGCGACCACCAAAGGGGTTCAATCGCGTCCTTGCCGCCGAACGTGTCTGCGGTGGACTCGATCAGAGGGATCATCGTTGCCACGAAAGGAATGTTGTCGAGGATTGCGGACAAAATGCCGGAGGCCCAAAAGATGAAGAACGCGGTCCACATCATGTCGCCTTGGGTCAGCTCCAGCACTTTCTCACCAAAGAATGCCAAGAGGCCAACATGTTCAACACCGGCAACAATGACGAACAGCCCACCGAAGAAAAAGATTGTGACCCATTCAACTTCACCAAAAATGTGGTGAACCGACTCGGATTGTTCTTCACCGCTTTGGTGGCCATAGGCCAGCAGCATCAACAGGCCAGCACCGGCCAACGCTGACGTACCGGGCTGAATGCCGTAGCTGTGCCCCAGCGTGAACCCCAGCAAAACCAGAGCCAATACGGCCAGAGACTTGATCATCAAGACAACATCAGTAACCGCTTCGGATTCGTTGAACCCCATAATCCGATCGCTGGCCGATTTCGGAATGCGGGCCAGTTCCTTGCGGTTCATAAGGTAAATAATGCCGGTCAGGACAACCAGACATATGGCCGAGATAGGCGCCAGGTTCACCACGAAATCGTTGAAGCTCAACCCTGCGGCCGAGCCAATGATGATGTTGGGCGGGTCACCGATCAGCGTCGCTGTTCCCCCCACGTTCGAGGCTAGGATCTCGGCAACAAAGAACGGGAACACACGCGTTTCCAGGGCTTCAGTGATCAGCAGCGTAATCGGGGCGATCAGCAAAACGGTCGTCACGTTGTCCAGCAGGGCCGAGAACACCGCCGTAATCAGCGTCAGCATGATCAGGATGCCGGTTGGATTGGCTTTCACCGTTTTTGCGGCCTTGATCGCTACGTATTGGAACAATCCGCATTTGCTGGTGATCCCCACGATGACCATCATGCCGATGAGCAGTGCCAGAGTGTTGGCGTCCACACCCGCCACGGCCTGTTCCTGATTGATGATGCCAAACAGGACCATCAGGGACGCGCCCAGCATCGTCAGAATGGCGCGGTTAACCTTTTCGGTGATCAGGACCGCATACACCAAAATCAGAATTCCGGTCGCGATCCAAAGCGGATCAATGCCCAATAGTTGTGGAACAGAGAGAGCGGCCTCTCCGTGTGACGTCGAATGCGTAGCCAAGGTTTTAGTCCGGTTTGTATAGGGTTAGCTGAGTGCGCGATCCAAAAGCGAGTTGGCGCTTACGGTGCCAACGAAACGGTTGGTTTCGGGCTCAACAAGGATCACGTGCCGTTTGAATTTGTAGATCAGGAAGATGCCTTCCATCACCGGCGTATCAGGTGCAGCGACAGGGATGTTCGAGGGCCTCGACATGTTGTCGCGAACCTTTTCGGTCTTCAACCGCTCCATCTGTTGTTCGAAATCATCCCGCGTCAGATTCATGAAGCTGAGCGAGTCGATCGCGACGCGCGACGCATCATCATTTAGACCGATTGTAGCCGCCTTCGGCAGAATCAGTTTCAGCAGCGTCGGGGCGGTAAAGACGCCAACATAAGTCCCGTCTTCAGCCACGACAGGCAGAAACCGTGCCCGGCTGCCCCTGATGATGTTGAAAGCCGTGGCGATGCTTTCATCCGGCAGAATGGTCTTTTGTACCTCAGGCGGCACCATCACGTCATAGCAGGTTAGGCCCATGCTTTTCCTCTGACTTCACGCGGCTATCGGGTGAAACGCCATCCAACAGCCACAGGGCACGCCCTATTTCGGCTTGTTAAAGCGTGTCAGGGCGAATCAAAATTTGTTGATGCGCACTGATTCCATTGCCGGGCGGAATTGACCAGCCCGGTAATGAAATTAAGTTAATATCCTTTCGTTATTGGCGACGTAGGCCAATTACGGAAGGTTGGTTTCAGCTTGGGTTTGCGTCAGTGGCGTTTTGTGCCTCAGCTTTCGTTTCCGAAATAACTGGGGCTGCATTCGAGGCGAGGAAAGCCGTAGTCCCTCAAAGGCGCGGGTCAGCCGTAATTCGGTGCGCGTTTTTGCAGTTTGGCCGCAACGCTTTCGGCGAAATCCGGGGATTGTAGCTGCGCGGCAAAAATCTTGATTTCCGCGGCCATGTGTCCGGCCACTTCGTCACGCTGATTGCGGATCAGGGTCTTTGACTGTTTGAGCGCTACCGGGGATGAGGCTGCAATGGCTTTTGCGATCTCCTGGACTTCGTTCATCAACTCACCGTCGGCAAAGACGCGCGCGACCAACCCGTGGTTCAGGGCCTCGGATGCCGTCAGAACCCGCCCGGCCAGCAAGACGTCATTGGCGACAGCCATACCGAGAGACGCAGGCAGCAACATCGAAGAACCGGCCTCGGGCACCAGACCCAGTTGGACAAATGGAGCGCTGAACGTAGCGCTGTTCGCGGAATAGACCAGATCGCAGTGCAGCAGCATGGTCAGGCCAACACCAATTGCAGAACCGTTGACTGCGGCGATCAGGGGTTTCGGACAATCCCGGATCGCATTCAGGAACCGAATAATCGGATTTTCAGCGTCACCCGCCGGAAGACCGCCTGTCATAAAGTCCTGCAGGTCATTCCCGGCCGTGAACATATCGCCTTCACCAGTGATGACCAGCGCCCGGGCTTGATCGGTTTGACCGTATTCTTCGATGGCTTCAGCTATCGCGGTATACATGGCAAAAGTGATCGCGTTTTTCTTGTCTGTGCGAGAAATCGTGACTGTGGTGACGCGATCCTGAGTGCTGACGATGATATGTTCGCTCATGGCGTTATTCCTTGGATGTCCGGCGGAATTTGTGCCGCGTCGGCTGTGGGTTTCCTGCATGTGGGCAAGTTCGTATGCGGGCAAATAGCCTGCGTCAACAAATCAGGGCGGTTACCTCACGTCGCCGGGCGAGTGTGCCAGATTGATCCCCACTGCTGAATTCAGTGGTGCCTTAACTTTGCAGCGCAGCTACGACTTTTTTTACATCTGGAGGAGATCTACGTCTTTTTGCGTAAGCTATCCGGTAATCCTGCCGCAAAGGGATCGGCGACATGCTCATCCTGATGAGGGTCTCCGACTTTTAATCCATCGCCGTCATTTCTACTGAACAAGCGCCCTCAGGAATAGGCGCTTTCCGCCGGGCAATCCGTTTTTCGGTCAGTGCTTTTGAAATTCTTATGCTCCCCAAAAAGGCTATCCATTGATAAAGCCCTGTTTCAAGCCCTGCTCAGGATAACAGGAAAGGAGGGTCGAAGATGCGTGATGTCTTAAACTTGGATTTGTATCCATTGGACCAGCCGGGCAGCATGGCCTGGCACAGCCTGATCGAACGCTGCAAAGCCGATCTTTCTGAGAATGGATTATTTAACCTGCCTGGCTTTGTTCGCGACAGTTCGCTGGAATCGGCGGTGTCTGAGCTGCAACCGTTTTTTGCCGAAGAGGCTTTTGTCCACGCGCGGCGGCACAACATCTATTTCAGGACGTCTATCGAGGGCCTCGGCAGCGACCATCCGGCCCTGACCCAATTTGAGACGTCTAACAGAACGATTTGTGCCGATCAGTTGGGGCAGGCCATTGTGATCCGCCTCTACGATTGGCCGCCATTTGCGCAGTTTCTGGCTGCGGTCATGGAAAAGCCAAAGCTTTTTGTGATGGATGATCCGCTGGCCCGCGTGAACGTCATGGCTTACTCAGCCGGGCAGGCCCTGAACTGGCATTTCGACAGGTCCGAATTCACCACAACGCTGCTGTTGCAGGCGCCGTCTGCGGGGGGTGAATTTGAGTACGAAAAAGACCTGCGTAGTGATGACAACCCGAATTACGATGGGGTGGCTGAATTGCTGGAAGGCCGGCGCAAGCCCACGCTCATGAAACTGCAGCCGGGGACTTTGAACATCTTCAAAGGCAAAAACACGGCGCACCGCGTCTCGCCTGTTCAAGGCGACCGCGACCGTATGATTGCCGTGTTTTCCTTTTATGATCGGCCAAACGTTCAGTTCACACACGAAGAACGCATCGGGTTTTACGGGCGCGCGTCGTGAGCCGGGATTGCGCATGCCTGACCCGTAACTAGTGTCCGGATCGTTGATCCCGACACCGCTACAGCCTCTGACTGCGTCGTTCTGTTGGGAACTCTAGAAGAAATCTGGCTGAGTTTCCAAACGGGCGAATGCCGCGAGCACCGAAACGAAAAAACCAAGTTTCCGAGAAACCTTTGTGCCCCCGGCGATGTTCAGCCCGCTCTGGATTTCCATGCCAAAACGGGCTGCCCTGTCAGGTCATAGGCATTCCGCCAATGTTTTTGCGATGTTCCGGATCATTTGCGGGTACAGCTTAGCCCCGGGTTCAAGATCAGAACCTAGTGGATCTATCACACCGGTATTCGCTTCGGTTCCGTCCAAGACAGTGGCGACGATGCCGGGGTTGAATTGCGGCTCTGACAGAACACAATTGATCCCTTCTTCGCGAATGCGCCCCTGAATCTCAGAAATCCGCGCCGGGCTTGGATCTGACGCGTCACTAAGCGAAATCGCACCCGACGCGGGAAAGTCGAAGGCGTTCTCGAAATACTGATAAGCATCGTGGAAAACGATGAAGTTACTGCCACGTACAGGTTCCAGAGTTGCACTCACTTCAGCGGCGAGGGATGCCATCTCTGCGCGGGCAGCCGCCGCGTTTGCGAAATATGCACCCGCATTGTCCGGGTCCGCTGCGGAAAGCTGCGCGGCAATCACGTTCAGCCAGGTGTCGGCGTTTTTGGGCGAAAGCCAGGCATGCGGATCATGATCGCTATGCGCGTGGTCATGGTGGTCGTCGTGTTCTGCATGAGCCTCGTGATCGTGGTCTTCACCCTCGGCATGCTCTTCGTGGTCATGATCGTCATGGTCTTTGTCGTCGGCATGATCCTCGTGACCATGATCCTCCTCTTCGGCGTGATCTTCATCGTCATGATCGTGCGCCTCGAACAGCGCATCCTCGCGGAATTCCAGTAGGACGGTGCCATCCACTTCCAACAGGGGGGTGACTGTCGCGCCGTTGGCCAGGGTCTCTACCGCGCCTTCCATCCATGGGGTCAGGTCCTCGCCCATCCAGAATACCAGATCCGCATTTTGCAGGGCAGCCGCCTCGGAAGGGCGCAGGTTGTATTCATGCGGGGACGCGCCGGTTTGTACGATCAGGTTAGGTGTGCCAACACCTTCCATCACGCGCGCCACCAATGAGTGCACCGGAGCAATATCAACTGCAACATTTGGGACATCGGCCATTGCTGTGCCCCCCATAAACGCAGCCGTGATCGAAACAGGAAGAAGCTTTCTGGACATCAAACCCTCTATGTGATTTTATAACGTTGCGAGTGGCATATATGATATGGAATAACATGACAAGTGAGATGAGACCTGCACCTGCTGAAGACTCCGCCCTTGTCGGATTCCAAAAGCACGACCACGCGCACTGCGTCGAAAGTAGCCTGACCGTTGCCGAGACCCGGTGCAAAGAAGAAGGTCTGCGGCTGACTCCCGTGCGGCGCAAGGTTTTGGAGATGTTACTGCAGGAACATCGGGCCTTGGGTGCCTATTCAATTCTTGATCGATTGCGCGACGAAGGCTTCGGATCGCAGCCACCAGTGGCTTACCGCGCCCTCGATTTTCTTGTCGAGAACGGGTTTGTCCACAAAATCGAACGGTTGAACGCATTTGTCGCCTGCGCGCATCCCGGGGCAACACATTCCCCGGCCTTCATGATTTGCAGGAAATGTGATGCTGTGGCCGAAACACATTCAACACCCGCGAAGGGAGAGCTGGGCGCAGCCGCGCGGGCAGTGGGTTTCGAGATCGAGCGGACCGTTGTAGAAGCCGAAGGCGTTTGCCCCGACTGCACCGAAAAGGCGTAGAAATGAACCTGATTACCGTAGAAGACCTCAGCGTTAGCTATGGGGCCAATACCGTGTTACGGCACATCAACATGGGGGTCGAACCTGGTGAAATTGTGACCATCGTCGGCCCTAATGGTTCGGGTAAGACAAGCCTGCTGCGCGCCATAATCGGTGCAATCAAACCGTCTGCCGGGCAGGTAAAGCAAAAGCTGGGGCTGAGAATTGGCTACGTCCCGCAAAAGCTGCATATCGATCCGACCCTGCCGATCACCGTCGAACGGTTTATGCGGCTGACCCATCGCGCGTCAAAGAAGGATTGCGCGACTGCGCTGGAAACGGCCGGTGTGCCCGATCTGCTCAAGCGCCAGATGTCACAGCTTTCGGGCGGACAATTCCAGCGCGTGCTGCTGGCGCGGGCCTTGATCAACCGTCCCGAAATCCTGTTGCTGGATGAGGCCACGCAAGGGTTGGACCAGCCTGGTTCGGCCGCGTTTTATCGCCAGATCGAAGACGTGCGTCAGGAAACAGGGTGCGCTATCATCATGATAAGCCACGAGCTCCACGTGGTGATGAGCGCCTCGGACCGGGTGATCTGCCTGAACGGCCATGTCTGCTGCGAGGGCTCACCTGCGGTTGTGGCCTCGGCCCCCGAATACCGCGCGTTGTTCGGAACCGGAACAGGTGGTGCGCTTGCCCTTTACCGCCATGATCATGATCACAACCACGATCATCATCATGACCATGGAACAGATTCACAGGAAGCCGCAGAATAATGCTTGATGATTTCATGACCCGGGCCACACTGGCCGGAGTGGGCGTGGCCTTTGCTGCAGCGCCGCTGGGGTGTTTCGTAGTATGGCGCCGTATGGCCTATTTCGGCGATGCCACAGCGCACGCAGCCATTCTTGGCGTCGCCCTGTCGCTAACGTTTCAGATGTCGATTTTTACAGGCGCGCTGGCCGTCGCCTTGTTGATGGCGCTGACCGTGACACTGTTGGTAGGTCGTGGTTACGCTATGGATACGTTGCTGGGCGTCATGGCGCATTCCGCCTTGGCATTCGGTCTTGTGGCAGTCTCATTCCTCTCCGGTGTCCGGATTGATTTGATGGCCTATCTGTTTGGCGACATTCTGGCCGTTTCCCGTTCGGATCTGGCCGTCATCTGGGGTGGCGCTGCACTGGTCGTAGTTTTGATTGCGTGGCGTTGGTCCCAGTTGTTGACGGCGACGTTGAACGAGGAACTGGCGTATGCCAGCGGGTTCGACCCCAAGCGAGAACAACTGATTTTGACGCTTGCACTGGCCATCACGGTGGCAGTCGCCATCAAGGTCGTGGGCGTTTTGTTGATCGCGGCAATGCTGATAATACCGGCCGCAGCGGCGCGGAGTCTGGCACGGTCACCGGAAACGATGGCTCTGATCGCGGCAGCGATTGGGGCGACATCTGCTGTGGCCGGGTTGCGAGCGGCTTATGTCTTCGACACGCCCGCAGGTCCTTCCATCGTCTGCGTCGCCGCCATTCTGTTTGCCTGTTTTAGCCTGCTTGGATGGCAACGCCATACCAAGCCCTGAAAACCGCCTGGAAACTGCAACCGATGTTAGGCGGGTCGTAAAAATCTCATTTGCCCTGACCGCGCGTCACAAGCTATCGAACAGACGCCCAGGCAACGCTTTGTGACGTGGCAGGTTCAGCGCTTTCAGCAGTCCAAAGACCATCGCTTGATTGGAGGTAATGACGGGTTTGTTCAGCGCGGCCTCAATCCGTTCAATCGCCTCGACCGAGCGCATGTCTGTGCAACTTAGGACGATTGCCTGCGAATCCGGGTGATCGGCCCTACACGCCAGATCGAACACCTCGTCCGGGGTCAGTTCACCTTGCCCATAATTGCCAAGCTCGCGGCCGACATCGGCACATTTGACGGTTTCAATGCCGTTTAGGGCCATGAAATCCATCGCCCGGGCATTGATCTCGCCCAAATAGGGCGATGAAAAGCCGACCTTTGTTGCGCCGACAGCATTGATCCCAGCGATCAACGCCCCTGCAGCGGTCAGCGAAACTGCACCCGAGCCCGCCTTAATCTGCAGGGCCAGCTCTGCATCAAAGGACGGTCCGTGGGTCAGTGTCGCCGAGGTGCAGCCATACAGCACCACATCGGGGCGTATGCCCGAGATCATCCGCAGGTCGTGAGTGATATCCGATGCGCCCAACCCCGCCATCTGATCCGAGCCGGGGATTTCATCCACGTCATATCCGCCCATGCGTTGATAATGGACTGTAGTGTTGGGCGGCCTCAACAACTCCATATCCGGTTCGAGGTTGGTGTTGGTGAAGGGTACCAGAACACCGATTTTGGCTGCGGTTCGTGTTTCGGTCACTTCAATGCTCCCTTCAGGGCGGTCAGGCACCGATCCATGATCGGCGTCTCGCAGATTGTGGCGCGCAAGCAGTCGGTTAAGCCGTATCCTCCCATGCCGCGCATTAGTAGGTCGTCCGCCCGCAGCGCCGCGTCTGCCCGTTGCGCATCCTGCGTTGAGGCAAAGCGCAATAGCACAAAGTTTGTGTGGCTTTGAGGAACGATTAGGCCCAACGCACGACATTCCACGGCAAATCGTTCGCGGAATTCAGTCGTGCGGGCAACCACATTTTGCATATGCGCCTGATCGCGGATCGCGGCAGCGGCTGCTGCTTGTGAAGCGATGGAAATATTGTTTGGATTAAGCAATTTGCGCAGTTCAGCGGCAATCTCGGGCGGGAAGTACCCCCATCCTGCACGCGCTCCCGCCAGGCCATAGGCCTTGGAAAAGGTGCGCATGATCACGGTGTCCCCTCGATCGCTCAGCGCGAAGATATCGGCCGGATCATGTTTGTGATCGGAAAATTCTGCATAAGCCTGATCGACGACGAGTAGAACATCCGCGGGCAGTTCCCCGCGCAGACGAAGGATCTCGGAATTGGGGATTAGGGTGCCGGTCGGGTTGCCAGGGTTGCAGACAAAGATGATCCGCGTTTCATGTGTGACCGCGGCGATGATATCGTCGACGGATACGGTCAGATCCACTTCACGCGCCTTGACGTAATCGGCCTGAACCTGAGCGGCTGCTGAGGCGACAAACGCATATCCGTAATCCGTGCCAAGGACCCGATCACCGCGCCCGGCATAGGCGCGGATCAAACAGCCGATCAGCTCCATCGAGCCTGCTCCGCACAGCACCCGTGCCGGATCGAGTCCATGCACATCTGCAATTGCTGTGCGCAGTTCCAACCATTCCGGATCAGGATACAATTGCAGATCGGCCATTGCGTCACGACCCGCCTTGATGGCAGCGGGGCTTGCGGGAAAGGCGCTTTCGTTCTGGGCCAACGAGATAGTGTTTTCGCCGCCGAGGTCGACCAGCGCATAGGCCGCCATTGCACTTATGTGGGGAACCGGGCGGATCATGATGCGCCCCCGTAGGATTTTGCGCCTTCTGCGCTGATCAGACCGCGCTTGAGGTCTAGGGAGATTGCCTGTGGGTCTCGCGCGGCCGGGTCGCCAAAACCACCGCCCCCAGGAGTTTCAAAGATCAGGTAGTCGTCAGCTTCAACGCGCAGTTCTCCTTTGCCCGGGATATCATTTTCGCCACCAAGGAAACGAATACGACCGGGTGCACCGGGTTTTCCACCCATGCGTCCGAGGGCGGGGAATTTGAGGCGCTCAACCGACAGGAACACCAGAAAGGGTGCACCGTTCGCAGAGGTCATCTCGATCCGTTGGCCGAGACCGCCGCGATACTTGCCTGCACCTCCTGAATCCTGGCGTAGTTCGCGTTTCCAGATTGTGACCGGGGCCACGCTTTCCGTGATCTCGACCTGAGATCCGAACACGCCCGAGGGGTAGGCTGTGGCAGACAAGCCATCCGCGTGTGGCCGGGCACCAGTGCCGCCATTATGTACAGGTTCAACCGCGAATTCCCGACCTCCATCACGCGCCACTTCGGGTGCGTGTCGCATCGGTAGATCGAACATGCAAGATGCGCCCTCGGCGGGGACCTGATCTGGCAGGGCCTGATGCAGGCATCCAAGCACCAGATCTGGTGTTACCTGTCCTAGTGTGTGTCTCATTGCTACCGGGGCGGGGCGTTGTGCATTGAGGATGCAGCCTTTTGGCCCGTCCACTGTGAACGGCTCCAGCGATCCGGCGTTGTTGGGGATGTCGGATCCGACGATGCAGCGCAGGGCGAAGACGGTATAGGCGGTCGCATAGTTCAGCGGCACATTGATACCCTTGCCCGAACAGCCCGAAGTTCCGGTGAAGTCCACATGCATGCCTGTTTTGCTGACCGTTAGGGTGGCGTGCAGCTCGAGTGCATTTTCATAACCGTCCATCCTCAGAACGTTTCTATAGGTGCCTGCGGGCACTTCGGCGATGGCTTCAAGCGTGCCGCGGCGCGAGGTGTCGATGATATAGCTGCCCAGTTGATCCAGATCGTCGATTCCGAATTCATCCATCATATCGAGCAGGCGGTTCACGCCCGCTTCGCAGCAAGCGATCAGAGCATAAATATCGCCCTCATTAGCAATAGGCTCGCGACTGTTGGCGCGGACAATGTCCAGAAGCAAGGCGTTCGGGACGCCTTGCTCGACCAGCTTGCAGGGTGGGATCAGCAGACCCTCATCATAGATATCCGACCCTTCCGGGCCCATTCCAAGGCCGCCCAGATCCACAAGATGCGAAGTGCATGAAGTAAAGCCGACGACTTTGCCGTTTTTGAATGCGGGCATCATCAGCAAAAAGTCGTTGAGGTGTCCCGAAGCCAGCCACGGGTCATTGGTCATGTAGATATCACCGGGCCTCATGTCTTGAACCGGGAAATGACCGCGCAGATGCATTACGGCTTCGGCCATCGTGTTGATGTGCCCGGGCGTTCCGGTGACCGCCTGTGCCAGCATCCGACCCTCGGCGTCAAAAATCCCGGCAGAGATGTCGCCGCATTCGCGTACAATGGGTGAGAATGCGGCGCGGATCAGGGTCTGACCTTGTTCTTCGACCACCGCAAGCAGGCGGTTCCACATGACTTGCAGGCGAGCGGGGGAAAGATCGGTAGGCATCATACACCTCCTTTCTGATCTTGGATAAGGATGAGGTTTCCAATGGCATCCACATGCGCCGAGAAATCAGCAGAGACCAAGGTCGTCGTCTGCGGTTCCGTGATCAGCGCCGGGCCGCAAACCCGGTCGCCGGGGTTCAGGCTGTCACGTGGCACAAAACCAGCCTGCTTTATCTGACCATCTACATCGCAGGTGATGGGGCGGGTTTGGGCCGATGTGATAGTTGTCAGAACTGGCGTTTCCGGCAAATCTGGAACATCCGCATCTGGGGTTGCGACGCGGACAGCCCAGTTCAGGATCTCGATTTGCATTCCGGGCACGGGACGCGAGAATTGTTTACGGTATTCCGCCTCGAAAGCATCGGTCAGCGGTTTTATGTCTTCGAATGTTAAATCGCGATCGGGCAGGGCAATCTCGATCTCGTGGCCCTGACCGTTGTAGCGCATGAAAGCCGTGCGTTGGGTTTCGGTGGGTGCATCACCCGCGCCTTGGGCAACCACCCGGCTTGCCTCGTCGATCATGTCGGAAAGCAGGGAGTTGATCCGCTCCAGATCCAGGGATTCAAGTAGAGAATAACTTGATCTGACGATCTCAAAACTGACCGGCGCAAATAGGAACCCGACCGCGGACCCGACGCCTGGATTGGGTGGGATCACGATGCGACGGACCCCTGCGGATCGGGCCATCCGGCTTGCATGCAGGGGGCCGTTGCCGCCGAAAGCAATCATTGTGCGCGAACCGAGGTCCTTGCCCGACTCCACCGCATGCATTCGGCCCGCACTGGCCATGCTTTCATCGACGATGCGACTGACTCCGTCCGCCGCCGCAGTGCCGTTCGTGTCCAGACGCGCGGCGATGACCCGGTTCAGCGCAGCTTCAGATGCTTCGGGGTCGATCTTGATAAACCCTTCGGCAAATGTGTCCGGCACGATATAGCCCAGAGTGATGTCGCTGTCAGTCACGGTTGGCTCGGTGCCGCCCCGCCCAAAGGCCGCCGGACCGGGTTCTGATCCGGCCGATTTTGGACCCACTGTCAACCGACCTAGACGGTCAACCCCGGCGATTGAGCCGCCGCCCGCGCCAATCTCGATCATTTCGACCACAGGGATACGTACAGGCATGCCCGACCCCTTGATGAACCGCGCGGCCCGCGCGATTTCGAATTGGCGCGAGGTTTGAGGCCTTGCATTGTCAATCAGGCAGAGCTTCGCAGTCGTCCCGCCCATGTCGAAAGATAAAACCTCGTCAATCCCAGCCCGCGCTGCGATCCGTGCGGCCAAAATTGCTCCGCCCGCCGGGCCGCTTTCGACCAACCGGATCGGAAAGCGTGATGCCGTCTGAACGGTGCACATTCCGCCACTGGCCGTCATCATCAGGATCGGACATTTCACGCCTTCTGCCTGAAACCGAGTGGCAAACCGTGCCAGATAGCTTTCCATTAACGGTTGGATGTAGGCATTGGCGACCGTAGTACATAGCCGGTCAAATTCGCGTGCTTCGGGGCTTACATCAGAGGAAATTGAAACTGCCAGGCTGGGGCGTTTTTCCGCCAGAATGTCGCGCAACCTGCGTTCGTGTGACGGGTTGGCATAGGCATGCATCAAACAGATTGCGACAGCATCCACCCCGCTGGCATCCAATTCAATCAGCAGCGCGTCAATTGTGCTGGTGTCCAATGGGATCAGCACATCCCCTCCGGCATCCATCCGTTCGCGAATAGTGAATGCCCGTTCGCGTGGCACCAGCAGGTCCGGCTTTTCAAGATTGATGTCATATTGCGCATACCGCCGCTCATACGCGATTTCCAGAATGTCGCGAAAACCTTCGGTCGTCACGGTCGCCACAACAGCGCCTCGACGTTCGATCAATGCATTGGTCGCCAGTGTCGTTCCGTGGATGAAACCTGTCACCTCATTCAACGACCGGCCGGATTCCGCCATGACACGTCTTGCGCCCTCCATCGCGCCATCTGCGGGATTTTTGTGCGTCGTGAGCGTCTTGGTCGAAGCCAATATGGTCTCATCGTCCGAGACGAGTACCGTATCGGTAAAGGTGCCGCCGATATCAATGGCCAGGCGTAAGGTTTGAGATGTCATGAGAGTGTCCGAATTGTCCGTTGTCTGGGCAGATGGCAGTGGGCGCAGAGCGCCAGCCATCATCCACTCACGACGAGGTCACAACCGGTTGCGCGGCGATCCAGAGGGTTAGGACTACAGAGCGTTGTCATATACGCAGTTTGACACGCCCGAGACGTGTCGCAAGTTGGTTTGCGACCAAATCGCCCGGAAGCGACAGAGATGTGCGACTTGATTGCGTAAGCGTTTGTGCATCAACCACCCAGAGTGGTTGATGGTTCGCTCAGGATTTCTTGGAGGGAGCAGCCCTGACCAAAACGCCATCCATAATAAGCGCCTTCAGACTGGTCCGGATCTCGCTTTCCGGGAACTTTCCGATGCTCCAATGCCGGAGTGACCAGACATTACAAAGGAAATACAGATAATTGGCCATCAGCTCTGTGTTCATGGGGCGGAACACTTGCTGTTCGACCCCTTTGTCCAGAATGCCTTTCCAGCGGCCCATGAATTCACGCTCCATATCAAATACACGCGCGCGGTTCTCGGCAGACATTGACCGTGTTTCCGAATAGACCAGATTGATATAGCGGCGGTTTTCACCAATGTAGTCGATGTACCGGTCAACCGCTTTTTCAAGGTTCTGATCGGCGGGGCCAGTGAACAGCTCTCCGGTATCGAAAAAGTCGATGATGTCCTGCATGCACATCGTAGTGATCAGGTGCAGTATGTCATCCTTGTCCTTGATGTATTTGTACATCAGCGGAACCGACAGCCCGGATGTTTTGGCAATCTCGCGCATCGAAGCATTGCCGAACCCATGCTTGGCAATCACCTTGCACGCGCCTTCAAAGATCTGCCGCCGCCGTTCCTCGGCGGTGTCGGACAGGGCGCGGGGCGGCTTTTCTGCCTGAGTGGATTTCGGCGCTTCCGCCAGTTGCGCTTCGACTGAGAACGTGCAGGTCACTTCCATCAGCGTGGCAGCTTCACCGGGATTGTGCCCGGCCTGAACGATCGAGACACGGTATGAGGTCAGCAGCGAATCTTCTGGCGACATGCGTATGGCCTGAGCCTCGATTTGCCCCTGTCCCGCAGTTGCCAGATTCGTGGCCGACGTGTTGACCAGTGTTGGTTGCAAAGTGTCGCCGAGACGTCTGAGTTCCTCGCGCGCAGCGTCGATCGCCAGCGCAACGCACACGCCATCTAGCTGCGATTTATTAATAAATTCATCAACTTGCGCAGCGGAATACAAAAACACGCGGCTTGCCTCCATAGGACCCTACCTGAGGGCAACATGTTGAAATCCCTATGTGTTGTCCAGTTGGAAATCGTCGCAGTGCCGTTGCGACGTAGGGAAAAACAATTCGGGGCTTGACGAAATTGCCGGCCGTATGGGAATGTTAGTGAACGTTCAATCACACATCGGGGGACGCCTGCATGAAGTTCAAGATTCTCGCCATTCCATTCGCACGCCAGCATGGCGAGGACACTCAGCTTGCTGGACGTGACCCTGCGCGGTTCAACAAGATGATGCACACGATGCGTGATCAGATGGTCCTTGCCGAAGAGCTGGGCTATGACGGCTTCTGCCTGACTGAGCACCACATGCAGGTCGAAGGCGTTGAATGCACCACGAACCCGCTGTTCTGGAACATGTACATCGCCCAGCACACCAAGAACTTCAAAGTTGGTCAGTTGGGGATGAACCTGACCGCTATGAACCCGATCAAGACGGCCGAAGATATCGCCATGCTGGACCACATGACCGGCGGCCGCGTCTTCGCAGGCTTCTCGCGCGGGAACACGCCGCGCTGGACGGCGACCATGGGGCAGCACCTGGACATCACCTCGGCTGAATCCGACAAGTCCGAGGCCGACCAGCGCAACCGTCGCGCGCTGTACGAAAACTGGCGTCTGATCAAATCGCTGTGGACCGACGATCTGACCGAACATCAGGGCGAATTCTGGAACTTCCCGTCGAATGTCGAGTGGGAGTTCAATCCGACCAAACTCTGGGGCGGTGACAGCCCGGTTGATAGCAACAAGATCCTGCGCAAATCGGGCATCGTTCCCCGGCCGCTGCAAAAGCCGCACCCAAAAGTATATGCGCCGTTCTCGTATTCGATGGAAACTGCCAAGTTCTGGGCGTCGGAAGGGGCCAAGATGGTGTCCTTCGTGACCGCCGACAAAGAAGAATTCATGCCGGTGATTCTTGAGAACTGCCTGAAGGCCGCGCATGAAAACGGGCTGCCTCAAACCACCAACAACGACGTTCTGGCTCTGGGTGCGCATCTGATGATGGGCAAGACACCGGCCAAAACCAAACAGTACCGCGAAATGTTCGACAACCTGTGGTTCTCGGCCTACGACGCGCCGCCCTATCACGTCCCATTGGGCCGCGTCTGGGACGGCTCGCGTCAACAGGTTCTGGACCAGGTCGGTGAACTGGCCGAGCGCTATCAGATCGACGAATTCTTTGTCTGGCACCACGTGAACTACTTTGGCGACGAGATCGAGCAGGAAGCTCTGATCGAATTTGCCGAAGGCGTCATCAAGCCTCTGAACGGATAAGGGGAAGACCGTGTTCGATCTGCATGAAGTTTATCAGCTGTCACCCATCGAAGAGATCATTACGGATTGCGAACAAGGCCGTATGGTAATTCTTGTAGACGATGAAAACCGCGAGAACGAGGGCGATCTGGTGATCCCAGCGGCCTGCGCGGATGCGGCCGCGGTGAATTTCATGGCACGCTTTGGTCGGGGCTTGATCTGCATGGCCATTCCGCCCGAGCGGGCCGAGCAGTTCAGCCTTGGTCCTATGACAGCGTTGAACACGGATCCACATCATACGGCGTTCACCATTTCAGTGGACGCAAAAGAAGGCGCGACCACCGGCATTTCCGCCAGCGACCGGGCGCGGACCGTCGCACTTTTGGCTTCCGACAGCGGCTCTTCGGCAGATCTGGTTTCGCCCGGGCATCTGTTCCCATTGGTGGCGAAACCGCACGGCGTGCTGGAACGCGAAGGTCACACCGAAGCCGCTGTTGATCTGGCCCGCCTGTCCGGGCGGGGGGATTCCGGCGTGATCTGCGAAATCATGAATGATGACGGTGAAATGGCGCGCCTGCCGGATCTGCTGGAATTTGGGGCCCGGCACGGCCTTAAGGTCGGCACGATCGAAGACCTCAAACGGTTTCGCCAGGACCTGCTTTCCAACAAGGCCGCCTGACAGCCAATACCACCTGCGTTTCAAGACACTCATGACCGAGGATATCCTATGACCGCATTTGCCGAGATCGAAACCCTGATGCAGGCGTATATCGAAAACCTGTATGACGGAGACATCAGCAAGACCGACCAGATGTTTCTGCCTGAATGTGATCTTTGCTGCGCCAACGAGGATGGCAGCTATATCCACATGACGCTGGAGAAATACAAAGAGGTCATCGGCGGTCGCGAAAGCCCGAAATCCAAAGGCTATCCTGTCTACGGGCACACAATCTCGATCGATCAATCAGGGCCGAATACAGCCTTTGTCAAGATCGACTGCGCCGTGCAACCCCGATACTTCATCGACTACCTGTCGCTGGTCCGCACAGGCGAGGGCTGGAAGATTGCGGCCAAGGTCTATTACGTCCAGCGCAACCAAGACTGATCCCCTTTATCTGATCGAGTCCCCGAATGACCGCCCCAAATTCCCAACTTTCGGCGCGTGCCATGGTGCAAGCCTTTGCCCGGCTAGAGCTGTCTCCGGTCGAGGTCACGCAGGCTGCGCTGGCCCGTATTGAGTCGGTAAATCCTAGGATCAATGCGATTTACCACGTGGATGCCGAGGGCGCGCTTGAAGCAGCCCGGGCGTCCGAAAAACGTTGGCACGACAACATACCGATGGGGCCGCTGGATGGCGTGCCGACAACAGTCAAGGACGCAATGGATTGCATCGGTATGCCCGCCTATCGCGGCTCGGCGGCGGGTGAGGTATCGGTCAGCACAACCGATCATCCCACGGTCGCACGCATGCGTGAGGCCGGTTCCGTGATCCTGGGCAAGAATACCATGTGCGATTATGGCATTCTTGCAGGCGGAGTGAGCTCAAAGCATGGGGTTACCCGTAATCCATGGGATGTATCGCGCACGACAGGCGCATCATCTTCGGGCGCGTCGGCCAGTGTTGCCGCCGGGATCGAGCCGGTTTCGATCGGCACCGACATCGTGGGATCCATTCGCCTGCCGGCCTCGTATTGCGGCCTGGCCGGGCTGAAGCCCAGCCAGGGGCGTGTGCCCTATTTCGTCTGCAACAGCCCGGCGATCACGGCGGGACCGTTGGCCCGCAATTTTGGCGACGTCGCGCTGCATATGAATGTTCTGACCGGAGAGGATACGCGCGATTTCGCGGCTTTGGCACGGGACGGTGTGAACTATGTCTCGCGCCTGACGCGCGGCGACCGAAAAGGCATGTCGGTTCTGGTTATCGCAGAGCTGGGCTTGGGCGAACCGGTGGCGGAAGATGTTCAGGCAGCGCTGGAACGGACGGCACAGGTTTTGCGGGATATGGGCGTTCAGGTCACCTATCTTGAAACCGCACCGTTCAATCGAACGGACTGGGAACCCGCCGAGGCGTTCTACAAAATACGTACCCTGTCCGAACTGATGCGCCAACCCGAGGCCGAACAGGCGAAAACGCCCTATATCCGCGACTGGACCAACGATGCACGCGCTTTGTCCGCTGTTGAGCATCAGCGGAATTTCGACCACACGCAGGCGTTGCGTGAACGTGCGTTGGCGCTGATTGACGGCCATGATTTTGTCCTGCTGCCATCGACACCAGACACAGCCTTTGCTGCCGAACTGCCAGGATCAGACCCCGATAAGCCGTTCGAAAGCTGGGCCAATACCTTCCTGTTCAACCTCACTGAGCAACCGGCATCCAGCATTCCGGTCGGACTAGACCGCAACGGGTTGCCGATCGGTATTCAACTGGTCGGACATCGCTTTGACGATCTGGGCGTTTTGCAAATGTCGTGGCGGATCGAACGGGACATCGGAGAAATGCCGCCTGCGCTTCTGTGACGGACGCAGATGCAGAAAAACACATTGAGAGGCAAAAAATGAGCGCAGAAAAAACGACGATTCCCGGTCAGATCATGACGATGCCACTGACGGTGACCAGCATTTTCCATCATGGCATGCGTGCGCATCCCGAGGCGGAGATTGTCTGGCGCAACCCGGACATGACGATTGATCGCTACAGCTTTGCGGATATGGGGCGACGCACCCAGCAACTGGCCCACGCTTTGACCGAACTGGGTATGGGGCCGGGTGACCGCGTCGCGACGCTGGCCTGGAACAACAATCGGCATCTGGAACTCTATTATGCATTGGCTTGCATCGGTGCGATTTGCCACACGATCAATCCGCGCCTGCATCCCGATCAGATCGCGTTTATTATCAACGACGCCGAAGATACGCATATGTTCTTCGACACGACTTTTGCACCGCTGATCGATGCTGTCTCGGCCCGCTGCCCCAGCGTTCAGGCCTGGTTCAGCCTGACTGGCCCGGATCAGGTGCCGCAGATGAAGACCCTGGTCCGTGACTACGAATCCCTGATCGCGGGCAAGCCCGAGGTTTATGACTGGCCCGAACTGGATGAGAACGCGGCCATGGCGCTGTGTTACACATCTGGCACAACAGGCAATCCCAAAGGCGTTTTGTATTCCCATCGTGGGACCGTGCTGCACGCCATGGGCGTGTCTGGCGGCGACTGGCTTGCGCTCAGCTCGCGTGATGCCACTTTGCCCGTGGTGCCGATGTTCCACGCCTGTGCCTGGGGTATTCCCTATGCGGCCCTGATGAACGGCACCAAACTGGTTATGCCCGGACCGGGCATGGATCCGGCCCCGCTGCGAGAACTTATGGACGACGAAGAGGTCACGATGATCTCGGGTGTACCAACTGTCTGGCTGGGCTTGTTCGAATATCTGGATCAGCAGGGCGCCAGGCTAAAAACAGTCAAACGCGCGATGATGGGAGGTTCAGCGGCACCTCTGTCACTGATCGAGCAGATCGAAAAAGGCCACGGTATCGACGTGGTGCATGGCTGGGGTATGACCGAGCTGAGCCCCGTCGGCACGCTTTCGGTGCCCAAATGGGGCGAGGATAAACTGCCAATCGACGACCGCCTTGCGCTGAAAACCAAACAGGGCCGAGCGCTTTATGGGGTCGAGATGCGCATCGTTAATGATGAAGGCGCGTTGCTGCCACATGACGGCGTTGCCTCGGGTATGTTGCAGGTGCGCGGCCACTGGGTTGCCGAAAGCTATTGGGGCGGGGCCGGTGCTGATGCCTTTACCGACGACGGCTGGTTCATCACCGGTGATGTCGCGGCGATCGACCCGAAAGGCTATCTGCGCCTGACCGACCGAACCAAGGATGTCGTCAAGTCGGGCGGCGAGTGGATTTCCTCGATCGATCTGGAAAACATCGCGATGAGCCACCCGGATATTCTGGAGGCCGCCTGTATCGCCGCCAAGCACCGCAAATGGGATGAGCGCCCGCTGATCGTTGCCGTCAGGCGTGAGGGCTCGGATGTCAGTCGCGAGGACATTCTGGCGGTGTATGACGGCCAGATCGCCAAATGGTGGACGCCCGACGACGTGGTGTTCCAGGCCGAGCTTCCGCACACCGCGACCGGCAAAGTTTCAAAGCTGCATCTGCGTGAGCAATACGCCGACTACAAGCTGCCCACTGACATCTAATACTTCCTTCAAGGATCAATCTAATGCGTTCTGCTGTAATCGTCTCGACCGCCCGCACTGCAATTGGCAAAGCCTTTCGTGGTGCTTTCAACGACACTCACCCCGCCGTTTATGGTGGCCATGCTGTCGCCGAGGCGGTCAAACGCGCCGGTGTTGACCCGTCTGAAATTGAGGACGTGATCATCGGCAATGCCGTCCCCGAAGGTGCAAACGGCGGCAATCTTGGTCGTCAGGTCGCCATGCGCGCCGGTCTGCCCGTGACCGCATCGGGCCAAACCATCAACCGGTTCTGCTCGTCCGGTCTTGAGGCCCTGACGCGCGCCTGTTCTCGGGTCATGGTGGATGGCTGTGACGTTGTCGTTGGCGGCGGAGCAGAAAGCATTTCACTGGTGATGGGTCGCGATAACACCTATCGCCTGAAAGAGGACTGGATCGCGCAGAACATTCGTGGGTTCTACGATCCGATGATCCAGACCGCCGATACTGTGGCCGAACGCTATGGTATCAGCCGCGAGGCGCAGGATGCGTTTGCCCTGCAATCGCAGCAGCGCACCGCCGCGGCGCAGGCTGCGGGCAAGTTTGATGACGAGATCGTGCCAATCACGGTCACCAAGGCAAATAAGAACAAGGAAACCGGCGAGATCACCTATGAAGAGGTCACGCTGTCGCAGGACGAGTGCAACCGTCCTTCGACCACGCTGGAAAGCCTGCAGGGTCTCACTCCAGTGATGGGCGAGGACAAGTGGATAACGGCTGGCAACGCCTCGCAATTGTCCGACGGTGGTTCGGCGCAGGTCGTGATGGAAGAGAAGCTGGCTGAAAAGCGCGGGCTCGAGCCGTTGGGTCGCTACATGGGCTATGTCGTCGCGGGTTGTGAGCCCGATGAGATGGGTATCGGCCCGGTGTTTGCAGTGCCGAAATTGCTGGAACGCAATGGCCTCAAGATGGACGATATCGGCCTGTGGGAATTGAATGAGGCCTTTGCATCGCAAGCCATGTATTGTCGTGACAAGCTGGGCATCCCGAATGAGATGCTGAATGTCGATGGCGGCGCGATTTCCGTGGGCCACCCCTATGGCATGTCGGGCACGCGTATGGTCGGCCACGCGCTGATCGAGGGCAAGAAACGCGGTGCGAAGTACATCGTTGCCACCATGTGCATTGGCGGCGGTATGGGTGCAGCTGGTCTGTTCGAGGTTCTGTAAATGACTGCGATCAACAAAGTTGCTGTCATCGGCTCGGGCGTGATGGGGGCAGGCATTGCCGCCCATTTCGCCAATGCCGGTGCCGCAGTCGTTTTGCTGGACATCGTACCAAAGGATGCCGAAGACCGCTCAATGTTGGCAAAAGGTGCCATTGCACGGATGACCAAGGGCCGCGCGCCGCAACTGGCCGACCCGGCCTATGCCGCCCGGCTGACAGCGGGCAATCTGGACGATGATCTGGATCAGCTTTCGACCTGTGATTGGGTGGTCGAGGTCGTTCTGGAAGACCTCGCCATCAAACACGCGCTCTATGCGAAAATTGCGCCTTTCCTGCGCGACGATGCACTGCTGAGCTCGAACACCTCGACCATTCCGCTGGCCGACCTGGTCAGCCAGATGGATGAAAGCCTGCGCAAGCGCTTCGTGATCGTGCATTTCTTTAACCCGCCGCGCTATATGCGCCTGATTGAGCTTGTGATCGGACCGGACACAGATCCGGCTGCTGCGGAACGTGCGCGTGCGTTCAGCGATGAACGCCTCGGCAAAACCGTCGTGCCCTGCAACGACCGCCCCGGTTTCATCGCCAACCGTCTGGGCGGGCTATGGATGAACGCCGCTGCCCGCGAGGCTGTGGCGCGTGGCATCACAGTTGAAGAGGCTGATACAGTGCTGGCCCGTCCCTTCGGCGTGCCCGGAACGGGTGTATTCGCGTTGATGGACCTGATCGGTATCGACCTGATGGGCAAATCGCGCCTGTCTATGCGCAATCTGCTTGAGGCTGATGATCCGCAGCAATTCCATACCGACGGTCTGGAGCTGTTCGATCAGATGGCCGCCAAGGGTTTGGCCGGTCGCAAGGTCGGTGCGGGTTTCTATCGCAGATCCAAGGACGAAAATGGCAAACCAGTCGCCGAAGCCGTTGATCTGGCAACGCTAGAGTATCGTGCGCAGGCCAAGGGCCTGGAGTTGGCCAAGAGCTTTGGTGTCGACTTTATTGATCAGGCCGGTGATCGGTTGGCTGATTTTGCCTGGGCCGTAATGGGGCCGACTTTGTCTTACGCAGCATACTGCGTGCCCGAGATTACCGCCAACCCGGCGGATATCGATGCGGCGATGGAGCTGGGATACAATTGGCGTATGGGCCCATTCAAGCTGATCGACAAGATTGGTGCGGACAAAATTGTGGCTCGCTTGAAGGCCGAGGGTCAGGACGTGCCGCCCTTGCTGGCGCTGGCCGCTGAACGCGGCGGGATTTATTCAGGTCAGGGCCGTGACCGTAAGGTGCTGTTGCCTTCGGGCGAACAGGCAGACGTGCCGCGTGGGCCCGGGGTGATCTTTGCATCTGACCTGACGGATGCTCCGGTGTTCCAGACCGAGGCTGTTGTGCTGCGCGATATGGGTGATGGTGTCGCTCTGCTGACGATCACGGCACCTAATGCGGCTTTAGATGATCAGGTGATGACAGGTGTGAGCGAAGCACTGGACGTTGTGGGCCGAGACTTCAAAGCGATGGTCATCGGGTCGGACGGCAACCACTTTTCGGTGGGCGCGAACCTAAAAAAAGCGCTGGATCGTGCTGATGCGGGGGAACTGGATCTGGTCGAAGGGCAACTGGCCATCGGTCAGGCCACGATGCGCAAGATCAAGTACGCGCCGTTCCCGGTTGTCTCGGCCGCCTGTGGGCTTGCCCTTGGGGGCGGCTGCGAAATCCTGATGCATTCGGATCGGGTCATGGCGGCTCTGGAAAGCAATGTCGGATTGGTCGAGGCTAATGTCGGTCTGCTGCCTGCATGGGGCGGAACAACCGCCCTGTTGCTGCTCAAGGCGGCGGAATTGGGTGATGCTGTCAAAGGGGCCGAGGCAGCGTTTGATGTGATTTCTGTGGCGCTGATGGCCGGCTCTGCTCCGATGGCGCAACATGCGGGCTATCTGCGCGCGACGGACGGCGTTGTCATGAACCGCGACCGCCTTCTGGCCGAGGCCAAGGCGGCGGCTCTGGCGCTGGCTGACGGGTACAAACCCGCGCCGAAGGCCGAGATCACACTGGATGCCGCCTCTATCAATGCCGCGCTGGAGCCCAAACTGGCCGCACTGGCCGAGGCTATGCCAGACGCACCCTACACAGTCGAAATTGCCCGTGAAACCGTGCGCGTTCTGGCAGGAGGCGACGGCGGCGTTCTGGACGAGGAGGCGCTGCACAGGCTGGAAGCCGAAGGCATGATGCGCCTGATCCGACAAGATAAGACACTCGAACGGATGAGCCACACCATGATGACCGGCAAGCCACTTAAAAACTGAGGGATCATAGGTATGGACTATCAACTCCCGCAGCGGGACATTACTTTTCTGTTGGACGAGGTTCTTGACCTCGACAAAACGCTGGCGCTGCCTGGGTATGAGCATTGCGACAAGGATACGTTCTTTGTGGTCGTTGACGCGATCAACGGGTTTGTGCGCGACAATCTGGCAACCTGCAATGAGGCGGGCGACAGCCCGGGCGCACGGCTTGAAGATGGTCAAGTCTATGCCGCGCCAGGTTTTGGCGACGCCTACAAGGTATTCTGCGAAGACGGCTGGAACGCGCTGGCACTGGAAGAAGAATATGGTGGCCAACAACTGCCCTTCGTCCTGCATGCCGCCCTGCGTGAAGGGATGGCCGGAACCAATCTGGCTTTTGCCCTGATCCACGAACTGAACTTTGGCGTTGTCGAAGCTTTGATGGCCTATGGCTCGGACGAACAAAAGGCGGTCTATTGCCCTCAGCTGACGTCCGGCAACTGGGCCGGGACCATGAACCTGACCGAACCGCATTGCGGCACCGATCTGGGCCTGATCCGCACCAAGGCCGTTCGCAATAATGACGGATCTTACGCCATCACTGGTAACAAGATTTTCATCACCTGGGGCGACCATGACATGTCGGAAAATGTCGCCCATCTGATCCTCGCACGGGTCGAGGGCGCTCAGCCCGGACCGCGTGGACTGTCCCTGTTTTTAGCGCCGAAATACATGCTGGATGCAGACAACAACACGACAGACGAGCAAAACACGATCTCCATTGCCGGGATCGAGAACAAGATGGGTATCCACGGATCACCCACTTGCGCCATTTCCTTCGAGGACACCAAAGCCTGGATTGTCGGCGAAGAGGGCAAGGGCCTGGCCGCGATGTTCGTGATGATGAACGCCGCGCGCCTGTCGGTTGGCCTGCAAGGGTTGGGCGTGGCTGAGGCCGCTGTGCAAACCGCGTCGGCATATGCCCACGAACGCCTTCAGGGTCGCGCAGACGGGGAACCATTGCACCCGAACGGTCCTGCGGATCCGCTGATTGCCCATGCGGACGTACGCCGCCGCCTGCTGACCGCCCAGGGCGAAATGGACGCTGCCCGTGCGCTGGCTTATTTCGGAGCGGGCCTGTTGGATGAAGTTCATCGTGCCGCAACGCCCGAGCAGCGCAAAGTTGCAGACGCGCGCCTTTCGCTACTGACGCCGGTCATCAAGTCCTACCTTTCGGACATGGGATCGCGAATGGCGAATGAGGCTGTGCAGATGCATGGCGGACATGGCTTCATCAAAGATTACGGCGTCGAACAGCTGGTGCGTGATGTGCGGATCACCGAAATCTACGAAGGTACCAATGCCGTTCAGGCCCGCGATCTGGTTATGCGCAAGGTGCGCGGCGACAATGGTGCCGTCATCAAGGGTCTGGTGGCCGATATGCTGGATGAGGCGGGCAAATTGGGCAACGACCTCTCTGACTTAGAGAAAAGCTTGCGCGATGCGGCATCCCGGCTTGGGCGTTCGAGCGATTGGGTGTTGGGCACGGCGCAAGGTGACGTGCTGTCCGGTGCGTGCGACTATCTGGAAATCGTAGCCCTCAGTGTATCGGCCTGGATGTCCGCCCGTATTGCACGGGTGGCCAAGGCTGCAGCGGGCGCTCAATCGCCAGAGTACTATGCGGATAGGGTGGATGCAGCGCGCGCCTTTATGGCGCGGGCATTGCCCCGTGCTGTCAGCCACGAATTAATCATGCAGGCCGGTGAACCCGGCGTTGTATGTCGGGCTGATCGCTGTCTGTAACTTCTCCTTCTTCACGGACAGCGGTGCTAAAGGGCGTTCTGGAATCAGGGCGCCCTTTTTGCGTTTCTTGACCCAAATCAAGTTCCGTTGAGCGGTCAGCAGTAGAATTTCGGGAACGGGCACTACAGGCAGGTATAGTCTTGAAAACCCACAACCTTGTACAACTTTATATGCATTCAAAGGGCGAAGATGTCGTTCTGCCCGGCTCGGACCCGGATCGGTATGAAACGCTGTTAGAGCGGACAACCGAGTAGATGAAATTTGCCGTCGAAAACGGGTATGCCGGGTTTCGCATGACCGAGCATCACTTTCAGGTGGAAGGGATCGAAACCACGACCAATCCGCCTTTGTGGAACATGCACATCGCTGCAAACACCAAGATCCTGATGGCGGGGCAGGTGGGTATGGCGTTGACGGCGCATCATCCGATGCGTCTGGCCGAGGATCTGGCAATGATCGATCACATGCCCGGTGCCCGACTGTTCTGTGGTTTTGTTCGGGGCGACACGCCGCGCTGGCTGAATACACTGGCGTAGCATCTTGATATCATCACAACCCAATCTGACCATCGGATCGACCGAAGCGCAGGCCGGGCAGCACTATCGCGTTTTTGAGGAATCGTTCAATTTCGCCTCTAATGCCCCGCCATATCATGTGCCGATGTGGCGGGTCTGGAAAGGCGCCGTGTACCAGGTGATCGATCAGGTTGGTGCGTTGAAGGAGAAACACGGGACCGAAGAATTCGTCGTCTGGCATCACGCCGGTTACTTCACGCAGGATGAAGAGCTTGAGATCCTGAACAACTACGCCAAAGTCATCACGGCGTTTTCCTGACCCGCGGCAATAGGGGCAACAGCGCCCAAGCCGCGGTACTAGTCGGTGGCTTGCCGAATGCAGGTTTCTTACTAACAGGCGAGGATTGGTCGGCTCTGGTCAATCAGCCGCTCAAGGGTAGCCAATCCCGGCGTAGTGCCAGTTAGAAGGTCTTGACACAGGCGTTCTAATATCGCTTGTATACTAATGAAAATGGATGAAGAAAGCACGACGGCCGAACGATTTCTTGGCGTGCTTTTTTGATCCAAATATGAACCGGAAATCACACGCTAAATGGGGGATCAGATGGCTGACGCACCAAAAGACACACCGGAACAGGGTCGCACACTAATCCGTAACATCGGTCTGCTTCTGACCGGTGATCTGGAATCGCCTATTGCCGACAGTGATTGCCTTCTCATCGAAGGCGGAGTGATTGTGGGCCTTGAGGCCGGCGACGCGGATCGCGTAATTGACGCCTCTGGTTGTGCGGTCGCACCGGGCCTGATTGATGGCCATTGCCACCCGGTTTTCGGCGATTGGACCCCGCGCCAAAGCCAGATTGGCTGGATCGAAATGAATGTTAACGGCGGCGTCACAAGCTTTATTTCCGCCGGCGAAGTCCATCTGCCTGGTCGGCCCAAGGATGCCGAAGGCGTCAAGGCTTTGGCGATGGTGGCACAACGTTGCTATTCAAATTTCCGCCCGTCCGGTGCCAAGGTTTTGGCAGGAGCGCCAGTGCCCGAACTTGATTTTGATCGCGATTTCTATGCGGCAATAAAGGCGGCCGGTATCCGGCATATTGGAGAGATCGGCCTTGGGACAGTTGCCAAAGGTCCCGACGCGGCCCGCGTCACCGGCTGGTGTCGGGAATTGGGAATAGAAACCATTATGCATACTGGCGGCCCTTCGATTGCGGGCTCTCACGATGTTCGAGCAGCAGATGTGCTAGAGGCGCAACCGGACGTAGTCAGTCATATCAATGGCGGACCAACCTCAATTTCTCAGGATGAAATCCGAGAGCTTTGCCGTCACGCGAAAGGAGCGCTTGAAGCGGTACACAATGGTAACGAGAAATCGGTACTTGTGACACTGGAAGGCGCTCTGGCCGAAGGTCGCCTTGCCGATTTTCTGATTGGAACAGATGCCCCAGCGGGGTCCGGCGTACAGCCGAACGGAATGCTGCGAATGGCAACTCTGCTGGCCAGTATTGGCGGATTGCCTGCCGAACAGGCGTGGTGCTGTGGCACCGGAAACGTGGCAAAGAGACGGGATCTTGCACAAGGGATCGTCGCACCAGGCCGCCCAGCCGATTTGGTGTTCATGGACCGCCCTGAAGGATCGGACGGTAAGAACGTTTTGGAAGGCATGGCCGTCGGTAACATCCCCGGAGTTGGGGCTGTTATGATCGATGGTAAGATGCGTACCGGACGGTCGCGCTCGACCCCTCCTGCAGCGCGCGTGCCTGTACTTTAAAGGCACGGGAAACGTAGGTTTGAAGCCTAAGCCCGGCCGCCAGATTGGCGGTCGGGCTTAGGGCTTTACCAACAGTACGAACTTGGATTGTCTGCTACTAACGCTAAATGCCCCTTGCCGAGGGTACGTCTACGGCAGGTTGCGTTTTATCGTTTTGGCAAAATCACAAGTTTTGGGGGGCGGATTTGGCCCCCCCCTTGATCGTTTAAAGCGCCGCTTCGCTGCCCAGAACGGTCGTGAACTCGTTCGAGAACGTGCCGCCGTTGCCATGGGCAATCGCAATATTAACATCATCGATCTGACGATTGCCGCCGTCACCCCGTATCTGGGTGGCCGCCTCGATCAAGCAGAACAGGCCGTACATGCCGGGGTGAACACAGCTTAGCCCACCGCCATTGGTGTTAACCGGCAGCGGGCCGCCCGGCGCGATGTTGCCATCGGCCACAAAGGCCCCGGCCTCACCTTTCTTCACAAAGCCCATGTCTTCGAGGAACAGCAGCGTGTTAATCGTGAAGGCGTCATAAAGCTCGACGACGTCAACGTCTTTGGTAGTGACGCCGGCCATCTCGAACGCACGTTTCGAACTTTCGGTGGCACAGGTGGTGGTCAGCGTGGCGGCCTGACTGATCTCGCGGTGGGAAATCGCGTTGCCGCCGCCCAGGAAATAGGCGGGCTTTTCCTGATAATCCTTTGCGCGGTCGGCTGAGGTCACGATGATCGCGGCACCGCCATCCGACATCAGGCAACAATCCAGAACCGCCAATGGATCGGCAACCATGGGCGAGTTCAGATACTCCTCCATCGTCAGGTCATCCTGCATTGTCGCATCGGGGTTCAGCTGAGCCCATTTCCGGGCCGAGATGGCGACATGGCCGAAATGCTCTTTGGGTACGTTGAACTCGTGCATATAGCGTTGCGCGGTGAAGGCATATCCCGGCACCGGCACCATTGGTTCATAGGCGCGTTCCCATTGCGGGGTTTCGATCAGCCCATTGAGGTCGCGCGCGGATTTCGCGGCCGAGCCGTAGCAGATCAGAACGTTCTTACACAAGCCCGCCTGAATCGCCATGGTCGCTTCGACCAGATAGGACATGAAGGACGATCCGCCCACCATGTCCGAGTTCGCCCAGGTTGGCTTGATGCCCAGATACTCGGCGATCGAAAGGGTGGGGAAGAAGTGGTAGAATGTCCCGCCACAGACGCCGTCGATCTCGGACAGGTCCATGCCTGCATCGGTCAGCGCGTTCTGCGTTGCTTTGGCAATCAGTTCCATTGGTGAGGTGTTGGGCGTTTTGCCCAGGCCCCAATAGCCTTTGCCAACGATTGCGGATTTGCCGCGAAGTGCATGTGCCATGATTGAATTCCTTATTCCGCGGGCTTGAAGAACACGGCGGCTTCGCCGGATTTTGCGTTGGGTCCGAAGTCGGGGGTCATGACAACGGCCTGCACTTTCATACCGATGGTGATCGCTTCGTTGTCCACGTCCACAAGGCGGCTGAACATGCGAGGACCTTCGTCCAGATCAATTAGTACGTTGTTGATGTCACCACCGTATTTTGCCGGACGCCGGATGATGGTCGAGGCAAAGACAGTGCCCCGGCCCGAGGCTTCGACCCATTCCAGATCGTCTGCTCCGGTAGTAGGGGACAGAGCGCGTGGGTAGAAGTTGTATTCACCGGTGGTTTTTGAGCGCTGGATCAGAAATTTTCCAGCGGCCAGACCGGATCGGAATGCCGCGTCGGCCTGTGGGCTGGCTTCGGGAAGAGTAAAGTCAGTCATGTGTCGTCCTTGATGTTCACGCGGCAAAGATCGCCGCAGAATGCGTGGGTTCTGGATTAAGGATGCGGTGCCGCAGCAAACCGGCTTCGGGCAGGATGCGCGCCCGGACATGGGCCGCAGTGGCGCGCAACAATTCGGGTTCCGGGGCGTTGTCCGCGGCGGCCTCGAGATCCGCCCAGACGCGACCAAAATATACCAGCCCGGTCAGCCGCATGTAGTCCGAGACCGACGGACCGATATCCGTATAGCTTTGCATGGCTTGGGTTGCGGTTTTCCAGGCGTCAATCGCATCGACCAGCTCGATCGAGCTGAGGCCTAGTGAGGCCATGTCGGCAAAAGCCTGCGCCGCCGCACCGCCATTTGCGCGGATCGCGCGGCGGGCCACTCCGGTTGCCAGAACGCCGTTGGTGCCTTCGTAAATCGCCATGATGCGGCTGTCGCGCATGACCTGCTCAACGCGGTACTCCTTGCAGAATCCATAGCCGCCGTGGATTTGCACTGCCTGGCTTGAGGCCGCGTTGACTGCGTCGGTCGCGAAGGCCTTGCAGGTCGGAGTAAGGATATCCAGCAACCCCTGATCAATGCCCAAATCCATATCCACAAACGTGCGATAGACCATCGCCCGGCATCCCAGCGTGTAGGCGTAGATATCCAGCAACATCCTCTGAACGTCACCGTGTTCGGTGATCAGCGCCGTGCCTTCTGATGTCGTGCCTTGGCGCCGACCTGCGGCATGCAAACGCGACCGCTGAAAAGCCACGTCCATTTGGCCCACGGCCTGCAGGGCCACATCCAGACGCTCGGCATTCATCATAGTGAACATGGCGGCCAGCCCCTGGCCTTCCTGGCCCAACAATTCGGCCTTTGCGCCGTCGAACGCCATCTGACAGGTGGGTGAGGCATGCATCCCCATCTTTTCTTCGATCCGCACGGTCTGAACCCGGTTACGTGTCCCATCGGGTAACACGGCAGGGCAGGCGAACAGGCTGAGACCCCTGACCCCCGGTGCCATGTCCGGGGTGCGCGCGAGCACCAGATGCAATACGTTGTCGGTATAGTCGTGATCACCGCCCGAGATGAAGATTTTGGTACCGCTGAGCACATAGCTATCACCATCCGGCGTAGCGGTCGTTTTGATCCGACCCAGATCTGACCCCGCATCCGGCTCGGTCAGGCACATCGATGCCATCCATTCGCCGGACACCAGCGACGGCAGCAGTCGCGCCTTTTGATCGTCATTGCCTGAGGCATTCAGAGTTCGAATGCAGCCTTGCGCCAGACTCAGCACCATCTCATAGGAAATACACGCGCCAGCCAGCATGTCCGCCAGAACCGCACCCAGAATGTGTGGCAATTCCTGCCCGCCATATTCTTCAGGTGCGCACAAGCCCGGCCAACCGGCATCGGCATAGCGCTTATAGGCGGCAACCATGCCCGGTGGCATCCGTACACGGCCATTTTCCAGACGCGCGCCGTGTGCCTCGCCGATCATGTCCAAAGGGGCAATTTCGGTGTTGATGAAGCGGCCTAAGGCTGGGATTACAGCCTCGGCCAGATCGTCGCTCCAACCGGGCAGCCGCTCGGGCCGACCGATATGCTTGAGGACAAATGCAATCTCGGCTTCAGAGGCGGTGTAGTCGATCATGTGGTAGCCTTTCCTGATACGATCACATCCTCGGACCCTTCATACAATCCAGTGACCGCGTCGGCCCGAAGTTCTAGCGCAAAGCGTTGATTTATATAGCCTTTATCCGTGACTTCATTCTTTTCAACCGACGGGGCGTCGTGTTCGATGCGAACGCGTTTCACGCGTGTGGCGCTGCCGGTTTGGTCGGCATTGTATGCAGCCAAACGTTCGGCAATGAAGGCGCGCACAGTCGGATCATCAGCGTAACCTGCCAATGTGTCGCCCCGTCCGGTCAGGGTTTTGCATTCATCTATGTTTAGGAACAGAAGCGCACCAATTTCGGTCCGGTTATGGCCGGTAATGACCGCATCCGAGGCAATCGGGCTAAGCGCCTGCAGTAACGCAACACGTAAGTTGCCGACGGCGACCCAAGTGCCGGTCATCAGTTTGAAGTTCTCAGAGATGCGGCCATCGAATACGATGCCCTTCGACGGGTCATCTGGATCTTGCAAACGTCCCGCGTCGCCAGTCAGGAAGTACCCTTCGTCATCAAACGCCTCGGCGGTTTTTTCGGCGTTGTTCAGATAACCTGTTGTCACATGCGGTCCGCGGACCCGCATTTCCAGCTTGCCACCATTGGGCAGAAACTTCAGCTCGGATCCCGGACCCGGCACCCCGATGACGCCTGCCTTGTCGATGGGGAAGTGCACACAGGTGGCCATCATCGCCTCAGTCAGGCCCCAGGCGCTTACAAACGGGATTTTCTCGCCCCGTTCCTGCACGCCCAATTGTTCCAGACCTTCCCAAAGATGGTCGGGTAGCCCCGCACCAGAGAAAAAGATCAGATCAAGCCGCTTGAAAAAAGCGTTGCGAAAGGCTGCGTCCTCGCGCAGGACCGGTAAAAGCATGTCAAAACCGCGCGGGACGTTGAAGAATAGGGTGGGTGAAACGTCGCGCACGTTGCGAATTGTCTTTTCAATCTCGCCCGGCACGGGTTTGCCATCATCGATATGAAAGCTGCCGCCGTTGCGCAGCATCATGTTGAAGTTGAAATTGCCGCCGAACGTATGGTTCCAGGGCAGCCAATCAACCACGACAGGTGGGGCGCTTTCCAGAAACGGCCAAATCTGCACCACGGCTTCTTGAGTGGCCAACATCATGCGCTGCGTAACGATGACACCCTTGGGCAACCCGGTTGAGCCAGAAGTGAACAGGATCTTGGCCGGCGTGTCATGGTCAATCGTGGCACGCGCTTGGGCAACCGGTTCGCCAGCTGTGGCTTCTAGGGCGTGCTCAAAGGTCAGTGCGCCATTGTCCGACAGCTGTTCGATGCCTTCCGAGGCGAGAAACTCAAAAGCATGGGCAAAGCCCTTGGCATCATCGGCATAGGCCATACCGGGATTTGTGGTCCTGACGATATGGCGCAGTTTGGCCAGCGACTCGTCGACCAGAGAGTAAGGAACAGAAACCGGCACCACCGGAATGCCCACATGCATAGCAGCCAGCATCAGCAGACCGTGCCGGACCGAATTGCCTGACAGAATCAAAAGTGGGCGGTCTTGAGCCAGCCCCATGCTCAGAAGAAACGCAGCTAGTGAGCGGGTTTGCGCCAAAGCCTCGGAATAGGTGACGCTGATCCATTCACCGTCTGGCCCACGTTCTGCCAGAAAAAGGCGATCAGGTGCTTCTTCGGCCCAGCGTTCCAAATATTCGGAAACACATTTTACGTCCATGTCCAGCAGGTAGGGGCTGCGTAAAACAAAAGCGCCATCGCCCAGATCTTCTCGTAACACCTGTGAAGGGGCGAATTTTTTGAGATGCCCCAAGTCGTGTTCTTTTTGCCGGGCTGAAATGCTCATTTTTCCTCTCCCTGTCATCGGGTCGCACTGGGCGCGACATGATGCATCATTTGAAAATCAGGCTATCCAAAAAATTGTTAGTGTGCAAATGTATTATTGATCGTTCACTAAGTTCCGATTCAACGGGTATGACGCATCAGAAAATCGCGCAAGCCGAAGCCTGATTTCGTTGCGTCATGGCGTTCGGGGCACACAGGGAGACTTGAAATGAGAATCGAAAACGCATCCGCAATCGTGACTGGCGGTGCTTCGGGGTTGGGGTTTGCGACGGCCGAATATCTTGCATCAAGCGGGGCGAAAGTGGCCCTGTTCGACTTGCCCGGCGACAAGCTGGACGAGGCCGCAAAGCAAATGGGGGCAATTGCCGCGCCTTGCGACGTCACCAATGAGGCCCAGGTTTCTGCGGCGCTGGACACGGCAATTGCGGCCAATGGTTTACCCCGTGTTGTCGTCAATTGCGCCGGCGTCACACATGGCGAACGGATCGTAGGGCGCAACGGCCCGGCGGCGCTGGACGGGTTCGCCAGAACGGTTCAGATCAACCTGATCGGCACCTTTAATGTCATGCGCCTGGCGGCTGAGCGGATCATGCAAAATGAACCGCTTGAGGATAACGAGCGGGGGATTATCATCAACACCGCGTCGGCGGCGGCTTTTGAGGGGCAGATCGGACAAGCGGCCTATTCTGCCTCGAAAGGTGGGGTAGCCAGCTTGACCTTGCCTGCGGCGCGGGAGTTTGCGCGCTCGGGCGTTCGGGTCATGGCGATTGCACCGGGTATCTTCTCGACCCCGATGATGGATTTGCTGCCGCAAGAGATTCAGGACAGTCTGGGTGCCAAGGTTCCCTTCCCGTCGCGTCTTGGACAGCCGGCTGAGTTTGCGCGCCTGGCAGGGCACATGATCGAAAACACCATGCTGAACGGTGAATGCGTGCGTCTGGACGGCGCGATCCGTCTGGAACCCAAGTAAGGCTTTTCAATGGAATATACACATATCACCCCAGAGACAGACGGCCCGGTCGGTATCCTGACGCTGGACCGACCTGCCAAGTTCAATGCGATCAATCACGGGCTGCTGTTCGAGATCGAGCACTATTTTGACACCCTTCCCGATGAGATCGGCGCCGTTGCGATCCGCAGTTCCGGTCAGCATTTCTGTGCCGGGCTGGACCTGTTGGAACATTCGATGCGCGACGCCGCAGGGGCGATGCATGAATGTCGCCTGTGGCACCGGATTTTCGACAAAATCGAATACGGACGGGTTCCGGTCGTCGCCGCAATGAACGGTGGTGTTCTGGGCGGCGGGATGGAGCTGGCTATGACCGCCCATATTCGGGTCTCGCAGCAGGATACGTTCTATGAGCTGCCCGAAGGACGCCGCGCGATCTTTGTCGGCGGCGGCGCAACGGTACGTGTTGGCCGGATCATCGGGGCCAGCCGGATGATGGAGATGATGCTGACCGGTCGCCGCTATGGCTCGGACGAAGGGTTGCAACTGGGGCTGGCGCATTATGTTGAGCCGGACGGAACCGTGTTCGACAAAGCGATGGAGCTGGCCCGGCGTGTGACCGAGAATGCGCCCCTGTCAAATTACATGATGATGCAGGCGATCACGCGCATTAACGATATGTCGGCCAGTGATGGCTTCTTTACCGAAAGCCTGGCTGCGGCGATTGCCCAATCCTCACCCGAAGCGCGGGCCGGGATGGAGGCGTTTCTGCACAAGACAGGAAAGCGGGACAATCAGTAAGTCCCGAGACACGCGGGATCTGGTGTGAGAGCGTTTCACCAGATCCCGGTGTAGGGCGGGGCAGAGCCCCGGTTGGTCAATCGACAAAGGCGCGTTCGACCACAAAAGTTGCAGGTTTGTTGTTCGCACCTTCTTCCAGACCGAACCCTTCCAGCGCGACCTTGGTATCCTGCAGCATCGCCATCGAGCCGCAGATCATTCCGCGATCTGTTTCAGGTGAGATTTGCGGCAGGTCCAAATCACCAAACACTTTGCCCGATGCCATGAGATCGGTGATCCGACCTTTGAACGGATAGTCCTCACGCGTGAGGGTGCAATAGTGCCGCAAATTCTGTGCCATCTCGCCAACCAGCGGATCGGATTTGAGCGCCGCAACCAGTTCCTTGCCATAGTCCAGCTCGCCATTTTCCCGACAGGTATGGGTCAGGATCACTTCGTCGAACTTCTCATAGGTTTCGGGGTCGCGGATCAGCGAGGCAAATGGCGCAATGCCGGTGCCGGTCGAGAACATCCAAAGCCGCTTGCCCGGCAATAGCGCGTCATTCACCAATGTGCCGGTGGGCTTTTTGCGCATCAAAACCGTGTCGCCTTCGCGGATTTTTTGCAGGTGTTCGGTAAGTGGGCCGCCGGGAACCTTGATCGAATAGAACTCGATCTCTTCGTCCCAACTGGGCGAGGCAATGGAATAGGCGCGGAACACGGGTTTTTCCGCATTCGGCAGGCCGATCATCACAAATTCACCTGACCGAAACCGGAAGGAAGCCGGGCGGGTGATGCGGAATTTGAACAAGCGATCAGTGTAGTGTTTCACCTCGGTCACGGTTTCGGCGAACACGCCCGCCGGAATGGGGAATTCGGTTTTGGTCATGGAATCCAGCGACATCTTGATCTCCTATTCTGCCGGGGCTTCGGACAGAAGCTCCAGTTTGCCGTCCTTGCCGTTCCAATCGTCTGCGTCAGGCATCGGGTTTTTCTTTTCGGTGATGACGGGCCACGCCTCTGCGTATTTCCCGTTTAGTTCGACCCACGTCTCCATCCCGTCCTCAGTGTCCGGGCGGATTGCGTCGGCGGGGCATTCCGGTTCACACACACCGCAGTCGATACATTCGTCGGGATGGATGACCAGTGTATTTTCCCCTTCGTAGAAACAATCTACTGGGCAAACCTCCACGCAATCGGTGAATTTGCAGTTGATGCAGTTTTCGGTGACGACGTAAGTCATGGAATGCCTATTCGTTAGTGTACGAATGAGTATTGTGAGAAGTGCGTGCCTGTCAATACGTTTCTGTACGAATGAAATTTGCCTGAGTCGGGCTCTTGACCCAAATGTGAAAAAAGTTAGTGTACTAACGAAAATGCTGCGCTTCGGCAGGGTGGCATGACTGACAAGCGGGTTGTCGAAACATCGGACTTATGCTGTTGGGGAGATGCAGGATTCGATCCCGGACACAAGTTGGCCGATCGCAGCAGAGTTTTGAAAGGTTCAACCCATGAGCACCCCCTTGCACGGACTGAAAGTGATCGAACTTGCCCGCATTCTGGCCGGGCCCTGGATCGGGCAGACATTGGCCGATCTGGGGGCGGATGTGCTCAAGGTCGAAAGCCCCGAGGGGGATGATACCCGAAAATGGGGCCCTCCGTTTATCGAACGCGATGGCGATAAGACAGCCGCTTATTTCCACGCGGCCAATCGGGGCAAGGACAGTATCGCATTGGATTTCCGGGATGCGGGTGATCGGGCCAAGTTGCTGGATCTGATCCGCGATGCGGATGTGCTGATCGAAAACTTCAAGGTCGGCGGGTTGAAGAAATTCGGCCTGGATTATGATAGCGTCAAACAGATCAACCCCGGACTTGTTTACGCATCCGTCACTGGGTTCGGTCAGGATGGGCCCTATGCCCATCGGGCGGGGTACGATTTTCTTATCCAGGGTATGAGCGGGATCATGGACCTGACAGGCGACCCCGAGGGAGAGCCGCAAAAGATCGGCGTCGCCTTTGCAGATATCTTCACGGGCCTCTACGGGGTGATCGGCATTCAGGCTGCACTTGCTGAACGAGAGCGCTCGGGGCAGGGACAACACGTGGATCTGAGCCTGCTGGATTGCATGACGGGCGTTCTGGCCAATCAGGCGATGAATTATCTGGCCTCGGGTACGTGTCCAACGCGACTGGGTAACGCCCATCCCAATATCGTGCCTTATCAGGTGTTTCCGGTGGCGGATGGACACATCATCATCGCCTGCGGCAACGACCGGCAATATGCAAGCCTGTGCCAAATACTTGGCCTGCCAGAGTTGATCGACGATACACGGTTCATGTCCAACGCGGACCGTGTGGAAAATCGCGCTGCGTTGACTGAATTGCTGACGAGTTCCTGTCTGGAATGGACCAAGACCGATCTGTTGGCGGCTCTTGAACAACACAGCGTGCCAGGCGGTCCGATAAATTCAGTGCAAGAGGCGCTGAGCGACCCGCAGATTCAGCATCGCGAGATGCAGATTAACCCGGAAGGCGTGCCCGGTCTGCGCACTCCGATCCGGTTTTCCCGGTCTGAATTGCAGTTGGATAAGGCGTCTGCCAAACGGCCCTTCAAATCATGAGATTTTGCGCAAAATCCGAATCAGGTTGCGCTGTTCGGCGGCCGTCAGCGGCTTGAGCGTTTCGTTGGTGATCTGCTGACCAACATCCTTCATGCGCGCGACCATG
Organism: Ruegeria sp. YTSC230; assembly: GCF_059609665.1. Taxonomy (NCBI): domain Bacteria; kingdom Pseudomonadati; phylum Pseudomonadota; class Alphaproteobacteria; order Rhodobacterales; family Roseobacteraceae; genus Ruegeria; species Ruegeria sp. YTSC230. Next base: position 323,878 of record NZ_JBXWMC010000005.1, on the reverse strand, counting down.
GCCTCGCCTTCGGGGGATAGCGAAATCAGTGTGCGTCGCTTGTCGTCCGGATCGGGCTCGACAACCGCAAATCCCTTTTGACGCAAGCGATCAACGACCCCTTTGATCGTCGCAACATCCATTGCCGCCAGCCGCCCCAACCGGTTTTGAGAGCACTTGCCCAAATCGGCAATACGGATCAGCGCAGCAAACTGCGTGGGCGTCAGGCCGTCCAATGTGTGTGACTGGAAAATCGACGCGTGGCGCTGATTGGCCAGCCTCAAAAGGTAGCCGACCTGCTCGTCAAGCGCATAGCTTTCAATGGATTCCGTCATGACGGCTCCTGCCTGATTCAATTGTTTGTACTATAATAAACAAAGCCTAGTCCTTCCCACAAGACTAAGGTATTAGACGGCAAGATAGGTGTTTGAAATTTCTGGGTTTTCGTCGAGGTCAGCAAAGCTGCCTTCAAACCGCATTTCGCCTTTTTCGATGATATAAGCCCTGTCCGACACGATCCGCGCAAAGTGTAGGTTCTGTTCGCTGATCAGCACCGACAGCCCCTCTCGTTTCAGTTCCGCAATCACGCGGGCCATTTGTTCCACAATGACGGGGGCAATCCCTTCTGATGGCTCATCCAACAAGACCAGCTTGGGATTGCCCATCAACGTACGGGCGATGGTCAACATCTGTTGTTCTCCACCCGAAAGTTGCTTGCCTAGGTTCTTGCGACGCTCAGCCAGATTCGGGAACAGCTCGAACAAGTGTTCCTGTGTCCATTCGGGTGCATCTGGACGTGGTTCGCGGCGTCCGACTTCGAGGTTTTCTTCGATGGTCAGATCCCCGAAAATCCGACGGTCTTCGGGGACATAACCCATGCCAAGGCGACAGATCGCATGAGGGGTATTCCCCTGAACCTCGCGTTCGGCATAGCGGATGGTGCCATTGATGTGACGCACCAATCCCATGATGGACTTCATGGTGGTCGATTTGCCCGCGCCGTTCCGGCCCATCAGCGCAACCACCTCGTTTTCGCCGACGCTCAGCGAAACACCGTTGAGGATTTGCGCACGGCCGTACCAGGCCCCAAGGTTTTTGACATCAAGCATGGGCGCTCTCCGCTTCAAAGACTGAGCCGCCGCCCAGATATACCTCTTGGACCAATGGGTTGGTGCGGATTTCAGACCCTGTGCCTTCGGCGATCAACTCACCCCGGTTCAGGACCAGAATACGATGGGCGTGGGCAAAAACGACGTCCATGTCATGTTCGGTGAACACCACACTCACGCCGCCTTTGGCCACGATTTCCGCGGTCAACGCCATCAGGGCTAGCCGTTCGGACGGTGCCATGCCCGCCGTCGGTTCGTCCATCAGCAGTAGGGCGGGCTCATGCGCCAGGGCAATCGCCAGTTCCAGCCTTTTTAGATCGCCATAAGCCAATTCCGAACATGCCCGTCCGGCCTGGTCCTGCATCGAGACCAGTTCCAGCAGCGCCATTGCCTCGTCCACATACATCCGCGTTGCGCGTGAAAACAGGTCAAACACCCGGCGGTGATACGAGATCAGCGCCATCTGGACATTTTCCACAACGGTCATCGACAGGAAGGTTGCCGTAATCTGGAACGTTCGACCGACACCCATACGCCATATCTTGCGCGGCGGGTGGCCGATCAGGGCTTGGCCGCGCAAGGATACGGAACCTGTATTCGGTTTTAGGTAGCCATTCAGCATGTTGAAACATGTGGTTTTGCCCGCGCCGTTGGGACCGATCAGGGCAAGGAATTCCCCTTCCTTCAGATCGAAATTCACATCCTTCACGGCCTGCACGCCGCCAAAGGATTTGGACAGGTTACGGACTTCGAGAACGTTGGTCATGCCCGGCCTCCTTTCAGGCCGCGCAGCAGGCGCTGGACACCGCCCGCAATCCCGTCAGGTGCCACTAGGACAACGATTAGAATGATGGCCCCGAAGATAAAGCGCCAGTAGTCTAACCGCGTGACCCAATCTTCGATCAGGACAAAGGCACCGGCCCCAAGGATCGGACCCGCCAGCGCGTGAATGCCACCCAGAAGAACCATGATCAGACCGTCGATGCTCAGCGCGATGCCGAGGCTGTCAGGAAAGACGCTGCCCTTTGAAAATGCAAAGACGACCCCGGCCAAACCGGCAAAGCCACCCGCCAGCACAAAGCCCATCCATTGATGAAACCGGGTATCGATGCCGATCGATTCAGCCCGGGTCTGGCTGTCGCGTATGCCGCGCAGGATATAGCCGAATGGAGAGAAGGCCACACGACGCAAAGCCCATATTCCGCCGATACATAGGACGAAGGCGATGTAGAAATAAACCTTGTCAGAGCTGGCCCATTTGGCAGGCCATACGCCAAGGATGCCATCATCCCCGCCGGTGAATTCCTGCCATTGGAACGTGACACCCCATAGGATCTGGGCTGCGGCCAAGGTCAACATGGCGAGGTAAACGCCCGACAGCCGGACACAGAACCAGCCGAAGAACAGCGCTGCTATGGCCGCGCAAACCGGGCCGAAAAGCATAGCCGAGATCATGCCGAGGCCAAGGAATTTGACCGCCATCGCCGCGCCATAGGCGCCAACGCCGAAATAAGCGGCGTGCCCAAAGCTGACCATGCCGCCAACACCCATCATAAAATGCAGCGATACGGCAAATAACGTCGCGACCATCACATCGACCATCAGGACCGAAGTGAAATCAGCAGTGAACAAGGGGCTAAGCGCCAGCACCAGCAGCGCGGCCATCAGCACCATTGCTGATTTCTGATCCATCAGCGCCAGTGGTTGGTCCGGTTCTTCCGGCGCGCCCTTTTCGCTGCCGGGTTTGCCGAACAAGCCATGGGGCCGGAAGATCAGGACAATCGCCATAATGACGAATGGTAAAACGATTGAGATTTGCGGGAAGATCAGGATTGCAAAAGCGTTCAGGACCGAGATCAGAACCGCCGCTACAAACGCGCCGGACACGCTGCCCATACCGCCAATGACAACCACGACGAAAGCCTCACCGATGATGGACAGATCCATCTGCAGCGATACCGCCTCGCGCGGGATTTGCAGTGCGCCACCCAATCCAGCCAAGAACGAGCCCAATACGAATGCTGCCGAAAACAACCAGGCTTGGTTGACGCCTAGCGCCCCGACCATCTCGCGGTCTTGGGTCGCGGCACGCACCAGAACACCCCAGCGGGTTTTGTGGAACAGCAGCCAGATGGCCAGCAATACGACCGGCCCGATAGCGATCAAGGCGAGGTCATATTCGGGAATTGGTTCACCCATGATGCGAACCGCGCTATCCAATCCCGGCGCGCGCGGGCCCAAAAGGTCCTCTGCGCCCCAGATCGCCAGCGTGCCATCCTGAAAGATCAATACGACGCCAAACGTTGCGACTAGTTGGAACAGCTCAGGTGCGTGGTAAATGCGGCGCAGGATAGTGAGTTCGATGATCAGGCCGATCACCCCGACGATCATTGCCGCCAAAATGACGCTGACCCAAAAGCCAAGGATGCTGCCGCTCCAGAGTGTGACCAGTGTGTAAGCGAGATAGGCGCCGACCATGTAGAACGAGCCATGCGCAAAGTTCACGATCCGCGTGACGCCGAAGATGATCGAAAGCCCGGATGCGATCAGGAAAAGCGAGGAAGCGTTCGCCAATCCAGTCAATAGCTGTGCAAAATAGAACCCCATCGGGCCACCGTCCCTTGTTCGTGTTCTTTTTGTGGGGCGGGGCAGCTATTGCCCCGCCAAAGTCGGCTTATTCCGCTGGACGCAAGGCTGCTGCGTCGTCTTCGCTGGGCAAATAATCTGCCCCGTCGGCATAGGACCAGTCGACCATCGATGGTTTGCCGTCGACTGTCCCAGTCTTGCCGACATAGGCGCCCATCGTGGACTGATGGTCAGCCGCGCGGAAGGTGAAGGGGCCGGTTGGGCTGCTGTCGACGGTCAGGCCCTCCATCGCGGCTAGCAAGGCGTCAGTGTCTGTGGAATCGGCCTTTTCTAGTGCTGCGGCGATGGCGAGGATCGAGTTATATCCAACGATAGATCCGGTTTTGGGCGCTTCGCCGAACTTTTCGATATAAGCTTCAGCAAACGCCTTATGCTCGTCCGTTGCGATGTCGGTCGAGGGGTATCCAGTGACGATCCAACCCTCAGGAGCCTCAGCCCCCAGCGGGTCGAGGTATTCCGGTTCTCCGGTCAGCAATGATGCCACGTAGCGATCCTCGAACAGGAACCGCAGCGAACCTTCGCGAACAAATTTGGCCAGATCGCCGCCGAAGGTCACGTTGTAAATCGCATCCGGTTTCGAGGCCTCAAGTGCGCGTACGGTGGAACCCGCGTCGATTTTGAACAGCGGTGGCCATTGTTCTTCGACAAATTCTACATCGGGGCGCAATTTGGTCAGTTCGGATTTGAAGGCCTTCACCGCATCCTGCCCATAGGCGTAGTTCGGCGCGACAGTCGCCCATTTCACGGCGTCGAGCTTGGCGGCCTGTTCGGCCAGCATCGCGGCCTGCATATGGGTCGAGGGGCGCAGACGATAGGTGTATTTGTTGCCTTTGGACCAGACAATCGCGTCGGACAGGGGCTCGGACGCGATGAACAGGACTTCTTTCTGCTTGGCAAAATCGGAAACGGCCAGACCGATATTGGATAGGAAGGTGCCAAAGATCAGAACTGCACCGTCTTTTGAGACCAGTTCCTCGGCGATCCGGATTGCGGTGGCTGGATCACCGGTATCATCCCGGCTGATCACTTCCAGTTGTTTGCCGTCGATCCCGCCTGCGGCGTTGATCTGTTCGACCGCCAGTTGCCAACCTTTCTTGTAGGGCTCGGTAAAGGCGGGCAGACGGGTATAGCTGTTTACTTCACCCAAAACGATTGTGTCCTGGGCCAGACTGACCCCAACCGTCAAACTGGTGAAGGGTAGCGCCGCAAGCGCGCCCAGTACCGTGCGTCTGATCAGATTCATTTCAAATTCCTCCCAATGATCATTGTTCACGGCCAGTTATCCCGGCTTCTTAATGTGTTGTCAGCCCTAAAGAGCGCAGCTGCTACATTCAGCGCAGCCCGTCTTTGCCTTCTGCCTCCTCATTCGTCAGTCCGCCTACGCGCGGCAGCGGTCGTCCGCTGTCGGTGACCGCAACTGCCACCATGATCTCATTCGCGCGGGGCGCGTCGTTCAACTGCACTTCGATGCCGTCAAAATGGCTGCGCACATAGGCCGCGTCCTTGTGACCAAGCGGTACGTCCAGTACCTGTCCAGGGCTGCCCATCTTCTTCGAAGAAGGCACCAAGGCAGCGCCCTTTTCGACCTCTTTGCGTAGTGGCGCGCCCAACTTGGGGTGCAGGATGGCGGCGGCATGTTCCAGCTCGCCATTCTCACCGACCATCGCCGATTTGCCGTAGCTTTCGGCCTGTTCCGGTGTGATGCCAAGGGCCTCGACGCAGCGGCGACCCAGCAAAGCGCCCAACTCAGCCCCAGTTTCCATCAGGGGTGTCAGATCCTCGACATATTGCCCGGCAAAGGGGTTTTCGATTACGGCCACGGCCACCGCCTTGCGCGTGGCGGGCGAGATCGGTCGCCCTGCCTCGATATGGGTTTCTTCAACGTTGACTGCGATTTTGCGGATCTTTGTCATCTTAGGCCGTCCTCTCCTTTGATGTCCCAGGCCTCAAGCCCACCCGAGCGCGAATGCACCCGCGGCCCGGTTGTCATGACCAGCGAGAAAGCCAGCTCGCCTGCGCGCGGGGCGTCATTGCAACCCACCTCCATGCTGTCGAAATGGCTGCGCACATATGAGGCGTTGATATGCGTGATCGGCACATCCAGTCGCGCACCCACGCCACCGACTTTTTTGGATGAGGGCACAATCGCGTTTGCCGTGCCTAGCAACTGGCGCATCGCATAGCCGCCGGGGGCGTGCCACAGAGCGCCGTGTTCCAGCTCGCCGCCTTCACCAACCAAAGAACCTTTGCCATAGCCTTGTACGTTTTCCGGGCCGCCCAGCATGTCGATCAGGGCTTGTGCCATTTCCAGACCCAGAGGTTTGAGGTCTTCCATAAAGCCCTGAATTTTGGGTTCGTACCGCCCTGCAAACGGGTTGGCGATCACGGCCATTGCGGCCACCCGCACCAGCGGTGTGTCGGACAGCGGTCCGCCTTCGTGATAGATTTCTTCAAGCGAAAACAGCTTCTTTCGCAGTTGAACGTCAGGCATATTGTGGAACCTTTTGAGTGGTTGAGATCACCAGTCGAGACGCGCCCGTCTGGCGGGAGTGGGAGCCAAGAGACAGATGGGCGGCAGAGATCAAACCGCGTCCAAGCAAGGTCTCGGCAGTATTCAGGCCGTGTGACAGGGCATCTTGAATATCTTGGGCGGAGAGTTGGCCGACAGAAACCGGAACGGGCAGGTCGCCCAAATCGCTGTCATCGCGCAGTTGATTGGCCGGAAGGCGCCGGATGGCCGGATGCCCGGGCAGATCAACCGCATTGGCGATCAGCGTCGCTGCCACATCGGCCATTGCTGCGTTGCTGGCCAACACTGTAACGCTGTCGGCGATGCCAAGGCTCAAGCTGCGCCCGCCGCGACCCGACGTGGCAATGCCGCCAATCTTGTCGCTTGCACGGATAGCAATGCGGCCCAGATCGCATCCGTTAAGCCCGCTCATTGCGATGCGATAGTCCTGACCCGAGCCCAGATAAACAGCAATATCTCCGCCATTGTTGACCAACGCGCGATCCAGAGGTGTGGCGTGAAGCATGGCCGCCAGTACTTCGTCCGCGACAGCTCCGGCAACGGCGGCCATGCGTGTAACAAACACGTTGGAATGAGGGCGCGCAGCCTCATCCATGCGGCGCGCTACCCGTCCTTGAGGGCGGGCGCATTCAGCGGTCATGGGCATTTTCAGCAACCCCAGTTCATCCACCAAGCCCTGCAGCAAGGATTGGAACCGTAACTGGGCAGCTTCGAATGCGATATCTTGCGCGCCATCTGCCTCGACGATCAGGTCGATCGGTCCGTGTTGCAGATGCAATCTGCGGCCGCAGGGCAATATGGCAGAGGTGGGGTGCATCCGGCCTTATGCTCCTTTCGCCCAGCGATAATTTTTCGAAGACATCGGGTCGGGTTGGTTTTCGAACTGATCCACCTTGCGGGTTTCGTCCGAGACAACCTCGGAAACCGGCTTGATCTCATCCATGTGTCCGCCCAGCGTGCCATAGTCGCTGACACGCATCGTGAACTCGATGGGGGCGACCAGCGCTGGTGTTGGCACGTACCCGAACGATCCGGTGGGCATGTCCAGAACGTCGACCATCACGGTGATGCCGCCGCCAGGCCAAACGTAAGCCTCGGCCCCGCCGCAGGATACAAAGGTCAGCGAGCCCTTGACCGATTTTGTCAGCCGCACCGGGTTTTCCGTGACACCTGCCCGCAGGCTGCCGCCTGCGCCGCCCATGAACAGAACCGAGCAGACCGAAGGTTCGCAGTTTTCGGCAATCAGCTCAGCAGACGCCTTCAGCGCCGGGGGAATCTCGACGGGCTGAGGTTTCAGCTCGGCATCCAGTTCAAAATAGCCATATTGCTCACCAGTGGTGGATACCATCAACAGGCTCATACCTTTACGCGCGAATTTTGGATTGAAGTCGCCCAGAATTTTTAGCGGATCCTCGATATCCGTACCGCCCCAGCCGGTGCCAGGCTCTGCGACCTGAAAATAGCGACCCGGGGTGGAACGACGACCATTGATCTTGATGCCCGTTGGTTCGACATCAAGCAGTTTGCCTGCCTGATGCTCGGACAGAACGCCGGTAATGTGGTCGTCGACCACCACCACGTCATCCACATGTTCAATCCACTGCTTGGCGAACATTCCGATCGTTGCCGAGCCGCAGCCCACCCGCATCAGTTTCTCTTCGACCCCATTAATGATGGGCGCTTTACCGGCCTGAACCACAATCGTCGTTTCGTGCCCCTCATCGCCGATCACCATTTCAACGGCCTCGCGATTGCACAGCCGCAGCAGGGCGTCGCAAGTGATCCGCCCCTCTTTCTTTGAACCGCCGGTCAGATGCTCGACCCCACCCAGCGACAACATCTTGGACCCGTATTCCGAGGTCATCACATGCCCGACGGGCTCACCGTCCACGCGGACGACATCGCGCTCGTGACCAATATGGCGATCGGTGTCGATCTTCACTTTGACACCGCAATACGAGAAAATCCCCTCGGTCACGACAGTAACCATATCCACGCCTTCCACGTCCTGGCTGACGATAAAGGGCGCAGGTTTGTAGTCGGGGTAGGTCGTGCCCGCACCGACGGCGGTCACAAAGGGCCGCTTGCCTTGCAAGATGTCGCCGTCCCAGTCTTCGGGGTCTTTACCGTCTTTCAGGAACGGGACAAGGCGCGTGTCCTCAGTGCTTTCGATGATCGTCAATGCATCCAAACGGACTAGGTCGCCACCATGATTGGCATAGCGGTCGCAGGCCCCGATTTTACCGTCCGCGATGTAGCACATCACCGGGCAGGCATCGCAGCGGATTTTCTCTGGTGTGGCGCGTTCAGTTGCCATCTTTCAGTTCCTTGATTGCTGCGCGCATCTTTGCAGGCGTGGCAGGACCTTGCGTCAGCCGAACGCCGCAGGCGCGATTGATTGCATTGAAAAGGGCCGGGGCCGTCGGGATCAGAACGTGCTCTCCCAGTCCCTTGGCACCGTAGGGGCCGTGGGCATCCTCTTCCTCGATGATGAGGGTTTCGATCGGGGGGATGTCTCCAATGGTCGGGATCAGATAGTCGTGCAGGTTCTCGGTAAGGCCGGGCAGGTATTCTTCCATCAGCGCCATGCCAAGACCCTGCGCGATCCCGCCCTGCACCTGACCCTCGACCAGCATCGGGTTAATCGCTTTGCCGACGTCATGGGCGGCCACGAATTTGATCGGTTTCACCGTGCCAAGTTTTGTGTCCACCTCGACAACAGCCAGATGCGCAGCATAACCAAACTGAGCATAAGGTATCCCTTGACCGTTTTCGTCCAACGGTTTTGTGGGCGGGTCATAGGTTTCTTCGGAACGCAGAACATACCCTTCGGCGTCCGGTTCCAGCGTGGTCAGGTCGATCGTGTGTTGTTGTCCGTTGTCGTCCACCACAATCGTTCCTGCGTTTAGGGTAATCACGGCGTCAGGCCCGGCGTTAACCCGGGACAGGATCTGCGCCCGCATCGCTTCGCCCGACAGACGTGAAGCGCTGCCAGAGACATAGGTCTGACGTGAGGCCGAAGTTTTGCCCGCGTCTGGCGTGACATCCGTATCGGCCCCGATGATTTCGATCTGCGCAACCGGGACACCAAGCGCCGTGGCAAAGATCTGCGTGATGACGGTGTTTGCCCCTTGGCCGATATCCATCGCTCCTTGGTGTAGGACCACACTGCCTTCTGACCGGATACCCGATTTGATCGTCGACGGGTTGGGCAACGAAGTGTTGCCGCACCCGTACCAACCTGCCGCCAGTCCAACGCCGCGCTTCAAGGTATTGTTTTGTGCGTTGAATGCCTGAACCGCCGCATTTTCTTCGGCCCACGCGGGACGTAGCGCTTCGAGGCAGGCGCGAATGCCGACACCCTGATCGAAGATCTGCCCGCAAACGGTGGGGAACCCATTTTCCAGTGCATTGTTGATGCGGAAATCAAGCGCGTCGATGCCCAATTTGTCCGCCAACTCGTCGAACAGGCATTCCTGCGCGATGGCTGATTGCGGAACGCCAAAGCCGCGGAATGCGCCCGATGGCGGGCAATGCGTATGGATGCCTTTGGCTTCGGCGCGGTAGTCGGTGATTTTGTACGGCCCCGAGGCATGAACAGGAACCCGGTTGGCCACGGTCGGACCCCAGCTGGCATAGGCGCCTGTGTTGAACAGCCCGTCAAATGTCATCCCACTGATGCGGCCGTCCTTGGTTGCCCCGATCCTGACCCGCAGGTCGGAAGGGTGGCGTTTGGTGGTGGACTGCATGGACTCTGTCCGCGAATAGGTCAGTCGCACCGGCTTGCCGGTTTTGAGCGCGGCAAGAGCCAGATAAGGCTGAACCGAAATATCGAGTTTTGAGCCGAACCCGCCGCCGACCCCGGTCGGGGCAATACGGATCTGATCGCGCGGCATCCCCAAGATGATCTCCAGCGCGTCTAGGTCCATCACCGGAGCTTGCGTGCAGGCATGGACTTCGACCCGCCCGTTCACGATCTCGGCGAACCCGGCCTCAGGCTCGATATACCCATGTTCGACAAAGCCCGAGCGGAAATGGCCTTCGACCACAACATCTGCGTTGGCCAACGCGGTTTCTGGTGTCCCGCATTTCACGAAACCGGCACACATAACGTTGCCGTCGCGATCTGGGTGTAGCTGCGCGGCTAGGGGTGTCATGGCGTCCGGTGAATCCAGCGCTGCGGGTCTTTCTTCCCACGTTACTGGAAAATCTGCTGGATCGAATGTTGCCAGAATCTCGGGCAGACCAATGATGGCGGCGACAGCCTCGCCACGGAACCGAGCCTCGGTCTCCGCGAATACAGGTTGGTCGGCAAAGTCGGGAATAACGCCAAAGTTGTTGCGCCCGGGAATGTCGGCCGCAGTCAGGACTGCTTCGATCCCAGGGGTCTTATTGGCCCAAGTGTCCAGATCGCCAAGTGTAAACCTGGCACGGTGGTAAGGGGAACGGATGACATAGATTTCCAATGTACCTGCCGGGGCAACATCATCGCCAAAAAGCTCTGTGCCTGTGACCTTGTCGTGCCCATCCACGCGCCAGATGGCTTCGCCCGCGTGTCCCAATGATGCTTCGGGCAAAGCAGGCGCACCAGCGGCGACCACGGCATCGATAATCTTTCGATACCCGGTGCAGCGGCACAAAACACCGCCTAGGGCATCCTGGACCTGCTCATTGTTTGGCTCAGGAGTCTCGCGCAGCAATGCGACGGCAGCGGTCATCATGCCCGGCGTGCAGATTCCGCACTGCGCCGCACCGTGGTTTTGAAAGCTTTCTGCCAGACGTTTGGCAATCTGGTCATCTTGCGTCAGCCCGGACACCGTTTCCACAGACCGCCCAGCAGCCTGTTGCGCCGGAACCAGGCAGGCACAGACCGGATCACCATCGACCAGAACGGTGCAAGCACCGCAGTCGCCGGCGTTGCATCCGATCTTGACGTCGCGTGCTGACAGCCGCTCGCGCAACATTTCCGACAGGCGCTCACCCACGCGCGGCACCGCGCTGACGGGGTGGCCGTTCAGGTTGAATTCGGTCGTGATTTCATCAGCGCGTTTATCCATGGTGTTGTCCCGCCTCTGCGATTGCCCGGACACATTGTTCTGTCACAGAGTCCAGTCGGAATGCGGCGTCCCCGCGGACGTCATCAATGGGGCTAAGCGGTGCCAAATGCTCTGATGAAACTTCAACCGTTTCAGGGGATTTCCCGATCAAATCGGTTTCGAGCTGTACCAGCCTTTGTGCCACGGCTGACGCAGCCCCCACGGCGACGCGCGCATAGTTGATCCGGCGGTTTTCATCGAGGCCGATGATGACAGAAGTCATCGTGATCGAGATCACAAGGTATCGTCGCGCGCCGAGTTTTTCGAAATGTCCAACAGTCCCTTTGGGCGGATCGGGCAGGTAGATCGCGGTCACAATCTCATCGCCGGACAGCGCCGTTTTGCGCACGCCAGTGATGAACTCTGACAGCGGAACCTCGCGAAAGCCACGGACCGAGCCAAGTTCAACGCTGGCCTCCAGCGTCAGCAGCGGTGGCACGCCGTCAGCGGCAGGCGAGGCATTGCACAGGTTCCCTGCAATCGTGCCGCTGTTCTGGATCTGCAGGCTACCGACTTCCCGCGCTGCCATTTGCAGGCCCCTAAATGCGACGGGCAGATTGGCCCGGGCAATGTCTGTCCAGCTTGTTGTGGCTCCGATTCTCCAACGGTCATCCACAAGTTGGAAGCCCGAAAGACCATTGATGCGTGTGAGGTCCAATATGTCGGTGTGCAGCTCATGACGCTGCCGAGATGGGAAAAAGTCAGTGCCGCCAGCGACAACCGTCAGATCATTGCTGGTCAGCAAATCAAATGCATCATCGAGGGTGTTGGGAGAGAGATACCGCAAAGTGTCTATCCTGATGAGAAATTTCTCGTTAGTACACAAATGATATTACGCGAACAAAAAAAATGTCAACGATTTGTTTGGGCCAGTTTTGTTTATCATGAGCGCGGGCAGAAGATTGGATCACGGATATTCAGTCGATTGATCATTCCCCTTATTTTCAGAGCTAATTGAGGGGCAGCCACTCTAGTCGCGATAAAATTGGGCGATGTGACGGCGCAATGCCGATTTTGTTTCACGAATGTCCAGAAGTTCCAAATTCGGTCAGTAATTCGTTGACACACTAACAAACAGCCATAAATATAGTGATCGATCACTCACCCACGTGTGGATCTTACAGCGGGCTGAAACCTACCGCCTGGTGTCAATAGGGAGGAAGAAATGAACAAGTTCAATTTGATGATGGCGACCGCACTTGCTGCTGGTCTTGTTGCAGGGGCCGCTGCGGCACAGGAAAAAGTACGAATCGCTTTCATTGATCCGCTATCCGGGCCATTTGCGACGACGGGCACACAAGGCCTGGCGATCTATCGCCACAGCGTCAAAGAGCTGGTGAACGAACCTGGCGGGCTGTTGGATGGGAATGCCGAATTCGAGATGGTGCCTTTCGACAATAAGATCAGCGCAAAGGAATCGCTCATCCAGTTGCAGGTTGCCATGGATCAGGGCATTCGCATCATCGCTCAGGGCGCATCATCCGGTGTGGCGAACGCGCTGACCGAAGCCGTTGCCAAGCACAATCGTCGCAATCCTGATGATCCGGTTATCTTCCTCAACCACTCGGCCGTTGACCCGGCGTTGACCAATGACAAGTGCCAGTTCTGGCATTTCCGCTTTGACGCGAATGCTGACATCAAAATGGACGCTTTGACCGATGACATTGCGGCCAACCCGGATATCAAAAAAGTCTATGTGATCGGTCAGGACTATTCGTTCGGTAAGGCTGTTGCTGCGGCCGCTCAGCGGTTCCTTCAGGAAAAGCGCCCCGATATTGAGATTGTCGGGAACGAGTTGCATCCGATCGGCAAAGTCAAAGACTTCACGCCTTACGCGCGCAAGATTGTTGGTTCGGGCGCAGATGCCGTGATCACCGGTAACTGGGGCGGCGATATGGTCGGTCTGGGCAAGGCGGTTATGGGTGCCGGTTTCGACAAGCCGATCTACACCTACTATGGCGCGACCTCGGGCATCACCGCGGCCTTTGGTGAAGAAGGCGACGGTATCGTCAAGCTGGTTGGCGCAGGTCAGGTAAACCCCGCCCCAACACCGGAAGCGCAAGAGTTCATCGAAGCCTTCTATGTAAGCTTCCCGGATCTGGACTTCGGTCAGCCTCAGATGGCGAATGTTGCACCGATGCTGGCGGCCGCGATCAACGAAGTTGGCAACGCCACGGATATCAAGGCGATCGCCTACGCGCTGGAGGGCATGGAGTACGACAGCATTGTCACAGGCAAGACATTGATGCGCGAAAGCGATCACCAGACGATCCAGACAGTGACGGTGCAAGGGCAGACACCCGAGGCTGCGTTCGACTATGACAATTCTGGCCGTGGTATGGTCGCAGAAACTGTTGTCGAACTGGCGTCCAATGACTCGTCCACCACGTGCGAGATGAAGCGCCCATAACCCTCTAACCACTCTGGTGGTCCGTCCGAATTCCGGGCGGGCCGCTAGGCTACCACTCAATAAAATGCAGGGAGACACGTAATGGCGCTGTTCCTCGTGAACGTGTTGGATGGATTTGTGACTGGTTTGTTGCTGTTCATGCTATGCAGCGGTCTGACACTGATCTTTTCCATGATGGGCGTTCTGAACTTTGCTCATGCCAGTTTTTACATGCTGGGTGCTTATTTCGCCTATCAGATCAGCCTCGTCACCGGGTTCTGGGTCGGCTTGCTTGTCGCGCCATTGATTGTCGGTTTGATCGGAGCTCTGATCGAGCGATACGGGTTAAGACGAGTTCACAAATACGGGCATGTGCCGGAACTGATCTTTACCTTTGGTCTTGCGCTGCTGATTGAAGAAACAATTCAATTCTTCTGGGGCAAAAGTCAGCTTCCATTCTCGGAACCTGCCGCGCTGGATTTTGCAGCTTTCGCCATCGCTGGAAATGCCTTTCCTGCCTACAAGGTTTTCATGATCGCCGTTGCAATGGGGATCTTCCTGACGCTGCTATACATTCTGACCAAAACCCGTATTGGCATGACCATTCAGGCCGCGCTCAGCTATCCCGAAACCGTGCAGAACCTGGGTCACAACGTACCGTTGGTCTTTATGTGCGTGTTTGGCGTAGGAACTGCGATGGCCGGGCTGGCCGGCGTCATCGCTGGTCCGGTTCTGGGTGTTTTCCCCGGCATGGCCTTGCAGCTGGGTTCTATCGTTTTTGTGACCATTGTGATCGGCGGTCTGGGTTCCCTTTGGGGCGCCTTGGTTGCATCCCTGATTATCGGCTGGCTTCAGACCTTTGCCACCGCCTATGACGTCACGGCTGAACAGGTGCTGACCGCGATCGGCTTTACCAAGCCAGAGATGATCTGGGATCATCCGCTGCAGGACCTTTGGACACTGACGCTGCCTCAGCTTGGCCCGATCCTGCCGTACCTGCTGATGATCATCGTTCTTGTTCTGCGCCCGCAAGGTCTTATGGGGAACCGTGAATCATGAGTATCGCTAGTAAGACGCCGTTAACTGCGGGCACTACGCGGCTGATATCGCTATCGAACGTGATGCCCTGGGCATTTGCCGCTTTGTTCCTGTTGTGCCTGCCGTTTGTGTTCCAGTCCAGTTCGGCGCTGACGATCATGAACCAGATGGCAATCACCATCGTCTTCGCGCTGAGCTACAACATGTTGCTGGGGCAGGGTGGTATGCTGTCCTTTGGTCATGCGGTCTATATGGGTCTTGGCGGGTTCTTCGCCATGCACGTGATGAACATGGTCGAGGACGGGCTATGGTTGCCATTGCCGTTTCTGCCGATTGTCGGGGGTTTGTTCGGCATGGTCTTCGCCTTCCTGATCGGTAGTTTTTCGACCCGCCGGGCAGGCACTGTATTCGCCATGATCTCGCTTGGTGTCGGAGAGCTGATCGCCGCCTGTTCCGTCATCATCGTCGTGTTCTTTGGCGGCGAAGAAGGCATCTCGGGCGACCGGACCATGGGTCCGCCAGTGTTCGGATATGAATTCCTTACACAGCAAGAGGTTTATTACCTTACGGTCGTGTGGCTGTTGGTGGCAGCGCTGCTGATGTATCTGTTCTCGCGTACGCCGATCGGGCGGATTGCCAACGCAGTGCGCGACAACGAAGAACGCGCCGAGTTTTTGGGGTATTCCCAGCGCAACGTTCGCTGGATTTCCTTCTGTGCTTCGGGCTTTTTTGCCGGTGTTGCCGGGTCGTTGTTCGCGATCAACTTTGAGATTCTGACCGAGGAAAACCTGAACCTTGCGACGTCAGGCTCGATCCTGCTGATCACCTTCATTGGTGGTGCTGGCTTCTTTGTCGGGCCGATTATCGGGGCGGTCGTGTTCACCTTGCTGCAAACGGTTCTTGGCCTGCATACCGAATTATGGGCGTTGTATCTGGGCATTTTGTTCGTGGCCTGTGTGATGTTCTTCCCGTCTGGTTTTGCCGGGTTGATCGCGATGCATCGACGACCACTTGCACTGGGTAAACTGAAATTGCTGATCAAGCCGTATCTCAAGGTGGCAATCCCCGCGATCACGAGTGTCCTGTCACTGGCCGCCATTCTGGAAATTCTGTTCCACAAGCGCCATGGATACGGCGGCGATCACGAGATGCACCTCTATGGCATTGCCTTTGACAGTGGTGGCTATCAAGCCATAGCCTTTGCAGTAATCATCGCCGCGATCTCACTATTCCTCGTGTCCCGCGTTTTGCCGGAAATCCGTGAAGCCTGGGACAATGCGAACCATGCGGAGGACCGTGCATGAGCGCTCCTGCTATTGAGCTGAAAAACCTCGAAAAAAGTTTTGGTCTGGCTAAGATCATTCACGGTGTGAACCTGCAGATCGCAAAAGGTGAACGCCATGCGGTCATTGGGCCAAACGGGGCCGGGAAGTCGACCCTGTTCAACCTGATCACCGGGCGGTTCGCGCCGACCTCAGGTGGGGTGTTTCTGCACGGTGAGGATGTCACCGGATTGAAACCGTTCGAGATCAACCGCCGTGGCCTCAGCCGATCTTTCCAGATCACCAACATTTTTCCCAACATGACCGTGTTTGAAAACATTCGTTGCGGGTTGTTGTGGACGATGGGCTATCGCTATTCTTTTTGGCACATGATTGGCCGGCAGCTGGACGTGACTGAAAAGGCTGAGGGAATTCTAGCGCAGATCAATCTGAGTTCGCGCCGGAATGAACTGGCTGGCACGCTGGCATATGCCGAACAGCGCGCGCTTGAGATCGGGATCACGATCGCAGGCGGGGCGGATATCATACTGCTGGACGAACCCTGCGCCGGGATGAGCCATTCAGAAACTGACCTGATCGTCGATCTGATACGCAAAGTGACCGAGGATAAGACACTATTGATCGTCGAGCACGACATGGGCGTGATCTTCGATTTGGCCGACAAGATCTCGGTCCTTGTTTATGGTGAAGTGATCGAATCCGACACGCCGAACGTCGTGCGCGCATCGGTGAAAGTGAAAGAAGCCTATCTGGGCGCAAGTTTGGAAGAGGAGGCGGTGTAATGCTTCAGGTCACCGACTTGCACGCATATTACGGGAAAAGTCACATTCTTCAGGGGGTGAACCTTGAAGTGGGCGAGGGCGAAATCGTATCGCTGTTGGGGCGGAACGGGGTTGGGCGGTCTACCACCTGCAAGGCGATCATGGGCGAGGTCGCGCCACATGGGTCGATCAAGTTCCGCGGCCAGGAGATCGCTGGCCGCAAAAGCTTTGAGATTGCTAAGGCCGGGATTGGCTACGTTCCCGAAAACCGGGATATCTTTCCCGGTCTCACAACGCGCCAAAACCTGATACTGGGGCTGAAGCCGGGCAAAAAGGACGGCGATGGCCGCTGGTGTATCGAGGATATGTTCGAGATGTTTCCGAACCTGCGCAATCGTGCGGATGTGGATGCCTCGGTTATGTCGGGCGGCGAAAAGCAAATGCTGACCATCTGTCGCGCTTTGATGGGCGACCCCGATTTCATCATGATCGATGAGCCGACCGAAGGCCTGGCCCCGAAGATTGTTGAGCAGGTAGGGGATCTGCTGCTGCAGATTGCCGAGCGTGGCGTCTCGATCCTGTTGGTCGAGCAAAAGCTGACCATCGCTTTGCGTGTGACCAACCGGGTTTACGTCATGGGTCACGGGCACATGGTTTACGAAGGCACCCCGCAGGCATTGCGCGAAAATGACGAAATCCGGAAGGAATGGCTGGAGGTCTGAGGTATCGCCGCAGGCATCTTGCTTATAACAAGCCGCGCTGCCGGCATTACTGCAAAACGACTGACGGGAACTCCGCAAATGCAGAGCTCCCTTCTTTTTTGGTGCACCAGATTATTTTTTCAGGAACGGTGCCATTGTCTTAAAGAACTTCTCGCCATAGGGCGGGCGAAGAGCCTTGAAGACGCCATCCATATTGATCTGCTTGAAAATAGCTTTTGCGTGGCTGAACCGTTTGAAGCCATGCAGGCCGTGATAAGCGCCCATGCCACTGTTTCCGACACCGCCAAAGGGGAGGGTGTTCTGGGTCGAATGCATGATGGTCTCGTTGATGCACGCTCCGCCGGAAATGGTGCTTTCCATCACCTGCTCCTGCTCGCCCGCGTCCTTGGCAAACACGTAAGCCGCCAGGGGGCGCGGCCGGGCATTGGCAAAGCTTATCGCTTGATCCAGCGAGTCGTAAGGCAGGATTGGCAGGATCGGCCCAAAAATTTCATCCTGCATAACGTCCAGCGCCGGATCGGCGTCGACGATCAGTGTCGGGGGCAGAATTTTCTCATTTGTGGCTGAGAGATCTTCATTGGCGGGATTGACCTGAACGACCCGCGCCCCTGCCGAGCGTGCCTGCTCCACAAGGCCCTTGAGCCGATCGAATTGGCGGTCGGTCACAATATGGGTGACATCCGGGTTGCCGGACAGGGTCGGGAAGGCCTCGGCAAGTTTTGCCGCAAGCTGGGTGGCGAATTCTTCCATCTTTGCGCGTGGGACCAAGACATAGTCCGGTGCCAGGCATACCTGACCCGCATTGAATCCTTTGCCGGCGGCGATCCGGGCGACCGCAAGGTTCATATCCGCGCTGGGGGCGATGATGGCGGGGTTCTTGCCGCCAAGCTCCAGCGTCGTCGGCACCATATGTTCAGCTGCTGCGCGAAGGACATGCGGGCCAATGGTGCTGGCGCCGGTAAACAGCAGGTGGTCAAAAGGAAGGGCAGTGAACGCCTGTGCGACGTCGACGCCACCGGTCACGACCACGGCTTCGTGCGGGGCGAAGTTTGCTTCTATCAGCGATTTCAAAAGGTCGGACGTGCGGGGGGTGAACTCTGACGGTTTCAGCATGACCGAGTTGCCTGCCGCAAAGGCTTCGGCCATTGGGCCAATGGCTAGATAGATCGGAAAGTTCCAGGGGCTGACAATCCCAATGACACCCAGGGGTTGATAATGGATGCGACCGCGCGCGCCCAGCAATCCCAGGGGAAACTCGACTTTTGCCTTCTCAGGGCGCATCCAGCGATCAAGGTTGTCCCGCGCGAATTTTAACTGCTTCACCGTACCAGCGATGTCGGCCGCGATCGTTTCATGTTGTGACCGATTGCCAAAATCAGCCGAGATCGCGTCAATCATGGCATCGCGATTATCCAATACCAGGTCGATTAACCGCGTGATGCGATCCTTGCGTTCAGCCGCGTTTGCCGCGCCATGTTCGGCCTGGTGGGTTTTTTGTGTCTCCAAAAGCGTCGCGAGGCTCTCGGCGGGGTTGGGGCTATGCTGGTTCAATACGCGTCTCCTGCGGTTGGTTTTGCGGTGCGCAACCGCCTTCCTGTTGGCCTGTGTGCCCGTTCTGCCCCCTTGGTCACAAGGGTCGGGTTTTGTTTCTTTACCGCCGGGCTGCGAAGTCTGCGTTGACATTTGTCCGGCGATGTGGAAGGTAAGTGATCGTTCACTAATTAGCAAGAGCGCAGTATGACCCTGACCACAGAAGACAGGTTCAAGACCGGCATGCAGTTGCTGGCGGCCTCAACGACCATCATCACATCAGAATTCGAGGATTCGCGCGCCGGGATGGCGGCGACGGCGGTATGTTCGCTAACGGCCGATCCGCCAGCCTTGTTGGTTTGCATCAACCGAACAGCGCGAACATATGGCGTCGTGATGGACAGCCGAAAGTTTGCCGTAAACCTCATACCTGATGACATGACCGATGTTGTCGGTGCCTTTTCGTCGAAAATGGACAAGGAACAACAGTTCCAGGCGGCCGGGACATGGATCAAAGGAGATCTGGGTCTGCCTGTTTTGAAAGAGTCCGTCGTGTCCTTTGAATGCGTGGTCGACAACTGGGCAAACACGAAGACACATGCGGTGTTCTTCGGTATGGTGAAAGAAGTTCACCTGAACCCGGAAAAATCGGCGCTCATTTATGGGCGCAAGGGATTTCACAAACTCGCACCGCTGGAAGGCTGATGCAGGGTCAAAGTGAATTTTCACCTGCTTCCGCACGCCTTACACCACCAAAAACCGCCACTAAAAACGACCATCACGTAACTAGTAATTTGCGGTGATAATGCCCGGGAGGAGACACCAATGCCGACGCTTGGACAGCTGATCGACCGAAACGCAGACCGTTTTGGGGATCAAGATGCTTATGTAGAACTGGACCGCCGTCGCAGTTGGCGCGAGTTAGGCCAGCGAACAGATGCGTTGGCGCATGCGTTGCGGTCGCTGGATGTTCGCAAGGGTGACAGGGTCGGCGTGATCCTGCCCGACTGCATCGAGGTCGCAGAAACCATCGGCGCTTGCGCCAAGGCCGGTGCGATTCGAGTGGGTCTGAACTATCGCCTTGCCCCGCGCGAAATCGGCGCGCTGATTGACGACGCGGGCTTGGATGTTCTGATCGTGCAGGACACGAAAGTTGCAATTGCCCAAGAGGCACTGACCTTCAGCAAGCGTCAGCCGGTGCTGGTGGGTGTCGGTGCCCAGCATACGCTGGAGCGGGATTATGAAACCCGGATCGCATCAGCATCTGATCGCGGAGCCTTCATCCATACCCCTCATGAGCAATTGATGATCTGCTACACCACTGGTTCAACCGGTTTGCCGAAAGGTGCGATCTATCCTCACACGTTGATGATCGAGTCGATGGGTGTAATCGCGCTGACAGAAGGTGCGGGTCCGGACGATGTCTGGCTGCACGCGATGCCGGCATCGGGCGTTCCGATCATTCACCTGCTGCGTAACATGTTCCACGGTACCAAATGCGCCATTGTTGGCGAATGGGATGCAGAAACGGCGCTTAAGCTTATTGACCGCGAGCAGGCGACGATCTGCGTTCTGGTGCCGACAATGCTGAACGACCTGCTGTCTTCCGGGCTGATCACGCAATACAATTGCGCGTCGATCCGGCAGCTGGGGTATGGATCTGCGCCAATTCCACCCGCGACAGTGCGCGATGCGCTCAAGGCTTTCGGGTGCAAGTTCTTGCAGATGTTTGGCACGACCGAGCTGATGGGCATGGGCATGATGCTGACCGCAACGGATCACGAGCGCGCTTTGAAAGACGGGCACAACTGTCTGGAAAGCGCGGGTCGACCACTATACTACGTGGACGTCCGTGTGGTGGATGAGCAGGGCAATGACCTTCCCAGCGGAGAGGCGGGTGAGCTGCTGATACACTCGCCCTATGTGATACCGGGTTATTGGAACCAAGCGGTGGAGTATTCGGAAACTGTCCACGATGGTTGGCTGCATACCGGGGATATCGCAGTGATCGATGCAGAGGGTTACGTGCATCTCAAGGACCGGGCAAAGTTCCGTATCAAGTCCGGCGGCTATAACGTGTTCCCGGTCGAGGTCGAAAACTGTCTGGCTGAACATGATGCAATCGACGAAGTCAGTGTGTTCGGCTTGCCCGATCCAAAATGGGGGGATCGGATTCATGCCGTTGTCACCCTGAACTCGGATACCCCTGTTAGCGGCGCGGAACTGCGTGAGTACTGCCGGGGTAAGATTGCCAACTTCAAGATCCCGAAAGATATCGAGATTTGGGACGCATTGCCCAAAGGCCCGACAGGTAAAATTCAAAAACGCGAAATTATCGAGATTTGCAGTCGCGACTACCAAAGCGGCGCCGCCTGAGCGCCCCTCCTGACCGAATGCTCTTGGTCGGGGAATGAAGGTTCGAAAACAGTGTGAGGCTTGATCCTGAAATGCGGTCAAGCCTCGTCGTTTCAATGGCCCACCTCAAATGAAGCAGGCCATCCGGTTGAGCAAGTGACCCAGTGAAATCTCTGTCGCTTGCCGCGTGTACCTACGCTTCCATGTGGCGCAGAACCGATCTCTGAAAGTAGGTCAGCGGAGATTCAGCCCCCGGACCAGAGGCCATTTTGCCGACCGTGTATTTGGGCGACATCATCGCACGCTGCATTTTCTCGACGACATATACATCCTCGGTCTGGAAGTCCTGCGTTTCCAGCGGATGCACTTTCCAGTGCGAGCTTTTGATCATGCCGGATACTTTGTCATAACCGGGGATATCCTTGACGGATCCGCGGCTCGACATCCATGATTTTGCGGCCCAGACATAAGCATGCAACCGTGTCACACCGGCGCTTACAGGTTCCATCACGGATATCGAAAAAGACCAGGGGCTTGCCACGATCAGGGTTGTCGGGAACAACATGTAGACGCCGCCATAGCCTTCTTTCTCAGCATGCGGGATTTTCTTCGCGTTCCATTTGTCCATGCGCGTTGACACGAAATTCGGAACACGCGAACGCACGGTTTCGTTTTCAGTCGAGTACCAAACCTGATTGTCGCCATAAGGGTCCCAGATGTTCTTGTCCTGAGTTGGGCCGCCCAGTGTGTTCTTGTGCAGATAGGCCAGGTGGTATCCGTCGATCGCGTTCTCGAAGAACACTTTCCAGTTGCACTGCATTTCATAGGTTACAGGTTCACCGTAGGATATCAGTTCAGGGCTGGTGATGTCGTGCGGCCAGACGACATCTTCCAATCCGCTGAGCCATTCTGACAAGTCCTGATCGGGTTCGGGATTGACAAAGACAATGCCCTTGAAGACCGCGACCGAAGCCCTGTGCAGGCCGTTTTCTTTTTTGTTGATGTCCGGGAAACAGGCTTGCTGGTCGGGGATGCCACGCAGCGCGCCATCCAGGCCAAAAGTCCACGAGTGATAGGGGCACACGACCGTCTTGCCCGCATTGCCGCAGCCGTGGTCCAACAGTTCGGTTCCGCGATGTCGGCAAATGTTGTGGAACGCACGCAGTTCGCCGTCGTTTCCGCGGATTGCGACCAGGGTAAAGTGCCCTGCCTTGGCCGTCATGTAATCGCCCGCATTGGCAACCTTTGACTCGACGCCAGCAAACACCCAGCTGCGCGAAAACAGCTTCTTGTTTTCCTGCGCCAGCCATTCATCTGATGTGTAGGCTTCGGGTGGCAATTCCTGGGTAGCGACCTCTGGCATTTGGTTTGGCTGTTGCATGAATGATCTCACAAATGGCTGCTAAGTTTTCATTATTGTCATTGTTGACAGATAACCTTGAACGCGGCATATGTCAATGCAAAGTGATCGTTCACTAATTTTGACGATTTGAAAGAAATTGGCCGCAAAAACTGCGATTAATCAAGATTTCAAGGGCTCTTGTCCTGAGCCTGATGGAGAGACTGGAAACGCTATGCCGCGCCCGAGTTTAAAACCGCAACGGTCAGAAGAAATCCTTGATGCCTATATGACCTGCGTGGCCCGGTACGGGCTTGATGGCGCCACCCAACAGCGTGTAGCGGCCGAGGCGGGTGTGAAGCGACCTTTGTTACGGCACTACCTTGGCAATCGTGACCAGATGATTGGTGCGCTAAATCAGCATGTCGCAGACGCGTTCAACAATCTGACATTGGAGTTGGATTGTCATCTTACACAGATCGAAACAGGCGATCAGCTCTTGGAAATCCTATTTGCCGAAGATGAAGAGATCGACCCACGGCTTGCTGCTGCGTGGCAGGGGTTATCCGCATCAGTCGGGGATCATCCCGAACTTGCGGAGGCGTTGCTGGAAGTCCTGGCACGTTTTGTGGCGGTTCTAGAAAAGTTCTTTGCTCGCGTGTCGCCCGACGCCACACCAGAACGGGTGAAGGCCGTGGCGCAGGGCATTTCAACGATCTTCCTGTCCCTCGATTCACTGGCCGCACTTGATGCGCCGTCAAATTGGCGCACCGAATTGAGGCGGGCGGCTTCATTGCTGACGGAAACTTTGTGATTGCCAAGTCGGGTCGCATCCGACGACGTCAGCGCGGCAGGCCCTCTTCGGTTTGGGCCTGCGTGGACAGCCAGTGACGAAAGCTGCGCAGCGACGGGTCGTCCGACTTGGTTTTAGGCCAAACAAGATAGTAGGCGCCCATCATCTCAACCGCGCCCGGGAAGGCTGCGATCAGTTTGCCTGTCGCGAGGTCCTGTTCGATCAAATAGTTGGGCAACAACGCAACGCCAAGACCGTGAACCGCCGCTTGATTGATCGTTGTGTATTGATCGTAAATCGTTCCGGGCAATGCGTCGGGATGGCTTGTCCCCATATGACTGAACCATTCTTGCCAGGCGTGGGGCCGGGTCTGGATGTGCAGCAATGGTAGTTTCAGCAGATCTCGCGGTGATGGCGGCGCGCCTTTGGGCAGCAGGGATGGCGCGCAAACCGGCAATACACTTTCCACACGCAGCAACAGCCGATCCGTGCCGGGCCAATCGGGTTCTCCAAAATGCAGCGCCGCGTCGAAGGGTTCAGCGGTGAAACTGAACGGACGCAGGCGGGTCGACATGTTGATGGTTATTTCCGGGTGCATTCGGGCAAATTCGGGTAATCTGGGCACTAGCCACCGCATTCCGAACGTCGGCAAAATCGCAAGGTTCAAGGTGCCACCAATAGGAGCCATGTGCAGCTTTAGCGAGGCCTGAGCGATCTGGTTCAGGCCTTGCCGAACCTCGGCTACATATTCCTGCGCAACCGGCGTCAGCAGCAGGCGTTTGCGATCCCGACGGATCAGATCGACACCTAGCTGGGCTTCCAGTGTTTGCAATTGCCGGCTGACGGCACTTTGGGTCAGGGCAAGCTCATCAGCGACCGCAGAAGCCGAGCCTAAGCGATCCAGCGCTTCAAGGGCGCGGAGTGATGAAATTGAGGGGAAGAGGCGGCGTGGCGTTACCATCTATGCGGTCTGCTCATGATTTGCCCCGTTATCTTGCAGTTATTTGCGCTTTGTTCAAACATCTTGTTGATTGTCTGCTTCAGTAATTGGCCGGGCCTTAAGTCCTCTTCACTGCCACTGCTGCGCATCATAGATCCACCCTTCCTTATGCTGTCCGGCCCAATAACCGATCGCAAACAGTTCGGTCATGTATTCGGGGTCGAAGGGTTCCTGCGGCTTTCTTTGAAATTCCTTGGGTATATAGGTGATGTTGGCTTGAAACCCGTCCCGGTTCGCGAGGGTCAGGATGCTTTCGATATTGCCCAGGCTTTGCGAACGGATCAGCATCTCGAACGCGCGGTTAGCCACTGCGGTTGCATTTCCGGGCAAGGGATCGAAACTCGGTTCCAGCGTTTTGTTGTGGATTAACCAAATGCGGTTTTTTTGGTTGCTCAGCCCAGTGTCCCGCAATAGCCAACGCATCTGCAAGTCGTATGGGTAGGCAAAAATCTCGCGGGTCAGACCGCCATCCACATGCAGTTCTTCGCGTTGAACTTCGCCATTGGTCACCTTGATTGTAACTGGTTGGAATACGACAGGTATCGAGACCGAGGCCAAAATTACATCCCGGATCAGCTCCCGTGCGCCCGGTGTGTCGGTTTGGGCGATAGCTCCGATGTTCCACAGCACCGGACGTTCCGCGTCGATGTTGGTGGTGCCGATCAAAAGCTGGCGGCCCAATCTGTGCTGCTCCGCGATCTCGCGGATCAGATCGTCGGTCAGTTCTTGCTTGATTGCCGCTTTCAGTGGCGTTGCTTTGGTCAGAAAACCACGCCCAAAGACGGCACCCGAAACGTCTAATCGCACGACATCCCGGGTCGCGGTTTCGGTGTAGAACCGCTTCAGGCGGCTGTCATAATCCGGGCCGAGGAATGCAAAGGGCGCAATTAGCGCGCCGGTGGAGATTCCGGTGACCACATCAAAGGAAGGGCGTGTGCCCTTGTCGGTCCAACCATTTAGAACGCCGGCCCCAAAAGCGCCGTGCTGGCCGCCGCCTGACAGCGCAAGAATGTTCAGACCTTGCCCCCTTGGAACCTGTGCTAGCGTCTTACGCATTTCCGCATTGAGAGTTGCCAGACGGTCGCGACTATCATCCTCGAAATACCGGCTGTCCGGGGTTATTCCAACCGGTAGAAAGGTCTCGCAATTCTCGGGCGTCGGCGTAAGTGCTGTCCGATCATAGCTACTGGCACAGGCGGTTAGCATCAGCGCGAGGGCGAAATTGACGCAAATGTTGAATGAGGGCATCGGTGAATTGTCCGTCTTGAAAGTGATGCCGCTCTGTATAGTGCCAAGCAAATTTTGTTGAGTGCCAAATCTCTGCAGGCGCCTTAATCCAATTGTATCGTTAGGTAATGTGCGAGATGACACCGATCGAAACAGCGGACATCGCAAAAAATTGCTTACATGTTTCGGCTGATTTCATTCTTTAAATTGTCACCATTGACAGTTGTTTGCTGTTTGCCTATCTCGTTTCAAAGCACCGTAAGATCGGGCATGTGTTAACCACTGTTGCTGAGGTCAAAACGTTTAGCTTGCCAACCGTGAAGACGACGGCCCTAGGAGGGGACAGCATGCCGCAAATGTACCATGAGTTACCTGCAGAGGCGTATACATCGCAGGAGTGGTTCGACCGAGAACAGCGAGAGATATTCTCAAAAACATGGCGTTTTGCTGGTTTTATGGAAGATTTGCCCGAGCCAGGCCATTATCTTTCGGTTCAGGCGGGATTGAACAACTTGTTCATCGTCATGGGGAGGGATCGCAGGCTGCGGGCCTTCCACAACATCTGCAGACATAGGGGCACCCAATTGATCCGCGCCGTGGGAAAGACCCAAAAAGCGCTGACCTGCCCCTATCACGACTGGACCTATGATCTAGAGGGCAACCTGATCTCGGTCCCGGATGAGCATCGCGAATATAAGTCCGTCGACAAGTCCTGCCTTGGCCTGAAGCCTGCTTCGGTCGATATCTGGAAGGGTATGTTGTTTGTGCATCCCGACCCGAACGCAGGGTCGATCATGAAATGGTTCGGCGATGTGGACGACAAAGTCGGGCCGCACGTGCCAGAAGAGCTGGTGGAGCACGAGGACACATCCAACACCTATGAGATCAAGGCCAACTGGAAGATCGTCGTCGAGAACTACATCGACGTCTACCATCTGAGCCACCTGCATTCGAACACCTTACAGATGTATGACCACGCCAATGCGCAATATGGTTGGTATGGGCCGCACTACATCTTTTGGGAACCGCCGGTCGCAGAGTTCGCCAAAGATCAGAACAAAAAGCTTCAGATGCCTCGGGTCGTTCCCGAAGATCAGAATGGTGCATGGGTGCCGATGCTGTTTCCAGGGGTAGGAATTGGCGCGTCCGAGGACGTGTGGAACGTCTTTATCATTACCCCGCTTGCTCCGGACAGGACGCGGATTCTGAACCGGACGCGTGTTGCCAATGCCTCGGGCTGGGAGTTTTCGAAACAGGCCACCCGGTCGGCGTCCTTCTGGAACAATTTCGGCATCAAAGGCAAATATGACGGTGATGATGCGTATGATGAAAACGATCCGATGGCCTCGGGCGATTTCACGCAAGAGGACATCTATGCCTGTGAACAGCAACAGAAATCCCTGACTTCGCCTTATTTCGAGGTTGGCCCAGCCGCCGCTGGGGAAAGCCCCGTAGTTCAGCACCAAAAGGTCGTTCGCGATTGGTTGCAAGAAGAATGATCAACCCCGACGACCGGTTGTCGATTGCGACCTTACTGCGGGTCTTCCGCACAAAAATCGAAACGACCTGGGGTCTGACCTTGGTTGCAACGGGGTTGTTTATCTTCCTTCCCCTGTTGATCGGCTATTCGATCGACGGCCTGTCGAATGGGGACTACACGTCGTTCATCCATTTCGGTGTTGCGATGGCAGCGCTGCTGGTTGTGTCGACGTTGCGGCGTGTTTACGACACGCGGGCCTATGGCACGATCCGCGTCGAATTGGGCAAGGCGCAGGCCGAACGGGATGCGGGGCGCGAAGTCTCGGTGCTGAATGCGCGTGTTCTGATGGCCCGCGAGTTGGTTGATTTTCTGGAAAATGAGGCCCCTGAATCGATGGGTGCAGTTGTGCAGGTTCTGGTCTCGGTCGGTATTCTGATGTCCTTTCACGGGGCACTTGCCACCGCCGCAGGGACCGCTGCTGTGATTATCCTGATCATCTTTACCCTGTTTTCGCGTCGCTTCTTCCGCCTGAATGGGCTGTTGAACCACCAGTCAGAAAGACAGGTGACTGCGTTGCAAAGCATGGATCTGAAAAAGATCGGCCAACACTTGTTTCGATTGCGCACGCATGAGGTTTGGTTGTCGGATTCCGAGGCACTTGTCTACGCTGCGATTTTTGCTGTCTTGCTCAGTATGCTGGCCTTCAATCTGTGGTTTGCGGCGACGCAAAGCGGGGCGACGGCAGGGCAGATATTCTCGGTTGTCACCTATTCGTTCGAGTTTGTGCAATCGGTCGTGGTTTTGCCGATGGTCCTGCAAAGCCTCGCGCGCTTGTCCGAGATTACCGAGCGGATCAACGCGCCAGCATCAAAACAGGGTGCCAATGCCTAAACCGTTCAATTCAAACACCCGGCCCATTTCGGGTATCATCACACATCCCGCCCATTCGCTTGGCACGAATTTCGGAGGCTTAAATGACCAGAGATTTTCACCCGCTTGAGGTGCTTGAAACGCGTAGTGAGATCGGCGGGCAGGCCAAATCCGTCATGTTTGACGTGCCGCCACATCTGGCCAAAGACTTTGCCTGGCGTGCCGGTCAGCACCTGACCCTTCGCTTTTGGATCAAGGGTGAAGAGGTGCGCAGAAGCTATTCGATCTCGTCTTCGCCCGTCTCAGGGGATCCGCTGCGTATCACCGTCAAACGGGTGAAAAAGGGGCTCGTCAGCAATCATATCAACGATACGGTTCAAAAGGGTAATGTGATCGACGTCATGCCGCCATTCGGCAGTTTTTGTCTGGATACAGACACGGAAGAACGGCGCACACACTACTTCTTTGGGGCTGGCAGTGGCATCACCCCGTTGCATTCAATGCTTCAGTCTGTGCTTTTGGCCGAACCTTGGTCGGTTGCGCATCTGGCCTATGGTAATGCGAACGCGGACAGTATCCTGTTCAAAGATGAGTTTGCCGCATACCAGCAGGCTTTTTCTGAACGCCTGACGGTGCATCACCTTTTGTCCAAACCCTCAATGTGGTCCAGTTTCGCTTATTGGCGCCGGGGTGTCATCGACAAGGATGCGATCGAGGCGCTGATCACAGAAAATCCGCCTTATGCCCAGAATGCCCAGTACTACATCTGTGGTCCCGGCGGGATGAACAAAGCGGTTCGAGACGCGCTTATGTCTTTGGATGTGCCTGCCAATCGGATTCACATGGAAAGCTACGGCGGCGTGCAAGAGACCGATGACAGTATCAAGGGCGTTGATGCTGTTGTGGATATAATGCTGAACGGTCAGCGACAATCGGTTCAGATGGCATCCGGTCAGACGATCTTACAAGCTGCTCAGCAGGCGGGGTTGGAGCCGCCATATTCCTGCCAGTCTGGGGTCTGCGGCGCGTGCCGGTGTCAGGTGAAAAAGGGCGCAGTTCATATGCGGGCGCGAACCGCTTTGGATGATAATGAGATCGCGAAAGGTGCGGTCCTGTCTTGCCAGGCGGTTGCCACGACGGACAAGCTTGCGGTTAGTTATGATTAACCCGGCCGTTGGCCTGGCCGTCGCCGTCAGGTTTTTTCTTCCAATGTTTCAGCCAGTTTCAGCGCGGCGAAGTAGGACGAATAACCCCATGTTTTTGGCGGTTTAAGCGGAACGAAAGCATCCGTGGTGATAAAAAGGTTTATGATTCCGTGTGCGACGATCTCGCAGGCTTGTTTGTCGGCTTTTGGGTGTGAGGCAAGAACAATATCTATCGCGACCTTGTAAAAAGCCTCCATCGATTCCAGCAACGGTTTGCGAAGCTCCGGGTAGATCTCAATCGAGTTGACGAGTGCCTGGTAACAAATGTTTATCCGGGGATCCATCTCACCGTCAGAGTTGAACAGGGCCTCGATCAGATTGCGGACATCGGGATGTTCGTCCAGCGCAACGCGCAATGTTTCGGTCTGTTTGCTGAACGTTTCGACGACATGCTCACCTAGCGCCAGAACCATGGCTTTGCGGTTGCCAAGGTGATGGCGGATCAGTGGGCGCTTCAGCCCGGCTTGTGCCGCGATATGTTCAAGTGTGGCCCCTTCGACGCCGTAGCGAACGACGCACGACATAAAGGCATCGAGGACTTCTTTTTTACGTTGATCTTGTACCGAGGGGCGACCCATGCGATTACCCTTACACAGAAACGGAATTTTAGAGATATCTTAGTTGAAATTTACTGTCAATACTGACAGTAAATTTAAGTTTAGAGTGTCTACCATTCTTCAGCGCTTTCTACATTAGTGCCCATCGTACCAGACGATAATCTAACGCAAGCAGTGTTCAAGCTTCCCGGTGGGGCGACCTGTTTGGGGCGGTGGGTCTAGGCGAAAAGCCCAAGCCTTTCTCCGCCCGCCGCATCCGCAAATCTGTTGAGATTTGGGAACAGAGTGTTCAATGCCGAAGGTTGCACACCAAACCAAAGAGACAGGTCCGCATAAAGTTGATCGGTCGAGGTCGTTGGGATCAAAACACCGTCGCCCACATCAAGCGCGTTGTCGCTGGCCAGGCCAAGTTCGGGGTAGTCCCCCAGAATCTGCCCACCTTTGACAGAATTTCCCATAACCAGGGTATTGCCCCCCCAACCATGATCCGTACCGTTGCCATTCGACGTCAGCGTCCGGCCGAAATCTGATCCGGTGAACGTCACAACACGATCCGCCAAGCCCATATCGTCAAGCGTTGCCTGAAATGCACCAAGGGCTTCGGACAGCACGCGCAGCATACGGGCATGGTTCGCCAACAGCTCATCATGATGGTCCCAACCGATATAGCGCACAAAGAACGTTTGCTGCTCGTGACCCAGCCGGTCCGAGGCAGCAATCGTTTTGGCGACCATGCGCAATTGTTGCGCGAGGTCCGAAGACGGGAAGGACCGGGGTATCTTGATCCCGCGGGTTGCTGATTTGAACGTCTCGTGTTTGGACTGCGCGTCGCGGGTCAGGTTCAGATATGTCTCGCGGAAGGGATCGCCGTTTTGATCGGCATTCATCATTCGGTTGAAACTGTCCAAAAGCAGGTCGTTGAGCGGACTTTTCTCTTCTTTCACGTATAGACCGACGCTGCCCTTGTCTGTGATTGAATATGGCAAGTCGATCTTACCGTTCTGCGCAATGTTGTTTCCGGCCAGCGAGATGTTCATTCCGATCTCGTGCGCCGATTTTGAGGGCTGCAGGTCATCAGCAAAGAACCCGAACCATCCGTCGTTCACACGCAGATCCGGGCGCGAGGTTTGCCAGTGTTTGAACTGGTCCGCGTGGCTCAGCAGTCCCAGGGGGAGTGCGGCCGAGCCGTCATAGAACTGCTCTTTCCGGACCTGTTCGACCAAGGGCCCAACATTGGCGACAAATGAGAGGCGCCTTTGAGCGAACAGCTCGGCCATTTCGGGCATCGACGGGTGCAGGCCAAAGCGGCGGCCGAGCCGATCTTTGGGCGTATCCAAGTCCAGCAGCTCACCTCGCGAAAGGGCAAGATTGGCCCGCGTTTCCGAGTATTGGCCGTGCGCGATTTTGTCATTTGGTACCAGCATGTTGAAGCTGTCATTTCCGCCATCCAGCATAACAAAAACAAGCGCCCTGCGGGCGGGCTTGATCATTCCCGTCCCAGCTTGCGCCAAGCCGGGCAGGGCGGCACCCATCATTGCGCCAGTTGCGGCAGCACCAGTCGAGGCCAAAAACTGCCGGCGCGTAAAGGATTTGGTCAGCATGGGCTCAGGCCTCCTGCACGGTGAATTCTGGGGAAACGGCAATCATGAAGGCGATGGTCTGCACCACCCATTCGGGATTGTCCGCATATTGCACATAAGCCTGTTTGATCCGTTTGCGCACTTCGGCATCAGTCCGACCGGTCAATAGGACCGAAATCCGATCTATCAGCTCATCATGACGGCCTCGGTTCTTTGCGATTTTGATCTCTTCGCTCAATTCGAAACGCAGCGCGTTCTTGGAATTGGCCCATAGTGTATCAGGGTCAAACTCCATCACCATCATCTGCTCGGGACCCGCGCCGATTTGCGTCGAAACCAGCGGCAAGTAGCCACCAAAGAACCAATAGTAGATGTTGTTGACATAAGCGACCGAGGTCGCGGCCGTGTGCAGCTCGAACTCGGGCGCGCGAAAGCCCATTTTCTGCAATGCGCCATGCGGGGTGAAATCGGGTTTGTAGAAGTTGAACACCGTGGGCGCGGACAGTGGATGCATCTGCAGCGCCTCTTGAATGTCATCACCCAGCAGCCACAGCTTGCCGGTCTGGTTATGCGCTCCAAACGCAATCAGAACCTGCGTGACTCGATGCAGGGGCGATTTCAGCTTTTGGGACTGTACTAATTTTGTCGGGGATTTGTATGCCGAAGGAAGACGTTTGGCGGCAACCTCATTGGTCAATGGGTAGGTCAGGATTGTGCGAACCGCGCTTTTCAGATCTCCGTTTGAGCCAAATGCCTGCGACACCGCTTCGACATAGGCGGGCGAGGGATTGGATGTGACCAGCCGGTTGATCAGATGGGTTGCGATGAACGGCGCGGTCGTAGGGTGGGCAACCAGTTGGTCGATGGTCGAACGAATTTCTTTCGGGCCGGACTGATCGCCGGGCAAGGTCAGACGACCGTTCAGCAGGGATTTTGCGCCGCGGTCGTGAAAGGCTTCTTCCACGATCATCGGTTTGGTCGCGTCAATGAAGGGCACTGTCTTATAGGCCTTTTCGACCCCATCATCGAACTGAACTGGATAACCATTATAGCTGTCTTCCCAGAACGACGTGTTCCACTCGTATTCATAGGCTGCGGGCAGCAAGCCGGTGAAGACCCGAGCCAGTTCCTTGATGTCGCGATTGTCATAGGTCGGGATCGGATCCCCACTGGCATCCAGTTTTTCCGTGCCATCGGGGTTCAGCTCGAACAAGCCAATCGAAAACAGCTGCATGATCTCACGCGCATAGTTTTCATCCGGATGGGTGTTCTTGGCCTCGTTCGCCTTTTGATTGGTCATATGCGACAGGTAGATACCCATCATCGGGTGCACCGACACATCGTACAGAAGGTCTGAATAACTGCCGAACGCGTGCTTATAGAGCAGGTCATAGTAATTCGCCATCCCGATGGCATCCAGCTCCAACGATGACGCGTCCGAGATGACTAGGATCTCGGACAGTGCCTGCGCAACACGCTGGCGCAGCAGATCGTCGCGTTGCGTCAGGGTGTGGTTCCACCAGGCCATGTGGAAATACCATTTATAGGGCAGGGCGGGGTTGTTGCCGTCGCCGTTGATCGCCCATTCGCCATGCGCGCGTTTTAGGCGCTTTCGGAAGCTCTTCCAAATCTTGCGAGTGGACTTTTCGAACGGCCCTTTGTTACCGATCGGGGCGTTCAGCTGATCATCCAACCAGCGTTCCGGGCCGGTCTTGCTAACCTGATGCAGTAACCTCTGATCGGCCCCAAGCGTGGCCTGCATCAAGAATCGACTGGTGTCTTCCAAGGATGACTTCATGGTGGATGGCGGTCCTTTAGATCTGACGACAGTAGCTGGGATTGGCATAAATTGTCATGTGAGACAAAATAAAAATTAGCCCCGCCGTTTCAACCCGAAGAATTCGATATCCGCAAAAAAATGCCCCGTTCCCGGGGCAGTTGGGGTCAAATTTGTAAGGTAGCTTTAGTTTGCGTAATTCATTTTCAAACCAAGCGATGAGGTATTGCCATCGTATTCAATCGCCGCGTCTTCGAACGCCGGCAACGATCTGACGCCTGCGCCCTTGGAATATGCCCAACCTTCTTGCGGGATCGGCCCTTTCATCTCGAACTGGCCGTTGTCGTTCTGGTCGTGGTGTATCATGATCGCAAGCTGTCCGGGTTTCTGGTTCTCGAGCGTGCCGGAAACTGTGCTACCTGAGGCGGGGATCTTCGCGTAGCCTACGATTTTCGCCATCTGGCTTTGGTCGAACGCGGTCTTATCGTCAAAGGCCAGGATGTGAATGACGCCTCCGCGTCCAGCATCGACACCAGAGATATCGATCTGTATATCCCCGGCCGCCGCCTGAGATGCTGCAAGAGCCATAAGGCCAGCGATGAATGCAGTTTTGGTCATTGAGTTTCTCCTGAACAGTTAACCGATGTAAATTCCAAACAGACGCCATGCGAGATCCTGCACGACGTAAAGCAGCCCGAAGGCGAACCACATGATCGTGATGGCGTAGAAAAGGGGCGGGTTTTCCTGGCTGTCGATTGTCTCAATCAAAAAGGCCTGGCCTGTCATGAAGGATGAGGCGGCCCACCACATGAACAGCAGCCCCCAGATTGCGTAGATCTGAAACCATGTTGCCAACAGCAAGCATAAGAAGATGATCCAGGAAAAAGGGTGGGATTTGAGGTATTGCATTGAACTTCTCTATCTATTTTCGGGGTTTGTGCCCGCATCAAAGTGGGCACGACGAAGGGTTACCTATGCCTCAAAAAACTGCGTGGCTTTGAAGAGGCAGTGTAATTTTCTGGCTTACGCCCATTGCAGATCAGTTGAAGCTCCGTCCACGTGGGCGACCTGCCAGCTGTTTAGTCATGGATTGCCTGAAGCTGGTCGAACTGCGCCTTGTCCAACCGGTAGAACATCAGGGCAACAATCGAGGCCATGTATATGAAGAGGCTAAGGCAGGCATAGTTCCATCCCAGTGCACGGGTGACCTCGGGGGTCAGGTTCGATTGGTCTGGCGCTTCCGGAAAGCCTACATATGCCAGAAACATTCCGGAGATCGCTAACCCGCCAGCCGTGCCCGCCTTAAGCACGAATGTGATGACCGATGTGATGATCCCTTCGTTCTGGAAACCGTTCTGGCTGATACCCAATTCAACGACGTCCGCGGTCATCGACGTCAGCAGAGATGTGGTCCAGACAATCAGGATGATTTGCAGAATGCCGTGAACAAACAGCAACCAGATCAGAAGTTCGGTGCCATTTGCAGGGAAGAACCCGATTTCACGCAGCACGTAAGGGGCGACACCGACAATTGCCGAGAGGATCGACAAGTATATGGCGCTCGATTTTTTGTCGCCGGATCGTGCGATAGGTTTCAGGGTTACGCCCGCTATCAAAGCGCCGATCAGGTTGGCCATCAGGATCAGAGCTATTTGGTCATTGTTTAGCTCCCAAAAGAACGAGGTCAGGTAGGTCCACAAAGCTGCTCCGATCCCGGCGCCCACCGCGAAAACGGCCGAGCTGACAAAGATGGCAAGTAGTGCAGGCAGCTTGAACGCTGCGAAAAACTGTCTGAAAAATCCAGAGATGCTGTAGGTCGCCACATGCGAAATATCCAGCATTCTATTCTGCCATTTGCGCGTGCCCAATGCGGTGACAGTGATAGCCAGCGCTATGAGGATTGCACCGACAAGGCCAGCTTCCTGATAGCCGGCCTGGTTGAGGATGCCGTAAGGCATCGTGTCGGTCGGAACCAACCAAATCACATACATCGCGATGACCATGATCTGACCGGCAATCCAGGTGACCGAGACCTTGAGGCCAGACAACATGGTTCGTCCGCCATAGTCCTTGGTCAACTCTGGCACCATCGCGTTGTGTGGTACATCAAACAACGTCATCGCCGTCCGCAGAAGGATCGTTGTGATCAGCAGGAACCAGAATAGCTGGGTCTCTGAGGTCAGTGCTGCAGGTGGGTTCCAAATTAACCAGAAAAGGAGCGCGACAGGTATGATCGCCGCGTAGATGAACGGGTGGCGCTTGCCGGCACGAGAACGCGTGTTATCCGACAAGTAACCAACAACAGGATCGGACACAGCGTCGAACATCAGAGCAATGAAAAGGGCAAACCCCACCGTCTCAGCTGGAAGGCCGATGACCAGATTGTAGTAGATAAGCAGGAAGAAGCTAAGACCGTTCGACAAGATGCCGTTGGCAATGCCGCCTGCCCCGTAAAACAGCTGCATGCTGACCGGTGGGCTTTCAGTACTGGTATTCATATTCTCCTCCGGAACTTCTTGCAGCAAGACGGTGAGTGATCGATCACTCAAAGCAGATCATAAGGATCGTTTTTTGTCAAAGGTGTTAGACAATGGCACCTAACGACCGCGTTTGAGAAGCAAATGACCGCCGAAGCAATAGGCAACAAGCAGCGGCCATTCGCGTAGTGGGGTGCCAATCCCGACCGCGTTCGCGGTCGGGTGCTGGATCAGAAGTTATGCGACAGGCTCACACGTACAGCGGTGCCGGAAACATCCCTGATCTGCAGGCCCGCGTCAGGTTCGTTCACATCGCCAAGCGTACCATATGTGACATCAACCAGAATTCGGGTCTGACCAATCGAGTGAACGGCACCCAGCGTGATACCTTTGCCGCCGCCTTCGTAGTCAAAGCCAACAAAACCGCCTTCAGGTTCCGAGCGGGACAGAATGCCGTAGAAGTACCATTTCGGGTTCAGCAAATAGCCGACGCCAATTTGGTAGTCGACCGAGTTTTCCGCAAATTCCGCAAGAGGACCGCCAAGAACCGGAGACTGTACGGCGACATCATCCCAGTTCCTCCAGCGGATCGATCCAAAGGCACCCCAAGGGCCCTTGATCGCACTTTGCACGTTCAGCGCGACTGTCTGAGGGGTGCTCAATTGCGTCGTCACGTCAGATGGCGAAAGGGGTTGCAACTGTTCGACACCATCCAGATCGTGATCGATTTCCGAGTAGTATGTCAGGTCGGCGCGAAACGCGATCGACGGGATCTCATACGCGGCACCCACAAGGAAGCCGGGGTTGAAGTCACCCTCGGAATCCAGCGAGTAGCTGAGAGAGGGATTTATCAATGCGCCGCTGAAATCGTTAATCTTTTCGAACCGTACCCCGGCAAAGGCACTGAAGTTTTCATTGAACTTGTACCGCGCCATCAGGGCGACTTCGGTGCCGCGATACCGAACGTTGGTGCCAGCAGACGGGGCGCCCGTACCGGTTGGGTACAGTAGCTTATAGTTGACCGAGTTGAAGCCGTGGATTGCGACTGCCCATTTGTCGCCTACGTCCTGTTTGTAGGCCAGGGACAGGCCGCTAATGCTGGGTGTGACGTTACCTGTTGGCTGTCCGAACTCAGTGCCTTCGGTTTTTGAGTCGGCCCATCCTCCGGTGATCTCGACATAGCGGCCCTGCTCAAAAAGGAACCGGTTTACCGACGGAAACCCCTCGATCCCGCCAGCAAATGCTGGGCTTGAAATCAAGCCCGCACCCAACGCCAATGTTGCAATTTTCTTCATTCTTCCCCCCCTTTCCTCGGCTTTGTGTCTTTAATTGTGCCGAGAGGATCTGATGTGACCGTGGCGCTAGGGCGCGGCGGCCAGTTGAAAGCGCCGTGGTTTGCGCATGGTCGTGCAACCATCGAATGACGTGTCTTCAAATGGTTGCGTTTCCGGCCTGTGAAACTGTTTGTGGTGCAGCAGGGAGGCGCGCAGCGTGAGGCCGTCGCAATTAGGTGCGATGGCGGAACGTTGTCTTCCGTTTGAATGCAATGCCTCGACCCTGATGTGGGCCGCTTTGCAGCAGGCAATACCAATTGGTTCGGCAAACAAGCCGATTGCGCGATTTTTCATAGTCCCTGTCGTTTATTGCAGCCCAGTCTTAGGCCGGGTTTTTGGTCTGATTATTGCGGTGCGAGTAGTCCCGGGGTGACACCTCCTCGTTGCTTAGATGTTTTGATTGGCTCGCTCCTCCCGGGTCTGCGCCGCGTTACGGAACAACTGTTCTGCGCGAACCCTACCAACGACCCGAACGTATTCTGGATAGGTCACGGATTTGCTCCTGTTGCTTGCCTGTTGGTTATTTTGTTGTCGGTAATGACAGTTATTTGTTGCATATAGCTGACACCTTTTCAATACGTTTGTATTGAACGTTTGAATTGAAATATTATTTCGTGGCAAACGTTGTATTTTCAGGGCTTTGATCCAGTTCCCGCAAACACCAGGGTTCCGCTCAAACTTTTGCAGGATTTGCGCTAGGAAAGGCGGATGACGCAAAATTTGAAAGAGAATCGGGCCAAACAGCGCGACAGGAACCGAGAACAGAAGCGACGCGATCTTGCCGAGAACGCGATTGCGACAATTGCGCGGGCTGGATACGCCAACACCACCTTGCGGGATATCGCGGCCTCGACAGGCGTGTCGCTGGGCAAAATACAGTATTATTTTCCTGAAAAAGAGGGATTGCTGTTATATTGCGTAGATCTGTCGGTCGACCGTTTCACGTCACAGCTGAACGAGATTCTAGATGCAGAACTCAGCCCACGCGAGGCGCGCGGTGCCTATATCGATCTGTTTGCCCATTCGATCATCAACTATGCGCATCTGCACAGGCTTTGGTATGATATCCGCAATCAGGCTATGTTCGATGGTTTGCTCAGGCCGCGAGTAGCTGACGTCGAGGCCCGGTATATCGCAATTTGTGACGAGCTTGGAAAGAAGTTTGCGATCAATGATGTGCGTGGTGTGGACATCTATGTGATGCTGGACGGAGCCTATCGGTATTACATTCAGCAAAGCATTGCCGGGATGCCACTCACCGCAGAGGACATCGCGCAGCATCTAAAACGCATTTTAGGCTACCTGACGGATGAAAAGTAAGTTGCGGACCAATACTCCGCCATCTCGCTATTCGCTTGCCGGGGTGTATTTTCGTTCTGTTTCCGTTCGGGTTGCAGACAGGGTTTCCCGCCGATTATCTGGGGCTGACGGAGCTCTTGTGTGCATTATATTGTCATGAAAGAAAAAAACGAGGCCGCATCGGCTTTTAAAAATGCTGTATCAACCGCGTTTGCTGTGCTTCCTGCTACTTCAGTTTGGCCCGATGACGTGGCCTAGGTGTTAGGCTTTCTTTCTGCGTCACGTTGATAGAGTGCGAATGATCAGGCGTCCCTGTTGCAATGGGCTGACTTAGTTGTTTTCAGGATCGCTATCGGATCGAGGGTCCTTATATCGGTTCAGGTCCAGCACGCCTGCCTGAACGGGGTCGTTTGCCTGAAACATGGTCATCACCTGATCGCTGGTTTCCCAGAACCCCGGGTTTGTCCTGCGCAGCCCATAAGTGGCTACGAAATCGATCCATTCGGCCTGCGACCGCACTGATTTGAGGTCGGTTACAAAAGACGCCAGCTGGGTTTCCTGAATTCGAAAGTAGAAGTTAGTATAGCTTCCGATCACTCCGGGCAGGATGGTCAGCACGTCGGCTTGCGGATTCCTGCGATCTTTTTCTTCAAACAAGAACGCCACATTGTAATGGGCCTTGTCGTGGAGCAGCGAATAGAGAGATGTGGAACCATCTTCGTTGTCCACCAAAAGCAGGGAAACATCTGACAGATACCTGACCCAATCGCCGGTTTGATCCGCGAGCGCCCGCAAGTTGTCCACAACATCTGAATTGCCATTCGAGCAGACGGCCCCTTTGCATCTGTTGATCGTGTCCTCGACAGTCCAAAGTCCGTTGCCGCGATTTAGAAGTTCCAGAAGGAACTCTTGCTTTGGCGTGCCCGATCCAAAATCTATGCCAGTCGGAAAACTGTCATCGACACGACGCCGGTGCCAATAGGTGTGTAGCTCGGCCAGTGCCCCCTGGTACCAGGTTTTGTGTATCCTTTGCCTGTCACCGCGCGGCATGAAGTTCAGGAAATTATCCTCACTCTCCATCCGCAGTTCGTCCATGTATAACCGGGTTGAAAGCTGGTGTTCGAGCCGACCGAAAACATCAAAACCGGCGACCAAATCGTAATAGATGCGTTCGAACACCGGATAATCGATAACCCATGCGGTTTCCGGGATACCGCCGTGGAACCCGGTCATGGCAGAGGCATTGTCGAAATGCCGAAACACGGTAATCAGCGCCTGGGGATTGGTACCCTCGCCATCCCAGATTGCGTCATATCCAAACCCGTTTTTGTGCGCCGCGCTGTTGCGATATCGGGCATCCCTAAACTCAAGGTACTTGATCTGGTTTTCGTGGGACATTCCGTGAAGGTCCCCCAAGAACCCTATATCTGCAGTACTCACTGGCAATTCCAGAAAGGCCGCCCCGTCCGCCAAAAAGCTGGGGTCTGTGACGGACAGATCGGCATCCGGATCAAGGAAACTGACCCAGAACCGATCTTCAATCACATCAACAGCGGTTTCGCCGTGACAGACCGGTCCGCGGATGAAGCTGCGCACATAAAACAATGCGTCATCCAAAAGAAACTGATAACGGCTGCGGGCCGGTATGTTGGCAAAGGTGCTGAACGGGTTGCCGCCTTCGTCTTCTCCGTACGCAGGCAACTCGGTGACGGACCACGCCGGATCAAGGAATAGCTGCTGGTATCGCGCCAGACGATCCGGACCAAAACTATAGACCAGATGATCTTTGTGCACGATCGTTTCGTCGAATGCCTGCAGGCGATAGTAGAACGGCCTTGGGCCGGGACTATCGAAGGGACGGCGTGTCGCGATGATTTCAATCTTTGATCCTGGCGGGCTGGCGGACCGCACCAGCTGAAAAAACTGTCTTGGATTGTCGGATGGAAAATGGAGACGCGCCAGAAACAGATGTTCGTATACATATCTGCTCATCAATTGATGGCGCAGGTCGGGCACGTTCAGAAAGGCCTCCCAATTTGTGATCTGATCCTGAATGTCCTGAGGGATTTGTGGTGTGGCCGATGGCAAGGGCGCACCATTTTTAAGCCATGACATGAGGGTTTGGTATTCTTGCTCACTCAGTGGGGCTGTGGCGTAGGGCATTCCCGCCCTTGGGTTTGCCGTGCTGAAGGCGTCGAATTCCTGCGTTGTAGGGCAGGTCAAGGGGCGATCAATCGACAAACCAAGTTGGGTTGGGACAGGTGCGTTAGCCGTCAAACGGGCTTGCCTGCCGAGGTTAAGAGAGAGCTCTAACACCGACCCGCCCGTGCCGGTCACCTCGGATGACGGAAGAACGGGAAAAAAACCAAGATCCCGCCACCCGGGAATTGTGTGCGCGTCGATGCCAAGCCGTGTTGGTTGCGCATCTTTTAGTCGTTCGGAGTGGTAGACCGCCTCTTTACTGGCGCCGCGCAAAAGGCCGGCAGGGGATGTCAGCTTGAGTTGGCAGGGTGCGTCGTAGCAGCTGTGGCACACCACGCAGCGGTGGTTCAGGATATCCTGCACGTTAGCCCAGTCCGCATTTTCCAGCTTGTCGTCAATGGTCGCGACGGGTGCTTCTGCATTTGACTGGGCCAAACCCTGATCAGCAAGCAAAAATGCAATCGAAGCCGCTAAAACACGGGTGAAAAAACACCAATCTTGTAATGTTCGCAGCATAGATGCCCCCGTCTGAATGGTTTGTTTTCATTGACCATCACGCCAAGCCCAAAGGCTTTAACAGGGTTATACTACTGAATTGATATCGTTTGTCGCGTTTCCTGAACTTTTACGTTGAGGCATCGTTGGGCGTGTTTGCCGCAATTTCACATGCGGCAAAGTAAATTTATTAGGAGCTTAGTTCGCCAATAATGTCAGACCGTTGCGCCCTTGATGCGTATGGCCGATCCCACGCTACCAGCGCAAAGGCCAATGCCAATTGCGATCAACAGCTCAAATGTATCGACCTTAGCAAATGAACCATGGGCGAATACGAAGGTTGCCAACACCCCGACAATGCCCCCCATCAATGCGCCCAGCCAAACGCGGCGAGTCATCATTCCCAGGGCCAGCCCAAGGATACCCGGCAGACTGATGACGTTGGCCCCGATTGTTCCCAGAATTTCCAGCATGTCATGTCCTTTTTTCAGTCTGCCCGAGTACTCAGGAATGACTTGATGTCATCGCCGTCAGCTGCGGCCTGTTGTTGCAACGAACCCTGCGCTTTGCTGGCCAGAGTTTCGGTCACTTCCTGATACCGCTCCTGATAGCCGGGCGGCAGGCTATGGGCGATGCCCTGGTGGCAATCGATACAGGTCATGTTTTCATCAATGGCGCGTTGGTGCTCAGAGGCAGCGCGCGTTTCCTGCAACGTGAAATCCATATAGTCGAAGTTGTGGCAATTCCGGCATTCGCGACTGTCGGAGGCCTTCATCTTCTTCCAGACGGCGGTCGCCATACTCAGACGATGCTCTTCGTATTTCTCGGGTGTACTGATCGTGCCTGCCAGCTCGTGATAGACGTCCTTGACCGCCATGATCTTGGCTTTGATCTTGTGATTCCACTCATGTGGCACATGGCAATCGGAACAGATAGCCCGCACACCGGAGTGGTTGTTGTAGTGGATCGTCTCGCGATACTCGCCCAGATTAGTCTCCATCGTATGGCATGAGGTACAGAACTCCTCGGTATTCGTCAGCTCAAGCGTCCAGTGAAACCCGCCCCAGAACAGGATTCCAGCCAGAAAACCCGCAAGGATCAGAAAACCCGAGCTAAAGGCAACCGCCGGGGTCCAGATCCAGTTCCAGATGCGGCCAATCCACCCGCGTTTTTCAGGAGAGTCTGCCATGTTGGTGCTCCTTTCATTCTTGCGTTGGATTAATTGCCCGAGGACGGTTGAAAGACGTTGTCAACCAATGGCGGCGCGTCTGCTTGCGGCACGTGGCATTGGTTGCAGAAATAACGGGTGCCTGCGATGTGATCCAACTCGTTGCCGTCGCGATCCAGATAGTGTGTCATCGACAATGTCGGGGCGTTGCGTTCGCCGGCTTTGGTCCAGTCGTGGCAGGACAAGCACTGATTTGTGCGCGTGTCGATCTGGTATTGCTCGACCGAGTGCGGGATCAGCGGCGGTTGTTGGCGATAGTTGCGCTGCATGCGCCCTTCGACGTTCTTGTGGATCTGTTCCAGAGGGATCAGTTCATCCACATCGGCGCCCCGCAGGGATTCTACCTGAGCTGATTGCGCAAGGGCGAATCCGCCCAAGAGCAAAACGGGGATAAGGGCTATAAGGCCTGTTCGGGTTGGCTTGTTCATCTTGGCACTCCCTCAGATAGGTCTGGCTGCGCGCGGATCGGGCGCGGGAACTGGATCAGTAGGTGCGGCGACCTTGTCGTCGAACCGGTGAGTAAATTTGAAGACGTCGACGGCGCACACGTCGATGCAACGACCGCAGGTGGTGCAGTCAGGGGAAAGGATCAGTGGTGTGGAACCCGACTTACCTTTCAGCGCAGGAGATATGACCTGATTTTCTGGGCAAACGGCATAGCAATCCATGCAATCATCGCAGGCTGTCCGGTTCGGGGCGCTGACCTTCAGCAAACCTTTGGCACCAATCAGGCCGTAAAATGCGCCAACCGGACAGATGTGACCGCACCAACCGTGCCGCGAAACGAACAGGTCGAACACGAAGATGGCAATGATCATGGCCCACACGAACCCCGCGCCGAAAATCAGCCCGCGATGCAGCATGGTGATCGGGTTGACCAACTCCCAGGCGATCACGCCTGTCATGCCCGAGACGATTAAAACAGTGGCCAGTATCCAAAGGCGGGTGCTGCGCTTGGGTTGCCAGCCTTTGGGCAGGTCCAAACGTCTGTGCAACCAGTTGGCTGCGTCGGTGACTGGGTTGATCGGACAAACCCATGAACAATAGACGCGCCCACCAATCAGAGCGTAAGCGGCGAGAACGATCACTCCGCCGATCAGGGCCGTCAATTCCGGCCAATGCCCAGCGATCACGCTTTGCAGCAGGATAAGCGGGTCTGTCAGCGGCAGCACGCCCAGTGTCAAAGATCCCGCAAGCGTGCCTTGAACGATCCAGATGCCGAACCACGGTCCCAGAAGAAACACAGCCAGAAAGAGCAACTGGCTTGCGCGGCGCAGCAGCAGGTATTTGTGGGCGCGCACCCAACCTTTTTCCTCGATGGCCTCCATTCCGGCCGGCATATGTGTGCGTGTTCTCATTGCCCGACCCCCGGCAATTCGTATGCGGGGGCGAACCCGCCCGGCGCGGCAAGGTTGTCGGTGCCCGGTCCGGGCAGTCGGTCCGGCAGATCGATAAGCCCTTCAACAAGGGGACCGCCTTTGGCCTCTTTCTCTTCCCAGCCTTTGCGGTAGTGATCGGCACTGCTGCCGCGGGCCAAGCGCGCAGGCAGGACCTTGATCGCGGCCTCGGGCAGAACACAGCTTTTCTCGCACATGCCGCAGCCTGTGCAGTGGTCCGCATGAACTGTCGGGATGAACAGTGCGTGGTGGCCTGAACGTTCGTTATGGGCCGTTTCCAGCGTGATTGCCTCATCAATCACGGGGCAGACGCGATAGCAGACATCGCAGCGCAGGCCAAGGAAGTTCAGGCAGTTCTCCTGATCGACAAGGACGGCAACGCCCATCTTGGCATCATCAATATTGTCGAGGGCTGGATCCAATGCACCGGTGGGGCAGGCGGCCACGCAAGGGATGTCGTCACACATTTCACAAGGCACATCCCGCGCTGTGAAATAGGGCGCCCCAGTAGCAACCGCATCCACGCCCAATTCTGCCAGTTTCAATGTGTCGTAAGGGCAATCCCGCACGCAAAGCCCGCAGCGAATGCAAGCGGACAGAAACGCCTCTTCCGGTAGCGCGCCGGGGGGGCGCAACGCTTCGGCCGGCAACGCGCGGGCATCGCGGGCAAGCCATGCCAACAATGACCCAGCGACCACACAGCCGCCCGACGCACGCGCCGCATCCTGCAGGAAGC
The DNA here is from genome assembly GCF_059609665.1 of Ruegeria sp. YTSC230. NCBI lineage: Bacteria > Pseudomonadati > Pseudomonadota > Alphaproteobacteria > Rhodobacterales > Roseobacteraceae > Ruegeria > Ruegeria sp. YTSC230. Next base: position 279,444 of record NZ_JBXWMC010000005.1, on the reverse strand, counting down.
GACGCCGTTGCGGCGAAAGAGGTTTACCTTCAAAGGGCATGGGGACGGCCTTTGCCTCGCTTGTCCGTTACGCGCGCTCGACCTTACAGGCGCATTTCTTGTAGTCGGTCTCTTTCGACAGCGGGCAAGTTGCGTCCAGCGTCAGCTTGTTGGTCAGCTGATGCTCGTCGAACCATGGCATAAAGACCAATCCGCGTGGCACCTTGTTGCGGCCGCGCGTTTCAACCCGGCTGGTCACCTCGCCCCTGCGGGTGGAGAGTACGATCTCTTGCCCACGGCGCAGACCGCGATCCTTGGCGTCCTCCGGGTGCATGTAGACAACGGCTGACGGAAACGCGCGATGCAGTTCGGGCACGCGGCGGGTCATCGAACCCGAATGCCAGTGTTCCAGCACACGACCGGTGGATAGCCACAGATCGAATTCCTCATCCGGTTCCTCGGCGGCGGGCTCATAGGGGGCAAAGATGATCTTGGCCTTGCCGTCCTCGTAGCCGTAGAACTTAACGTCTGCGCCTTCCGGCACATACGGATCATACCCTTCGCGGAAGCGATAGAGTGTTTCCTTGCCGTCGACGACAGGCCAGCGCATGCCACGGGCCTCGTGATACATCTCGAACGGAGCAAGGTCGTGCGCGTGGCCGCGTCCGAAATCGGCATATTCTTCAAACAGACCTTTCTGAACGTAGAAGCCGAAATGCTCCGCGTCGTCGTTGTGGAACCCTTCCGCCGTTTCCGACAGCGGGAACTGGTCGACCTTACCGTTGGCATAAAGCACGTCATACATGGTCTTGCCGCGATGCTCGGGCATCTTGGCCAGCAGCTCTTCGCCCCAGACCTCTTCGATGGTAAAACGTTTCGCGAATTCCATCAGCTGCCACAGGTCCGACTTGGCCTCACCCGGTGCCTGCACCTGTTGACGCCAGAATTGCGTACGGCGTTCGGCGTTGCCATAGGCGCCTTCTTTCTCAACCCACATGGCCGTGGGAAGGATCAAGTCGGCCGAAACTGCGGTGACAGTTGGGTAAGGATCCGAGACTGTGATGAAGTTTTCCGGGTTACGGTAACCAGGATAGCCTTCTTCGTTGATGTTGGGCGCGGCTTGCATGTTGTTGTTGCACTGGACCCAATAGGCATTCAGTTCGCCGTCCTTCAGTTTGCGGTGCTGCAACACGGCGTGGAAGCCGGGCTTGGGCGGGATAGTGCCCTCGGGGATGTTCCATGCGGTTTCGCAGATTTCGCGGTGCTTATCACTCGTAACAACCATGTCCGCCGGCAGACGGTGGGCAAAGGTCCCCACCTCACGCGCCGTACCACAGGCCGACGGTTGACCCGTCAGCGAGAACGGTGAGTTTCCGGGTTCGGAAATCTTTCCCACCAGCAAGTGCACGTTATACATCAGCGAATTCACCCAGGACCCACGGGTGTGCTGGTTGAAGCCCATGGTCCACAAGCTCATCACTTTACGGTTCGGGTCGGCATATTGCTGGGCCAGTTTCTCCAGCTTGTCTGCAGGGACACCAGACAGTTCAGAGGTATATTCCAGCGTGTAGGGCGCGACGGCTTCGGCGTATTCTTCGAAACTGATCGGATCCATCTTTCCCGAGTTCGGATTTTCGGCTTCTTGCTGCAGTGCGTTGGTGTCGCGCAGGCCATAGCCGATATCGGTGGCGGTTTTGGTGATGTTGACGTGCTTCTTGACGAAGTCTTCGTTTACCGCGCCGTTTTGAATGATGTAGTTGGCGATGTAGTTCAGGATCGCCAGATCGGTCTGCGGTTCAAAAACGATGCCGTTGTCGGCCAGTTCAAACGAGCGATGCTCAAACGTCGACAGTACATGCACTTCGCAATCCGGTTTGGTCAGACGTGTATCGGTGAGGCGCGACCACAGGATCGGGTGCATCTCGGCCATGTTCGAACCCCACAGAACGAACGTGTCCGCGTGCTCGAAATCGTCATAGCAGCCCATCGGCTCATCAATGCCGAACGTCCGCATGAAGCCTACAACAGCTGATGCCATGCAGTGCCGTGCGTTGGGGTCGATATTGTTAGACCGGAACCCGGCTTTCATCAGTTTGGAGGCCGCATAGCCTTCCCAAACCGTCCATTGGCCGGAACCAAACATGCCGACACTGGTCGGGCCTTTCTTGGCCAGCGCCTCTTTCCATTTTGCGGCCATGACATCGAACGCTTCGTCCCAGCTTACCGGTTCGAATTCACCGTTTTTGTCGTATTCGCCATTGGTCTTGCGCAGCAAAGGCGTAGTCAGTCGATCCTTGCCGTACATAATCTTGGACAGGAAATAACCCTTGATACAGTTCAACCCCCGGTTCACAGGCGCGTCTGGGTCACCTTGCGTCGCAACGACGCGACCTTCTTTGGTGCCAACCAGAACAGAGCAGCCTGTACCACAGAACCGGCAAGCCGCCTTGTCCCAGCGGATGTCTGGCGCTCCGGCCTGGGCATTGGCTTGACCGGTCGCCAGCGGAATACCAGCGGCCGACGCCGTTGCTGCGGCCGCTGAGGCCTTGAGAAAAGTCCGACGGGATTCAGAATGTGTCATTGCGTGGGCCTCCGGCTGGGGGTTGGGCTTGGGGCATCGGGCTGCGGATGGGCGTCCGCGGGATCCTCGAAATGGTGATAGGTCAGTGTCAGTGAGATGACGCCCGGGATCTGGTGCAGATCCATGATGATCTCGGACGCAAGGCGTGATGGCGTGTCTTCGACGACGACAACAAATCGCCCATCTTCTGTTTCGGCGTGAATTTCGACACCCGGCGTGTCCTTCATCACGCGCGCTGCTGCGCTCGTGTGATCAGGTGCGACATGGGCGAGACAACCGCAGATGTTCATTGAGTAGCTTCCATTTGTGGTTGAGGTTGGCGTTCCAACGCAATGGCATCGGCGGGACATAAACTTGGGCAAATCCCGCAGCCGTTGCATGTATCAAGGTCAAGCACCGGCTCTGCGCGGCCGCCGGTCATCAGTTTGAAACGGATCGCGCTTTGTTCGCAATTGTCCTGACAGATGCGGCAACTGATGCCGTTCATAGATAGGCAGGTGTCCGCTGTAAGCGCGGCGCGCCATGGCCAGTCTGGCAAACGGTCAATCGATATCGCTTCGGTTGGACAAATCCGGGCGCAGTCACCGCAGAAGGTGCAGGGATCGTCAGTTGGCTTGAACAGGGGGTATCCGTCTGTCCCGATGACGATCGCATCTTCGGGGCAAGTATCTGCGCAATCACCACATTTGCTGCATGTTTCAACAAAGCACAGCTCAACCGAGCCCGGAGGTCTGGCGATATTGCCGTCCTCTGGTCTAATCTTGGCGCTTAGAAACGCGCGTCGGCTGGTCAATTGTTGCATTGCATGCGACCTGGCTACACTCGATTCCTGTAATCGAGTGTATCGCATACCGTGATCTGTGGGGGTCTTTTTTGATTTAGGTCATTTTGCCCGATTATTATTAGTCATTTGGGAAACTTTAACTTTTGCACCTATGCGACCTTTGGCGATCAGCGCCGAGGTCGAGCGGTTCGGATCAACAGAAGAAAGACAAAAACCGATCCCAGCGATGTCGTGACAATACCAACAGGCAGCTCTTGCGGGGCAAGCAACAGACGGCTCAGGATATCCGAGCCTGTAAGCAACGCTGCCCCAACAATGGCGGCGGTAGGCACAAGCTGGCTGTGCAAAGGCCCCGCGATACCGCGCGCGATGTGCGGAACCATCAAGCCGACAAAACCGATCACACCCGCAACGGACACAAACACAGCGGTCGCAAGTGCTGCGACGAAGAACATTCGGAACCGCAAGCCCTGAACAGGCACACCCAGGGTGGCGGCGGTCAAATCACCAGTCAGCAGCGCATCAAGCCAGCGGCTACGGTACATTGCATAGGCGAGGATCAATACTAAACCGGCGCAGACAAGCGGGAATGTCTCCCACCGGGCAAGACCCAGACCCCCAAGCATCCAGAATATTACCGAATGGGCCGCACGGCTGTCGCCCGCGAAAATGAGATAATTGGTAATGGCTGAAAACAAAAACGAAACTGCTAGCCCTGCAAGGATCAGTTTTTCGGGCGCGCTTGTGCGCAGCCCATGAACCAAAGCCAGCACAATGCCTGATGCGACAAGCCCTCCGAAAAACGCGGCCAGTGGCAGGGTCCAAAAGCCCAGCACATCTCCGGTTACTGTAATGACAAAGACAGCTCCCGCCGCAGCTCCAGAGGACAGTCCGAACAGAAACGGGTCCGCCAGATCGTTGCGTGTGGTGGTTTGCAGGACAACGCCGACGATGCCCAATCCGGCACCGATCACCGCGGCAAACAGCGCGCGTGGTAAGCGCAGGTCAAACACGATGCGGTGGAGCGGAGACATCTCTCCGTCCACCAATCCTGTGCCCAACAAGACACCGGCTAGCGCGTCAGAGGCCGGAATGGATGTGGTTCCGTAGATAGTCGAGGTCAGCAAAAGGGCGGCCAGTACAGCCGCCCCCAGTAAGAGTGTCAGGCCAAGTCGGCCCATATCAGTTCAGACCCGGATGCATAGCCTTGGCCATTTTCGAGATTGCCTCGATATTGGCAGGTCCGGGTGTCAGTTCTTCGTAGCGCAGACCAATCCAGCGTTCGTTCTTGACTGCGTCCGTTTGAGACATCACAGGATGGTCCTGTAGGAACTTGAAGGTATCCGCGGCGCCATTTCCAGTTTGATAATCAAGTAAAACCAGGAATTCCGGGTTTGACGCGGCGACAGCCTCCCACGATGAACGTCCCCAGCTGGTGTCCATGTCATGGGTGACATTCTCGCCGCCAGCGGCAGCAATCATCGCGTCGGGAATGGCAAACTTACCAGCCGTAAACGGGGCATCGGCGGGGCCGTCCAGCAGGAAAACGCGGGGTTTGGGCAGGTCGGCTGTCTGCGTCTCAATCGCGGACAGTTCTTCTTTCCAACCGGAAACCAGCTCTTCTGCCTTGTCTTCAACGTGCATGACTTTGCCCAAGCGAAGGACGTCCGTGAACAGCAGGTCCATGCTGGCTTCGGGGCGATCCTTATCCAGATGTACGCAGCTTTCCGTCAGGATCATCGTTTTGATGCCAAACGGCGCAAGCGTGTCCGGGGTCACGTCACCGCCCGGCTTCATGCCATAGTACCAGCCCGCAAAGAAAAGGTCGGGTTCGACAGCGACCAGATTTTCAACTGTCGGGTACTTAGGCGCAAGTTCCGGGATGTCGCCGCGCAGGGTGTCAAACTCGGGGCTGGTTTTGTACCAGCCAGTGATGCCTGTCAGGCCAACGACCTTGTCCTGCAAACCCAGCGCAAAAGCCATGTCGGTCATGTTCATGTCGTGCACGACCAGCCGCTCGGGCTGAGTTTCAAACACCAGCGGCTCGCCGCAATTGTCGACGGTGATCTCGCGCGCTGTTGCGGCAGTTGCAATGCCGCTGATCAGTGCAGCGCACCAGAGAGTTTTTTTCATGTTATTTTTCCTAGTTTGAGGTAGTGGTTCTTCGGATATCCAGTGCCGGGATCATGCGGCCTTCATGCTGAAAGCTAAGAAAATCGACACCGAAAGTTTCACGGACCCTTTCGGGTGTCAGCACTTCGTGCACGGGGCCGAAACCGGTCAGACGCGTGGATTTCATCAACGCGACATGGGTCGCGAATTCCGGGATCATGACCAGATCATGGACGATCATGACCACCGTTATGCCCAGCTCGGCCACCAGCGACAGCATGCGTCCCTTGGCGTCCGGATCCAGATGGTTCGTCGGCTCATCCAAAAACAGCAACGACGGGTTCTGCGCCAGCGCCCTTGCGATATGAGCGCGCTGGCGTTCCCCGCCGGATAACACGGCCATCCGCTTGTCAGCGAGGGCAACCAGTCCGGTCAGATTCAGGATGCGGTCCAATTCCAGGGCGTGCTCAGCCGCAGATCGGTCGGCGCGGATTGGGATTTGCCCAAGGGCCACGTAGTCGCGCAGAAACAAACGCCCGTCCGGCGATTCCTGCTGACTGACCACGGCGATCATTCGGGCGCGGTCCATCGCCGAAAGCTGCCGAAGGCTGCGCCCCTTTACCAAAACGTCCCCCAGCACAATCTCTTCACCGCCGCACAAAAGATTCAGCAGCGTTGTCTTACCCGCACCGTTTGGGCCGGCAATTGCCAGAGTGGCCCCTTCATTCAGTTCGAAATTGATGTTTTGCAGCAGTACGTCGCCGTTCAGGGCGTAATACTCCAGCCCGCGCGCCTCAAGGAAAGCTCCGCAGGTCATGCGCTTGTCTCCACTTTTAGCCGCGGCAGGCGCGCCAGAGTCTTTTCAAGAAGGGCAGGCGGGCGCTGCGTTGCGTTGGTCCACCCATCCGCGATGCGATGGTATTGATGTGCAAATTCGGCCAAAGCATCCACGTCCTCAGCCGATTGGATGTCACCGAAAAGGTACTGCGCTTTGTCGAATGCCTGAAACCCGACGGTTGTGGGACGACCGCAACCGGCCATGCAGGAAACGCTTTGGATGTCAAAACTGGATGGAAGCTTGCTTGCAAGTGCAGCGCGCAATGAATCCGCCCGGTCAGAACCCTCGCAGGTCTCGCAAATCAGAAGGAAATGATCAGGACTGATCGACATGGCCCACTCCGCCTGTTGCCAAGCGCGGGCAGAAGGTGCAAATCATGTCATCACGTCTTAGACGTGTCATAAAGCCTCCTTCCAGGACGCCCCGCCCCGGGTTGGTTGAACATCGGATGGTAGGTCTCCTGACTTGCGGGTCGTGGCTTGGCCATCCTTCCCGACCCATTTGGGGTCAGTGGGTATTTGGCGTCGCTCACCGCTTACAGTTGCGGGGGCAGTCACGGACTTGGCGCTTGTTGGCAACCTCACCGTATTCCCTTTTCATCCCTTGGCGAACCATAGGGAACCATCGTGGGTGATGCTTGCCCGAGTTCCGATTTTGGGTCAAGCGATAATCCGCGCCGCCCCACGCACAGAGGTCATTTGTCATTTGCCAATGATCTGACTACGCTGCGTTGCAGAAATGTAGCAACAAAGGTGGATATGTTCTGGTTCCGGGGGGCCGCACATCCAATGTTTGAAACGACGAACACGCATTCAAAAACAAAGCCGGACGAGATGAAAATTCAAGAAAACAGAACCTATTCTCAATTGAAGGTAGGCGACAAGGCGCAGGTCACCCGATTGTGCACCGTGGACGACTTGTACGCGTTTGCCTCGGCTTCGGGTGATCACAACCCGCTAAATCTGGCGGCCTATGACGGAGATGGAGATGGACACCCCGAGGCTGTCGCGCCCGCTTTGTGGCCTGCTGGTCTGGTGGCTGCTGTCATTGGGAACATCTTGCCGGGGGCCGGTACGCAAACACGTCGGGCGGACCTGAGTTTTCATGCTCCGGTTATGGCGGGCGAAGAACTGACCGCCTTTGTGGCTGTTACCGAAAAGCGTGAAGACGGCGACCTGACCTGTTCCGCCGAAGTGCGCCGGGTCGGGGATAACGCATTGATCCTGAGCGGTACCGTACAGGTCACGCCACCGTCGCGGCATTTGACCTTCGACTCGGTCGAGGTGCCGGGACTGATCGTTCAGCGTCACCGGCATTTCGACGCTTTGTTGGAAAGGGTACGTCCTTTGGACCCGATGCCCACAGCGATCGTCGCCCCGGAAGAGCCGAATTCGCTAGGCGGGGCATTACTCGCGTTGGAAAACGGCATCATTACTCCGATTTTGGTTGGCGACCCGGACAAAATCACCGCCGCTGCCGCCCAGCTTGGGGCCGATTTGTCGGGAGCTGAAATCATTGAAGCGCGAGACCACGAAGTGGCCGCCCAACGCGCGGTCGGGCTGGTCGTTGAAAGTAAGGCCCGGATGCTGATGAAGGGTCATTTGCACACGGATGTGTTGTTACGCGCCGTTCTGCGCAGGGAAAAAGGTCTGAGAACCGGGCGGCGGCTGTCGCATGTGTTCGTGATGGACGTGCCAGGCATGTCTCGACCCATCATGGTTACAGATGCGGCGGTGAATATCGCACCGGATCTCGAAACCAAGGCCGATATCGTTCAGAACGCCATCCATCTTGCGCATTCTATTGGCATCGAGATGCCCAAGGTTGGCGTCTTATCAGCGGTTGAGACCATCAACCCGCATTTACCGTCGTCTGTCGATGCCGCGCTGTTGTCGAAAATGGCCGAGCGTGGACAGATCACCGGCGGACTGGTCGATGGTCCCTTGGCCATGGACAACGCGGTTGATCTGAACGCGGCGCGGACAAAAGGCATTACCTCACCAGTCGCGGGGGTCGCAGACATTCTGGTTGTTCCGAATATCGAAGCCGGCAACATGGTAGCCAAACAGCTGACATATATCTCTCATGCCGAGGCTGCCGGCGTTGTGATAGGTGCTGCGGCACCGATTATCCTGACATCTCGGGCAGATGATGATGCTTCGCGGCTGGCGTCTTGTGCTGTCGCGGCGCTGCATGCAATTGCGAATGAAGGCAAAATCCATGGCTGAACATGTTTTGGCGCTGAATGCCGGGTCGTCCTCGTTGAAATTCGCGCTTTACGAACTGGTCGAGGACCGACGTCCCAGTATGCGCTGGCGCGGTCAAATCGAGCGGTTGGGGGATGCCCCACGCCTGTTGGCCCAATCGGCAGGGGGGCGGTCTGTCGACCGTCAGCTGTCTGGGGCTAAGACCCATGACGAGGCCATCAGCGCGTTTCTTGAACTTACCCGCGAATACCTGCCGGACATTTACGTCCGGGCCGTGGGCCACCGCGTCGTTCACGGCGGACCAGTCTATTCGGAACCTGTCGTGGTGGACGAGCACGTCTTTGATACGCTAAGCGGTTTCATTCCCTTCGCGCCTTTGCACCAACCCTACAGCCTTGCGGGTATCAAGGCGGCCGCGGCAGCCTTTCCGGGTACCACCCAGATTGCGTGCTTCGATACCGCGTTTCACAGGACACACCCTTGGGTGAATGATACCTTCGCATTGCCTCAAAGATTCTACGAAAAGGGCGTTCGCAGATACGGGTTTCACGGGCTGAGCTATGACTACGTCTCGCAAAAGCTGAAAGAAATTGCGCCGGGTTTGTACGACGGCCGCGTCGTCATTGCGCATTTGGGAAATGGCGCGTCGATGTGTGCGGTGTCGGGTGGCCGGGCCGTGGCCTCGACCATGGGATTTTCGGCGCTCGACGGTCTGCCCATGGGCACCCGCAGCGGGCAATTGGACCCGGGGGTCGTGCTTTACATGATGCAGCAAGAAGGGATGGAGGCAGACGAAATCGCTGAGCTTCTCTATCGAAAGTCCGGCTTGCTTGGCCTGTCCGGCATGTCCTCGGACATGCGCACCCTGTTGGCTGCTGACACTCCGGACGCGCGCAAGGCGATTGAGTATTATGTCTTCCGCATCCGCCGTGAACTGGGCGCCTTGTCTGCCGCACTGGAAGGCATCGACGCTTTGGTCTTTACCGGCGGCATCGGTGAAAATGCCGCCCGTATCCGTCAGATGGTTTGCGAAGGGATGCGCTGGATCGGGATTGATATGGACCCGAACCGAAATGCAGACAACGCTACGGTTCTGTCTACTGATTTCAGCCGGGTGCGTATTCTGGCCATTCCCACAAACGAAGAGATGGTGATCGCGCGTGCAGCGGCGAGAATGGCATGATCGCTTCTAATCCGGTTTGTTTTTTCCACGTCGCGCGTATCTGAGCAGAACGCCTAGAACCGTGCTGATAATATCGGGTGACAGCATCCCGATCGGATCGCGCTTTAGGCCGACGATTGTGTTGCGCGCCTCGGCGAAGTTGTCCCGGACTTCATCCTCGATGTCGTGCAGCGCCATATCCCGCAATTCGACGGCTGCCGAAGTGTCACTTTCGGCGGTCATGGAATTTGCAACCAGCGCGAGGATCACGGCCAGAACTAGGTTCACCCCGGCCACTATGATCGCGGCCAGAGACTTTGACATGGTCTCGGACAGCCAAAAGAACCCGGCGACGTTCAGCATGATTACTGCAAGCCCAACGGCTAACCCGGCAGCAGCGTAAAAGCCTGTGCGTTTCGCCGCGACGGACAGTTGCCTTTGAGCAATAAGACGCTCGGCTCGCAGGATGATCGAAATGTTGCGTGAAATGCGGTTCATGTTCGGGCTCCTACCGGGAACGGCCTAGAAGATAGCCAAGTGTGAAAATCCCAAGGGCGAATAGGATCGGCCTTTTATGTGGAAACTCCTCAAGCTCTGTCATGACTTCTTCTAATTGCGTTGACCACTCATCCAGGCTTTCGACAATTCCGTCCGTCATCGATTTGTGTGGATCAGCTTGTTTGCCGTTGTTCGAATCTGAGGTGCCTTCTCGTGCGCTGGATTGTTCGGCCAGTTGACGCCGCAACTCTGCGACTTCGGCTTCTAGCTGTGCTTTGGTTACCATCACTTGGGTCCTTCGATGGTCGCGCAAAAATCAGGCTCGCGACTTTTTCCTTTGTCGAGGGCCATGTTAATTCGATTTTTTGAATTCGGGAAAGGGTGTTATCCCGATGCAGCGATCAGCACCCGGCCCGGATGTGATCAAGCCGGCGCACGCGCTATCCGTTTATCAATAGTCCGATACCAGCAAGAAATCGGGCTTTGTGTTTTCTTCAATCGTTGCAAAGCGCGGAATGGGATCCTCGAACACATTATCGGTCCGGTCATCGTTGACAGTTGACACCTCGCCAATCAGGCAGTCGCCCTGTTCCGCCCAGAATGCGTGCCAGATACCCGGCATCAGGGTTACGCTCTGACCGGGTTTCAGCCTTAGCAGCTCTCCAGGTTTAATGGTGACAGGGCAGTTGTCGCTGGGAACAACCACCGGGTTATCCCGGTCTATACCGCCGTCCGGGTCCGAGGCATAAATCTCCATGACCAGATCGCCGCCGCCCCGGTTGATGATGTCTTCGGCCTTGATGATGTGGCGATGCATCGGGGAGAGTTGCTTGTCCCGAGAAACCAAAAGCTTCTCTGCATAAAGCATGCCGCGACCTTTTTTCAGATCCTGCACATCGCCATTGCGCAGGGTAAATAGGAACAGGCCAAGCTCATCAAACCGGCCTTGGCCGTAATCGGTGATGTCCCACCCAAGCCCGCGGTCACGGATGCCTTGTGCCTGTGCGCTGCGCATTTGTTCCGGCGACCAGTTCGCAAAGGGGGGCAAGACGGCCCCGAACGAGCGAATGAAGGCCTCGGCTTCGGTTTTGATGTCGTTGATATCTGATCTTTTCATCTCGGTCCCTTAGGGGGTCAAAGTTCATGCGCCCAGGGCGGGTTTGCGCCGGCGCGGGAAACGGTGATGGCGGCGACGTCTGCACCTTTGGCCAACGCCGCGCGCAAGACGTCTGGGCCTAACGTCCGGAGATTGGCCTTGGTCAATCGACCTGCACGGTCCAACTCAGCCAGAACGCCAGCGTTGAACGTGTCACCAGCACCCACCGTATCGACCACCTCGACCGCTTTGACAGGCACCGAAGTTTCGGACCCGTCCGCCAGATATCCCGACGCCCCATCACTGCCACGTGTTACGATAACTACGGAAGGTCCTGCTTGCAGGAGTAGTGGGACTTTCTCGGCCAGTGTTTCAGGCCCTGGAACGATCCAGTCCAGATCTTCGTCCGAGACTTTTACGATATCAGATTGAGCGATCATACGGTTCAATCGTGTACGATACCGTGATTGATCCTTGATAAATCCGGGTCGGATGTTTGGGTCCAACATGACTGCCCGGTCTGGTCCGTGGCGCTCCAGCAGGGCCGCGTAGGCGTCCGCACAGGGTTCACATGCAAGACTGATCCCACCAAAATACAAGGCGGATACAGTAGGCAGCTGTTTTGGCATGTCCTCAGGCATCAACATGCGCCCAGCCGAGTTTTCGTCGACAAAGCTGTAGGTGGCATGGCCGTCCACTAGCTGTACAAAGGCCAATGTCGTGGGGCGATCCGATCGGATCACATGGCTTGCTTCCACATGGCTGGCTTGCAGCGCGTCTGCCAGTTGCTGTCCGAACATATCTGTCGATAAGCCTGTCAACAGACCCGCCGGCGCGCCCAGCCGACCCAAAGCAATGGCTGTGTTGAAGACGGCACCACCGGAATGGGGTACGAAACCGCGCGACCCAGAAACGGTTGGCTCGGCGATCATGTCGATCAGGGCTTCACCGCAGCACAGAATCATGCCGTTGTCCTTTCTGTAAAAGGGTCAGGCGGTCAGTTTACCGCGCGAGCGCACTTTTACAGAAATTGTTAGCGCCAACAATGCCAAATTCATCTTGCTCGGACACATACAGGTTCATTGAACGCCGCAAGTCACTGAACCGCCCACCGGCGTTAAAGGCATCCCGGAACGCATCCTTGAACAGCCACCGGTTTTTCTCGGCGACGCCACCCACAAGGAAAACACCTCCTGTCGGCATGTAGGCGACGGCCAGATCGCCCATAATAGCCCCAAGGTGGGTTTTGAACATATGCGCAGTTTTGACCGCAATCGGGTCGGATTCCGCCAGCGCGTCCTGCAGTATATCCTTGGCGCTGCGCCTTGGAGCATCGGTCTGTCCAGCAGCCATGCTGGCGGCTTGGTACAGAATGGGAATGCCGGTGCCGCTGAGGAACATTTCCGCTTCGAGCACTAGGCTGTCATCAAAGAAGCATTCGGGCGCGATATGGCGTGCCGCTTTGAAGACTTCGACCTCATCCTCGTGGCGTGGGGACAGTCCGACATGGCCACCTTCGCCCGACGCGGTATGGTATCGCCCCTGGGAATACAGCAATGCGCCTACGCCTAGGCCAGTGCCGGGGCCCACAACCAGCCGGGTTCCGACCGGCGGTGTCTCAGCCCCTTGCAGGACCTCGACATGATCACCGGTGATTTCGGCGACCGACCAGGCGGCCGCCGTGAAGTCATTGATAACAAATGTGTGTTGCGCGCCTGTTGCCTTACCGATGTCGCTTTCGGACAAATCAAGATGTGCATTTGTCAGGCGGATTGTCCCGTCTTTTACCGGACCTGCTCCGGCCGCGACGACGGCGCGTGGGTCGGTGCCAATCTCGTCACGCAGGCTGTGGAACGCATCTAGAAGCTCTTGCAACGACCCGGTTGGGTATTTGCGAAGGTCCGTCAGTTGTCCGTTCGAGATGACACCCAGTCGTGTGTTTGTGCCACCGATGTCCGCGACAAGATTCCAGTGCTCGTGCATTGTTCCGGCAGGCTGAGCCATCGGCAGAGAAACAGGCCCACCGGACAAGGCCGATTTCAGCGCGTTGTACGAGGCTTTTGGGGTCCGTTCGAGCGTATCGAAATCTACATCAACCAACCCGAACCGCTTTTCATAGCCAAAGGACCACTCGTAGTTATCCAACAGGGACCAGATGAAATAGCCCCTGACTGGAACGCCGTCGTCCAGCGCGTTTTGAACGGCACCAAGGTGTTTGTTGAGGTAATCAATGCGGTCGTCATCTTGCTTGCGTTCCGGGCTCGCCATGCCGTTTTCGGTGACATAAATCGGCAAGTCGCCGGTATAATCGCGCACCGTACGGGTCAGAAAGCGCGTCAGGGCATCGGGTTCAATCTCCCACCCCATCTGGGTTTTGGGCAGCGGGCCGGGTACTTCTTCCAGGCTTGGCCATGCGGTATCGGCAGGCGCGATCAGTTTGCGGGTATAGTAGTTCAGACCGCACCAATCGACGGGTGCACCAATGGTGTCAAAGTCGTCTTGCCAGCCGGATGGAAGATGAGGTTCCAACCCGTCCAGAACATTTTGCGGATAGGCTTTTTTGAACACACCACCTAGGAAAAAACGGTTGTAAATCCCGTCATAAAGGTCAGCCGCCTTGCCCGCAGCGGGGCTGTCATCGGCAGGTTCGGCCCATTCCAGATTGAACACAGCGCCCAGGTTGGACATGCCGAGGCCACGCATCGCCTCGATGGCGCGGCCATGAGCCAGCAGAACATGGTGCATCGCGCGAGCCGTGGCGCGGATGTCGCGCATTCCAGGCGCGTGATGTCCTTCAAAATGGCTCAGCCAACTGACACACCATGGCTCATTGATTGGGGCGACGCTGTACATACGGTCGCCGATGCGGCCCATGATGACCTCAGTGAAATCGGCAAACCAGCTTGCGATATCCCGGTTACGCCAGCCGCCCAGATCAGCAAGCGGAGAAGGCAATTCCCAATGATAAAGGGTCGCACAGGGCCGAATGCCGCGTTCCAACAAGGCGTCGGCAAGTCGGTCGTAATAATCCAGACCCGCCTGATTAACGGGACCACGTCCTTCAGGCAAAACGCGCGCCCAGCTTGTCGAGAACCGGTAGCAATCAAAACCCGCGTCCCGCACCAGATCGAAATCCTGTGGAAAACGGTTCAGGTGATCACAGGCCAGATCTCCATTCTCGTTTCGCACCACGTTTCCGGGTGAGGCCGCAAAGCTATCCCAATGGGTTTTCCCCGCGCCACCCTGTGCGTGGCCTTCTATTTGATAAGCAGAGGTTGCGACACCAAAGAGAAAATCTTTGGGGAAGTCCGAGCGAGTGTATTTCATTTTTCAGAACCTGTTTGGGGCGGGGCCGGTTGAGCCGCCAACTACCAGTTCGGCCTCCAGCAATCTAGTTTTCACCGGGTCTTCCGGAGATTTAATGCGTTCGATCAGCATTTCAGCCGCCATTTCTCCGGCCCTACGTACAGACGATCGTGTAGCGGTGAAAATCGGTACGTCCTGACCGTTCTTCAGATAGGAAAGATCGTCGTCATGGGCGATGACCGAGACATCCTTGCCCATCTTCAACCCCGCTTCGTTGAGTGCACGGCGCACACCGATCGCGGAAATCATAGAGGCTGTCAGGATGGCCGTAGGGGGGTCATCCAGGCGAAGCATATCGCGGGTTTCATGGTGACCATAAACCTCGGTCATCTCGGCGCTGCGCATCAATTCCGGGTCGGGGGACAGACCTGCCTCATGCAGGGCTTCAAGATATCCGTCGCGGCGACGTTGAGCGAAATCCATATCCTCAAGCCCGTTGATCAGGGCAATGCGACGATGCCCAAGGTCGATCAGAAACCGGGTGGCGCGCAGGAACGAGCTTTTGTTGTTCACGTCGATCCAGTCATAGGGCACGTCCACCCCGGTTGATCTGCCATGAACGATAAAGGGCACGCCCATTCTGGTTAGGACCTCGATCCGGTGTTCGTTGACCTTGGGGCCTTGCAATACAATACCATCGACCGCGCCACGCTGGAAAAGACTGCGATAGGCTTCCTCGATCGAGGTGTCATCTGCATTGGTGAACATCATGTCATATCCATGATCCGAATACTTGCGTGCAGCACCGGCGACAAAATCACCAAAAATCGGGTTCACCATTTCATGCTGGGATGAGGAGGGAATCACGTGCCCAATCACCATCGAGCGCCCTGTTGCCAACCCCTTGGCCCGGCTGTTCGGCCAATAGCCATGCTTGGCAGCGGCGGCTTGAACGCGCAGGCGCGTATCCTCGTTCACCTCGGGGTAACCATTCAGCGCGCGGCTGACAGTGGTTTGAGATAAACCAAGGATTTCTGAGAGCTGCTTTAGATTCATCTTCGCCTCAAAGCGCCTTCAAATTTGATCATTTTCAGATTTGCGGGCGCTTCCCACCCGACTGCCACATCTTGCTGACACTGCCCTGAATATTAATAATATAGGCAACAGTAAACAGATTATTGACAAAAATTGAATGTTAGCGGATAAAGTGCACTATCCAAAGCGCTTTGAAAATGAGTCTCAAAGGCGCGAGCAAAGTTGGGAGGAAACTTCATGAAACACTCGCTTTATGCAGGCGCGGCCACGTTCGCCCTGATGGCGGGCGCGGCGTATGCCGACAAGGTCACCGTGTTCGGTCCGTGGCTGGGGCCTGATCAGGAAAATGTCGAAAAGGTTTTGGACGGCTTTGCCGCAGCGACCGGGCATGAGTACAGCTATGTCGGCTCGGACAGCTTTGAGCAGCAGATCAGAATTGATGCCGAAGCCGGATCGGCGCCCAACGTAGCGGTGTTTCCCCAACCCGGTCTGGCATCAGATATGGCCAAGGCGGGATTCCTGACGCCCCTGAGTGAAGGAACTGCGGATTGGATTCGCGACAACTATGCGGCCGGTCAGTCGTGGGTGGATCTGGGAACCTATCAGGGCCCGGACGGGCAGGACCATCTGTATGGGTTTTTCTACAAGGTCGACGTGAAATCGCTGGTTTGGTTTGTGCCGGAGAACTTCGAAGACGCCGGCTATGAAATCCCGGCCACGATGGAGGAGCTGAAGGCGCTGACCGATCAGATCGTTGCAGATGGCGAAACGCCTTGGTGCATCGGGCTGGGGTCCGGCGGAGCCACCGGTTGGCCAGCGACTGACTGGGTTGAAGACATGATGCTGCGCACGTTGCCGCCCGAAGACTATGACGCCTGGGTCGCCAACGAATTGAAATTTAACGATCCTAAGGTTGTCGCCGCGATTGAAGAATTCGGAGCGTTTGCGCGCAACGATGATTACGTGGCCGGCGGAGCCGGTGCGGTTGCAACAACTGACTTCCGCGACAGCCCGAAGGGTATGTTCAGCTCGCCTCCGCAGTGTTACATGCACCGTCAGGCCTCGTTCATTCCCGCCTTCTTCCCCGAAGGTACGGTTGTGGGCGAGGATGCTGACTTCTTCTACTTCCCGGCCTATGAAGGCAAAGACCTCGGCAGCCCGGTCCTTGGGGCCGGCACAGTTTGGGCCATTACCAATGACAGCCCGGGCGCGCATGCGCTGATGAAATACCTGGAAACGCCGGAGGCGCATGAAGCCTGGATGGCTCTGACCGGGTTCCTGACGCCGCACAAAGGCGTCGATACCTCGGTCTTCTCAGACCCAACGCTGAAGAAGATGAATGACATTCTTCTGGGGGCCACCACCTTCCGGTTTGACGGTTCCGACCTGATGCCGGGCGGCGTGGGTGCAGGCACCTTCTGGACTGGAATGGTCGACTATACGGGCGGAACACCTGCCCAGGACGTCGCCGACGAAATCCAGTCCTCGTGGGACGCGCTGGACTAAAGCGTCTGAGATTGGGCAACCCGCTCTGTCAGGTTGCCCGAACCTATCGTCGCAAGGGAGAGCGGCATGCACCCGGCATTTCAAGGCCTGCTGACCATCGCCATCGGTGTGTCAGGTTGCGTGGGCTATTTCTATCTATCCAATCAGTTTCTGGACAGAGTTCTTTTCCCGCCTCGAGGGCCAAATGCTGGCCGCAATATCAACCGCGCGAACATGATCCGGCCTTGGTTGTTTCTGTTCCCGGCGCTGGCTGCTTTGGGCTTGTATCTGGCCTATCCGGTTGTCGAAACCCTGCGGCTGTCACTGACTGATCGTGTCCCGGGCGGCGGCTACAAATGGGTCGGGCTGGACAACTATATCCAGATGGCCAAGGAGCCCAAGTTTTGGGAAGCGATGCGCAACAACATGTTCTGGCTGATCATTGTGCCTGCAATGTCGACGGCCTTTGGCCTGTTGGTGGCACAGCTGACTGACCGCATTCGTTGGGGCAATCTCGCCAAGTCGCTGATCTTTATGCCAATGGCGATCTCGTTCGTGGGGGCATCGGTTATCTGGAAGTTGGTCTATGACACTCGTCCGGCTGAGCAAGACCAGATTGGCATGCTCAATGCGCTCTATATTTTCTTTGACGGGACCGAGCCGCAGACTTGGTTGACGATACCGTTCTGGAACAGCTTTTTGCTGATGGTTGTCCTCATCTGGATCCAAACCGGTTTTGCCATGGTTATCCTATCGGCCGCCCTGCGCGGAATCCCCGAGGAAACGATTGAGGCCGCAATTCTGGATGGGGCTAATCCGTTTCAGATATTTTTCCGGATCAAAGTGCCGCAGATCAAAACCACTATCCTTGTCGTCTGGACCACGATTACGATCACCGTCCTCAAGGTCTTTGACATCGTTTTTGCAATGACCAATGGCCAGTGGGAAACGCAGGTCTTGGCCAACTACATGTATGACAAGCTGTTCCGCGCCAACGACTGGGGCGTCGGGTCGGCTTCGGCCATGGTGATCATGCTCTTAGTGGCTCCAATCCTTGTCTGGAATGTGCGCAACGCGCGGAAAGAGATGGAGTAGGGTCATGAGCGATATTGCAGGAACCAAACCCGCCCTTCGCTGGGTCGTCCATGCCTCGGTCCTCTTTTTGGTGGTGCTGTGGGTTGTGCCAACTCTGGGTCTTTTGATCTCGTCTTTTCGGACAGCGGATCAAATCGCAACCAGCGGCTGGTGGCGGTCGCTGTTTCCGTCCGAGCAGAACCTGACACTGCGCAGCGCTGCCCCGGATACCCAGGTACTCGAAAACGGGCTGTACGTGATCGAAGGCAATCTGTTTGACGAAGGGACGAAGGCGACAATCTCAAAATGGGGGATCAGCTCTCGCGCGATTGATGCCTTTGCCCCCGGCGAAACAGCTGAGCTGCGAAAGGGCGGCACAATCACCGTAGATGCCGCAGGGAATTACCGCATGGAGAACCCGGACGAGTTCACCGGCAGCCGCGGATCGCGTGTTTTTGTAACTGCAGAATTGCCGCCTGAGTTTACCTTAGACAATTATCACAAGGTTCTTCTGGCAGAAGACAGCACCGACAGTATGGGACGCGCATTTTTCAACACGTTGACCGTGACGATACCGGCAACGATCATTCCGATTCTCGTGGCGGCTTTTGCAGCCTACGCGCTGGCTTGGATGGATTTCCCCGGGCGCGCTTTGATTATTGCGGCTGTCGTTGGCCTGTTGGTTGTCCCGCTGCAACTGGCCCTGATCCCGTTGCTGAAATTCCACCTAAATATCGGGATTGGCAAAGGATATCTGGGGGTTTGGATGGCACACACCGGGTTCGGGTTGCCGCTGGCGATTTATCTTTTGCGTAACTACATGGCGGGTCTGCCCCGCGATCTGATCGAAAACGCGCGGGTCGATGGCGCGACCGAGTTTCAGATCTTTACCAAGTTGATCTTGCCGCTCAGCTTTCCAGCGTTGGCGTCTTTTGCGATCTTCCAGTTTCTCTGGACGTGGAATGACTTGCTGGTCGCCAAGGTGTTCCTGATCGACGCATCCGGACAGACCACTGTCATGACCAACCGCATCGTTGAGCTTTTAGGCACGCGCGGTGGGAATTGGGAAATCCTTGCCACAGCGGCCTTTGTTTCGATCATCGTCCCGCTGATTGTTTTCTTCGCAATGCAAAAATATCTGGTCCGCGGTCTGTTGGCCGGGTCCGTCAAGTAGAGGCGTCTGATGAACGTGCAGAACACCGTAGAACTACATAAAGCAACCAAAGCGTCCGCCGATTGGTGGCGGGGCGGAGTGATATACCAGATCTATCCGCGCAGCTTTCAAGACAGCAACGGCGATGGTATCGGAGACCTCAGGGGTATCACCCAAAGGCTTGGTTACATCGCTTCGCTTGGCGTCGATGCCATCTGGATCTCGCCATTCTTCAAATCGCCGATGAAGGACTTTGGATACGATGTCAGCGACTACCGTGATGTTGATCCGATGTTTGGCAGCATGGAGGACTTTAAGTATCTCCTGGATCAGGCGCATTCAGTTGGGCTGAAGGTGATGATCGACCTCGTGTTGTCGCACACGTCGGATCAGCACCTATGGTTCAAGGAGAGCCGATCCAATCGCGAAAATGCCAAGTCCGATTGGTATGTTTGGGCTGATCCCAAGCCCGACGGCACGCCGCCAAACAACTGGCTGTCGATTTTTGGTGGGTCCGCATGGCAGTGGGATTCCCGACGCCTGCAATATTATCTGCACAACTTTCTGACGTCGCAGCCGGATCTGAACTTCCATTGCCCGGACGTGCAGGATGCATTGCTGGATGTTGCACGGTTCTGGCTGGACTTGGGCGTTGATGGTTTCCGTCTGGACACGATCAACTTCTATTTCCACGACAAACAACTGCGCGACAACCCTGGCCTGCCGATGGATCAGCGCAATGCCTCGATCGCGCCGATGGTGAACCCCTATAACCATCAGGATCACCTTCATTCCAAAAGCCAGCCGGAAAACATCGCCTTCCTCGAGCGGTTGCGTGCACTAACGGACGAATACGAAGGCCGCGCTTGTTTGGGCGAGGTTGGCGACGCGCAGCGCGGTCTTGAGATCATGGGCGAGTACACCAGCGGCGATAAACGCATGCATATGTGTTATGCTTTTGAGTTTCTCGAAAAACGCGCTTTAACCGCCGCGTACGCCAAGCAGGTGTTTGATCAGTTGGAAGAAAAGGCTGGCGATGCATGGCCTTGCTGGGCGTTCTCGAACCACGATGTTCAGCGCCACGCGACACGGTGGGCGCTGGACGATGCGGCCATCCGTCAGCACGCGGTGCTGATGATGTGCCTGCGTGGGTCAGCGTGCTTGTATCAAGGAGAAGAGCTTGGTCTGCCCGAGGCGGACGTACCGTTTGAACATCTGCAGGACCCTTACGGTATAGAATTCTGGCCGGAGTTCAAGGGCCGTGATGGCTGTCGCACTCCGATGGTTTGGGCTGCGCAGGACGAACAGTCCGGGTTCAGTACTGGAGCCCCCTGGTTGCCAGTCAGCCAAACGCAGGCCGAGCGTGCAGTAGACAGATTAGAGCAAGACCCAAACTCCATGCTGCAACATTATCGCCGTGCCATTGCGCTACGCCACGCGCATTCCGCATTGATGTCAGGCCAACAGCGCGAGATGGCGCAGTCTGGACCGATCCTTGCCTTCCTGCGTGAGGACAATGTCCAACAGATATTCTGCGCATTCAATCTTGGATCTGACAGCGCGGAAATCACACTGCCCGACGGTAACTGGCAGGCAATCGGGCAAGAGTTGGGCGGCGTCGAAGGGGCGGGGACAATCACCCTCGACGCGGCTCAATTCTGTTTGATGATGCGCGAAAAGGAGTAAGCCATGTCGGAACTCAATCTCACGGATGTGGCAAAGACCTATGGCAACGTCGATGTGCTCAAAAACATCAACTTGGACATCGAACGCGGTGAACTGATCGTTTTTGTCGGGCCCTCTGGCTGTGGAAAATCTACGTTGCTGCGCATGATTGCGGGATTAGAGAAGATTTCGGGCGGAACGCTTGAGATCGAAGGTCAGGTGATGAACGATGTACCGCCCGCGCAAAGGGGCATTGCGATGGTTTTCCAAAGCTATGCCCTGTATCCGCACATGACGGTGCGCGAGAATATGGCTTTTGCATTGAAGATCGCCAAAATGCCATCGGACGAGGTCGACGCAGCAGTTGACCGCGCAGCTCGTATCCTACAGTTGGAACCGTTTCTGGACCGACTTCCTAAGGCCCTTTCCGGTGGTCAGCGGCAACGGGTTGCAATCGGCCGGGCGATCGTGCGCGACCCAAAAGTTTATCTGTTTGATGAGCCTCTTTCCAATCTTGATGCGGCGCTGCGCGTCGCGACCCGCATCGAAATCGCACGCCTGAAAGAGGCGATGCCGGACAGCACGATGGTCTACGTCACCCACGATCAGGTCGAGGCGATGACATTGGCCACCCGGATTGTCGTCCTTGCCAACAAGGGGATCGCGCAGGTCGGCACCCCTCTCGAACTGTATGAAACGCCTGACAATGAGTTTGTCGCGCAATTTATTGGCTCACCTGCAATGAACCTTTTGCCGGGGGTCATCACGCAGACTGGTGAGCGCACCGTCGTAAAACTGGATGGTGGTGGGACCGCGGTGACCAGCATCCCAACCGATGCAGCTGACGAGGGTAAACAGGTAAATATCGGAGTGCGCCCCGAAGACTTTCATCCCGTTGAAAGCAATCCGATTATGGAAGGGATTGTGGACTTTACCGAAGCCCTTGGCGAGGTCACGCTGTTGTATTTTGCGGCAAAAGACGGGGAGGACGCCACAATCGCAAAACTGCCGGGCGTCCAAAAAAACATGCGGGGCCAAACGGTTGCCGTTTCAGCAGATCCGGGCAAGGTTCACCTTTTTCACCAGGGCCTGTCTATGAGAAAATAACTGTAACCCAAACCTGATGGATCGACGGTTGCGATGCAGCACGCGAATGCCCCTTTTCATACTGCTGGGAATGTTGTCTGCGCCCCACTGCAGCAAGTCCCGGGATCTGTTTGCGTTGCCAAAAGCATGCTGTTTACGATTGTTTTTGGCGTGATTTCTTTCGGCCTGGCATAACAGAACCCGCTTTTCCCCTATTTGATTGCGGCCCAAAATCTGGTCCCGAGCCGGACGGGCAGCTGTGTCAATTTCTTAAGAAACGTTGCAGAAATAGGCTACTTCGGTCTCAATATGTGACTGCGGTCATAGGGGGTAACTAGCCATATTTGCTAGATTAAATCCCATTCTGGACATGCGAAATTGCCAATCCGTCACTTTTGGCCTGACAATGCCCCCGCAAAGTTCTAGCGTGGCAACCATAATAACAAAACAACACAGTCCAATAACGGGAGAACTAAAATATGGCTGAACGGAAAACCGTTTCCAGACGCTCGGTCCTGAAAGGCGCGGGCGCAGCAGCACTGGCAGCACCGCTTTACAGCAAAAGCGCGCTGGCATCTTCGGGTGAAATCAACATTTTGATGTGGTCGGACTATCTGCCGCCCGCATTCCTGCAAGAGTTTGAAACTCTGACCGGAATCAAGGTGAACTATACCGGTATCGGTTCGAACGAAGAAATCATCAACAAGATGAAGGCCACCAAAGGCCAAGGCTTTGACATCGTATCGCCGACGAACAACCGCTCGCTGCAGTGGGGGCCGCTGGAATTGTTGCAGCCCTTCGACATGAACAAGGTTCCGATTGATCTGGTGAACCCTGCGATGGCGCAGATCGGCACCGACGCCTGGAACTTTGGTGACAGCGGAGTGCACTGGCTGCCGCATATCTGGGGTACAGAAGGTATTGCCTACCGCACCGACCTGTGGCTGCCCGAAGGAGACGCCCCGTCCTATGGGGACGTCTGGTCCGAAGCAAACGCAGGCAAGACCATGGGCCGCGCGCATTCGATGATGCTGGGTGCGGGTCTGTATATGGAAGCCTCTGGTGAGATGGAGCCTGGCTCTGTCTGGGCCGCGTACGGCGACGAAGACACCATGCGCAAGGTCTGGGGTCAGATCACCGACTGGTGCGTCGAGCGGAAGAACCGGATCAAGCTGATCTGGAACGACGCTGACACCCAGAAAAACGGCCTGTTGAACGAAGGCGTTATTGTCGGCCAGACTTGGGATGGTCCGCCGCTGGCGCTGAAATCAGCTGGTGAGCCGGTGCACTATCAGGCTCCGGTCGAAGGTGCGATGGCATGGGTCGACGGTTTGTCGATGCCGACCGGTGCGCAGAACATCGACCAGGTTTATGCCTTCATCGATTTTGCCTATCAGGGCAAGCCTGCTGGTGTCGCCATCGATAGCCACGGCTACAACTCGCCAGTTCTGGGTGCCGACCAATATGCGGGCGACACTTACAAGAAGAACTTCGCCGAGGCCTATCCGGGCGACTCGCTGGCAAACCTGAACCCATGGCCTGCTGAGGCTCCGTGGTATGCCGAAACTCGGACCGAGTTCGTCAACAAGTTCAAAAGCGCCTGATTGCTTTGACAAGGTGCCCTCCGCCACTGTGCGGAGGGCTATCAACCCGCATGCCACAACGGCGTGACGGACGCTATTTCGGTGCGGTCACGGACCGTACCTGACGGAGATACCAAAAATGAGTGCAGGGGTCGGTGTAGATCTTGAGAACCTGTGGATCCGTTTCGGTGATTTTGTTGCTGTGAGGGATGCAAACGTGAACATCAACGGGGGCGATTTCTTTTCGTTTCTCGGTCCCTCGGGGTGTGGCAAAACAACGATCCTGCGGGCCGTTTCGGGCTTTCTGGAACCAAGCGAAGGCAAAGTTCTGATCGGCGGCAAGGATATGCGGGGCATTGGCCCGAACAAACGCCCGACCGCCCTTATTTTTCAGAACCTCGCGTTGTTCCCGCTGATGAAAGTGTGGGAAAATATCACCTTCTCATTGGAGATCAGCGGCGCAAGCGCAAAAGAGCGCCGAAAGCGTGCCGATGAGTTGCTGGACATGATCGCTCTGCCCGACCAGGGTGACAAGTTGCCAAGCGAGTTGTCCGGTGGTCAGCGCCAACGGGTTGCCATCGCGCGCGCGCTATGTGCAGAACCGGATGTACTGTTGCTGGATGAACCGTTGTCCGCGCTGGACCTCAAACTGCGCCAGCATATGCGCACCGAGCTGCGAGAGATTCAAAAGCGCGTCGGCATCACCTTCATCTATATCACCCACGACCAGGGCGAAGCCCTGACCATGTCAGACAATATCGCTGTCATGCGGGCTGGTGTGATCGATCAAATCGCTGATGGCAAGACCATTTATAATGATCCCAACACTGCATTCGCGGCCTCTTTCGTAGGTGAAAACAACGTATTCCGCGGCAAAATTAAACAGATTATGGGGAACGAAGCGCTGATTTCAACGAACCGGTCTGGTGAATTGGTTGCACGCATCTCGACCGCCAACCAAGGAAAGCTGGCAGTGGGTGATGACGCCATGATGTTCATTCGCCCCGAGGCTTTTGCGATCGCCTCCGATGGTGCGTCAGGCGATCACTTTGTCACCGCGCGGGTGAACCACGAAGAATTCGAAGGTAACGTCTTCAACATCTTTACCGAAGGTGACGGCGGAAAAGAGATCAAGGTGTCCTTGCCAAACCTCGGCCAATCCTTCGATGACCACACAGGCCAAAACATCACGTTGGAATATGAGACCCGCAATGCGGTTCTGGTTCCGGCGGGTGAATTGGCCGCGGAATAAGGGGGCCGACTATGCCAGGCTTCCTGAAAGAATTCTTTAACCGAAACGGCATTGGCATGGGCGCCGCAATATTGGGTCTTGTCCTGTTCTGGACCATTGGCCTGATCATTCTGCCCCAGCTGTCGATGCTGGATTTCTCCTTCCGTCCGAATCTGCCACCGCCCGAGATTGGCGGGCCTAAGGACGTCTATACGCTGGAGAACTACAAGTACCTGATCTATGGCCCCGAAGGTGGTAGTCAGTCCTATAATGCAGTCGACCTGAGGGTCTTTTTTCGCACACTGCTGGCCGCAGTCTGTGTGACGGTCTTCAACCTGATCCTCTGCTATCCGATTGCCTATTATCTGGGCCAGTCCAAGGGCAACCACATTCGCATCTTCGCGATCATGCTGATCATCCCATACTGGATCAACGAGATTTTACGTGCCTTTGCCCTGCGGATCATCTTTGGTGAGACCGGTGTTCTGAATACCCTGTTCGTGGGGCTGGGCATCTGGGATACGCCGTTTGACTTTATTCGCAACGACATCGCGCTCTATGCCGGTCTGGGTTACGCTTACATCCTGCTGATGATCTTCCCGATGTACAACGTGATCGAAAGTCTGGACAAAAACCAGATCGAGGCTGCGCGCGATCTAGGTGCGCCATGGTGGCGGATCCACTGGCGTGTGGTCATTCCTTACGCCAAACCGGGCATCAGCTCGGGCTGTACCATGGTGTTCATGCTGAGTGCCGGTGCGCTGGCCGCGCCGCAAATCCTAGGCGGACCGTCCAGCCTGTGGTTCACGCAGCTGATCTACCAGCAATTCAATGACAACAATGACTGGCCGCAGGGTGCCGCCTACGCCATCGTTCTTCTGGTGACCTGTATCCTGTTCGTGCTGGCGATGATGCGCCTGTTCAAGGTGAACATGGGGGATATCGGGAAATGAATAATTCCTTCCTTCGTGTAAGCATCTGGGTCTATCTGGTCATCTTCTTCCTGTACCTGCTGGGCCCGCTGGTAATCATGTCGGTCACGGCCTTCAATTCGTCGGCCTTCCCGCGCATGACGCCGTGGGAGTGTCTGACCTTCCAGTGGTTCGGCGAGCTGTTTCAGGATCAGCGTATCCTGAACGGCATCAAGAACTCGCTGATCATTGGCGCCGGAACGGTTATTCTGTCGGTGGCGATGGGTCTGGCCGGTGCGTTGATGCTGACCCAGATCTGGCCTAAGTTACGGGCGACCTACTATACGATCATCATCGCTCCGATCCTGATCCCGGGTGTTGTTCTGGGCATCTCGACTTTGGTGTTCTGGGATCGGATCAACCGGATGCTGGGACTGGGTGCAGATAGTTTCCTGTCCAACGGTATCTTTCTGACGGTGATCGGCCAATCCACCTTTATCGCAAGCTATTGCATGTTGGTTCTGGTGGCGCGCCTGCAGCGTTACGATGTGGCATTGACCGAAGCGGCGCTGGACCTTGGTGCAACGCATGCTCAGGCTTTCCGCAAGATCCTGTTGCCCTTCATGCGTCCTGCGATCGCGTCGGCTGCAGTGCTGGCGTTCCTCGCTTCGTTCGAGAACTACAACACGACCACTTTCACCTTTGGTGAATACCCGACGCTGACGATCGAACTGGCCCAAAAGGTGCGCTACGGCATTACGCCCGCCATTTCGGCTCTGGCCTTCATCATCGTGGCGTTGACAGTGTTCTTTGCCTTGTTGAACGAAGCCAAGCTGAAGCGTCAGGAACTGGTGGCCGCAGCCCGCAAGAGCGCCACAGTTGAGGAGCTGGCCGGCAAGATTAAGCTGCCCAGCTTCTTTGCTGGCAACATGGCGGCTGTCCTGCTGGTTGTGTTTGCGGTTGCGACGATCACTGTCGTTGGCACCGCAACGGCCTACAACCCCGGCCAATGCATCGCCAATGTGAAAGAGCAGAAACGCCTGGAAGCGGAACAACGCATTCAAGAGCTGCGCAAGCAGCGCGAAGAACAGCGTAAGAAGCGCGAGGCCGAAGAAGCCGAACAAGGTGGTGCGCAGCAATCCACACCGAAACCATCCAACAACAGTGGTTTTGGCAATGTCTTCGCGCCGAATACTCTTGGTGGGGACGCCGAGGAGGAGAGTTCAGATACTGAAACTCCGCCTTCAAACAACGGTGGCTTTGGGGGCGTGTTCGACCCCAACAGCCTGCAGACTGACCAGTAGGTTTTGAAGCTAAATCCAAAACGAGCGCCCGGAGAGGTTATTCCTCTTCGGGCACTTCTTTCTGCGTGACAGCAATGTCACAGGCGTCAACGACGTCACCGTTCCATGCGACCGGTTGCGCATTGTAGTTTATTAGGAAAACATGCGTGGCCGTCTCGCGACGGCGAAACCCTTTGGGCATCGGATATAGGGTAACCTCGGTTTTGCGCGCGGCCATTTCAACGACCCGGTCCCACAATGTGTCATCCGGGAAACCTGCCAGATACCAAAGACAGTTTTCACCCAAAAGCGCAGGGGTGCCATCTGCAAATGTCAGCAAATTGGAGGCAGCCCCTGAAACCCTGTCGATCCAATGTTGCGCCGTGCCGCCGCCTTCAACGCCACGGCGGATGTTAGGCGGCAGTGTCTCGACCAAATCGACGTCGCATTTCAGACCGTTCAGACCGGGTCGTGCCCGAGGAATCTGGAAATCATGTGTGATCGCCCCGCTTCGTGGACCCAGGATGAGCAGATCACTGGCCTCCACCAATTGACGCTCCAAATTGTCGCTCACGGTGGCTATCCCCGGAGCAAGGATGAACTTGTAGCCAACACGCGGAATGTTGGTTGAGGACACGAAGTCCACAGACAAGCCCGCCCGCCGCAAGGCGCGATACGCCGAGAAAACCAGACGAAAATAGTCAAATCCCGCGCCCTGAGGCTGTGTCGACCAAGCCCAATCCGAGGCATAGTCGAACAGGATGGCCACCTGGGCCCGTGTTTGCACAACGTTGCCTATTTCTGACAACGCGTCCGAAGTCTGCTTTGCCTCGATCAGGGCCGGGGCAGGGCGGTTGTTGGGTGTCAGCAACCCCGCATGCATTTGTTCTTGTGCAAACGGGGCCTGCCGCCAGCGGAAATAGCTGACGACCTCTGCCCCGTGCGCCACTGCTTCAAGTGACCAAAGCTTAACCATTCCGGGTAGTGGCGCCGGATTGTATGGTGCCCAATTCACCGGGCCGGGTTGCTGCTCCATCACCCACCAACGCCCACGCCCGACCGCGCGATACAGGTCATGATGAAAAGCCTGCATGTCCGGGTCGCCCTGCTGAAAAAAGGCGGTTTTGTGCGTTTCATCCGCTTCAAGCCGGTCAGAGAGGAAGCCGATTGGATAGCTGTCCCATGTGGCGATATCCAGATCTTCGCCAACCTTGAAATGGTCGAAATCCAGCACTCGGCCCATATAGTTGTGCAACAAAGGCGCATCGGTCAAAGCGCGCAGTACATCTGCCTGGGCTTTGTTATACGCAACGACCTGATCCGAACTGAAACGCCGGAACGCCAGAACATGCGCCGGGTTGGGTTCGGTCACAGTCAGATTGGGCAGATCAATCTGGTCGAAATCGCGATACTCCATCGCCCAGAATATGTTGCCCCATGCCTCGTTTAGTGCGTCAATGCTGCCGTATTGATCCTTTAGCCAATGCCGAAAGGCATGCAGAGCGGCGAGGCCGTAGCTAACTGTCGTATCGTGGCAGCCATATTCATTGTCGATTTGCCAGGCCGCAATATGCGGGTTTCGTCCGTAGCGCTCGCCCATGATCCGAGCGATGCGAACGGATTCCTGGACATAACCAGGATGGCTAAAACAATAATGCCTGCGTGAGCCGAATTTTCGTGTATTCCCCTGCGCATCCACTGCCAGCATGTCTGGATGTTTCTCAAGCATCCACCGCGGAGGCGTCGCAGTGGGCGTCCCCAGCACAATCTTGAGCCCAGCCGCCCCAAGCGTTTCGATTGCACGGTCCAGCCAACCCAACTGCAGTTCGCCTGGAGCGGGCTCCATTCGGCTCCAGGCAAACTCACCGATCCGGACCCAGCTTATGCCAGTTTCAACCATTCGAGTCGCGTCTTCGGCCCACATGGCCTCGGGCCAATGTTCTGGGTAATAGCAAACACCAAGTTCTGGTTTCATAGAAGGACTCTGTGTTCTGCCTGGCCTGTACCCGCGTCCAATGCGCCAAAGGTCATGCCATTGGTTGGTTGTGTTTCAACAGTGTCTGCGTCCAACCCCTGACGGGCAGTGGTGCAAAACAGCGTTGTCAGATCGTCGCCGCCAAAGGCGGGACAAGATGTATGTGCGGCCTGAAACGAAACGGCATGCCGAAACCGCCCGTTCGGGTCATAGCAAGCGACACGGTTTGCCCCCCATTGGGCGATCCAGATATTTCCTTCTGCGTCGACCACAGCGCCATCGGGAAAAAGGTCATCAGCGCGCAAGTCGAGAAACACCGTGCTATTGCCTTCTGGCCATCCCGTCTCAGGCTCCAGCGAACAGCGCCTGACCTGTTGTGTGACTGTATCGGTGTAATAGACGCAGGACCTGTCTGAGGAAAAACAGATCGCGTTGGAGATTGTGACCTCGGGCACAAGCAGGCGTAGTTCGCCCTGCCAGTACCGATAGATCGCGCCCGCCTCTTGTTCGGCGTTTTTTCCCATCGTCCCGATCCAGAACCCGCCCCACGGGTCTGCACGCCCGTCATTGGAGCGGGTGACCGGGTTGTCCGCCTCTAGCGAGACGATCAGGTCTTTTTGACCACTGTTCAAACCAAACCGCCACAGGCCGGTTTCTGAGGCCATCACGATTGTATCCCGGTCCACCCAACCTGCCGCTGAGACATGTTCCGAAAACTGCCAGCTGTGTTGCTCAACCCCGCTCTGCGTCATCAAACGTTTGTTGATGATGTCGAACCAGAACAGTTGCTTGCGTTCAGGATGCCACAGGGGTCCTTCGCCAAGCTCACAAGGGCGATCATCAAAAACAAAGGTCATCCAGCCGCCTCGTCATAGGCAGCGACGATCCGCTCGGCCTGACCGGCAATTTCCGCGACGGACATCCCCGGTTTGAACAGGGCCGATCCGATGCCAAACCCGTCTGCCCCAGCCTTGATCCATTCGGCGAAGTTCTCAGGTCCAGCGCCACCAACGGCATAGACCAAAGTACCCGATGGCAATACAGGTCGCAGTGCGGCCAAACCACTTGGTCCGGCGGTGACACCCGGGAACAATTTCAATCCCGTCGCGCCAGCCTTAAGCGCAGCAAACGCCTCGGTCGGGGTATAGACGCCCGGCCAGCTTTGCATGTTAAGCGCGACAGAACGCACAATGACCTCGGCGTCATAATTTGGGGAAACGATCAGCTTTCCGCCAACTTGCGAAACGGCCTCTACCTGCTCGGGGGTCAGAACCGTACCAGCGCCGATCAATGCTTGATCGCCGAATGAGCTGGCCAACGATTCAATGCTGTTCAGCGGGTCAGGCGAATTCAACGGCACCTCGATCTTGTCGATACCAGATTCGATCAGAGCATGGCCTACATTGACGGCTTCTGCCGGTTGCAAGCCACGCAAAATGGCGATGATGGGGCGGCTCATGCGGTTTGCCTCGTTAGTTTGCGGGCCTGTGCCAGACCTGCCAATGTGCATTGAGTTGCGTTAGCTGTGTCCACGAAAGCGCCCTGCAGTTGCAGCGCACGTGCGTAGATTTGGGACATCCCTTCAGCGCCGATGATTGCCAGCTGCTGCCCCAACCAGTAGGGGCGTGTTGCGCCCAACTCGGCCCCGATCAAAAGCCCGGATAACTTGGCTCGGGCTGTCCCCTTGTCCTGATTGTGCAACAAATCCGCCGCTCGCAGTCCGAACAGGCGCGCGGCCAATTGTTCGGGTTTGGACAACGCGTCTGCCGTAGCTTCTGCGAAGGCGTCGGCGTCCCAGCCGTCACCGACCGAATGCTTGAGCACTGATTGCTCGGAGAGCAGTTCAAACATCTCACCTGTCATGAACGTTCGAAAGCTCACGACTTCTCCTGCGCTGATCTGAACCCATTTTGAATGCGTCCCGGGCAGGCAGATAACCCCGTCCCAGTTCGGGCGGGTTGCCAGAAAGCCAGATATTTGAGTTTCCTCACCGCGCATAACGTCTGGCGGTGCGTTCTGTTTGAGACCAGGCACCACAAATGCGCGTATCCGCGCATCGGTTCCCGGTACACGTATAGGTGCATCCGGCAGCGGCGCTGACGGGACGGCCGAGTAGGGTGCTTCGACCCAACCTTGCCGCGCACCGACCATACCGCAAGCCACAACGTCGACAGGTTCAGGACCCAGCCAGTCGGCGATCAGGTCAAGCAAGGCAGATTGAAACGCATCTCTGCTCAGCCGGGCCATTCCCCGATCAGACTGGGATTGCGCCAGTACGGTGTCGCCCTGCAAGGCCCAGGCCCGCAGTTGGGATGTTCCCCAGTCGACGGCTATCCACTCTGCATTCATGGCCTTACCCCGTTACTACAACGCCGCCATCGACGGCCATGCACTGTCCGGTCATCGCGCGGCTGGCATCCGAGGCCAGGAACAATGTCGGTGCGATCATGTCTTCGGGCGTCAGGTGTTCTTTCAGGCACTGGCGCTCCAAATGCGCTGCCAGGTCATCCGGTGTGGCCCACATATCAAGTTGCTTTTGCGTCAAAACCCACCCGGGAGCCAGCGCATTGATACGAATTTTTTGCGGCCCCAATTCGCGTGCCAAAGAACGCGTCATCCCGGTAATCCCGGCATTCGACGTCGTATAGATAGGGTACCCCGCATTCCCCATCATGTAGCTGATCGAGCTGAAGTTGACGATTGAACCCCCTTTGCCAGTCATTTGGCGCGCAGCCTCCTGACAGGCGAAGTAGTAGGCCTTGAGGTTCACCTCAATCATCCAGTCCCAGAACTCGGCGGTGGTTTCCTCAAGCGAGTGACGCTTGTCGTTAGCGGCGTTGTTGACCAACACATCCAAAGGTCCATGTGCCTCGGCAGCCTTTTGCATAGTGGCGTGCAGCAATTCGGTATCCGTCATGTCGCCTTGCATAAACAGCGGCGCGCGGCCATGTTTGTCTCGCATTTCCTCAACGAATGCGCTGGCGTCCGAGCGGCCGATAAAGGCAACGTTTGCGCCCTGGGCCAAAAAACCGTCTGTCAGTGCGGCCCCTACACCAGAGCCGCCGCCGGTAATATAGACCGAGGCGCCGTTTAGATCGTGAAAAGTGGCTGGATGGTCCATCAGTGGCTCTCTCTGGTCACAAGGCGGGTGTCTTTGCCGACGAGGAAGTCTAGGTCCGCGCCCTGATCGGCTTGCAGCACGTGGTCGACATAGAGTTTCGCATAACCGCGCGTGTAGTGCGGATCATCCGGTTGCCACGCGGCGCGGCGGGTTTCCAGCTCCTCAGCGGCGACAAGCAGCTCCAATTCCCCGTTGCTGGCAGAAACCCGGATACGGTCCCCGGTTTTGACGAGTGCCAGCGTACCGCCTGCCTGTGCCTCGGGGCTGACATGCAGGATGACGGTGCCATAGGCGGTGCCGGACATGCGGGCGTCGGATATGCGGATCATGTCGCGGACGCCTTCCTTCACCAGTTTGGCCGGGATCGGCATGTTGCCGACCTCGGGCATGCCGGGATAGCCCTTTGGGCCGCAACCCTTCAGGACCAGAATGGTTTCAGACGTTACTGGCAGATCATCCCGGTCAATATTTGCTTTCAAGTCTTCGATGCTCTCAAAAACGTAGGCCTCGGCTTCTGTTTCCAGTAGCGCATCCGTCGCGGCCGAGGGTTTCACAATGGCCCCGTTGGGCGCGAGGTTCCCGCGCAGCACGCGCAATCCCGCGGCGGGTTTCACCGGATCGTCGAAGGGGCGGATGACGTCGGGGTTAAAGCACTCAGCCCCTTCGAAATGGGCCGAGATATCTTTGTTCAGCACGGTTTTTGCGGGGCGCAGGAAGGGTTTCAACTCGTTCAGAACCACCGGCACACCGCCCGCGTAGCAGAAATCCTCCATCAGGTATTTCCCTGAGGGCATGCAGTTCACCAGCAGCGGGATTTCCGACCCGATTTCAAAGTCTTTCAGCGTCAGGTCTACGCCCGCGCGGCCCGCCAGCGCGAGTAAATGCACCACTGCATTGGTCGAGCCGCCAACGGCTGCGTTGGCCAGAATGGCATTTTCAAAGGCCTCTTTGGTCAGGATGTCCGAAGGTTTAAGGTCTTCATCGACCATCTCGACAATCCGTTTTCCGGTCAGGTGCGCCAGCGCCATCCGGCGGGCATCAACTGCGGGTAGGGCGGCGTTGGTCGGGAGGGACATGCCCATCGCTTCGACCAGCGACGCCATGGTCGAGGCGGTGCCCATGGTCATGCAGACCCCGGCGCTGCGTGACATACCGGATTCGGCGTTCATGAAGTCCTTCAGTGTCATCTCACCAGCGCGTACAGCTTCTGAGAATTTCCAAACATCCGTGCCCGAACCAATGTCTTTTCCCTGGTACTTCCCGTTCAACATCGGGCCAGAGCTGACCACGATAGAGGGCAGATCTACCGAAGCGGCCCCCATCAGCTGCCCCGGCGTGGTCTTATCGCAACCACCCAAAAGGACTACGCCGTCGATGCCATAGGCGCGAATAGATTCCTCGACATCCATCGCCAGCAGGTTGCGGAACAGCATGGCAGTTGGCTTCATCTGGGTTTCACCCAGTGACATCACCGGGAATTCGACCGGAAATCCTCCGGCCTCCCACACGCCACGTTTGACGCCTTCTGCCAGATCACGCAGGCCCGAGTTGCAGGGCGTGAGTTCCGACCAGGTGTTGCAGATACCGATGATCGGGCGACCATCGAACGCGTGATCAGGAAAGCCTTGGTTCTTCATCCAAGATCTGTGGATAAAGCCATCCTTGTCCAGCTTGCCATACCAATGCTGAGAGCGGCGTTTTTTTGTCATTGTTTTTCAGCCTTCTAAAATTGGGATCAGGCCGCCTTGGCGGGTT
Source organism: Ruegeria sp. YTSC230 (assembly GCF_059609665.1). Taxonomy (NCBI): domain Bacteria; kingdom Pseudomonadati; phylum Pseudomonadota; class Alphaproteobacteria; order Rhodobacterales; family Roseobacteraceae; genus Ruegeria; species Ruegeria sp. YTSC230. The sequence continues at coordinate 245,524 of NZ_JBXWMC010000005.1, read as the reverse complement.
TGCACCAATCTGGCAACCAATCGGCATGTGCCACCAACAGGTCACTAACCAAGCTGCGGATCTGACGCAGGTCCAGTTCAGCGGCCGTATGCGGGTCCATCATAGCGGCGTGGTAAATGTATTCTGGGTTCTGCTCAACCAATGCCCGCACAGTCAGTTCCTGCACGTTGATCTGGCTGCGCATCAGCGCGATCAGCTGGGGCGGAATATCTGTTACGACCGAAGGTTGGACACCGTTAGTGTCGACAAGGCAAGGTGTTTCGACAGCCGCGCCAAGGGGGAGTTGAGGGATCTGTCCAGTATTGGGCAGGTTCCCATACGCCACGTAGGGCGTATCAGTCACGATCGCATTCATCAGGTCAGCGGCGAACTCATGGCTTCGGATCACTTCAATATCACGCCCGTCAGTCAGGGTCTTTGCCTGTTCTTTCCAACTGGCGATCTGTTCCTCGCAACGGGTTGGGTATTCATCCAGAGGGATGCTGAACTGCTCAATCAGGTCCTGGCGGCCATCTTTGATGAACCATGGAACGTATTCCGCCAAGTGTTCTGAACTTTCCGTGCAGAAATAGCCCAGATGTTCCATCACTTCATACCGCACCTTGTTGGGGCAACGTGGCATCAAAAGCGGTGGTTTGGGAATTTGCCCGCCGGCATACCCTTGCCGCAATGCCGGGTAGAGGTCGCGCCCGTCATGCTCTAGCCGCAGGAAAAAGGCCACGTGGTTCACGCCTGCCACCTTGTAGCGGAACTCGTCCTTGGGCAGGTCCAGATCGTGAGCAAGTTCTTCAACGGTGTTTTGGACAGAGTGACACAGGCCGACATGTTTCAGCGCCGGGAAACGTTCTGCCAGCGCCCATGTGTTGATCGCCATCGGGTTCACGTATTGCAGCAGCGTTGCGTTTGGGCAGAGCTGCATCATGTCTTGTGCAACGTCCCACAACACAGGAACCGTGCGCAGGCCTCGCATGATGCCGCCGACGCCCAGGGTGTCAGCGATGGTCTGGCGCAGGCCGTATTGTTTGGGGATCTCGAAATCCGTCACCGTGCAGGGTTTGTAGCCGCCGACCTGGAAGGCGGTGATGACGAAATCGGCGCCTTCAAGCGCGGCGCGCCGGTCGGTATGCTTTGAGACAGATGCCCCTGTTCCGACAGAGCGGATCATCGCCCTGGCGACGGCCTCGCTTTCGGCAAGGCGCACGGGATCGATGTCCATCAGCGCAAAATGGCTGTCGGCCAGTGCAGGTGTCAGCAGGGCGTCGCCCACGATATTCTGCATGAAGATCGTGGAGCCTGCCCCGATAAAGGTGATCTTGGTCATGTGGCAAACCTTTGGTTTGACGTTATTTTACGGCACCGAGGGTCAAACCCGCGATGAAGTGTTTCTGCATGAGGAAGAACATGGCCACCGGCGGCAGAGCCGCGACGATGGAACCGGCACTCATTAGTTGATAGGCCGCCCGAAATTGGGCGTTAAAACTGGTTATACCTGCTGTCACGGGTTGGCTTTCCGCACCCTGTGTCAGGACAACAGCCCAGAAGTAGTCGTTCCAGATGAAGGTGAAAATCAACACACTGAGGGCCGCGATCGCCGGTTTCATCAGCGGTAGGACCACGTACCAGAAAATGCGCCATTCACTGATGCCTTCAACGCGAGCCGCCTCGATCAGTTCGAAGGGCAGGGCGCGGATAAAGTTGCGCATGAACAACGTGCAAAAGCCTGTTTGGAAAGCAATGTGGAACAAGACGAGGCCGGTTTTGGTGTTGTAGAGACCCAACTCCAACGTCAGGTCGCGCACCGGAACCATTAGAATCTGGAACGGGACGAAGTTGCCCGCAACAAACATGAAAAAGATCCAGATGTTTGAGCGGAATTTATAGATCCCCAGTGCAAACCCGGTCATGCAACTAAGCGCAACGGCACCGATCACTGTTGGAATGGTGATCATGAACGAGTTAAGCAAATAGCGTGGCATGTCCGAGTTGAAGAATACCTGCCCATAGTTGTAGGCACCCTCAAAGCTGGACGGCATCCCCCAGTAGTTTGCGTTGGTAAAGTCGGCTGCCGGCTTGACCGAGAACAGCGCTACCGCCAACAGGGGGCCGAGCCACAGCAGCAGTGCCAGGGGCAGCATCGCCTGGTAGGTGATCTGAGCCCCGCGGGGTTGTTTTTCGATGGGTTTGGGAAACATCTTAATGCCCCCTTTCTTCGCGGTACATCGACCACAGGAAATAGGCGATGAAGCACAGCATGATCAGGAACAGGATCACCGCGATGGCGGCGCCATATCCCATGCGGAAGCCGTATTCTGACAGCGCGACTTCGAACATGTAATAGGCAAGCACACGGGACGAACCGAACGGGCCACCCTGGGTCATGATCGAGATCAAGTCGAATGACCGAAGCGCGCCGATGATGGTGACAACGAAAGCAATGAAGGTGGCTGGGCGTAGTTGAGGCAGGATGATGTGCCACAGCATCCGCCCGCCTTTTGCACCGTCCAGACGTCCGGCCTCGATCTGTTCAGGATCCACAGCGTTCAGGCCAGTGAGATACAGGATCATGCAATAAGCTGTTTGCGGCCAGAGACCGGCAAAGATGATGCCGTAGGTGACGAAACGCTCATCCCCCAGAACATTCAGCGGGCCGAAGCCGAAGAATCCCAGGAATTCGTTCAACAGGCCGAAAGTCGGATCATAGAACCACGTAAAAACGAGTCCGACGACGACCTGAGAGATGACAAAGGGGAAGAAAAACAGCGACTTATAGAGCCGAATGCCCCAGACGGTTTGATTCAGGAACAGAGCAATGAACAGACCAGCTGGGATTGCCAGCAGGTACATGATCAACCAGATCAGGTTGTTCTTCAGCGATATGTAAAACGCGTCGCGATCGGCCAATTCCCAATACAGGTCTTCGTAGTTTCGAAAACCCACATATTCCGCTGCGCCAAGCCCATCCCATTCGTACAAGGACAAGTTGAACGATTGGAACACTGGAATGATCACATAGACCATGAAGAACAGCAGACCCGGGGCCAAAAATAGCCACGGCGCTATGCGCTGTTGATTTCTGTGGAACCAGCTTTCTTGTTCAGGGACATCGACGGCTGACATGCGCTCACTCGGTTTTGGATCAAAGGAGTAAGCCGGGTATGCACCCGCCTTACGCACGAAGTGGTGCAGGCCGGGCAAAAGCCCGGCCTGACCGGTTTAGTTTTCGTAGATACGCTGACGTGCGCGTTCCAGTTTGGACAGGATACGGTCAGCATTGTCCGGCTTGACCATGAATTCCTGGAACCCTTCCATCGACACCTTCGCCATTTCTGCAGGTGCGTCACGATCCCAGAACTGCGCGACGCCACCGGGGCTGTTGGCGGACAGCATCTCAAAGCCTTGCTGCAGGAACTTGTCTTCATCAACAGACGATTGAGCGTTCACAGGCAGCTGGCCCAGGTTTGCGCCGTTGTTGATCTGAGTTTGCTCGTCTGCGGAAACGGCAAAGCGCAGGAACTCACGCGCGGCTTCTTTATTCGATGCGTTGGCCGGGATGTGGAAGGTATCAGTTGGCGCATCTTCCGCCAATTCTACATCCGGGTTGATAGAAACGAACTGATAGAAGTCCAATTGGTCGTCGGTCAGTCCCGCTTCGCGCAGCGGCGCAACTGCAAAGTTACCCATCAGGTACGCGGCGGCTTCGCCGTTCACCATGAAGGGCAGGGCCTCTTGCCAGCTGTACGTCTGATGGTTGTCGACAAACGCGCCCATGTCGATCAGCTGTTTCCAGTTGGCGAAGGTCTGCTTGACCCGGTCGTCTTCCCAGCTGATTTCGCCATTGGCAAGCTGGTTGTGGAAGTCAAACCCGTTGGTGCGCATGTTCAGGTAGTCGAACCAGCCGCCAGCGGTCCACAGGAACTTGGTGCCGATCGTATAGCAGGCGCGACCCGAATCGACGATCTTCTGGCAGTTCGCCAGCTCTTCTTCCCAAGTCGTTGGCTCGGTCAGGCCCAGCTCGTCAAAGATGTCTTTGCGATAGTAAACACCCCACTGATAGTAGGTGTAGGGTACACCCCACTGCTTGCCGTCGATGGTCATTGCACCCTTGGTAGACGCCAGATTTTCAGCGATCTCAGGTTCGGCCCACAAGTCCGATACATCTTCGAACAGGCCCGCCTCGACGTAGGGCTTCATGCGGTTCGCCGCATACCACGTCGCCACGTCCGGCGTATCCGCAGTCAGGAAGTTGCGGATCTGGGTCTTGTACGCCTCGCGGTCGATTACTGTGGTTTCGATCTCCAGTCCCGGATGCTGTTCCGCAAAACGGTCGATCATTGCCTCCATCGTCGCGCGTGGCGCCGGGTTGGAGGTATCGAGAAAGATTCGCAGCTCGCCGGTCAGTTCGGCGGCGACAGGTGCGGCAAGTGCGACACTGGCTGCCAAAGCGGCGGCAGTGCGCTTGTACATGGAATGCATGGTTTCCTCCCTTAGCTTCCATTTTATACTTTTTCAGTTCCAAATAGTGAAACTGTGTTTTATATATTGAAAACTACACATCAACTCGGTTAGTCTTGTCAAGACCCTCGTGCCGATTGCGATGGGTTAATTGGAGGAGAACAGGCATCCGTGGCTGGTGACGGAACAATAGGAAAAGCATGTGATGTGCTGGATCAGGTGGCTGCATTCGCGCGCCCGGTTCGATTCGCAGAGCTGTTGGAAAGCAGCAATTTCCCCAAGGCGACCCTGTATCGGTTCCTGCAAACGCTGACCAATCAGGGAATGCTTTCGTATGATCCGGACCGACAGACATATACGCCTGGGTTGCGATTGGTTCGGCTGGCTCATGCAGCGTGGACACAAAGCTCGCTCGCGCCAATTGCGCGACCTTTTCTGGATGCATTGAGCCGGGAAACCGGGGAAACGGTGCATTTGGCACAGCTTGATTCAAATCAGGTACTGTACGTGGATAAACGCAATGCGGCCCAGCCGATTGAGATGTATTCGCAAGCTGGCAAGGTCGGCCCGGCCTATTGCACCGGCGTCGGTAAGGCCATGATGGCGTTTTTGGATGAGGCCGCGTTGAACCGCGCAGTGTCCCAGCAAAGCTACCACCGCTTTACCGACAAGACACTGACCTCGGAGGCGGCGTTGCGTGCCGATCTCGACCTGATCCGCAACCGTGGCTATGCCGTCGATGACGAAGAGCATGAGCCCGGCATCATCTGCATTGCCTGTCCTATCCTCACCTCGGGCGGGCGGATGTTGGGGGCGATTTCCGTGACCGGATCGACCGAACGGATGAATTTCGACCAATTGGAAACCTGGGTTCCCCGTGTTCGCCGTGTGGCCGAACAAATCGGAGCCGAAGCACAGGCCTGGCGGTTCCCCGAGACCCGCCCAAGCGCCGACACAGACAGGATGCAAGCAACATGACAGGTGTGACTCTGAACCAGGCGATCAAGCGGTATGGCGAGACGCAGGTTATTCACGGCATTGATCTGGAGATCGAAGATGGAGAGTTCTGTGTCTTCGTCGGACCTTCGGGCTGTGGCAAATCCACTTTGCTGCGGATGATCGCGGGCCTTGAGGAAACAACCGAAGGGCAAATCCATATTGGTGCCCGCGAAGTGACCCATATGGACCCGGCCAAGCGTGGCGTGGCCATGGTGTTCCAGACCTACGCCCTTTATCCACACATGACTGTGGCTGAGAATATGGGTTTTGGTTTGCGCATGAATGGCGTGGAAAAGTCCGAGATCAACAAGAAAGTGCAAGACGCTTCGAACATCCTCAAGTTGGATCAATACCTTAAGCGCAAACCCAAAGCCCTGTCTGGCGGTCAACGCCAGCGGGTCGCCATCGGGCGTGCCATCGTGCGGGGGCCCGAAGTGTTTTTGTTCGACGAGCCCTTGTCCAACCTTGATGCTGAATTGCGGGTCGAAATGCGGGTTGAAATTGCGCGGCTGCACAATGAAATTGGCGCGACCATGATTTATGTAACTCACGATCAGGTCGAGGCGATGACTATGGCCGACAAGATCGTTGTGCTGCGTGATGGCCGGATCGAACAGGTCGGCGCGCCGATGGATTTGTATCGGGACCCGGACAATCGGTTTGTAGCGGGGTTTATCGGGTCACCAGCCATGAATTTCCTTGATTGCGACATCGTCGATGGAAAGGTTTCGCACCCGGCTCTCAGCGAGCCGATGGATGTGCCGGTCAATATTCCGGCAGGGATGAGTAAAGTGACCCTTGGCATGCGTCCGGAGCACATCACAGTGGATCGGTCAGGCGATACTTGCACGGTTGATCTGACCGAAGCGCTTGGCGGTGTCAGCTATACGTATCTGCTGACGCCCAATGGCGATAAGCTGATTGTCGAGGAACGGGAAGATCAGCGCAGCAAACAGGGTGAACGCATCGGGCTGTCAGTGCGACCGGAACGCGCGATGCTGTTCGATCCCGAAACAGGTCACCGCCTTCGCTGAAAAATCCATTTTGTAATTTGAGCGCGCCCGATCATCGATCCGGCGCGTTTTCAATTTTTCTGGATTTTGTATCCAATATCCGTTATGGCGATTCCAAAAGCGTGTGTAACCGCCCAGCCATCGAGGAATTTACCAATGTCGACCAATGTGTTCACCGGCACGATGCCCGCTCTGATGACACCATGCAAACCCGACCGGACGCCTGACTTTGATGCGTTGGTGCACAAAGGAAAGCAGATGATCGACGCGGGTATGTCCGCGGTGGTCTACTGCGGCTCGATGGGGGATTGGCCCTTGTTGACCGATGAACAGCGGATGGAAGGTGTCGAGCGTTTGGTCGACGCGGGTTTGCCCGTTGTGGTCGGGACCGGAGCCATCAACACCAAATCCGCCGTGGCCCATGCAGCCCATGCACAAAAGGTAGGCGCCGTTGGCCTGATGGTCATTCCACGCGTTCTGTCTCGCGGCAGTTCACCTGCCGCGCAGAGGAACCACTTCAAAGCGATTTTGTCAGCCGCCCCCGACGTTCCGGCGATCATCTACAACAGTCCGTATTATGGCTTTGCTACACGCGCCGACCTGTTCTTTGCTCTGCGCGCAGAACATTCAAACCTGATAGGCTTCAAGGAATTTGGTGGCAAAGACGACCTGCGATATGCGGCCGAGAACATTACCAGTCAGGACGATCAGGTAACCCTGATGGTGGGTGTTGATACCGAGGTCTTCCACGGTTTCGTAAACTGCGGCGCAACCGGGTCGATCACCGGGATTGGCACAGCCTTGCCGCGCGAAGCGCTGTTGCTGGCTGCTTTGTCCAAAAAAGCGGCGCAAGGCCATGCTGAGGCCCGCAAGCGCGCACTGGAACTGACCGAGGCGATTCAAGTACTTTCCAGCTTTGACGAAGGCCCGGATCTGGTGCTGTATTACAAGCACTTGTTGGTCCTGAACGGGGAACAGGAATACCGATTGCACTTTAACGAAACGGATGAGTTGACGGATGCACAACGTAACTATTGCGAACAGCAATATGATCTGTTCCAGATTTGGTATGCCGATTGGTCGAAACAGGGTGGGGTGATCGCTGAATGCACGTGATTGACAGTCACACAGGCGGCGAACCGACGCGTGTCATACTGGATGGCGCGCCCGATCTAGGCTCTGGTCCGTTGGCGGAACGAGCACAGCGGCTGGCGACAGAGCATGAGGCGTTCTATCGCTCTGTCATGTTAGAGCCGCGCGGCCAGCCAGCCATGGTCGCTGCGTTACTGGTCGAGCCGGTTGATCCGACATGCGTGACTGGTGTGATCTATTTCGATGTCGATGCCGTTTTGGGCATGTGTGGGCACGGAACCATCGGTCTGGCGGTCACATTGGCTCATCTGGGACGAATCGACGTGGGCCAACACCGGATCGAAACGCCTGCCGGGGTGGTGACGGTCAAGTTGCACGATGCAAACACCGCAACCGTGATCAACATTGAAAGCCGCAGAATTCATCAGGCCGTTACACTGGATGTCGCGGGCTATGGCCATGTCACAGGCGACGTTGCATATGGCGGCAACTGGTTCTTCATCGTTGATCCCAGCCCGATCCCGGTCGAGCCTGCCAATATTCGCCAACTGACGGATATGACGGTCGCCATCCGAGAGGCTTCGATCACGCGCGGGGTTGGCGGCGAAAAAGGCGAACCAATTGACCACGTTATCTTTCAAGATGATTCACCAGATCCGTCAGTTCACAGTCGCAATTTCGTTCTGTGCCCCGATGACAATTATGACCGCTCACCGTGCGGAACGGGCAGCTCGGCCCGACTGGCCTGTCTGGCGGCGGACGGGCGCTTAGCGCCGAGTCAGGAGATCATCCAGCAAAGCGTGATTGGCAGTTCCTATCGGCTGTCCTACCAGCCCGGGCTAAACGGGGGTGTTATCCCCTCGATCACCGGACAAGCATTCGTCATGGCCGAAGCGACGTTGTTGTTCAACGAAAACGATCCTTTCAGAGCCGGGATCGAAACATGACCTTACAAGTCGTTGTCATCGGCGCCGGAGTAATTGGGATTACGACCGCGCTCGAACTGCAACGACGGGGCCATTCCGTGCTTGTCTTGGATCGCAAAGGCATCGCGGCTGAAACATCAGCCGGTAACGCCGGGGCGTTTGCCTTTTCTGAGGTCGAACCACTGGCCACGCCCGGCATCATGCGCAAAGCACCGAAGTGGATGTTGGATCCGTTGGGCCCACTATCTATCCCGCCGGCCTACGCCTTGAAAATTGCGCCGTGGATGTACCGGTTTTGGCGCGCCAGCCGACCGAACCGCTATGAAAACTTGCTTGGTGCACAAGCCAGTTTGATGGCGCTTTCCAAAACTGCGCTTGATCAACTGATATCTACCGTCGATGGCGAGCACTTGCTGCAACGCGATGGGCAGATGCAGTTGTATGAAAGCGAGGCTGAATATCGCGCCAGTTTGCCGACATGGAAATTGCGGCGCGAACACGGGATCGAATTTGAACTGCTTGAAAGCCCGGCCGCAATTGCCGAGATGCAGCCGGGACTCAGCCCTCGGTTCACCCATGCCGGATTTACGCCGAACTGGCTGAACACTGTTGATCCAAAACGATGGGTCGAACACCTTGCTGAGGTTTTTCAGGGTCGCGGCGGTTGGATTGAACGGAAAGATATCCGAACCCTGTCACCGCAGGAAAATGGTGTGCGGGTCGCATGCGCGGACGGAACAATCGAAGCGAGCAAGGTGGTGGTTGCCGCAGGTGCTTGGTCTCATCACATCGCGCAATCATTGGGCGATCGCATCCCACTGGAAACCGAGCGTGGATACAATACGACTTTGCCGGAAGGCGCATTTGACTTGCGTATGCACCTAACATTCTCGCGCCACGGCTTTGTTGCCAGCAAAATAAATGGCGGCGTGCGCGTCGGAGGGGCGGTCGAACTGGGCGGGTTAACCTTACCGCCAAACTACAAGCGCGCCGATATTTTGTTGGAAAAGGCGGCGGCGTTCCTGCCTGGACTAAAAACCGAAGGTGGCGCGCAATGGATGGGGTATCGTCCATCGTTGCCGGACAGCATTCCGGTGATCGGCCCGTCTCGTAAATCGGCGGATGTCGTTTACGCATTCGGGCACGGGCATTTGGGCCTGACCCAATCTGCGGGAACTGCGGAACTCGTCGGGGCGCTGGTCGATGGGCAAGACCCACCAATATCATTATCGCCTTACGCCGCCACCCGATTTTAAGGAGGGGATATGCGCAGCATTAAGACCATTCATGTCGTGTCGGCCCATGCCGAAGGCGAGGTCGGCGACGTCATCGTTGGCGGCGTCTCGCCGCCGCCCGGTGACACGATCTGGGAACAACGGACGCATATTGCCAACAATCAAACGTTACGAAATTTCCTACTGAACGAACCGCGAGGCGGTGTGTTTCGTCATGTCAATCTTCTGGTTCCGCCCAAACATCCGGATGCCGATGCCGCCTTTATCATTATGGAGCCCGAGGACACTCCACCCATGTCTGGTTCAAACTCGATCTGTGTTGCCACGGTATTGTTGGATAGCGGGATCATCTCGATGCAAGAACCCGAGACAATTCTGACGCTTGAAGCGCCCGGAGGCCTGGTTCGCGTGCGCGCTGAATGCCGGGACGGTAAGGCAGAACGGATCCACGTGCAGAACCTCCCCAGTTTTGCGGGTAAGCTCTCTGTCCCGTTAGAGGTTCCGGGTTTGGGCACGCTGACTGTTGATACGGCTTTTGGAGGCGACAGTTTCGTGGTTGTTGATGCCGCTAAGCTGGGGTTTGACATAACCCAAGACGAAGCACGTGAAATCGCCCGGACCGGCGTTACAATTACGAATGCCGCCAATGCCCAATTGGGGTTCTCGCATCCCGAGAACCCAGATTGGACCCACATTTCCTTTTGCGCTTTTTGTGGCCCGCTTGAAAAGACGCCGACTGGTTGGCGCGGTAAATCTGCCGTTGCCATCCAGCCCGGAAAGGTGGATCGCTCGCCCACTGGCACAGCAGTATCTGCGCGCATGGCGTTAATGGCGGCCAAAGGGCAGATGACGGTTGGGCAAACCCTCGAGGCCGTCTCGATCATTGGCTCGCGCTTTACCGGGAGAATTGTTCGGGAAACGCAAGTTGGTGCCCAAACCGCTATCATTCCAGAAATCAGCGGGCGCGGATGGATCACCGGAACCCATCAGCACATGCTTGATCCAGACGACCCTTGGCCGGGTGGGTATCGGTTGAGTGACACTTGGGGCGTTTGATCAATCTCGGCGATTGCTCTTGTGTCTTTTCCGTTTCATTACAGAAATTTGGCGACGCCTTTCCTTGAGTATAGGTTCTGGATTGCCACCTTAAGGTGAGTGCTTTGAACAGAGTGGAGGTGTAATGCACATTCGTCTTGCCGCCCTGGTTATTGTGATCGCCACGTTGTTGCTGTCCTTCAATTCACCATCAAAATCCGGACCAAATTACACGCAGCTGGCCCAGTCATGCCTTGGCAACAAAGGCGGCACGGCGCATGTGATCGCGGCCTGCACAACTTTGATAAATGGCGAGGGTGTTACCCCAGAAAACCGGAACACACTGCTGAGATCTCGTGGTTGGGCGTATTACAGCGGCAAACGGTACGAAGAGGCAATTTCGGACTATACCAGTGCTTTGGCTCTCGCTCAGAACGACCCACGTTCAACTTTGTGGCGTGCTATTGCCTATAACGCGGCGGGCGACGTCCAATCTGCTGAAGCAGCGTATGAAAAAGCTTTGTTGCTATCCCCAAGCAGCACTGAGGCTTTGTTTCACAAAGCTCAGTTCGACAGGGGCCAGGGAAACACTCTAGCCGCCATTCATGGGTTGGAGAAGGTTCTGGAACTCGACCCGAGCAATGGGGATGCGGGAACAGTACTGATCAATGCTCACTACGACGTAAATGGACATGACGCGGTCGAACAGTTTCTTGCACAAGCCGAACAGCGTTGGCCCGATCAAACATGGGTGTATAGTGCTCGTTTGCTCTACGATCTGAATGTCGCAGGAGATCATGAAAGCGCTCTTACGGCATCTGCGACGCTCGCTCGGCTGGAGCCTGGCGAAAAATACGAGTTGTTTATGCCAGCCATGATACATCTGAAAATCGGCGACGAAGACAAAGGCATTGAATTTGTGAACGAATATGCAGATTACGCTGTACAGCGAGACTTTGCTCAGTTGGTTTTCCCTAAGCGATGGTTTCGCAAAGTTTCGAATTGGTATGCCTTGGGTCAAGATGAAGAGTGGTTGCACCGCTACACGTTGCTTGCTGCCTTTGGCAGGCCGGACCTCGCCATGTCCGTACTCCAAGGTTTCCTTGAGGAAACCGGAGAGAATGGGCGCTACATTTTGATACTAGTTATGCGAGGATTCGGAATCTCGGTTCCGCGCGAGGCGGACGCCGGTTCTGTTGAGCATTTGAACGCCGCAATCGCAGATTACCTCGGTCAACTTGAAAAACAAAGCGGCTTCATGGCGTACGGGCTGCCGGAAAAAGTAGCGCCAGTAATGACCCTCACAACCGGTGCTCAGTAGTTTTAGCTAAAACCTCTATCCACATTCTCATACCCGTGGCAATTTGCGCCCCGTTTAGACGATTGATCCCAAGCCAATCGTGATTTATGGGAGACCTTGTCAACACAGAGTCACCGTTGGGCGGTAGGTTGAACACGCCCATCATTAGCCACCCGTTTGTGGCACACTCTAGGATCGCACGCCCCGAAAGGCTTAAAAAAGGTAAAAGAATATGGCAGATAACTCAAACTTCGACATATTGTATACCATTGTAGACGAAGCGCCCGAACTGGCCAGCGCATCGTTTCTGCCCATCATTCGCAAATTCGCCTCTGCGGCGGGTGTCAGTGTCGGAACCAAGGACATTTCACTGGCGGGTCGTATTCTGGCAACGTTCCCCGAGAACCTGACTGACGCGCAACGCATCACCGATGATCTCGCAGCTCTGGGCGAGTTAGTGAAAACTCCGGATGCGAACGTCATCAAACTTCCCAACATCTCGGCGTCGGTTCCGCAGTTGGTGGCGGCAATCGAAGAGTTGCAGTCGCAAGGCTATGACATTCCGAACTACCCCGAAGAACCCTCGACTGACGAGGAAAAGGCGATCCGTGCGCGTTACGACGCTATCAAAGGCTCGGCTGTGAACCCGGTACTGCGCGAAGGTAACTCGGATCGTCGCGCGGCGCGTGCGGTGAAGAACTATGCTCAGAAGAACCCGCATTCGATGGGGGAGTGGGCGTCGGACAGCAAAACCAAAGTGTCGTCGATGTCTGGCAATGATTTCTACGCTAACGAGAAGTCAGCCACCATTACCGCCACTCAGGCGGGTGATGCCAAGATCGAATTCGTCGGCAAAGACGGCAGCGTCACGATCCTGAAAGACGTCTGGCCCCTGGCCGAGGGCACCGTTGCAGACGCCACTTTCCTGTCGGTCAGGGCGCTGTCATCCTTCCTGGCAGATGCGATTGAGGACACCAAGAAAGACGGCACCATGTTCTCACTGCACATGAAAGCCACGATGATGAAGGTCTCGGACCCAATCATCTTTGGCTTTGCGGTCAAAGCCTGGCTTGCCCCGGTATTCGAAAAATTTGGCGCTGAACTCGACGCTTTGGGTGTGAACCCGAATTCCGGCTTAGGCGATTTGCTGGAACGTGTTCAGGGCAATGCCGATATTGTTGCTGCCATCGAAGCGATCAAAGGTGATCGCCCGTCCATGTATATGGTCGACAGCGACAAAGGCATTACCAACCTGCACGTGCCGTCAGACGTGATCATCGACGCCTCGATGCCCGCCATAATCCGGGCGGGCGGAAAAGGCTGGAACGAGGCCGGTGCCAAGGGCGACACCAATTGTGTGATCCCCGACCGTTGCTATGCATCAGTTTATGATGAGAGCATCAAGTTTTTCAAAGCCAATGGCGCGCTGAACCCTGCAACTGTCGGTGCTGTAGCCAACGTCGGCCTGATGGCGCAAAAAGCGGAAGAATACGGTTCGCACCCAACAACGTTCCAAGCGCCGGCCGACGGTGCCATCCGTATCGTTTTGGCCAATGGCGAGACGCTGCATTCGCATGACGTTGAAAAGGGCGACATTTGGCGTGCCTGCACTGTGAAGAAAGCTCCTATCGAAAACTGGATCCAGCTGGCCATGGACCGGCAGCGTTTGACTGGATCCGAAGCGATCTTCTGGCTGGACGCAAACCGCGCCCATGACGCGGAGCTGATCAAATACGTCAAACCGGCACTCGAGGCAGCTGGCGTAGCCGACAAGTTCCTGATCATGGCTCCGCGCGAGGCGACCCGCCAGTCGTTGGAAACCATCACGGCAGGTAAGGACAGCATCGCTATCACGGGCAACGTGTTGCGCGACTACCTGACTGACCTGTTCCCGATCCTGGAACTGGGAACATCGGCCAAGATGCTGTCGATTGTGAAGCTGATGAATGGCGGTGGTCTGTTCGAAACCGGCGCGGGTGGGTCCGCTCCGAAACACGTGCAGCAATTGGTTGAGGAAAACCACCTGCGCTGGGACTCGATGGGTGAGTTCTGTGCCTTGGGTGAATCGCTGAACTTCCTAGCCGACAATAATGGCAACGCCAAAGCGGGTGTTCTGGGTGCCGCGGCCGAAGCGGCCACGCAAGGCATCCTGGACAACAATAAATCGCCCAGCCGTAAAGTTGGGCAGCCAGATAACCGTGACAGCCACTATTGGTTCGCACGCTATTGGGCTGAGGCTCTGGCCGCGCAATCGGGTGATGCTGAATTGTCAGCAGAATTTGCGCCGATTGCAAAAGAGCTGGCGGATAAAGAAGATCAGATACTGTCTGAGCTGGCGACCGCTCAGGGTGCTGCCGCGGATCTCGGTGGATATTATCACACCGATCCTGCCAAGACCGCAGCAGTAATGCGCCCCAGCGCGACACTGAACGCGATCATCGGCTGATAAACAGTACCCACGTTTTGCGGCGTGGGTATTTTCGGATTGATGAGATCAATAGAAAAAAGGGCCGACCCCCAAAGTCGGCCCTTTTTTGAGTGAGTGGTTAGGCCGAAGCCTCACCGGTGTAGTTGAATTCACGTTAACTAATCCACGAGTTTTGGAAATTAGGGGATTCCCGTACTTTTGGGAATTTGGGCGCAACCTGTAGCTAAACCGCCTATTTTAAACGAAAAAGGGCCGGTCAAATGACCGGCCCAATTCGTGCTAAAAGTCGAATGATCAGTTAGATGCTGCGTTCAGCTTTTCGTTTTGTTCGCGAAGGGTGTCCGAGATAATCGCGTACCATTCGCCCGACTCACGCATTTCGTTCAGGCCCTTGTTCATCATCGCGATATATTCGCGAGCAAACGGGTTGGTGCGGTGCGCAAGGAAGCTCATCGAGGACAAGGTCGAAACATATGGGTTTTCAACCAGATCAGACGAAGTCAGTCCCATGTCGTTCATGGTCGAAGCGAACAGATCGACCTCAAACGCGGCGACATCCGCCGTGCCGGTCAAAACAGCATCAAGACATTCGCGGGCCGAGTTGGGTTGGACCACAGTTGTGTTTTCGCGGTTCAATCCGACTTCTTCCAGAACAACCATGCTCCAGCCTGACATGCGGCAAATGGTAGAACCTACGAAGTCCTCGAATTTGGTCGCGCTGGCGTAGTCGCTTTCCGGCAATGTGAAGAAGCCGCCTACGATGTCGTATACAGGGACAGAAGCCACAAATTGCGTACAACGCGCTTCGGTTTCTGACGACCATTCGTATGTGCGGTTCGTACAATCCGGAACGGTCCATGCGATCGAAATATCGAACGCGCCAAGCGGCAACAATGTGTCCAGATGCGAGCTCCAGTCATCGACAAAACTGACCGAGTAGTCGCGGCTGTTGCCGGCACGTTGAAGACTGGTCGTAGCCAGACGGGTCATGATGCCGCCGCCGCCCAGTGCTTCACTGGTAAAGGGTTCCCAGCCGTTACCCGCAACCATTTTGATCGGCGGGGCATAGACATTCGAACGCTTGACGCTTGCTGCACGTTGCTCTTCCGCAGCGATCAGCTCCTGCGCGGATTGACCGTTTGGCAGGCTGCCATCTTCACAGGGCAGGGCCAGAACCAGACCTGGCGCAAGGTCGTTCGGGTTGGTGATGATGTTACGGTTTGCGTTGAAGATGGGCTGATAGTTCGACGTTCCGTAGGCAGCGATCGCGATGGTGGCCATCGTGTCACCGTCCGAGACCGTGTAGTTTGAACAGGCTTCCTGCGCTGCCGCTGCGCCTGCGGTGAGTGTGAGGACGGCAGTCGCCGTCATCACCTTGGTGTTAAATTTTTGTTTGTGCATTGTTTTTCCTCCCGTGGGTTGGAATTTGGAAAGTGGATCCTTAGCCGGATGAGGCTATTAGTCGTTCATTGTGCTCATTCAGTGTGTCCGAGATGATGGCGTACCATTCGCCAGACTCCCGCATTTCGTTCAGGCCTTTGTTCAGCATCGCCAAGTATTGTTTACCCATTGGGTTGGACCGGTGAGTAATGAACCGCAAGGCTGAAAGTGTCG
This sequence comes from Ruegeria sp. YTSC230, assembly GCF_059609665.1. Lineage (NCBI taxonomy): Bacteria > Pseudomonadati > Pseudomonadota > Alphaproteobacteria > Rhodobacterales > Roseobacteraceae > Ruegeria > Ruegeria sp. YTSC230. The sequence goes on along the minus strand of NZ_JBXWMC010000005.1, from coordinate 229,430 downwards.
TGACATACGGGTTTTCGACGAGATCGTTCTCGTTGAGACCCATTTCAGCCATTGCGTCGGCAAAAAGCTGAACTTCGAAGGTCGCGACATCCGCGGAGCCAGTTAGGACGGCATCCAAGCATTCCCGCGCGGTAACGGGTTGCAGCAGATCGATGGTTTTTTCTGGTTGCAGACCTTCTTGTTCGAGGTCGTGGATGAACCAACCTTCCATACGGCAGACGGTTGCACCTTTCAGATCTTCAAAGCTTGTCGCACTGGCGTAATCGCTTTGGGGAAGTGTGTAGAAACCCAAGACGATGTCGTACACAGGTGCTGACGCGTGGAATTGCGTACAGCGGATTTCTGTTTCCCAGGACCATTCGTAACTACGGTTGGTGCAATCGGGCATGTTCCACGCCATCGACACGTCAAACGCGCCCAGCGGAAGCAGGGTTTCGATATGCGAGTTCCAGTCATCGACAAAGCTGATCGAATACTCGTGCGCATTGCCTGCCCGTTGCAGAGCCGTTGTTCCCAATCGAGTGATGAAACCACCGCCGTTCAGGGTCTCATCCGCGAACGGAGCCCAGCCGTTGCCCGTAACCAGTTTGATTGGGGCTTTGAACGAACTTGTTTGGGTCGAGCTCGCAAAACGTTCTTGCTGTTCAGCAATAATCTCGCGTGCGCTTTGGCCGTTCGGCAAGCTGCCGTCCTCACACGGAAGCACAAGCGCCAGACCAGGTGCCAGATCGTTGGGGTTGCTAATCGAGTTCCGGTTTGCGTTGAAAATTGGCTGGTAGTTTGACGTACCGTAAGCAGCAATCGCAATGGTGGCCATCGTGTCACCATCCTGTACCGTATAATTCGTACAGGCTTGCTGGGCGGCGGCGGCTCCGGCGCTTAACGCGATGACGGCAGCAGAGGTCATCGCAACGTTATGGAGCGGTAGTTTAGGCATTAGTTGTTTTCTCCAGAGATAGTAATTGAGAAGGCTTAAAAGTGTTTCAGCCGTTTTCCATTTGATGGCGTAGGGCGGTTGACACGATGTCGCGCCATTCGCCGGATTGCTGCATGATTGCCAGACCTTGATTCAGCGTCTCCAGGATCGCTTCGCCATCTGGATTATCTTTATGCGTCATGACGTTAAGGGACTTGATCGCCGCCAGGTTGGGGTTTTCAACAATTCGGTGTTCGTATCCCAGCCGTCCGATTGCTTCGATCGCCAGATGAGCTTCGATTGCGACGATGTCGGCTGTCCCGTCCATAACGGCGTGAAAGCAGTCATCAGGTGAAACCGGGCGCACAAGCGAGATTGCCGGTTCATACAACCCGACCTCATCCATGTGTGACAACGACCAGCCTTCCGGCCGACAGATGGTTGTCCCGGCGAAGTCAGCATAGGTCAGTGTTTGCTCATAGCCCGATCCTTCGCGGGCAAAGAACGTGTCCACAACTTCGTAGAACGGGTTAGAGAAGTCGTACGTTTCGCACCGCGTACGGTCCTTTTCCGACAAAGTCTCTGCTGCCTCGCAGTTCGGACGCGACCATGGGAAGGTGGCATCGAACGCCAGTGTCGGCATCAGCAGGTCCAGATGCGATGACCAGTCATTGACGAACTGGATCTTATAAGCCTGCTCGGGTGCGGCACGCAGCATCGCTGTCTCGACAAGGTAGGTGTAGAGCCCGCGATTGGGCAGGGCCTCGTCGGTGAAAGGCGCATAGTTACCGCCAGTGATAAGCAACAACTGACGGTCGCGGATCTCTGGGCGTTCGCCGGCGTCTGCATTACGGATCAGCGCTGCGGCTTCTGCCCGCGCGGATTCGATCTCATCCTTGGCAGCCGATTTTGCAGCGATCACTGCATCTTCGCTTGCCTTTTTGGCTTCAGCTTCGGCTTCGGCAACGCGGGCTTCAGCCTCTGCGATGGCTTTCGCCGCGCGATTCTCGGCTGCCTTGACCAGCTCGGCTGCCATTTCGGCGGCCATGGCTTCGGCTTCAGTCTGCGGCGCGGCCGGTGCACGCCCGATCTCTTCCAAACAAGGCATGGTCAGAACGTCGCCTACCCGAATGATGTTCGGATTGTTTCCGATCACGTCCCGGTTTGCATCGTAAATGATACGAAAGTCTTCAGTCGAATAAACTTCGATGGACAACTCGCGCAGGCTGTCGCCGCGTTGGATTTCGTAGGTTGAGCATGCCTGTTGTGCCGAGGCGGTACCCGCAGCGGCAGCAAGTGCCAGGCTTGATATGATCAGATGGTTTCTCATGGGTCCTGTTGCTTTGCCTTGTTTAGTTTTTTGTAAGTTTGACAACACCGATTGAGATGTTGTCCTGATCTGGGTCGCCCTTAGCGTTCAGCGCGGCCTGCAGCGCCCCGGCTATGTCTTGTGCAAGCCCGCTGGTATTGGATTGAAGAATGGACCGAATTTCAGCGTTGCTGAGATATTGGAGGCCGTCGCTTCCCAGAACCAAAACATCCGAAGGTGTCAGGTCCAGCGGGGTTTCCGGGCAATCGACCTTTGGAATTGCCGCACCCATGATGACCGAAGTCAGTTGGTTGCGGTCAGGATGCGCCAGGGCTTCGGCCTCGGTCAAAGTCCCTTCGGCCAATTGTGCATCAATCATAGGAGCCATCGAGTGATCTTCGTTGATCTGCGACAGCTCTCCGTCCCGGAACAGGTAAAGCGGGCTGTCGCCGATCGAAATCCAGAACAGCCGCTGGCCCAACAACAAAGTGCCCAACATGGTTGAGCCCATGTTGAATCCAGTACCTTGTTCCTCGGAATAACCGGCAATGGACGCATTGGCTTGCATTGCCGCAAGGGGCAACGCGTCGATCAAAGCAGACTCGGGTGTCGTTGAACCTTCAAGCTCGGCATCTAACGCGTCACGCCAGGCCTGGATCACAAGGTCCGAGGCGACTTCACCTGCCGCATGCCCGCCCATGCCGTCAGCGACGACGACATAGCTTGCATTCGCCGCATCGAACGTGCGCGAAGCAACCGCGTCCTCCTGCGTGTCACGCTGGCCCTTGTCCAGGATCAACGCAATATCATATGCCGGTGTCGCCAGCATCTATTAGGAATCCCGCCAGTCAAAGCCATCGTCACAGAAGGCGGCAAAGCGGACTGATGTTTCGCTGATGCGGATCAGATCCCCGCTGGACAGTGGGACGGTGCTGAGAACCGGCTTCCCGTTCAGACGCACCAGGTTGGCCTTGCCGCCGTGTCCCAGATAACATTTGCGGTCCTCGGGGTCATAAGCAATCACCGCATGGTTGCTGCGGGAAATACCAGTGTCTCCAAAGTCGAGCTGAATGGCCTGATCGTCGTTGCGGCCAATCTGCATCAAGCCCTCGGTCAGTGTTACGCTCGCACCCCGGCCCGGACCACCAGTGATGACCAGCCAACCAACCGGGAAAGACTGTTCGGCATTGTCTGTCTTGGCTGCAGGTTCTGCTGTCTCGATCAGGTCCTGCACATGCGTGTCGGCGCGTTCGAAACCCAGGAAGGTTGTCTTGACGCGACCACGACGATCTTCGGCAGCCGCGGGCTGCGGAACCGGTGCAACCTCAGCCAGTGTTTCTTCGGCGACCGGTGCTTCTGGCACCGGTTCTGCGGCGGGTTCGTCAGCGATTACCTCGATGATCTGTTCCGGCTCGGGTTCCTCGACTTCAAGTACCTCGTGCTCGACAATCTCTTCGACTTCTTCCTCAACTGCCGAGTGCAGCGTCAACACGGTTTCTTCTTCGAGCGCGGGTACTTCGTCTGCCACGTCCTGAACTTCTGCGATAACTTCAGCGACGACGACATCATCTTCAGCCTCAGTTGCATCTGCTACGTCTTCCTCAGAGAATTCCGGCATTTTCTCTTCGGGCACCAACTCATCGGTTTCTTCGTAGCTGTCCGAGGACATATTGCCGCCTGCCAGCGCTTCGCGCAGGGCATTGAAATCGGCGATTGGTTCGGCCTTTTCCGCCTCTGGCGCTACCGCTTCTTCGGCTTCGTTCTCTTTCGGTTTGCCGGCACCTTCGAGAAGCCGGCTAAGAGGGCTTTTGTATTTGAACATGGTGTCGACACCTTTATTCCTTGGCACAGGACAACGGTCCTATGGGGCTGCTTCTTACCTCTGTGCGCGGTTGCACAACGGCACGGATATTTGTGACAACAAGGTCACTTTCTATTTCCGCGACGGGCCGGTTCCCGTCAGGGGTGCCGAATTTGGCGCTACCCTCAGCAAATACATACTGGCAGATCACATACGAACCGGTCAGATCACTCCTGCGCTAATGGCATGTCAGCATCCGTCTCGACGCCACTGCGCAAAACGCTGAAACGGGCCTGCGGCTGGTCTTCGGAAACGAGTTTGGCCAACAAAACATCAAGGCTGTCCGAGCTATCAATGCCAGTGCCAGAAATTGTCTCTGAGACCAGGACATCCCCTTCCTGCAAGCTGCCTGCCGCCTCCGGCGGAACCGAGCTTAGAACTGTTGTCCAACCCGCACCGTCTTTGTTCAGAATTGTGAAAACGTAGCCATTTTCCAAGCCGATCACGTGCATTGCGGGCAGTGCCAACAATCCGTTCTGAGGGCGGGTTTCACCCAATGTGCGATAGCGGGCAGAAACGCGGATGTAGCCGTCCGGGTCCACATTCAGATCGTTCAACACCTGAGCAGCAAAAGTCGTATCTGCCTGCACTGGCTTGCCGTTCAGAGTGAAGATCGTGGCGCCGCGCGTGACCCACTCACCCACAATTGACGCGTCCATATCCTGGTCAACACCAGTTATCGCAATCACGTTGCCGGTCGAAGCCCGGCGGCGTGATGTCTGAAACGGGATGTCTACGTCCCAGTGAGAGAATGCGATCTGCTGTTCTGCGAGGTTCACCGGTTCCGCCGGAACAGGCGGTGTCGGCTCGACGGTCCCGGCTTCAGCCGTTTCCGTCGCCGCAGCTTCTTCCTGCTCCGTGGCAACCGGATCTTCATGCGCCTGCTCGATAGGCTCTGGAGTGGGTGCGACCTCGGCCTGCGTGGTCTCAGTTGGTTCTGATGCCGGCTCCACTTCGGCTGCGGTCACTTGCTCGACCGGTTCCTGCTCGGATGTTTCGACTGCGGCGGTTTCCTCCACCGTTTCCGTTACTACGGGCGTTTGCGTCGATGCGGTGTCTTCGGCCGGAGTTTCCTCTCCGGACATCAGAAAGAACCCGCCCGCCGCCAAAGCGGCGACCACGGCCACACCCGCAACAATTTTGCCTGCACCACTGGACCCGCTTTTGACCACGGTATCCACCGCGACCGGAACTTCATCCTTCGATGTGAACGTGGCTAGCCCGTCGTCGTTCTTGTCCTCATTGCCCAGTGCAATGTCAGTGTTTCCGGCAAGCAATGCGGTGACAACGGCTTCGGCGTTTTCGCTTTCAGCCTTGATCCTGGCTTTCTCTTCTTCTTCGTCTTTTTGGTCCATCGCCACGATCACCGACACCGGCCGATAGTCAAAGCTGTCGAACATCACGCCGGGGCCGCGGAACATGCGTAGCCAATCTAATGCGGTCTGCAGGCGATCCGTTGCGTGAACTTCCATCGCCTTGTCAATGGCTTCCAGGAACCCGTCGGGGTAGCCTTCGATACGCCCCGCCAGCGGTGTGTAGGGGTCCGTCTGACCGTTGTTGAATGCGTTCAGGCGAGTCTGACCGTCGATCGGACGTTCGCCGCTGATGGCGTGATACAGGGTCGCCGCAAGAACATAGAGGTCACTGCTTGGCCCTTGTTCCGCGCCGCGTACATAAAACTCATGCGGCGAATAACCATCCTTGATAACCCGGAGGGTCATCAGCGCGGCGGACTGGTGCGCAGCCTGTTCGCGCGCGGCGCCAAAGTCGATCAGTACCGGATCACCATTTTCGTCGATCAGGATGTTGTCGGGCGAAATATCGCGGTGCAGCATGCCGCTTTGGTGGATGAAAGACACCGCCGACAGCATTTTTTCAGTGACCTGAACGATAAAGTCCGGGCCAGCTTTGTTTTTGGAATCTTCAACGTAGTCCAGCAGATCGCAGCCACGGATAAAATCCATCGCGATATAAGCGGTCTCGTTGTCTTCGAACACCTGATGAACGTCGACGATATTGGGGTGTACCAAGCGAGCGTGATTGCGTGCTTCGAGGATAAACAAGTCGATGATTGCGCGCAGATCGTCCTTGTAGTCCGGCTCGACCGGTTCAACCATATCGCCGTTACGACGGCAAAGGGCACCGGGATAGCACTCTTTGATCACAACTTCGCGTTCCAGACTGTCCCGCGCGAGATAGGTGATCCCAAATCCGCCATTGCTGATAAAACGCAGGATCTCGTACTGCCCGCGCAACAGCTTGGCGCCTGGTTGAAGACCTTCGATTTTCGGTTCGTCGTGCGTCGCGCCGACGGCCTGGTTGTGGCTCATTTCTTTCCGCCCGTTCTAATCGTTTTGCGGCTTACTTAACTGGGCTTTCAGCCCGCGAACTCACAACCAAACACAACCGCAGGACACTCATGTACGTTAGACGTTTCAAATTTGACTTTATTGGGGCCGCCCGATGGCTTCACTAAGAACCCAGCGCAAAGAAAATCTATATATCGTGCTCTTTCCCATACGAAAATCTAAATGTTGATTTTCTAGCGGCAATACTTGCGGACTGAGTGCCTGTTTTTTGCGGATTGGTCACTAAATCCGAAACAATAAACGCGCGATTCTGAGGGCTTCGAATCGCTGCATTGCGGCTCAATTAAAACGGGTAGGCGTCAGGTTCCGGTTTTTGCCTGAACGGAATCGACGCGGCTGCCGGCCCAGGCGAGGTTATCGCTGAGCTGGGCGAGGATGCTGATTGCATCCTTCAGTGGCGCGTCACCGCTTTCGAATTGCAGCAGCAAAAGAAGATCAGTGGCCTTTTCAAACTCACCGGGAATCCAGTCGGCTTCAGTGGCGATTTCGCCCCCTTGCTCCAGACGCTCTGCAAAATCTTCGACGATTTCCTGACAACTGTTCAGGAATGCGGCGGGTTCAATATCCGATGTCTCGCGCAAGTCGTCATAGATGCTGGCAATTGCCGCCAGCCAGTCTTCAAGGATCGGGTTTTCAAGCGGGGGAAGGGCGGATTCCAGCGTCGCATGAATTGAGGGCGCTTCGACCTGCGCTGGTTCAGCTTCTGCGATGTTCAGGCTGGCCAGAAACGGAAGAAACTCCTGCTCGATGTCATTTTGGGCAGCTTCCAAATCCTTCAAACGCCGCTCGGATGCGACTTGCAGGACCTGTTCGGCCAGATTTTGACCGCCACAGGTCTCCCACAGATCAAAATCAGGCTCGGGTTCTTGCGCCATAGCCTTGACGGCGACCGGTGTGCCAATGGGCACGACAGACCGGAAGAATTTACCTTTTTCTTTTTCCAACCGGTGCAGAACACGGTCCAGCGCGTCCCGAACCGGGGGGAGATCCGCGTGGGTTACGGCCAGCAAACTGTTCGAGCGCAACTCTTGCGGAACTTGTGCCCACAGGTGGCGCTCAGTCTCACGCCAGGCATTGGTTCCGTTCGTGCACCAGATGGCACAATCGACATAGGACAATAGGTCCAGAGTGGACTTGTAGGTGTCATCCAGGGCGCCGGTTCCCGGCAGATCGAATAATGAGATCTCTTGCAGGGCAGGGGTATTCAACCCAACCGAGATAAAATCAGGGTTATCAGCTGCGGCTTTTTCCAGCGCAATGCCGGAATAGACTTTGGGCTCTTTGTCCCACCAGCCAACCGTGGTTTCCGGTGCGTCCGCATAGGCCACGATGACCAATGGCAGTTTCAGATGCTGCGGACCCGTTGGCAGAATGTCCGCCCCGGCCAGCATGTTTGCGAGGCTGGATTTCCCGGCCCCGAATTCCCCGGCAAAACCGATATTGACCGCATTCGAAAGCCGTTCGGCATGGAACAAGGCGCGCTCGCGCATCTTGTCCAGACCGGCCTCTGACGGCAGGTTTTCGGTGGCGGTCAGGAAGCGTTCAAGCTTGCGTACTTCCTGTTCGGTTCCGGGAAATTCAATCATTCCGCAGCCTCTGCTAATTTCTTGTCCGCGCTATTGCCGCCGAATACCGCATCCAGATCATCTGCGACACGTTGCGCCTGATCGAATGCTGCCTGTGCTTCTGCACGAACATTGGTTTGGCCGGTTCCGACCCGTTGTTCAAGATGTCCGGCCAACAATGCCATATAATGGTCAAGAACGGTGTTCAGACGCTCAAGCAGATCGGCGCGCGCCGTGTCCACCAGATCGTCCCCGATCATTTCGAATTCCTGAACGATCATCCGCTCGGCCCGAGCGACCACACTTTTGCGCGAAATCAGCCGGGACAACCAGCTGACGCGCAATTCCACGGTGATGCCCCGGGTCAGTGCAGTGGTATCCGGACGGAACCACCGAACCGCACTGGTGTTCATCCGACTATCGGCCGGGTCCTGCCAGCCGGGCAGGGCGCGAAGCGCGGCATTGCTGTTCATGTCGACGGCGTAAAGTTCGCTGAGCATTCGCTGCCGCACCACCTGTGTTGCACCCTGAACCAGCTCGCGCATGCGATCCCGCAGCGGCGAAAAGTTCAATTCAGTGTCACCGCCCTTGGCCAACAAAGGGGAATCGCCATTCGGTCCGCGGACAACGGCGGAGACGGCTTCGGATACAGTGTCATCCATGACGCCGCGAAGATTGGCCAACACATCATCCATATCGTCAATGATCTGTGTGGTTTTTTGCGAAACCAGCGAGCGCAGCTCGGCCAATGTTTTGTCGTTTTCGTCGCCGTCGGTAATGTCGGCGGAGTTTTCGTCGTCAATTACGCGCAGATGGGCCTTAGACCGTTCCAGCTCACCTTGCGCAAAACTGTTAAGGTGCTGCCAGGCCATCTTGAGCTGTTCGTCACGGGGCCCTTGGGTCAAGGCGTGCGTAACGTGGCGGCGCAGATCGGGTAGACCAGAGGCGATCATTGCGGCAAAGCGCAAAACGCCCTCACGGCTGATTGGGCCGGGGCCCTGTTTGATCTCTTCTACACCGTCCAGATATTGCTTCATCTGCTCGGGGTGGGCGCGCAGCCAAGCCAGAACGTGATCGTGGTTCACGCCGGTATCGTCACCAGTCAAGGCATAATGGGCCCATTGGGCGCTGCCCATCAGAACATCAATGTCCGAGTTGCCCAGGGCTTTTTCCAAGCCATCCAACACGTCCGTCCGGACTTTTCCAGCGTCCTCAGCGCCGCCGCCCAGTTCGTCCACGCGGTTGATGAAGACGACGATCTGCCCCAGTTCCAGTGCCTGCATCAGGCGGAACAGCTTAAGATCCGCCCGGGACAGGGCCTGATGCGCGGACAATACAACAACAAAGAAATCGGATTCCTTGAGGTATTGGCGCGAGATTTCTTCGCGGATCAGCAGCGGGTCGTTGACGCCGGGCGTATCCGTGACCGTCAGCGGGAACGGAAAATGGCCAATGTCAAAGTAGACCTCGGCCTTGCGCGTAATGTCGCTGTACAGTCCCCGATCTGAACCGGGGTCGTATTCTTCGCTGTCGGTCGGATCGTCACCCGCACAAACATAACGGGCCAGATCGTCCGAGTTCAACTGCTCCAGATCGTGATGCTGACCCAGCAACTGCTCATAGCTGTCGCCCAATCGCAGTTGGGCGCGGGTTTTCATCGCGTCGACCTGTTCTTCGATCATCTCGCGTTTATAGCTGTCCTCGTCATCGGGGAACATGTTGCGCAGCTCTTCGCCCTCGGCGATCAGAGCCTGCCACTGACGGTTATCGAAGAAATGAAATTCGGCCCCTTGGGTTCGACCCGAGGGGTGACCGAAATGCATATCGGTGATTACGGTCGTCCACGGATTAACATCCGAGGGCAGGTATTCGGCCTGCCCCGTAAACCCATTGATTAGGCGGGACTTGCCAGCCTTGATTTGCCCGACAAATGCAATTGACGGTTTCAGATTTGATAGATCGCCTACAATGCGCGAAATAAACTGGCGGGTCTCGTCGTTGCTGACCCCGTTCATGTCTTCGGCGATTCGAATTAACTCACGACGGTTATTTTCACTCATACTGTTACCCTGGGTACTTGCAATCACAGATTGAATTAGTCGAAAAATTGAATATTACGGGCGCTATCATTTGGAACGCTCCGTCAGAGATGTCCACAGATTCACAATGGCGCCTAGCTTACGCGCCTCGTGAACGACCATGGAGAATTCCTTGCCGTCATTCAGGACGGCCAAACCAGAACCTTTACCGCCGGACGGACGCATGACGATCAGTTGCGGATGATCCAGCGCGGCGGCAGCGTCATCATCCCAGCCCGACAGGTCACGCGCGAACTGCGTCAGCAAAGTTTGATCTGCATGAAATGGCTGATCCTCACTACAATCGCCGTCTGACTGAACCATTCCCCCGTCTTCGGCTTTGACCTGGATGCGACCAACGGCCAAACGCTGGCTGCGCTGATAGAACTGGGTGGCCAAATCGCTGGCTTCGTCTGCTGCTTCCACATCATTTGCGGGTTCGGCAGTGTCCGGAACGACCGCTATGACGGGTTCAGCAGGCATTTCGATCATCGTGCAAGCACTAGCGATTTCGCTAAAAGTGATTCCGACATCGTCCGCTTCCAGCGTGGCGTCCGGCCGCAGGGATATCAGGTTGAGCGGTGCAGGCGCCGCGGCAATATCGGTTACCAACTGTGCCAATTGGCCAGCCAGCGTATCGCGCTCTTCGGTCTCAAAATCAGGCGCAACGCCGGACCGGACACGAAAGACATCAGTAACCCGAGAGCTGTTGACCTCAATCGCGAGACAATCGCCATTGGCAGCCGTAAACTCTAACCGGCGCGGCAAAACAGTGCCACGGATGGACTGCAACACCTTTTCGCGACGCTCAAGCGCAGTGTCACCAGCAAGCGCGACGGCTGGCTCCAGCCGGGCCACCGATGATCGCCCAATGTCCTCGAGCAAATCGAGTATGTTTGTATCCATCATGCCGTGACCCCCTCTGGTCCCGTCTAAACTGCGGCCGCGACGGGCCCCAGACTGAGATGCGATTTTGTCAGTGCCAATCCTACATTCGCGCTGTTGCGACAGATGTAGCAGACCACATGATCCGGATAGGCCTGCGTCCGCAAGAAAATGTTCAACCGATCCTTTGAAAACACCGCGATTTCCCCAAATCCCGGATTTTCGGTATCAGCATTACCCGATTTCCGCAGCAAGGCTTCAAAAGCACCCACGCCGCCGCCCTGAAACAGGTTCGCCACTGCAAGCGCAAGACTGTCCAGCACTTCGGCGTCCTCTTGATCGCGGACACTGGTCCCCAATAACATCCCTGTTTCCATGTCGACATACCCGGCTGCGACGCAATCGGGTATCGTTTCCATCGCAGATTTCAGTGCGGCTTCGATAGACATCGGGCTTCCCGTCCTTCTACTTTGGTTTCACGTTATAAAACATGCCATTCAGCCCCGCCCTTGTTCCCGGCTTTCGGAAGCGTTGAAACGTCTTTTTTTTCGTCACGGGCGCCGTGTTCAGCGGCGATCTTGTCGAACTCTTCCAAGAAGGCCATGAAAACCTTTTTCAGGCCTTCCGAGTCGTCGGGAAGATCCTCACCAGCTGTGATCTCGCGCCACATCGCCGATGCGCTGAGTGTTGATCCGGCCTCCACATTGAGCAGTTGCTCAAGCGATTCAGACTCGGCCTCCGCCTCGGATGACGTGCCGTTCGGCATATGCACGATCTGTGTTTCCATCAGGCCGCTGGTTTCAGGTTCCGGTTCGAATTCATCCGCCGCACCATCCGATTGCTCGGCGAGCAAGGCGGCGATGGAGGACACTGACACATCAGCGCTTTGCGCGTCTGCGCCGGGTTTGTCGGTCTCAACAGTTTCAGGTACGTCGGCCAGCTTGTCTCCAAGCGACGCCACAAAAGGATCCTGACCATCGGCGCTAACGTCCGATTGATCTGCTTCGACTTCGGCTTCCAGTTCCAGGGGCTCTTCTTCGTCGAGATCCTCGTCATCCAGTTCAAGAAACGCGTTTTCTTCGGAAGGGATCTCGACAACATCCGCCAAATTCAGAGGCTGACTTGGCGTTTCCCGGAAGAAAGAGCGTAGCTCGTCCTGATCTGTTTCGGGCGTGGTCTCTTCCGAGATCGCGGTCATTTCAGCCCGCAACCGTTCGGCCTCATCCGCGTCAATGCGGGGTGCGCGTTCAGTGTCGCCTGAGCGTGCCTCGACCCGGGCAGGACGGACCGGAAAGCTCGTAACGACTTCGTCCTGCAGATTTTCGTCCTGAACAGGATTGACCAGCTTTAGCGGGGCAGGCTGCTCTGCGCTCTCGCCGTGTTTGCGTGGGCGGATAGGTTGCACACTGGGCATATGGGCAAGGCTGTTGTCGATCTGGTAACGCGCCAGCATGTCTGCTCGGTTGTCCATGATCTGTTCGGTGATCTCAAGAAAGCTGTCCACCATCTTGCCGCCGCCACTGCGTCCCCACATTTCGGCGTCGCCACTCTTGTCGCGCGCGGTAATAGCATCGCGGGCCGAGAACAAAATCGATCGATTGAACAGATGCCCGGCCTCGCGGTTTACACGGCGCAACACCTTCTGACGGTCCTTCGTGCCCAGTGTATCCGCGCGGGTGACCAACAACAGCGAGTTGTGTTGCAACCGTTCCGGCAGCGCGACCCATGTCGCCCGTTCGGTCTCGCGCCAGGCCTGGGTGGCGTGTGTGCACCACAGCACCCCATTGGCTTGACCCACGGCGCGACGCCAGACATCGGTTGAAATCTTGGGGTCCGAAATGCCGGGCGTGTCTATCAGATCGACCGCCTCGAGAATGTCGGATTCAAGGAAAATACGAACGAATTGAGCGTCATTGACGCCGACGGATTCCAACGCATCTAGCTCGATGTTTTCGCGTTTGCCGTCATGGCGTTGTACATATGCAGATTGCTTGCCCCAGCTGAACCAGACGGGCGGCAACTGCGTGGCAGTCACCTGAGTCGGCAGCGTGTGCGACCGAAGCAGAAAGTTGATCAGCGTCGATTTGCCAGCGCTGAACTCTCCCATAAGCGCAAAGATCGGCTTGCGGCGGGACCACTGCTCAATGCGTTCCCATGCCTTGGGCGAGACGAAACGGGTTTGTGAGTCTTTTGCCATATCGCTACTTATGCTGCCTCGTTACTAAGATCTTTCAGGATGTCGCCCAGAATATCGTCACGCGATTTCTGTGGTGCCAGTCCTGCCATCAGAGCTGCGTTGCGGCTTGGGTCACTCTCGGCCGAAGCCGAAATGCTAAGCAACGTCTCTTTCTGCTCGCGCATGAAATCCGACAGGATCGCGCGAACGTTTTCCAACACGGCTGCGACCTGATTTTCCTCGATGTCCTTGGTGATCGAATTCGCCTCGGACGCGATCAGGCGCGTATAGTCGGCTGCATAGGCTTCGAACCCTTTGCGGCGCTGCCACCAGCGACGCCACCAGGTGCTTTGCAAGTCCAATGCGATTGTTCGTCCAATTCCGAGTGGGGGTGGGACACGCGGAACAATGGGTGCTTCGATACTGAACTCACCCAGGTGGTTGCCCAGTATCTTCTGATACAGCGTCTCAATATCTGCGGCCGCCGTGTTGTACAGCGCACCTGCTTCTTTGCGCATCGACCGCGCAAAGCTGAAATACGCTGCCTTTTGCAAGGTCCGCAGACCCGCCGGGTCATACTGCCACGTGCCTTGTTCGCCGTTCCGCTCAAGGTGGGCAATCAGCGAATCCGTTGCACGTTTGACAAAGTTGGCTTCCGCTGAATTCAGTCTCTCCAACACCTTCGCACGTAAGGATGCGGTCAGTTCAGCTACTTTCTTTTCGTATTGATCCGAGAGTGTGGCGATCGCGTCCTCCGGCGATACACCATCCAGATCACGCACAAGACCTTCACCGCCCGAAAGGGTCTTGGCAACGGCCGTGGCGCGGATTTGGCTGGCTATGTTGCGGGCGCGGTGGCGGACGCGATCCAACAAACGGGTGCCCGCGCCTTCGGCGATGCGCTCGTTCATGGCCAACAACAAATCGGGCAGGCCGGACAGCGCCCAGATTTTGTCGAGCGAGGGTGCCTGATCGCCAAAACCGGCGGCCAGATAGAACGTGTTCAACGCCTCGCGGGATTCATCGGACAGAATCTCGGGGTTGCCCGTCAACGCGGCCTCAGCCCACAATGCGCTGCCAAAGACAACGCTGGTATTGGCATCGATATTGTTCTGCTTGAGTGTGTCCTGAATACGGTCACGGATTTCGGGGACCTGATTGACTGGATCAGCCAGTTCGTCAATTCGGTTCACAAACAGGATGATCTGCCGGTTCTCGAACTGGGCGATAATCCGCATTAGCGCCATGTCCATAGTTGTAAGCGCCTGGCTGGCAGCCAGAACAACAACGCAGACCTCAGATCCGCGCAAGCTGCGCAGGGTGATCTGTTCGCGGACCATAAAGGTATCGTTGACACCCGGCGTGTCGCACAGTTTCAACGCAATCGGGTATTGCGGAATGTCCATATACAGTTCCGCCGACTTCGTCACATCGGCGAACCGCCCGGTCTTGGGGTTGATGTCCGGGTCATCTTCGTCGCCCAGACAGACATAGCGCTGGATCAGCTCTTCGTCGAAGTAATCATATTGATGGCTCTGCCCCAGAATCAGGTCGAAATGCTGGCCCAATCTGGATTCGGATTTAGCCTTCATCTCGCCGATCTGGCGGCGAATGTCATCCATCTCGTCATCGGCGCCGGCGCGATTTGCCAGCTCACCCAGACGGCCGCCGCCGACCATCAGGTTGTCCCATTCTTCTTGTTCAAAGAAGGTAAACTTGGCGCGTTTGTCGCCTTCGGTACGGGTGTTGATGTTCAACGTGGTCACCACCGATGTCCACGGGTTCACATCCGATGGCAGCAGGGCGGGGCGCCCAGCCAAGATGTTCACGATCGAAGACTTGCCGGCCTTGACCTGCCCGACCATCGTAACGCTGGCCGAGAAATTCTCCATCCGCGTCTTCAGCGTGGCAAGGCGGGCGGACGAGCGCGCATCCGCCACCTCTGTCAATTGATCAATCTGTGCGGTCAGCGAGTTCATCGCTGACGTCATGGGCGTCAGTGCCTCATTGCCAACTGACAAAAGATGGTCGTTGCGCGCCATGTTCAGCCTCCGGTTCCTGTCGCGGCCAACGTGTCTGTTGGCGTGCTGGTCATGGTGTCGATTCGGGCGATCAGATTCAGCGCATTGCCCAGGATAGCGGCTTCGGCGCCCGGCGAAATCGACTCGAAGGTGTGGCAATCCGCCAAAACTTCGATCGAGCTGAAGCGCTCGCTATTTTCAAGGCGGGCAAGACGACGCCCGGTCGGAAAACCCTCGGATTTGGTTTCGGGCAGCGGCATACGCGAGTTTGCAAGCAAGTATTGCCGCCCCGAGCGTGTGCGCAACGAGACGCCAAACCCGGTGTTTGGATGGTCGCGGTTCAGGGATTTGAGTTCGCCAAGAAAACTTTCACGCGCAAGACCAACGGCTTCTTGCTCGGCAGCAGCGGAGTTCATCATATTGGTCACGTTTCAGACCCTTGTACTGGAGTTGAGCGAAAAAACTCGTACAGCGCCCGAAGGCAAAAAAGACTCATTAACTCCTTATGCCTATAAGCGGCTTTCAAGGCGGTCTTATTTTGACGCGAATAAGATTTTTTGGCGTTTGAATTGTGTCGCAATTGTGGTCGGCGGTATTTTTAAACCACAACTTACGAGCGTATTTTCGGCATCGATGTAGACAGCGCCATTTGTCGTTTGCAGCATTCAAGAGGACAAAACTTGCAACGGCGCAAATGTGCGATACTTTTGAGGGCGGATTTAGTAATTTGTTAATAAAAGTCAATTAGCCATCTCTTTTGAACCCAACCCAACATAATTTACGCAGAGGACGTCTGTAAAATTTGTGTTTGTTGGAATCGTCTTTGGATTCTCACCATTGCAGGGTCTTAAATGAGAGGCACTTTACTCAACGTTAGATAGTTTTCAAACTGTCACCAAAAGGACCTGAATGTTGCTAAATGCAAAACAATGAAATTGAAAAAAATTGACCTGGGAATCTTTTTTATCTGCTCGGAAAACGCCAATAATCAGACTGCTTTCCTGCCGCGAACAGCAACATATGAGAATAACCTGCATCCTGCTTGGCAGCGGCGTCCAGCACACATCTATGTGCACGGCGGTCAGTTCAGAAGCATGTTCCGCCGATGTCATCAATAATCTTGTGCACAACTCAATTTTACCTCTCGCACTCCGCAGCAAGCTTTGCTATTCACGCCGACATTCTGGCACTGAGTGCTTGGGTTGCGGGTGTGGCGAAATTGGTAGACGCACCAGATTTAGGTTCTGGCGCCGCAAGGCGTGGGGGTTCAAGTCCCTCCACCCGCACCATATCGTTTCAGAGAATTTTCCATTCCGGATCGCATTTGCGGGCATTCAGGCAATCGATAAAGTTCTATAATGGATAGCCGACTGGATTTTGACACCTGAACAGTCGGGTGCGTTCGCGAAGCGAACGATAAGGTGACTGCACCCATAGTGAAAACACCGGTCTCCATGTCTTGGAACGGCGGGTTGCATGGCCTTCTTTTCAGAACGTGTTGTCAGGAGAACAGGTAGTAGGTCGTTGGGGACGTGGCCAAAATAGCCAACGCAGCGACTAGCCAAACCAAAACACAAACCCAGTAGGTTCCCGGTTTTTCGGCACGGGTTACCCGTTCCCACAAGTAGGTCGAACCAAATGCCAAGTCTCTGATAGCCCATATCAACAAGCCAAGCCCCACATAGAACCAAATATCCATAATTCCCTCGCATGATGAGTTTGGTGCAATTTAGATTGTCATAAATGATTGCGCAATTGTGCATTGATCATTTACGGACAATTGCCAGGAAAAGAACTTGTCTAAGGCTGGCCTGTCGGCGACCTCTTCACGTTCATAGTACGCGCATGCGGACCCGCAACGTCGCCGCTATTGCCCGGCCAATCCCATCTGGCGCACGGCCAGATCGCGCAATATCTCTTCGGATCCGCCGCCAATTGCCATTACTTTGATTTCGCGCCAGACACGCTCGACAGGGTTACCCAGCATGTAGGCGGCACCGCCAAAGATCTGCATCGCTTCGGAAGCAACAAATTGCAGCGACGTCGTGGCCTGAACTTTGGCCTTGGCAATTTCGGCGACAGGCATCAGGCCCTGCTCGATCGCCCAGCAGATCCGCTCGATATATGCCTCATTCATATCTAACCGGGCGGACATTTCTGCAAATTTGTGGCCAATGACCTGATGTTCGACCAGTCGCTTGCCGAATGTCTCGCGTTCCCGTGCCCAGTCCAGCGCACTATCGTAGCATAGTTTCATCATTCCCAACGAAGCGGATGTCAGGCCAAGCCGTTCAAAGTTAAAATTGTTCATGATTGCGATGAAGCCCCTGTTCTCAGGCCCCAACAGCGCAGTAGAATCCAGCTCGCAATCATCGAAATGCAGCGTTGCTTGCTGTGAACTGTGCCAGCCCATCTTGCCACCCAAAGGTGTACGGCTGAATCCGGTCGCGTCATGAGGGACTAAAAACAACGAAATGCCGGTCAATCCTGGGCCACCGGTACGGGCACCAACCACAAACCATTCGGCATCCATCCCCCCGGTGATATAGGTCTTTTCCCCGTTCAGAATCCATTTGCCGCCTTTGCACTCGGCCCTTGTTTGAATATTGGCAACGTCCGACCCTGCGCCCGGTTCGGTGATCCCAAGGGCCGACATCATGCGCCCCGAGATGATCTCGGGCAGCACTTTTTGTTTGAACTCCTCGGAAGCGAATTTCGCAATTGGGCTGATTGAAATCGTGCGTCCCCCTACGGCGGCTCCGATACCGGATGCCCCACAACCAAACAGGATTTCGCTATAATCATGGCGCATAAAGGCGTTGTCGAAACCCAGGCCGCCATATTCCTCATCGATCCCAAAGCCATATACTCCGAACTCAGCAATTGCTGCATGCAGTTCCCATGGGACGCTGCGATCCGCCTCCCATTGCTCAATATTAGGTTTGATTTCGGCATCGACAAACCGCTGGAAATTCCCGCGGAAAGCTTCGCGTTCAGGGGTCATGAAAGGGGATGGCAGGGTCATTCGACCTCCTCGACGTCATTTTCGGGCAATACCTGAAGCTGGCTTTCCATCATGCGAGCAAAGCGATCCATCATCTGCGTAAGGTATTCTGGCGACGAAACAAATTTCTCATGCAACAACAAACCACGCAGGAAATTCCGGGCGATGCTCCACAACAATTCAGTGTCGTCACGGTTGCCTGTTGCGCTGACATACCGGGCTGAGATCAGGCTCAGGTTCGATTTGTCCCATTCTCTTAGGCTCTGTTCAAGCATTCCGAACAGTGCTGGGTCGGTTCGGCAAGCAACCAGAATCTCGACTATGGCACGTCCGCCTGCGGAATTTACGATATTGGCCCAGGCGGACATAATCAGATCATAGACGGGCTGAGGGGCGCGATCATGTGGCCAGAGCGGGTTTTGCACATTGCCCAGCAGTCGCATCGCGGTAGCTGCGACCAGGGCCTGTTTCGTGGGGAAGTGATGCGTAATTGCCCCGCGTGAGATGCCCGCCTTGGCTTGCACCTTGGCAAAAGTAGTCTCGGCATACCCAAGGTGATCCAGACAGGTGACCGTCGCATTGCAGATTTTGGCCTGCATATCCCGGGACCTTTGATCCTGGACCGAGGGTTTTTTTGGCATCGTATCCGTCATCTTCCGTCGCGTCGCAGTGGCAAATCTTCGTTGACCAAGGAGGTCAGTTGATCATAAAAACAGAACAGTCGGTCTGTAAACTGCAGATCGTACCCAAGCGGGAGAGACGTGGCGTGACACATTCTCTGCGGATCGGAGGAGCAAGTGGTTTTTGGGGGGAAGCCCCTCATGCGACACAGCAATTGCTGCGTGCCCCTCAGATTGACTTTCTAGTCTACGACTACCTGGCCGAAATCACCATGTCGATCATGGCCCGAGCCCGCCTTATAGACCCCCAAATGGGATATGCGGTGGATTTCGTCTCTGACGTAATGGCCAAAAATTTAACCCAGATCGCCGAGCAAGGGGTCAAGGTGTTGTCAAATGCAGGCGGGGTCAACCCAGTTGCCTGTGCTGGTGAATTACGTCGCAAATCTGCTGAATTGGGATTGAACTTGAAAGTTGCAGTGGTCGAAGGCGACGACTTGCTGCCGCGTGTTGCTGAGTTTGTCGATCGGATTGAGATGTTTTCCGGTGCGCCGATGCCACCGACCGAAAAGATCGCCTCGGTGAATGCTTATATTGGGGCAGGGCCGATATTGGCGGCGCTGCACGCCGGGGCTGACATCGTCATCACAGGCCGCTGCGTCGACAGCGCACTTACGTTGGCCGCGTGCATGTATCATTTTGGATGGCGGCACGAGGACCACAACTTACTGGCTGCCGGGTCGCTTGCGGGGCATCTGCTGGAATGTGGACCCCAAGCCACTGGCGGGAATTTCACGGATTGGGAAATGGCGGGGGATATCGCCCAAATTGGCTATCCGATTGTCGAGGTAAGCGCAGATGGCGGGTTGGTCCTGACCAAGCCGAAGGGCACGACGGGATGTGTGGCCCCAGCTTCGGCCTGCGAGCAGATGCTGTATGAGATCGGCGACCCGCAGTCCTATATTCTGCCTGACGTGATTTGCGACTTTTCCAATGTCAGGATTGAGCAATCCGAGCCAGACCATGTAACCGTTTCGGGTGCAAAAGGCCGCGCGCCGACCGGGCAACTCAAAGTGTCCGCCACCTGGGCGGATGGCTATCGCGCGGGCATGACGATTCTGATCAACGGGCGTGAGGCACGACAAAAGGCGAAGACTTTTGCCCAAGCGGGGTTGGATCGCGCGCGCGCTGTCCTGCAACGGATGGGCACCCCCGACTATCGCGAGGTGTCGTTTGAAACCTTCGGAGGTCGGCCTGGCGACGGCGATTACGAAGAGATCTCGTTCAAGGTAGCCGTGAAACACGATGACCCTCGCGCGGTTGGCGTATTCCTGCGTGAAATGACCGGGTGCGCACTGGCCGCACCGCCGGGGTTGCACATCTTTACCGGAGGAGGGCGTCCAAAGCCCTCGCCAGTCGTTGCCCTGTTTTCCTTCTTGGTGCCAAACAACACGCTGACCTATTGCGTAACGATGGATGGGGACGATATCGCATACAATCCGCCGAAAACGTCCCCACAAGACCCGGAACCTGTCCCGGCAAAAGCCCCGGAAATAGCCGACGAAAAGGTGACCGAGTGGATCACATGCCCCTTGGAAGATTTGGCCTGGGCTAGATCTGGAGACAAAGGCGACGCCGCAAACATTGGGGTCATTGCACGTCATGCTACCTTTTTGCCCTACATTTGGGCCGCGCTGACCGAAGCGACGCTGGCAGATGTTTTTTCTAACCACCTATCTGGCAGGGTCGAACGGTTCTATCTTCCAGGAACGCATTCCATGAACATTCTGCTGCACAATGCGCTGGGTGGCGGTGGCGTCGCCTCGTTGAGCAACGACGCGCAAGGCAAGAGTTATGCCCAGATATTGCTGGCCACACCGATCAGGATTCCTGCAGAGTTATTCTCATATCCCGAGCGAGGAGAAAGCTGATGGGTTTTGTCAGTAAAGTCGTCCGCGATTCTGACAGCTTTGCCAAGAACCGAGCCGATATGCTGGCTCTTGTCGACGAGATGCGCGCGCTTGAAGCGCGTCCTGTCGCCCTGTCAGAGAAACGGCGCGAACGGATGGAAGCCCGGGGGCAGATCACACCCCGTGACCGTTTGGCCCAACTGTTGGATCCTGGCATGCCTTTTTTGCAACTGCACGGGTTGGCGGGCTACTGCGTCGATACATGCGATCCTGAGCAATCGGTTCCGGGCACGTCATTGGTCATCGGCATCGGCTTCATCTCGGGCGTGCGCTGCATGATCATCGTCGACGATTCAGGGATCAAGGCCGGCGCGATGGTCGAGATGTCAGCTGCGGCCTTCCTGAGCGCGCAAGACATGGCATTGAAACAGAACCTGCCTTTTGTGCATCTTGTCGAAAGCGCCGGTGCAAACCTGATGGAATACAAGGTCGAATTCTGGGCCAATGGCGGCAAACTGTTCCGCAATCTGGCCCGCCATTCGGCCGCAGGGCTGCCCAACATTGCAGTGCTGCACGGCCCGTCAACCGCCGGTGGGGCCTATATGCCCGGCCTTGCAGACTATGTCGTTGGCGTGAAGAACAACGGCATGGCCGCCTTGGCCGGTGCCGCCTTGGTTCACGCGGCGACGGGCGAAAAGGCCAATGACCGTGATCTGGGCGGGTCCGAGATGCATGCCACCACATCCGGGCTGGTCGACTATCTGGCCGAGGATGATGCGCACGGTATCGAAATGGCGCGGAACGTGATGGCCCGGCTGGATTGGAACAAATCCTTGCCTGTGCGTCGCAGCAAAGAAGTGCAGCCACCGAAATATGATGCGGATGAGATCGCAGGCATTGTTCCAACAGATTATCGCGTTCCCTATGACGTCCGCGAGGTTGCGGCCCGCATAGTAGACGGCTCGGATTTTGAGGATTTCAAGCCCGAATATGGCTCAGCGACTGTCTGTTTGCAGGCCGCAATCAATGGTATCGCTGTGGGTATTCTTGGAAACAACGGGCCACTGGACCCTGCAGGCGCGAACAAAGCCGCACAGTTTATCCAGTTATGTGGTCAGGCCGATATTCCCCTTATTTTTCTCAATAATATCACAGGGTTCATGGTCGGCACCCAATATGAACAAAGCGGCATGATCAAGCATGGGGCCAAGATGATCCAGGCCGTTACGTCGGTCGATGTGCCCAAGATCACGCTCTATGTCGGGGCAAGTTTCGGGGCCGGCAATTACGGGATGTGCGGCTACGCCTATGACCCGGACTTCCTGTTCGCCTGGCCCAATGCGGCAACGGGCGTGATGGGAGGTGAGCAAGCCGCCGGGACGATGGAACTGGTTGCGCGCGCAGGGCTCAAACGCAAAGGGATCGACCCCGACGAAGCCAAACTGACTGCGCAAAAGGCAGCGATCACAGCACATTTCACACGACAGGAGAATGCATTTTACACCTCGGGCCGGTGTATCGATCATGGCGTCATCGACCCCCGCGACACGCGGCGTGTGCTGGGTTTTTGCCTTGAAACCTGCCTTGAGGGTCGCGCGCGAACGGTCAAACCCAGTTCGTACGGGGTGCACAGGTTCTGACCATGCTGCATTACTCACCAAATCCACATCCAAGACAGATAGCAGAGGCTGAGGCATGACATTCGACACGCTTCTCGTTGCCAATCGTGGGGAAATTGCCGCGCGTATCATGCGAACCGCCCGGTCGCTTGGCCTGCGCACAGTGGCCGTTTATACAAGCGCTGACGCTCGGGCACCCCATGCCGAACTTGCTGATGAGGCAGTTTGGATCGGTGAAGGGCCGATTGGTGCCAGCTATCTGAACGCAAAAAAGATCATTGCTGCGGCTCAGGAAACTGGGGCAGGGGCGATCCACCCGGGCTATGGGTTTTTGTCCGAAAATGCGGGTTTTGCAGCGGCAGTCGAGGCCGCGGGTCTGACTTTTATCGGACCCGATCCCGAAGCGATCCGGCTGATGGGCGACAAGGCCGTCGCCAAACGCCTTATGATTGGCGCGGGCGTTCCCTGCGTTCCAGGGTATGAAGGCGATGATCAATCGGGTGCCGCACTGGTCGCTGAAGCGAGCAAAATCGGTTTTCCCATCATGGTCAAAGCCGCAGCTGGTGGCGGTGGACGCGGAATGCGCGTGGTCCAATCTGCCGACGCTCTTTCTGAGGCGATTTCAATCGCAAGATCCGAGGCCGAGAGCGCTTTTGGATCCGGCGAACTGATCCTTGAGAAAGCGATCGGTGATGCGCGCCACATCGAATTTCAGGTTTTTGCCGATGGGTGCGGGAACGTAATTCATCTGGGCGAAAGGGAATGCTCGGTTCAGCGTCGCCACCAAAAAGTCATCGAAGAAGCCCCAAGCCCGGTCATGACGACAGAGTTGCGCGCAAAAATGGGGGCTGTGGCGACTGAGGCGGCCCGTGCGGTGAGCTATCGCGGCGCCGGAACCGTGGAGTTTCTTTTGGAACCGTCCGGCGTGTTCTATTTCCTTGAAATGAACACCCGACTGCAGGTTGAGCATCCTGTGACCGAGATGGTCACTGGCCTCGACCTAGTGGCGCTACAGATTGCTGTCGCGCAGGGTGACGCCCTTCCAATCTCTCAGGAAGACGTCACCATGAACGGTCACGCCATCGAGGCGCGGCTTTATGCCGAAGACCCTGCTAACGGATATCTGCCGGCGACCGGTCCAATTGATTTCTGGCAGGCTGCGTCCGGTCCCGGAATGCGTGTGGATTTCGGCATTCAGCAGGGACAAGAGGTATCGCCTTTCTATGACGCCATGCTTGCAAAGATCATCGCGCACGGCCCAACCCGCGAAACGGCACGTGCGCGGCTGATCAAGGCTGTGAATGAAACTATTTTGCTGGGAACGGTGACAAATTCGCGGTTTCTTGCAGATGTGCTGCAGCACAGAGATTTCATTGCCGGCGATGCAACTACAACATTTCTGGATCGGACCTACCCCCGGGGCTTTCCTGCGTACCGCGTAACTGCGCCGGACATCGCCTTGGCTGCTGCGCTGTTGTTGGATGCGGATCAGGCCGGCGCAAGGGCTGCGGCGGGCTATGTCTCAGCCGAACAGCTGGGTTGGTCCAGCGCGGCGTTACCGCCGTTCGCCGTGACGCTTGCCTATGGTGACGAAGAGATACAAGCGCACGCACTCTCTCGCCCCGATGGATGGACGGTATGGGTTGAGGGCAACGCGTATGATGTCTCGTTTATCAAGCGCAGCAGCGGGAAGGTCCGGGCACGCATAAATGATAACACCGTCGACGCCACCGCACACATAACCCGCGACACAGCCCAGATCGCCATCGGCGCCGAGCGCCTGACGTTTCGACGCCTGCGTCCCGGTGCATTGGATGCGGGAACGATCGCTAGCGGTCGCGTCACCGCCCCCATTCCGGGTGCCCTAGTCGAGGTGGCGGCAAGACCCGGTCAAAGCGTTTCCAAAGGCGATTGTCTGGCCGTTCTCGAAGCCATGAAGATGCAACACCAGATCACTGCCGCCGTTGCTGGCGTCATCACCTCTGTCCACGTTGAGGTCGGGCAACAGCTGAGCGCGGGGGATGTGATGATCGAGATTGACGAAATATAGATAGAATTGGGTGTGTGTCGGTCACCGCCGCTCAGACACTGCATCCGGGGACATCGGATAGGCAAACACAAAATTGAGGGAACAAGCAGTGCAACAGGCAACGGATTTTCTGCAAGAAAGCGAGGCATTGTTTGCCATTCTGGACGATATTTCGGGTGATCAATGGGAAGTGCCAACTCAGTTCAAGGGGTGGACGCTGAACGATGTTCTGGTGCATCTGCACTATTGGAACCAGATGGCAGATCTGTCGCTTCAGAACCCCGACGCGTTCACTGCGCGCATTGGGGCATTGCTTGTCAAAGCCAAGGCCGAAGGGCTGCGCGCAGCCGAGAACGAAGCGATCCTGCTGCGTGGGAACGAGCTGCGCGATTCCTGGCGGACACTTTATACAGATATTGGTACACGTTGGGCCGATCTCGATCCCAAGCGCCGGGTGAAATGGGCCGGTCCGGATATGTCTGTACGCTCGTCGATCACGGCCCGTCAGATGGAGACTTGGGCACATGGGCAAGAGGTTTTTGACGTTCTTGGTGTCGAGCGCGTCGAACATGACCGGGTCAAGAACATCGTCATTCTGGGTGTGAACACGTTTGGCTGGGCCTATCAGGTCAACGGCAAACCTGTGCCCGAGGCGATGCCGCGGCTTGAACTGACCGCGCCATCCGGAGCCTTGTGGGAGTTCGGTGAACGGGGGGACAATCGGATAACAGGCCCTGCGGTAGAGTTTGCACAGGTCTCAGCCCAAACCCGCAACATCGCGGATACATCGCTGAAGGTGGAGGGGCCGGTTGCTGCCGAATGGATGTCAATCGCCCAGTGTTTTGCCGGTGGTCGCGAAACGCCTCCTGCACCGGGCAGCCGTCACCGCGCTCGGGGCGCGCAGATCGCGTGAAAGAAGTTGAATGTAAGCCTTGAACCCGGCACAAAAGGAACCACCCGTCCGACCGAAAGCGAAGATATGCTGCTGTTTAATGTGACAAAACTTGCATCTGGCCTGATCGTCGCTGTTGTCATCGGCTGGCTGCTGGTGCTGGGCAAAAGTATCCTTCTTCCGGTGCTTCTAGGCATAATCGGGATATACATTCTGGACTCGACCGCCTCGACAATCGGCCGTGTTCCGGGGTTGCGCCACATTCCACGCCGCGGGCGCCGTTTGCTTGCGCTGCTTGCCATATTTCTAACGTTGGTTCTGATAGGGGTCTTTCTTGAGGCAAACGCGCAAGCGGTCGCCCAGAATATCCCGCGTTACCAAACCAATTTAAAAGCGTTGATTGACTCGGCAATGGCGATGTTGGGCGTCAAAAAACTGCCAGATTGGTCCACGATCGAGCAGACGATTGCTGGCAAGTTCGATATTTTGGATTTTGTGCAGGGGACGCTTTCCACAGTGCAGGGTTTCGGGACGGTCATGTTGATGACAATCCTTTATATTGTGTTCATCCTGTCCGATCTGGATGACATGCCGGAAAAAGTTAGAAAGGCTTTGGGTGATGCCGAAACAGCTGACCGGTCGCTGCAAATCGTCGCCCAGATCAACCAGAAGATTGGCAGCTACCTAAGTGCAAAGACCCTGATCAACGTCATTTTGGCTGTGATCTCATACGTGATCATGTTGTTGCTTGGGATCGAGTTCGCAATGTTCTGGGCCATATTGATCGGACTTTTGAACTATATTCCGTACCTGGGTTCCATTGTTGGCGTTCTGTTTCCCGTAATGCTGAGCCTCGTGCAATTCGGCGGCATCTGGCACGCCGTTGTCGCGCTGATCGCGCTTATGGCCGCTCAGCTGTTTGTCGGAAACTTCCTTGAACCCCGCTTGGTCGGAAACTCGGTGAACCTGAGCGGATTTATGGTGCTGTTTTCGCTGACGATCTGGACCGCGATGTGGGGTCTGGCAGGCACCATACTGGCGATACCGTTGACTGCCGTGGTAATGATTATCTTGTCGCAAATCCATTCTACGCGACCGCTGGCGATTTTGATGTCAGAAAGCGGCGAACTTGACTGATTGCTCCAAAGCCCGGTTTTAAGTGTTTAAAAAATTCGCCATCTTCGGTGCGCGACCGCCACCCATTAGTCGGGGTGGCAGCCGGCTTAAAATCTTTGACGTTTAAAGTTTAATGCGGAACGCGGCAAAACCATCGGCGCCTTCGCCTGCGTCTTCGATCACCACTCCTTTGACATCGCTCATATAGTCGCGCGCTTTGGGGCCGGTTTCGAAAAGCACCGTGGTATCTGCGAGCGGGGCGAAGGACCAGTTGGCGTCCGCTTTTGGATCAATTGTGCCCTGCTCGACAATGTAGCGAACGATGACGTCGCGGTTGGTATCGGGGGCCTCGAAGACAACCGTGTCGCCCAATGCGCCCGGGAAAGACCCGCCGCCAGACGCGCGGTAATTGTTAGTGGCGATAATGAATTCCATGTCATCCGTAACCGGCGTGCCGTTGAAGGACAGGTTCACAATCCGCGCCGCGTCTGGGTTCACTTCTTCGCCTTTTGGTCCAAATCGCGAGGGCTGGGACAGGTCGATCTGATAGGTCACGCCGTCCATTACATCAAAGTTGTAGGATGGGAACTCTGGGTTCAGCAGGATTGCGTCGGCCGAGCCCGGCTCGACCTGATTGAACATGCCTGCCGAACGCTCCAGCCAGCCTCGAACCTGTGCCCCGTTCACGCGGACCGCCCGCACGGTGTTTGGATAGAGGTACAGGTCAGCCACGTTTTTGATAGCCACATCGCCCACTGGAACGTCGGTATAATACTCTGGCCCACCACGCCCACCGGCCTTGAAAGGGGCGGCGGCTGATAGGATGGGCAGCCCTTCGTGCTCGGTGCCCTTCATCATCTCTTCAACATACCATTTTTGCGCGATCGACACGATTTGCACCGATGGATCATCCGCGACGAGTGCGAAGTAGCTGTGCAAAGGCGCGGACGTCTTCCCAACGGCGCGGCGCACATAGGCCAGTGTTTCGTCGTGATCTTTGGCGACCGAATCCAGCACGGTCTGGTCGTCGCCAACCAGCGCGGTGATTGAGCGATCTTCGTTGCGCTTTGAGATCGGGCGCGCCTCGGACGTCGTTGTTACAACGCGCCATTCATTCCCGTCGCGTTCCAGCAACAGGTCCAGCAGACCCAGATGCGAGCCCCAGAAACCGCCCATGACTGCTGGTTTGCCCATCAGCGTGCCTTTTTCGACGTCGATACCCGGGCGATCCGCGAATGTAGGCGAGGGGAAGACCAGATGATTGTGGCCCGTGACCAGCGCGTCGATGCCATCGACGCCGGCCAGCACGACCGAGGCGTTCTCCATCCCACCAGTGTGATCGGCCTCACCGATGCCCGAATGCGACAGGGCGATGATCAGATCACAGCCTTGCTCTTGCATTTCTGGCACATACGCTTTCGCCGTATCGACGATGTCGCGGGCCTGAACCTTGCCTTCCAGATGCTTGCGGTCCCAATTCATGATCTGAGGTGGGGTAAAGCCAATGACGCCAACCTTGATCGGATGCTTACTGCCGTCGCCCATTTCAATCTCGCGGTCGAGAATGGCGTAAGGCTTGACCAGGGTCTTATCGTCGCGTGGCCCCGCGCCTTGTTCCTTGGCAATATTGGCCAAAACGACAGGGAAATCCGCCCCGGCGAGTGACTTTTCCAGAAAATCCAAACCGTAATTGAACTCGTGGTTGCCCAAAGTAGCGGCGTCATAGCCCACGGTGTTGAATGCGGCGATGATCGGATGGCTGTCGCCTTCTTTCATACCACGCTCATAGGCGATGTAATCGCCCATCGGGTTGCCCTGCAAAAAGTCGCCATTATCCACAAGCAACGAGTTGGTTGCCTCTGACCGAATGTCATTGATGATCGATGCGGTGCGCGACAGGCCTACCGTATCGCGCGGCTTGTCTGCGTAGTAATCATAAGGGAAGACATGCACATGGATATCGGTGGTTTCCATGATCCGAAGATGCGCCTGATTGTCGGCAGCAGCGGCCGAAAACGGGTGTAGGGTGATTGCGGCGGCGCTGGCCGTAGTTGTGGCAAGGAACTGGCGGCGAGACATCGAAAAATGGCTGGAGGAGGTCATTCGGAACCTTTCAATATGTTGGCTAACGCGCCTTCTGCATGACTTACAAAACAACCGTGTGACACTGGTATCCAAAGCGTTTGCAGCGGCGCGGCGCATGCGGGAATGTTTGGTACTGATGCCCATTGTGATCTGCTTACCCAATCATGGCAACATGTGTCGATTTGAGACGGTTGATTATCGCGCGGTGCATATTGCGGAAATAGCGACAGCGGCATTGGGATAGAATGTTCCGCATCGTTTGCTAAAGCGGCGTTGGCACAGCGGACCATTGCAAGCATCCGCGTTTTTCCGCCTGAGTGACGCAGATGGTAAAATTTGGTTGTGATAACGATCTTTATCTATAAAAGAATGTGTAGCCATGAGAGTTCTCGAAAAGTATCTATAAAATGAAAAATACCTTCCCGATATGGTCCCGCGACGCTGCTCAAGCTCTGTATGACCTTCCGCTGATGGATTTGCTGTTTCGCGCGCAGACAGTGCACCGGGAGAACTTTGATCCCAACAAGGTCCAGACATCGAAACTGCTGTCGATCAAAACAGGTGGCTGTGCCGAAGATTGCGCCTATTGCTCGCAATCAGCACGGAACGGATCCAAACTGTCGGCCTCGAAACTGATTGAGGTTCAGCGCGTTCTGACCGAAGCCCGCAAGGCCCGCGACGGCGGTGCAACCCGTTTCTGCATGGGTGCCGCATGGCGCGAACCCAAGGACCGCGACATGGATGCGCTTGTCGCAATGGTCGAAGGTGTGCGCGAGATGGGGATGGAAACCTGCATGACCCTTGGCATGTTGGACGATAATCAGGTGGTTCGTCTGCGCGATGCGGGGCTGGACTACTACAACCACAACATCGACACGTCCGAGCGGTACTATCCCGAAGTCATCACAACACGCACCTTTGCGGACCGCATTGACACGATGAACCGCGTGCAGGATGCGGGCATCAAGGTCTGTTCCGGCGGCATCCTCGGGATGGGGGAAGAGGTTCAGGACCGGGTCGATATGCTTGTCACTTTGGCCAATATGAACCCGGCGCCGGATTCAGTGCCGATCAATATGCTGATGCCGCAGGAAGACACACCATTGGCAGACGCGAAGCCCATCGACCCGATCGACTTTGTGCGGGTAATAGCCGTGGCGCGGATAATGATGCCGCAGTCTTATGTTCGTCTGTCCGCAGGGCGCAGCGATATGAGTGAGGAATTGCAGGCCATGTGCTTCTTCGCCGGTGCGAACTCGATCTTTGTTGGTGAAACGCTTTTGACGGCAGAAAACCCCGAAGAAGACACTGACGCCATTCTGTTCAAGAAGCTGGGTCTACAGGCAGAAACGTCAGTTGAAAAATCCTGTCTGGACGCTGCTGAATGAAGGCATTGAGTCGTCTGAGCTCGATGCTTGAATTGCTGGGCACCCGGCATCGTCGCCGGGTGTTGGCACCTCGGCGCGGTCGGGACTTTGCTTCCAACGATTACCTTGGTTTGGCACAATCATCGCTCCTGCGGGATGCAGCCCAAAAGGCATTGGGGCGGGGTGTGCCACTGGGATCCGGGGGCTCTCGTCTGTTGCGGGGCAATCACCCTGAGCATGAGGCGCTGGAACATGAGGCTGCCGCGTTTTTCAACGCTGAGGCGGCTTTGTTCATGGGCGGGGGTTTTCAGGCAAATCAGGCAATTTTTTCGACCCTCCCAGCAGCCGAAGACCTGATCCTTTATGACGCTTTGGTTCATGCCAGTGCGCATGAAGGCATGCGGATGGGGCGTGCCCAAACACGTGCGTTTGCCCATAACGATGTGGCAGCGGCCCGCCTGGCAATTGAGGGATGGTTGGCAGAAGGCGGAACAGGCCAAATCTGGATCGCCGTGGAAAGCATCTATTCCATGGAAGGCGACATTGCGCCTCTGAACGCGCTATCGGATCTCGCCCTTGAACATGGTGCCATATTGGTCGTGGACGAGGCCCACGCGACCGGAGTTTTTGGTCCGAACGGTAGAGGCTTGGCACATGGCCTGAAGGCTGATCTGCTGACTCTGCACACCTGCGGGAAAGGATTGGGGGTTTCGGGCGGGTTGATTTGCGGCCCGCGGGTGATGATCGAAACACTGATCAACCGCGCGAGGCCGTTTATCTTCGCGACAGCCCCGTCGCCCTTCAATGCGGCCTTGGTTCGGGCGGTGCTGCAGCATCTGCAAACGGATCGTTCGTTGATACTGAACGCCCAGTCCCGAACCCGCCACGCGCATACCATCGCACGTCAGTTCGGAATACCCAAAGGGGCGCTTAACAGTCACATTATCCCCATCATTCTGGGTGGTGACGCCAAAACCCTGGAAACGGCCGAAAAATTACAGGCCAAAGGTTTTGATGTCCGTGGTATCCGGCCGCCGACCGTGCCGCGGGGCACGTCGCGCTTGCGCGTGTCGATCACTGGCAACGTGGGCAAGGATGACATAAGCGCTCTGTTCGAAACACTGGCGCATCAACAGACGGAGGCGGCATGAGCGCTGTTATCGTCACAGGCACCGACACTGGTGTCGGAAAAACGGTTTTTGCTGCGGGCCTGACGACCGCGCTTGGCGCAACCTATTGGAAGCCGGTGCAATCCGGGCTTGAGGATGCAACGGACACAGAAACCGTCGCGGCGCTTTCCGGTGCCGAAATTTTGCCGGAAGCCTATCGCCTGAACATGCCAGCCTCACCACATTTGTCGGCCGAAGACATGGGTGTCGAGATTTCGCCGGATCGGCTTGCGCTGCCGCAGGTTAACGGCCCCTTGGTCGTCGAGGGGGCAGGCGGGATCATGGTGCCGCTGAACCGCAAGACCTTTTTCCTTGATGTCATCTCGGGGTGGCAGGCACCCGTGGTTCTGGTGGCGCGGACCGCATTAGGCACGATCAACCACACAAGCCTGTCCCTGATGGCCTTGCGGGGTGCAGGTTGCAACGTCGTCGGTGTAGCGTTCGTAGGCGACGCCGAACCTGAGGTTGAACAGACCATCGCTGAGATGTGTCAGGTTACCTATTTGGGACGCTTGCCGTATCTTGAAACCCTGACGCGGGAAACGCTGTCGGATGCTTTCGATGCGATTGACACAGCAACAATTCGGAGGGCTCTGTGACTGCTCTGGAGTTTGATGCCCGCCACCTTTGGCATCCCTATACGAATGTTCTGAACCCCGGTCCGATGCATCTTATCACCGAGGCCGAAGGGGTATGGCTGATCCGCGAAGACGGCACTCGGATGATCGACGCTATGTCGTCGTGGTGGTGTGTGGTGCACGGGCATCGTCATCCGGCCATTACTGCTGCGATGCAGGAACAGCTGCAGCAAATGCCCCATGTCATGTTCGGTGGCCTGACGCATCGACCCGCAATTGACCTGGGACGCAAGCTGGTCGAGCAGTTGCCTGACGGGCTGGATCGCATTTTCTACAGCGACAGCGGATCGGTCGCGATTGAAATCGCTTTGAAAATGGCCGTGCAGTTTCAGATGTCGCTGGGTCACACGGGGCGCACGCAGTTTGCGACCATTCGCGGCGGGTATCACGGGGACACATGGAAAGCGATGAGCGTCTGCGACCCCGAGAATGGGATGCACGGGCTGTTCAGTGGCGCGCTGTCGATCCAACATTTCCTGCCACGCCCGCCTATATCATTTGACCAGGAATGGACGGATGATCCAACCCTGAATGGGCTGGATGCTTTGGAAGAGCTGCTGGAAACCAAAGCCGATCAGATCGCGGCCCTGATCCTTGAGCCTGTGGTGCAGGGCGCGGGTGGTATGTACTTCTATCACCCCAAGTGGCTAAAAGGCGCGCAAGACCTGTGTAAAGCACACGGAATTCTTGTGATTTTTGACGAAATCGCGACCGGGTTTGGTCGCACGGGCGAACTGTTCGCGATGAACCACGCCGAAGTGGTTCCGGACATCATCTGTTTGGGCAAAGCTTTGACTGGCGGCCATATTACTCTGGCCGCGACCGCCACGACTGAAGATGTCGCGCGCCGAATTGGGGAAAGCGAAGCCAGCGTTTTGATGCACGGCCCGACCTATATGGCCAACCCGCTGGCCTGTTCTGCCGCGGTGGCCAGTCTGGACCAACTATCGGTCAGAGATTGGCGCCTCGAAGTGCACGCGATCGCCGACCAGATGAAGCAAGAGCTTGCCCCCGCACGTGAATTGCCAGGCGTTGCCGATGTGCGCGTGCTTGGCGCGATCGGGGTCATCGAAATGGAGCAATGGGTTGATCCTGCGGTTGCGCATGCGCTGGCACCCGATGCCGGCGTTTGGTTGCGCCCGTTTGCCCGCAACATCTATTGCATGCCGCCTTACATCATCTCTGCGAATGAATTGAGCCGTGTAGCATCGGCCATGATCTCGCTCGTCAAAGGCATGTCATGAAACAGCGGTGGTTATCGCGTTCGGGAACGGACGGGTTGATTCTGGTTTTTGGCGGTTGGGCGCTGGGGGCTGCGCCTTTTACTGGACTTACAGGGCGCGGCGATGTGCTATTCGTCGACGACTTCCGCCACTTTGACGATCCTCTGCCTGATATTGCGCAATATGACCACGTCAATTTGATTGCCTTTTCTTTAGGCGTCGCTTCTGCGGGCCACTGGCTGGCGCAAACTGGGTTTCGTCCCGATCGGCTGATTGCTATCAGTGGCACGCTATGTCCGGCTGACCCCGAGCGTGGAATCGCACCGGATATGATCCGCGCCACAGCGGATAATCTGACCGAAGCCAGTTTCGCAAAGTTCTGTCGCCGTGCTGGAATGAACAGGCCGGTTCCTGAAATTGATCTGGAGGCTGCGCAGGC
Organism: Ruegeria sp. YTSC230; assembly: GCF_059609665.1. NCBI lineage: Bacteria > Pseudomonadati > Pseudomonadota > Alphaproteobacteria > Rhodobacterales > Roseobacteraceae > Ruegeria > Ruegeria sp. YTSC230. The sequence continues at coordinate 196,139 of NZ_JBXWMC010000005.1, read as the reverse complement.
AGAGCTTCACGCCGTGATCGACCGTGGTGGCGCACCCGAGGTGGCGTTTGACCGGATTTGGATCCCCCAGCGGGACCGTATTATCCCGACCCCCGCGCAAGAGGCGGCATGGGCGCACCAACAAGCTGCCGTGCGTGGTATTGCCACCCCGCATGTCCCGTTTCGCGACGGTCAGAACTGGCAGGAGTGGGTCGCATGAACGTACAGATCGCAGACCGCGTTCAGCGCAGTTTCAGCCGCAGTTTCCGCAGCTATCACGGCTCGGCCAGCCAGCAAGCCAAAATCGCGGATCGGCTGGTCCAAGAGATGCGGGTCGGCGGCGCGCCGCATCGTTTCGCGACCGGATTGGAATTTGGCTGTGGTACCGGCCACCTCACGCATCGGGTGTGTAGCGCATTCGATATTGGCCAGTTGACGGTCAATGACCTGTCGCCCGAAGCAGCTGAGACCGCAACAGCGGTCGGCGCAGACTTTTTGTGTGGTGATGCCAAAACTGTTGAATGGCCACCTCAGCCCAATTTGGTCATTTCCGCATCCATGATCCAATGGCTGTTCGATCCCGAAGCCTTCTTGCAAAAGGCGGCCAACGCATTGGCTCCTGGAGGTTGGTTGGCGGTTTCAGGCTTTGGACCAGAACAGTACCGGGAGCTGATGAAAGTCGGCTCCACAGCCAAAGCGCCGGGCCTGTGCCGATCTGAAGATTTGGCCGCGGCGGTCGAAGGCCGGTTAGAGATTATCAGTTGCGGCGAAATTCTCTCTGCATTGCGCTTTGATACGCCCCGAGGCGTTCTCAATCACCTTCGAAGAACTGGGGTCAACGGGCGCGCGCAGAAGGCCTGGACCAAAACCAGCCTTGCCCAATTCTCGGAACACTATGTCCGACACTTTGGTGACGATGATGGCGTGACCCTGACATATAACCCAACATGGATCGTGGCCCGCAAACAAGGTTGAATATTGCTACCAATCAATGCGCTCATAGGCTTCGGTCTGGATACACGAGATCTCAGAGCTCGGGTTGGTCAGTACTGTTTCGGCCATGACATCAACGTCGGTTTCCGCGTCACTTTGCGACTGATCTATGTGCCACGACGCCGGCGGTTCAACCTGCATTGTCGCAGCAAGCGTTTCGGACAGATCAAGGGCAAAGTCTTTTGCAACTTCATCTGTTTGCCCGACGTCCAGTGCAAAGGGAATCTCCGAGGTCAATTGCGCCCCATTAAATCCGGTGTCCGTCACCAAGATTTCTCCGTCGATTGAGCCTTCGAATCCTGGGGGCGGGGATATCTCAAGAAAGTCGAGATCCCAGCCGGACAGATCCGCCGAACCGCCATCAGTCATCAGTGAATCCTCACCGCTGATCAGAAGCGTATTTGGTGGTAGCCCTTCCAATGATACAACAGCCTGATCACTTGCTTGGTCCAGCTCGATTGCGACTTCAAAAGCCCCGTTTTCACCAAAATTCGGGGCTGGGTCGGCCTGCAAAAGCTCACGCCCCGTTGTGTCGGGCCCATCCCATTCCAATTTCAACCCCGCACGGCCGTAGTTCTCAAAATACCGAACTTCGATATCATAAGTGCCAGGTTCCAGGTCGATTTCTCCGGACCGCGTCCGGAACCCATGCAGACCATCATTGTCCACAATCCTAACCCCGTTGACGAAGACTGCTACGCCATCGTCCGCACCGGCAAAAAAAGTGTAGGAGCCGCCTTCTTCTATTGTGATCTTACCTTCGAGCTTTGCCCCAATCGTATCCCTTGAACCGCCTTCCCAGAATGAGTTGCGACTGTTTTCAAAATTGATTTCAGGCACAAATTCCCGATGCGCCGGGTCAGCGGACCAGTCGATGTCGTCCAACTTTGACAACCTGTTGTCCATGTCAAAATAACTGGCACGGAATCCGCCCACAATTTTGACATCTGGTGAGGGCAGGTCGGCCTGAGTTACTTCGAAAGTCAGGTATTGTACGCCGTCGTGACTGCTGTTTTCACCGGTCGGCGTAGAATGATGCAGGGCCGCTTCGACTATTCCCGCAAACTCTGGCGGCGGTGTTATGGTGATCATCTCACCTTGCCAGCCTTCCATCTCTGCGATCCCGTCCGCGTTTGCTGTGAATGCGGTTCCGCCAGCCTCGACAATTGTTCCGGTGGGCAGACCTGTCAGTTCGAACGTGGTTTCATCGGTCACGCTGAGCGTTCCCATATCCACATCAATGGCCAGCGGCATCCCCGAAACGGTTTGGGCCTCGGACATGTCCGGGGCTGTAACCACCTCACGTCCGTCAAGACCTGGGCCCTCCCATTCAAGCTTCAGTCCAGCCCGGCCGTAATTTTCGAAGTATCGGATTTCGATCGAATGTGTTCCCGGTTCAAGCTCAACTTCACCTGTTCGAGTTCGAAACCCGTGTAGCCCATCATTTTCAACGACCGGTTGGCCGTTGATTACCAACATCGAGCCGTCATCGGCGCCCAGAAAGAAAGTGAATGTTCCGCCTTGCTCAACCTCGATACTGCCATTGATCTGGACGCCAAACGTGTCTTTTGCGCCTCCATCCCAGAATGTGTCGTGACCGTTAGCGTAGTTGATTTCGGGCTTAACTTCTTCATGGGTCGGCTCTGCGGTCCAGTTGATGTCTTCCAGTTTGGAAAGACGATGATCAACGTCGAAGTATTTGGCGTGAAACCCTGACGAAAACGTCATCTCGTCCGTATCTGCCACATTGACCGTAAAGCTTTCGATCTGACGTAACCCGCCTTCGTCAATCACCGTGACATCAATAGTGACCGAGGATGCCTCTTCATAGTCCATTGCCACGCCGGGTTTCAGACGCAGTTGATTGTCAATAACTTCGAACCGGTCATCCGAGATTTCAAACTTATGGGTGTCGTGCAAATCCGCATCCACGAAACTGAGTTGCCCCACAACGGCCCCATCGACGTTTTCGGCCACTGTCTGCTGCGCGGCGGTCAGAGTGATGTTATCAACCAGGGCGCCGTAGGTATCATTCTGGCCCTCAGGTTCGCGCAGTTCCAGCGTGTCTTGCCCGGTTCCAACAACCTGCATCTGGAACGTCTCCCAATCAGCGGATTGCGGGTCCAGCTCCGCCACCAGATTGCCGTTCCAATAGACCTCGACTGTATCGGTTCCACCTGCGAGGCGCTCACGCAGGTCAATGCCCAGATCATAGAGCTGACCATCCTCTGTCTGGACGACCTGGGAAATACTGTCGATGCCCCGACCATGATCCATCTCGAGCAGCTGATCGCCATCGGATGCACTCGTACCGCCTAAATGATCCCAGATTTCCATTCCATGTGCGTCTTGCCAGGATCCGCTTTCATCCGAGCCAAAGCCTTTCCACCTGCCTTTATCCAAGTCAAATTCTTCGAAACTGCCATTCTGAATGAGGTTTTCAGAGGTGTTATCCAGCACAAGACCTATCGGATTCTCGTTCAAATTCTGAACCTCCACGATGAAACTCTCGGCCAGGGTGGCCCCACGAGAGTCCTTGACCGTGACGTCGACTTCTATCTGTGCCGTTTCCTCATGATCCAGTGCAATCCCGGGCTTTAGTTGTAACTTGCCGTCAACGATGTCAAAGCGGTCGTCCGAGATGTCAAAGCTGTGCATGTCCGACGCATCCGGGTCGACGATCGAGATGTTTCCGATCACCGCGCCGTTGGCGTTCTCGGCGACTGAAGTGTTGTCCAGCACAAGGCCTGTCGGACCCTCGTTCACATCCTGAACCTCCACGATGAAACTCTCGGTCAGGGTGGCCCCGCGAGAGTCCGTGACCGTGACGTCGACTTCTATCCGTGCCGCTTCCTCATGATCCAGAGCAATGCCAGGCTTTAGCTGCAACTTGCCGTCAACGATGTCAAAACGGTCGTCTGAGATGTCAAAGCTGTGCGTGTCCGACGCATCCGGTTCTACGATGGAAATGTTTCCGATCACCGCGCCATTGGCGTTCTCTGCAACAGATGTGTTGTCCAGAGTGACCTCTTGCGGCGCGTTGTTTTCGGTCTGTGTGTCGGTTGAAACTGCCGGCGCTGCATCCAGATTGGGTACGCTTGGCGGCTCTGGACGAGAGGCCGGACCGCTTACATGGGTTTTTCCCACACCTTCGGTTGTTTGGGGCGTTGAAATTGCAGCACTGATTGTTTCCATTCCGGCCGCGCTTTCGTCAATTTCCGTCGCCTCTGCCTTGGGGTTCTGTGCAATTGACCCAGCCGACGAGCTCGTTGAATGAAAAGTGTGGGCGACAGGATCAGTGTTTGTGACGTTGCCGGATTGTTGTGCATGCACGGTGCGAGGGTTCAACTCTTCCGGGGCACCCTCGCTCCGAATGTTAGGTTCCATTGTCCCAGAGAACTGTTGGCCTGTGTGTAACGAACTGCGCGTCGGATCTTCGCTTGGCCCGACAACATTGCGGGAAAGATGAGAGGCGATCTCGTGTTTTTCATCCCTATCCGACGGTACGGACCTTGGGTGAAAATTCAGGTCGTTCTCTTGTTTACCCATCGCACAATTCCCCAAACAACAGCTGATTCACTGAATTTGGTAACACGCGTCCGCCGATATTTGGCAACTAAGCGTTTAAACTTAAAGGTAAATCCTAGGCAAGATGCGTCGGAGAATTTACGGGTCTTAAATGGAAACCGGCCACTCCTGCTGAAATGATCGAGGGGGTGAAAAGCATCATGGAACCGCGTGGATTTGTTGGTCGTATTTCGGCTCCTCACTTTGATTTCCCGCTTTGGGTTGCCTCTCTGACTATGAATGTTCTGTCGCTTTTGATGCCGATTTCCATCTTGCTGATATTCGATCGGGTTATCCCATTTCAGTCTACAGACACGCTGCGCGTATTGACGGTGGCACTGGTGATCGGAGCCTTTTTGGAGCTGTTGCTTAGACAGTGCCGTGCCGTCCTTTTGACAACCACGGCTGAGGGGGCAGCGGTCTGGAATTACCACCGCTTTATGACCAAAGTCCTGAACGCGAATTCTCTGGCCTTCTCGCGCGAACCCGCCAGCAATTATGCGGAACGCTACGCAGCTATCGGCCAGTTGCGGGACTACCATTCGGGACAAGGGCAAACACTCTCGATTGATCTGCCCTTTACGGTCTTGTTTGCGATTTTGATCGGATTGATCGGGGGGTGGCTGATTTTGGTGCCATTGGGCGCGTTCTGCGTTGTGATCATCTTCGCAGCGGTCATGAAGCGGGGGCAGTGGGCTTTGTTCAAGCACCGCAAGTCCCTGGACACACGCCGATACGCGTTCTTGACCGAGATTTTGTCGAACATGCCCACGGTCAAGGCAAACCGGATGGAGCCACAAATGGCCCGCCGCTTTGAATTGCTTGAAGATCAGACCGTCGATAACAGCAAAAAGCTGATCCATTTCTCGGGCTTTGCACAAAGCTTTGGAGCCATCTTTTCGCAGATGACTGTTGCTGCGATGGGGCTGCTGGGGGCCTACCTGGTGATCATCAACCTGATTGGCATCGCCGAATTGGCCGCCTGCATGCTGTTGAATGGTCGAATTATCCAGCCTTTGACCAAACTGATGGCGATGTGGGTTCAGTCGGAAAACTCTGCCATTTCACAAGCACGATTGCACGAAATGGAACAGCTTGAAATCGGGCAAAGTGTAGGGCTTTCCTACGATCACTTGGGTCAGATCATGGTTTCCGGTTTGTCCATGCGCCGTTTGAAAGGAGAGGGGGGAGCTTTCTCGCCCCTCAACATTCAGGTGGAGCAAGGGCAGGGCGTTTTGATTGAGCCCGAAGAAAGCTGGATGGTCGAAGCGTTGTTTGACGCAATGACGGGGCAGCGAGAACCAGATGAGGGCAGCTTGTCCATTGGTGGCATACCGGCCTCACAGCTGATCGGGTGGCGCGGGCACGATGCGCTGGTTGCGCTCGAAGCCGAGCCCGCGATCCTGTCGGGAACACTGCTTGAAAACATCAGCGCTTTTGGTGACGCAGAGACCGTTGATCGCGCCAAGCAGATTGCCGTCGCACTTGGGCTAGAGAAACGCATTCACCGTTTGCCCATGGGTTATGCAACCCAGCTTAACACCGGAACCGGGTTTGAGGCCGACCCGGTGAACCGTCATCTCATTGCATTGACACGGGCCTTGGCTCTGCGGCCGCGGGTGCTTTTGATGAATGAACCAACAGCGGTTTTAGATACAACGGAACGCCAAGCTCTGGCGGATTGCCTCCAATCCATTTCACCGCGGCCTACGATGTTTGTGGCAAGCCCGGACCCTCGGATGAGGCAGATAACGCACAAGTGCGTTCGCTTAAGTTTGTCAAACGCCCTGGATCTGGCGGCATGGGCGGTAGACGCAGATCTTGAACGGACTGCCGCGGAAGCCATGAAAAAGGGTGCCGCATGACCGTAATGAATACTCAGATTGCAAGCGGGTTGCTATTTAGACTGCTATTGGCGGGCGGTTGGCGCAATAATGAAGACCGGCTGCTTGAGGCGTTTCCGCACGTGCTGGATCGGCTCCGCCCGGATGACATTTTCGAGACGTTGGAAAACCTCAATATCCCCTACACGCAGATCAGATGTCGTGAACGCGAGATCACGGATCACGAATGCCCGGCATTGATCATACCGAGCAATGGTGCCTGCTACCTTGCGTTGGATCGGATAGGTGGCACGCTGCAAATCAGCGACGATCTGAACCCAGATCTGAACCACCTTAAGCCCGGCCGCCGATGGTGCACCGTCATCCGGATCGACCGCTTCACGCATCACCAGACAGACAGGCGGTTCACATCTGTCCGCTCGGCATTCGCAGAATTAGGCCCGATGTTGCCCTGGCTGCTGATCGCCTCGTTGTTGTCCAACGTTCTGGGGCTTATGGCTCCATTGCTGATCATGGGCATCTACGAACGAGTCATCCCGTCGGGTTCTGTTAGTTTGCTGGTTTCGCTGATGATTGGTGTGGTGATTGTGGGGGCGTCAGACCTGTGCTTCCGCCATGCGCGCACGCGGGCGCTGGCATATGTTGGCTGGCGTGGAGAGCGTCAGTTGATGGTTGCCCTGTTTCGCAAACTGATGTCCTTGCCGCTGAGCCAGCTCGGGAAAGCGGATGTAAACCAACAGCTATCGCGTTTTCGCCAATTCGAATCCTTGCGCGATGCATTTACCGGGCAGGTCATGACGACCCTTCTGGATCTGCCATTTGTGGTGATTTTCTTTGCGGTCCTTGCATATCTCGCACCGCAGGTCGGGCTGCTGACGCTCGGCTTGGCGGTCTTTCTTGTCTTGCTTGGTGCAATCATCATCCCACACCAAAAACGGTTGGATCAAAAAACGGCAGAGGCCGCCGCCGCTAGCCAGTCGGCCGTTCAGGACGCTATTCTTCACCAGCGGGCCATTGCAAATCTGGGGATGCAAAACCAATGGTTGGACCGCTGCATGCCTCTTGCAGAGCGAGCAGAAGCGGCCGCGCGCCGCAGCCGTCAGTTTCAGGCGCTTGCGCAATCATTGGCTCAATCCGTCACGGCACTTGCGACGATGGGGGCAATCATCTTGTGTGCGCATGGAGCGTTGCGCGGTGATATCAGCTTTGGTGCGTTGATCGCTTCGATTGCGTTGGTGTCCAAAATTCTGGTGCCGATTCAGTCTCTGTATTCCAGCTTCCCCCAGATCCTTTCCTTCCGAAGCAGTCGAAATCAAGCGGATCGTGTCCTTGAACTTGGCGAGGAGATCGAAGTGGGGCTGGAACAAACGCACCAAAAAACTTTATGCGGCTCGATTATGTTTTCCTCTGTCACGTACCGGCCGGACCCTTTGAACGCGCCTGTCCTTTCGCAAGCCAGTTTCAACTGTGATCCGGGCGAAGTGGTACTGGTCATGGGCCGCGATGTGGCAGGTCGCACAGCGGTGCTTGATCTGATCGACGGCCTCAATACGCCTTTGGCTGGTACGATTGAACATGACGGCATCGACATTCGTCAGATTGCCAGGGACGAATTGCGTAAATCCATAACCTACACCACCTATAACATGTCGATGTTCTACGGCACTGTTGCCCAGAACTTTCGATTGGCTTCGCCGTCTCTTACTGATGACAACATAATGTCTGCTTTGACCGACATGGATTTGCTGGATGACCAAGGGCTTCTGCCAAACGGCATCGACACTCGTTTGACCGACGGTGACCTGGCGCAGATGCCATCGGCAACCTTAAAGTCGCTGGTCCTTGCACGCAGCATGGCGCGACTTTCTTCGGTCTATCTGTTTTCCGAGCCAACCAACGGCCTTTCCGACCATCGACGGGCGTGTTTCAGAAACTGGATCCGCGCGCAGCAAGGGCGCAAGACAGTGGTCATAGCAACGGCGGATCGCTCATTCATGCAGATTGCAGACCGCTTCATCTTTCTGAACGGGGACAAGGTTGTCGTGAACAGCACTGGTGATGCGGGGCGCAAGAAACTTCAGGCCGTATTGAAAACGCTTGGGAGGGAATAGTGAAATCAGGTTCAAAGAAAAGTGACACGTCCGGTCCAATGGAACGCGCAAATTGGAGGCGTCGAATGCGGCGGCCACGATTTGCGGCTTTCCTGTCGCTTGCGCTTTCCGCCATGGTTGGATGCCTGGTGGTTCTGGCAGGGCAAACTGCTGTTCCCCAGGTCACCCGCGCCACAGGGACGATCCTGCCAGTTGGCGCGTATCCACAAATCGAAACGATGCCCGGCGGCATTGTCCGGGCTGTTCACGTCCGCGATGGTCAGTTGGTTGAAGCGGGGGATTTGCTGGTTGAGCTGCATCACCCGGATCTGACGCGGGAAAGAGATGTTACGTCCGGCCAGCTTGCTGCGGTTCAGCGAGACTTGGCCACAGCGTCTGCTGTACTGGCGGTATTGGATCGCGAAGCTGTGCCTGACAAGGCGGAAATTGATGCGCTCAAGGGCAAGGGCCTGACTTCTGCGGCCGCAAGGCTGGACCTTTATGCTGAAAGCCAACGCATTCAGCTGGCCTCGATCAAACAGCAAGAAGGGACGTTGGATATTCTGATACGGGCCACGCAATTCGCGCAGGACCGCGTTCGAAAGAAAGAGGAGATTCTTGAGAGATACGCACAGTTGCGGACGCAGGGTCTAAAATCCCTGAGCGATTTCCTTGAGGAAGAGGATGAAGTGGACGCGGTTCGCGCGGCTGCATCGGACGCCCGGGTGCGCCTTGCCGAAGCCCAGAGCGCATTGATGCTGGCCCGCGCAGCCAAAGCAGAAGAAACCCTGGCGTTGCGAGATGAGGTGCTGACCCGATGGGCCGAACTTGAGCAAAAGCGCGTGGAGTTGGAGATATCGCTAGACGTCGTAAATTCCAAATTGTCTGCACTGCGTATTTCTGCCCCAGCACGTGGAACTATTCAGGCGGTAACATTTCCTAACCCAGGGGAAGTCATCGCGCCGGGCGAAGTGATTTTTGAGATTTTGCCAACCCGTCGCGCCTTGGTCGTAGAAGCACGTATCGCCAATTCCGAGGTCGGCCATGTTGCGGTGGATCAGCCGGTTTCAGTAAGCGTAGACACGTTTGATGCCAGGCGTTTCGGTAAGGTTGAAGGACGCCTGCAATCCATCTATCCTGTGCCTCTGACCGATGAACAAACCGGTGAAACCTATTTCAGGGCCTCGTTTCAATTGGCCGAAACCAAGGTTGGTACGGGCCCGTGGGAACGTCCACTTCAAGCTGGGATGACTGTTGTTGCGGAAATGACGACGGGCGAACAGACGCTGCTTTCCTACCTGTTGAAGCCTGTGCAGATGACAATGGAACGTGCATTCAGTGAGCGGTAGTTTGCAGCTGCAGAGCGTCAGCGCATTGTCAGCACCATGGACCCATTCCTGCTTGCCTAAGCGGTCAGTACAGCAAATTGAGCATCAGGAGTGAAACAACAAGAAACAGGATCGTCATGACCCCCCCTGAGCGCACAAAGTCCATGACTTTATACCCTGCAGGACCCATGATCAGGGCGTTTACCTGATGGGTCGGGATTATGAAGCTGTTCGATGTTGATATGGCAACCGTCAGGGCAAACACGGCCGGATTTCCGCCAGCTGCCACCGCAATGGAAACGGCCAATGGCACAAGCAGAACAGTGGCGCCGACATTGGACATCACCAACGAAAACGCCGTAGCCAGAACCGCAACGCCTGCCTGAAGGGACCAGATCGGCCAGCCGTCCAGAATGATCATGATCTGTTGTGCAATCCACGCAGCCGTGCCGGTATTCTGTACCGCCTGACCCAATGGAATAAGGCATGCGAGCAGAAAAACAGTATTCCATCCGACCGCACGGTAGGCTTCATCGACACTCAACACACGTGTCAGCATCATTCCCGCGGCTCCGGTTAATAGACAGAGCGAGAGCCGAATGTCGGTGAACAGGATCATCGACAAGGAAACGGCGAAAAACGCCAGCGCCCAACCGACCTTTTGCGGGCGCAGTTCGTCTTGCGGGAAGTCGGTGGTGACGACCACAAAATCGGGATCGCGCTTGATCCGCATCAAGTTGTCCCACCGTGTATGGGCCACTAGCATGTCGCCTGCGTGAAACTCCTCAAGCCCGATTTGAGTGGACTCGTGCGTTTCGGATTCAACATGGCTGAGCGTTTCTTCGCCGCGATGAATGGCAAGCAACGACATGCCATATGTTTTGCGGAACAATAGCTCGCGTGGGCATTTCCCAATCAGTTTGCTGTCGGGTGTTATGACAACTTCGGCGATGCCTGCATTGGTTGGTGCGAATTCTTCGACAAAGATGTCCAACGCCGGCAGCACGGTCAGCCCGTATTTCTGCGCAAACTCCTCTACGACCCAGCGTCGACCAATGATCGCCAACCGGCAAGGTGCAGCAATTTCGGCCGTCAGGACCTGAACCATCGAGGTTTTGCCGCGATAGAATGTCGAAATGATGTACAGGTGGTTTTCGTGGTTTATGTCGGCCAAAATCTGCCCGACCAAAGGGCTTTCGGCTGGAACGATTACTTCAAAAACATCGGCTTTCAGGCCGTAGACACGTTGCAGATACTCCTGCGTTCCCTGTCCGGTTCCAGTGTTTTCCGATCCCTCATCACCCGGTAAAACCCACCGACCCAGCAGCAGAAAGTAGGCAATGCCAGTCAGGATCAGAACAATCCCGATCGGCGTCACAGAAAACAGGCCGAACTGTTCCATTTTCTGACCGTCGGGCAGGCTATTGTTGGCTGACTGGATCAGATCGTTCAGCAATATAAGAGGCGAAGATCCGACCATCGTCATTGTTCCGCCAAGGATGGCGCAGAATCCCATGGGCATCAGCAAGCGCGACAACGGGATGCCCGATCGGGAAGATATTCGACTGACGACCGGAAGAAACAGCGCAGCGGCCCCAACGTTCTGCATGAACGAGGAAATGACCCCAACAGTGCCCGAAATAATAGGTAGCACGCGTTTCTCGGACGTACCGCCATATTTCAGAATAACAGCGGCGACTTTGTTCATTATGCCGGTCTTGTCGAGGCCCGCGCCGACGATCATGACCGCGATAATGGAAATCACCGCATTGGATGCAAATCCATCAAACAGGTGCGGCACGTCAGCGAGTTTTTCGAGCCCGGGCGCGTAACTGAGAAGGCCGATAAGGACCAGAACAAGTATGGCAGAAAGGTCAATTCTGACGATTTCGGATACAAAGAGAAATACGGTGAAGGCAAGAAGGGCGCAAACAACACCCATCTCAAAGTTAAAAGCCACCTGTTCCACAAACGTCACCAGGAATTCGTTCTTACATTAAAAGAACATCTAACCCATCAACGCTGAATTGTCATGATGTTTCAAAACCACAAGCTTGGACGAAACAAAATTACCACCAGTGCCAAAGCGCCACGTTTCGAACCGGTGTAGGGGCCCCTTTGATTGCTTGTCAGGCTGGGGCCTACACGCCTCTCAAATCATCGTGGTCAACCACGCCCACGGTAAGGCGGCACACCCTGATCCGGGATCCAGACGCCTTCGGGCGTTGGGCCAGTTTGCCAGAACACGTCGATCGGAATGCCCCCGCGCGGATACCAGTACCCTCCGATACGCAGCCACCGGGGTTCCAGAAACTCTTGCAGCCGGCGGGCAATCGAGATGGTGCAATCTTCGTGAAAGGCACCATGATTGCGGAACGAGCCCAGAAACAGCTTGAGTGCCTTGCTTTCCACCAACCACTGATCGGGCACGTAATCTATCACCAGATGGGCAAAATCCGGTTGGCCCGTCATTGGGCAAAGCGAGGTGAACTCGGGCGCGGTAAAGCGCACGTTGTAATCCACATCAGCCTGCGGGTTCTGCACGCGTTCCAGAACCGCCTCTTCCGGGCCGGCTGGCATTTTGGAGTCTCCGCCCAACTGGGTGAGGTTGCTGTAGATACTATCAGTCATCTTGTCTCTCCTGTGGTCAGACGCCGCGTTTGTTGCCCCAGATCAGCACGTGTAGCTGGGGCAGAATGCGAGGCGCGAACCATCCAGCATTCAAAGTCTTGTCGATCAGCCATTCCATACGGCTGGTGGCATTGTTCAAATCAACCGGGCTGGCCGGATCGGCTTCCGGGTTACCGGGTTGAAGATACAGCGGAAGGTCCGGATACCGGTCGGCTACGCTGCGTGCCCAGTTAAAATCCGTATCGTCAAAGATCACGATCTTGAGGACAGTTTGCGCGGGGCGCACGTTGAGGCAGGCGCCAAACGCCGTCCAATCCATATCCTCGCCACTGCTGGGGGGTTTCGGGCTGAGAACAAGCATAGCAAGGTCGGAAAACCACGGCTTTGCGATTGACCCTTGGGTTTCGCATGCAAAGGCATAGCCTTCCGCTTTGCCCTGCCGGATCAGCGGGCCAAAGTCCTGAATCGCAGGGTTGCCGCCAGACAGAGACACGGTCAGTGGCCGCCCGCCTGACAAACGCTGAACCTCAGACCAGACGGCCTGCGTTTCCATTGCTGCCCAATCGTGGCGATAGGCGCTGTCGACAGCATGGAGGCTGTCGCACCAGCTGCACCGGAAATCGCACCCGCCCGAGCGTACAAATACCGTCGGCTGACCGATCAGCGCGCCTTCGCCCTGTACTGTGGGGCCGAAAATTTCTGATATTCTAAGGGTCATGGGCGATACTCGGCCCATGTCTTGGGCGTCTCGGACACTTTCACCGCAGCGGTTTCGGGCCAGCGGGCCGCGCACCAGTCAAAGAAATGCCGCGCAAGGTTCTCTGCGGTCGATACGACGTTCAGCACATTGTTCAGATGCCGGTGGTCGAATTCATCGTCGATATAGGTCTTAAGCGGTTTCAGCTCGTGGTAATCCCGCACGAACCCATCCGCGTTCAACTCACGCTGGGCCAATTCGACCACGACGACATAGTTGTGACCGTGCATCCGGGCACACTGATGATCTTCGGGCAGGTGGGTCAGCTGGTGCGAGGCGGAAAAGTGGAACTCTTTGGTGATCCGGTACATCAGACCTGTGCCCCCGCGATGGCCGACTTCCAGAATTCGGCGTCTTCGTATTGCGTCGGGTCCGGCACACCGGCCAGATCAAACGCCTCGCGCCGTTCAACGCATGTTCCGCAACGGCCACAATGCACGTCGCCGCCCTTGTAACAGGACCACGTCTGATCGAACGGGGTATCCACGCGCGCGCCTTCGCGGACAATATCGGCTTTGCTGCGGTGCACGAATGGCACATGCAGCGCCACATCCGCGTAACCGTCCAACGCGGCGCGCTGCATGGTGTCAAACGCATCTGTGAATGCCGGACGGCAATCGGGATAGATGAAATGGTCGCCGCCATGCACAGCTGTCGCGACTGCGTCGTCACCCTGCGCTGCTGCCACGCCATAAGCGATGGTCAGCATGATCGCATTGCGGTTGGGGACAACCGTGACCTTCATCGTTTCTTCCGCGTAATGCCCGTCAGGCACGTCCACATCGTCGGTCAAGGCCGAGCCTGTCAGCGACGCGCCGACAGAACGCAAGTCAATCACGTGATGAGGCACGCTCAGCCGCTCTGAACAGAGGGCCGCGAATGTCAGCTCTTTGGTGTGGCGCTGGCCATAGTCGAAAGACACAAGCCGTGACAGGTTTCCTTCCGCGGCCAGCACATGCGCAAGCGACACGGAATCCAGTCCGCCGGAGCAGACCAAAGTAGTTTTCATGTTTTCAGTCCTTGTTTTGATAACCGGGTAGGCTGCGACCGGCGGGCGGGACGCTTACGGTCTTTTGCCGGTAAGCGCAATGCACGAATTGGTGGAATCGAACGGCCGTTGTGCCTCCTAAGGACCGGGGAAGCGCGGCGGCAAAAGCCCGGCCTGAAACCAACTGACCAATGTCACGATGGAAAAGACGGGCAATCCTGTGGCGCGCTGAATATCTGCCGCGTATGGGCACATATTCGTGCATTCCAGAACAATTGCACCGAGATCAGGGTTTTGAAACTGCAACGCAAGCGCGGCATCAACGTTATCGGCACGGGCCTTATCAACATCCAGGGCAAGTTCGTTCCCAAGTATCGCGCGAGTGAATTCGTGCCCGCCTTCGGTGGAACCAATGGGTGTATCGTCGGGAACCTGAGCAGAGCGCAGATGATCACTGGTCAAAGTGGAGGCAGAAATGGTCAGAACCCCCGTGCGTTTTCCGGCCGGAAGGATACCGTTCACCATCTGCACCTGCATCAAAGATGAGGTCACGACCGGAACCGGTACAGCCTCGGACAGCTCTTTCTGAAACAGGGACAGAAACCCGCAATTGGTGGTAATGCCGTCCGCGCCGTCCTTGACCAGTTCACGCGCGGCATCGATGAATGCGTCCAACATGCCCTCGGCCCGGTGCCGAACGACCAGGTCCGGCGAGGCATCCCGCACAATGCGATAGAGCACCGGAAAAGGCCATGTCAGCGCATTTCCCATATCACCGGGGATGCGTGGGAATTGGGCGTCTAGCATCAGAATACCCACCGACGCTCCGTAAATGGATTTGCCACCTTGGGCGATCATCCTTGCGCCTCCTCGATAATGCGGGCCGAGATGTCTTCGGACCCTTCCATGTAGATACTGGATATCCCGTGGCGCACGGCGTCCTGCACCTGATCTATTCGCTTGGAGATATGGGCACCCAGTACGCGCGCGGCCTCATCCGCGTCGCGATCCAGCAAGGCCTGCATGACCCGTTTATGTTCGTCTTTAGAGCGTTGAACCCGATCCAAGCTCATGGAAACCCAGCGGATATATCGGATGCGTTCGTTGATCCGGGTCAGGGTTTGCACCAGTTCGTTGTTGCCCGATAGCCTGGCAATGCCCAGATGAAAATCTTCGTCTCTGCTAACCGCTTCTTCGACGGTAAGGCCGGTGATGTCGATGCCGGTCGCGTAAAGCTCATCCCGAAGTGTTTGTAGATCTTTGTCAGACGCCTTCGCGCAAGCAATGCGCGCGGCGGCGGATTCGATGATCTGGCGCAACTCGAACAGATCAAACACGCTCTGCGGGTCCAGCGGGCGGCAGAAAAAGCCCAGGCCAGGGCGAAAGTCGAACAGGTGTTCGGCCACCAACCGGTTCAGGGCCTCGCGCAGGGGGGTTCGGCTGACGCCTAATTCCCTCGACAAAGCCACTTCGTTTAACCGATCACCGGGTCGAAGGTGAAACGAGACGGCCATCGCCTTTACCTGATCATAGATGTCGTCAACGCGTGGACCTGCCATAAGTGCCGCCTTTTTCCGTTTGCCAAGGGGTGCCACAGGTTGCTCTTGAAATCAATATACAAAACTGTATACAGTTCTGTGTGCAGATTGAAATCAAAGGAAACCCAGCCATGACCGGGACGAATTATCTGACAGGATCCGAAGCAATGGTGCGCATGTTGGAAGCACACGGCGTGAAACACATGTTCGGCCTGTGCGGTGATACAACGCTGCCCTTCTATGACGCGTTGGCGCGGATGGATCATGGTATTCAGCACATACTGACCCGGGATGAACGTCACGCGGCCTATATGGCGGATGGATACGCACGCGTCACTGGCAAGCCGGGTGTCTGCGAAGGCCCGTCCGGAGGCGGGGCGACCTACATACTGCCGGGGGTGATCGAGGCCAGCGAAAGCTCGGTTCCCATTCTAGCGATCACCTCTGATGTGGCAACGACCAGCCGCGGAAAATACCCGTTGACTGAGTTGGATCAGGCTGCGCTGTTCAAGCCGTTGGCAAAGTGGAATGCGTCTCTGGACGACGCCTCGCGTTTGCCTGCGATGGTGCGGGCTGCGTTTCGTGCAATGACGACCGGAACGCCAGGCGCCACACATCTGGCGCTGCCCTTTGATACGCAGAAAGGTCCGGTGGACGAAGCTGAGGTTTGGGCAGATGCACGCCACCGCAGCTATCCCGCTGAACGGGCTGGACCGGATCTGGATGCCATTGAAGCGGCTGCGGATATCCTGGCCAAAGCCAAATCAGCAGTCATCGTTTGCGGCGGCGGGCCGGTTCTGTCCGGGGCCGAAGAGGCATTGCACCGTGTTGCCACCCTGTTGGATATCCCAGTTGCCACAACAGTTTCCGGTCAGGGTTCCATTGCCGAAACGGATCCGCTGGCCTTGGGCGTCGTTGGCTCGAACGGTGGTGTTCCGGCCACGCGCGCCATTGTGGATCAGGCCGATGTGGTCATATTTGTCGGATGCCGCGCGGGGTCGGTCACGACCGAACGCTGGCGCAGCCCCGGGCGGGATGCCACCATCATCCATATAGACAGCGACCCGATGGTGATCGGCGCAAATTATCAGACCGAAGTCGCCATCTGTGCCGATGCCCGTTTGGCGTTAGAGGCTTTGGCGGGGTCGCTTGAGACGCGGCACGATCTGCCAGGTTTTGGTGGAGCGGCCCAAGCCCGTGCGGCCTGGGAGGCCAAGTTGCAAGCGTTCGCACCGCTTGCAGCCAGTGGCGACACCCCGATCCGGCCCGAAGCCGTAATGGCGGCTCTTGCAGACATCCTGGACGATGATGCGATTGTTGTCGCTGATCCGGGCACCCCGTGCCCTTACTTCAGCGCGCACTATCGTTGGCACAATCCGGGGCGGCATTTTATCACCAATCGGGCGCATGGAGCGTTGGGTTATTCGCTTGGTGCGGCCATGGGCGCCCATGTGGGTCGGCCATCGGTCAAGACACTGTCCGTTATGGGGGATGGGTCGTTTGGCTTCACTTGCGGTGAGTTTGAAACGATGGTGCGGCACAAAATGCCGATTACCTCGATCGTATTCTCGAACTCAGTCTTTGGTTGGATCAAAGCGGGTCAGGATGCAGGCTTTGGGCAGCGTTACTACAACGTCGATTTCAATCGGACCGATCACGCCGCTGTTGCGGCGGCATTTGGGGTCAAATCCTGGACGGTGAAAGATCCGGATGATCTGCGCAGAGTTTTGAAGCAGGCCGTTGAGCATGATGGCCCGACGCTGGTCGACATCCACTCACAACAGCTTCACGAAGCTGCGGCACCGGTGTCGGAATGGGTGGCGTAAGACGCGATGGACGGGGTCAGTTGGGCCAGAAACTCCTGCGCAATCATCGATAAAGGACGGCCTTTGGCGGTGATTATTGCAAGATCCAGCGTGACTGCTGGTGTGAAAGGGCGGGTTTGATATCCGCCCTCCTCATCGAAGGTCACTGTGAACGGATCAACCATCGCGACGCCCATGCCCTGTTTGACAAAGCTTAGCAGGTTTTCCGACAAATGCGTGTGTATTCGCGTCTGCCAGGTACGTTCTGCAGTCTGAAAAATGTCGCGGGTCCTGCGATGGGTTTGGTGCTCGGGGCCCATGACGATGAACGGCTCATTCTCCAACAGCTCTGGTGTCAGAATGTCATGGGTCGCCAAATGGCTACCCTCGGGGAACGTGGCCATCGTTTCAAAATGGAAGACCTGATAGTTCAGCGTATCGTGGAGTATTGGCATCTCGACGATCCCGATCTCGAACAAGCCCGAGGTTACCCACTCCTGTATTTTAGAAGAATACTGGGACTGGAAGCTGACGGATAGATTGGGGCGTGACCTGGCAAAACGGGCAATCTCTCGCGGCATGAAACCGAACGACAACAAATGGGGCGCCGCGACCTGCAACTGCCCGGGATGCTTGTTCTGAAGATCCGACACGGCCTGCGCGACGTGATCCAGCCCGCGGACCACGGTATCGACCTCTCGATACAAAAGCTCGGCCTCTGGCGTCGGCAAAAGACGTCCTTTGTTGCGTTCGAACAAGGGCAACCGGGCCTCGCGTTCCAGCTGGGCCAACAGATTGCTGATGCCCGGTTGCGAGATTCCCAGAACCGACGCGGCCCCAGTTACGGTACCCGTTTCCATGATGGCGTGAAACGCCTGCAACTGACGAAAGCGCAGAGACATAGCTTAACCTATCATTTCTTATGATGGACTTATGAAAACATAGTATTTGAAATGATATGTAGGTCAAGGCAGGCTTCCACCTACCGCTGGGGAGGACGAATGGTCGATCTGTCACAAAAAATCATCGGCTACGACCTGTGGCACCTTGAACTGCCCGTCACATCCCGCCGGGACCACGGCATTGGATCTGTCGAAGGCGTGTGCGAGGTCGTTGTCCTTCGCCTGACGTCCGAGGATGGTAGCCACGGATATGGCGAAGCCTCACCATGGTCGGTATTCACCGGAACGCCCGAAGCGACATACGCCGCCCTGAATCGCTACCTCCGTCCGTTGGTCATGGGGGCGAGGGTTGCTGATAGAGCCGCCATCATGGAGCGTGCTTCATATGCGGTGGCGCATTGCACCGAGGCTAAAGCGGCGTTGGAAGCAGCATTGCTTGACTTGACGGGTAGGATCAGCGCCGTTCCGGTCTGGGCCTTGTTGGGAGGGAAATGCCGCGACGCGATCCCGCTAAGCTGCTCCATCGCTAACCCCGATTTTGCGCAGGATATAGATCTTCTGGCCCGATTGGAGGACGACGGCGTGAGGATCGTGAAGTTGAAGACTGGGTTCAAGGATCATGCTTTTGATATCATGCGCCTTGAGTATTTGGCGAAGCATTACCCACAGTTCTCAGTGCGTGTTGATTACAATCAAGGCCTGTCAATCGAGGACGCTCCGGCGCAGGTGCGGGACGTGGCATCGTTCAATCCCGATTTCATCGAACAACCGGTACGCGCACATCACTACGGCATGATGGCGAAGCTGCGGCAAATGACGGATGTGCCGCTACTCGCTGATGAAAGCGTCTTTGGCCCCGAGGACATGGAGCGGGCTGCAAGCGAAGGGATCTGCGACGGTGTCTCGGTCAAAATCATGAAATCCGGAGGATTGACGCGCGGGCAAACGGTCGCTCGCATGGCCGCCGCACACGGCCTGAGTGCTTATGGCGGAGATATGTTCGAGGCAGGCCTGGCACATATGGCAGGCACTCACATGATCGCCGCCACACCGGAAGTCACGCTGGGCTGCGAGTTTTATCAGGCCTCTTATTTCTTGGCAGAAGACATTCTTGAGGAGCCTTTCGAGGTGAAAAGGGGCCAGGTCATAGTCCCTGACACACCGGGTCTTGGAGGGAAGCCAGACGAGGCAAAGCTGAACCACTATGCTGTTTCTAAAGCGGTGGCGGCATGAGCGAAAAAAAGACAATTGCCATCATCGGTGCCGGTATAGTTGGTGTCTCAACCGCCGTCTGGCTGCAACGTGACGGACATGATGTTATCTTGATCGACAAGGCCGGCCCCGGAGAGGGCACTTCGCATGGCAATGGCGGTGTGCTGGCTTCTTGCTCGATCATTCCGGTCACAGTGCCGGGGCTGCTTAAGAAAGCGCCAAGGATGCTGTTTGACCCGTCGCAACCTCTGTTCATGAAATGGGGCTATGTACCCAAGCTCTTGCCGTGGTTGACGCGCTATCTGAAACACGCAAACGCAGGTGACGTCGAACGTATCGCGGCCGCGCTAACCCCCATTGTCGGAGACAGCCTAAACGATCATCAGGCGCTGGCTCAGGGTACGGCGGCTGAGAAATGGATTATGCCATCCGACTACCTGTTCCTGTACGAAAACCGCCAGCATTTCGAAGGCGATGCCTTTGGTTGGGGTGTTCGGCGCAAGCACGGGTTCAAGTGGGAAGAACTAGAGGGTGCCGCGTTCCACGCCTACGACCCGATCTACAGCAAAGATATCGGGTTTGCTGCCAAGCTTTCTGATCACGGACACATCACCGATCCTGGGCGGTACGTGAAAGACCTCGCCGCACATGTCGAGGCCAACGGCGGCAGGGTCATCCGTGCTGCTGTTGAAGATGTCGTACACGATAACGGCAAGGTCACCGGCGTGCGGACCGCTGGTGAGACAATTGCTTGTGACACTGCCATTGTCACTGCGGGCGTCTGGTCCGGGCCTCTGGCCAGCAAATTGGGCGTTTCTGTTCCTCTGGAGACAGAACGTGGTTATCATCTTGAATTGGTGGAACCTTCCGCGATGCCAAAAAGTCCGGTTATGGTTGCTTCGGGCAAGTTCGTCGCCACGCCGATGGATGGCCGCATTCGGCTGGCCGGGATTGTCGAATTCGGCGGGCTGGACGCGCCGCCTTCAAGGGCGCCGTTCGAACTGATGCGCAAGAATGCCCGGGCGGCCTTTCCGGGCGTGACATGGAAGGACGAAGTAGAATGGATGGGGCACCGGCCCGCACCGGCGGACTCGATCCCGATCATCGGCGAAGTGCCGGGAATTGACGGAGCATTTATGGGGTTTGGCCACCATCATATCGGTCTGACAGGCGGGCCAAAAACAGGACGTCTGCTCGCGCAGATGATCGCGGGCAGGACCCCAAACGCAGACATGAGCGTCTATGCGCCGTCTCGCTACGCGACTTAAGAAATGTCCGGTAACACAAGCCGGCAAACAAAATTAAACAGGGAGAAAAAGATGAAGAAATTGACAAGCCTTCTGGCGGCAACCGCTTTGACAGCCGCAGCAACCGCACCGGCGATGGCCGAGAAATGGGATATGCCCATGGCGTATTCGGCGTCGAACTTCCACTCGGCCACGGGTGCGGAATTTGCCAAATGCGTGACCACAGGCACTGGGGGCGAGATTGAAATCGTTACTCATCCGTCCGGGTCGCTGTTCAAAGGCGCCGACATCAAACGTGCCATTCAAACCGGGCAAGCCCCAATTGGTGAGCGCCTGCTGTCCGGTCACCAAAACGAAAACGCACTTTTCGGGTTCGACTCGATCCCATTCCTGGCAACGTCGTTCGATGACAGCGCCAAGCTATGGGAGGCGGCAAGACCCTCGATCGAAAATCTGCTGGCTGAACAGAACTTGACGTTGCTCTATGCCGTGCCGTGGCCGCCGCAAGGGCTGTACTTTAAAGACGAGGTGAACTCGGTCGCCGACATGGAAGGCATCAAGTTCCGGTCCTATAACAATGCCACGTCGCGTTTGGCGGAACTGACCGGCATGTTGCCTGTGACAATCGAGGCTGCAGAAATCAGCCAGGCTTTTGCCACTGGTGTCGCAGACTCGATGGTGTCGTCGGGATCGACCGGGTATGACCGCAAAGTATGGGAAAGCCTGAATTATTTCTACGAGGTGGACGCGTGGCTGCCGCGCAACTACGTCATGGTCAACTCAGACATCTGGGCTGGCGTTTCTGATGCCAACAAGAACGTCATCAAGGGCTGTGCAGAGCTTGCCGAATATGCCGGCAATTGGCGCGCCAAGGAATACACCGGCTTTACCCTGCAAGGTCTGCGTGATGGAGGCATGACAGTCGGTCCGGCGTCCGAGCAGATGACCAACGAGTTGAAAGAGATCGGTGTCACTATGACCAATGAGTGGCTTGAGGCCGCAGGTGACGAGGGCAAGGCCATCGTCGATGCGTTCAATTCGTCTCAGTAATTGGCCAGAGATGGGCGGCGGATCAACCCGCCGCCCGTTTCCATAGAATAACTAATAGTGGGGACAGCATGGCGGCACTACGAGGGCTCAGGTCCGTATTGGATTTCATCTATCAGGCAGCAGGGGTTCTGGCAGCGCTTAGCCTGATCGCCATTTTGCTGCTGATCGTTGTGCAAATGCTGGCCCGCTGGACCGGTGAGGTTTTTCCCGGCGCCCCTGATTACGCCGGCTATGCCATGGCCGCCGCGTCCTTCCTGGCCTTTGCCAATGCGCTGAACCGAGGCAGCCACATACGTGTGTCGATCCTGCTCAATGCGGTTCCCGATCGGGTTCGCCGCATCCTCGAAATATGGTGTTTTTCCGTGGGTGCCGCGGTGATGTGGTACTTTTGCTGGTATGCCTATCGTTTTGTCTATTGGAGCTGGAAGTTCAACGATATCAGTCAGGGTCAGGACAAAACCGCGCTGTGGATTCCGCAGTCTGCGATGCTGATCGGCGGGGTCATTCTTGCAATCGCCCTGACCGATCATCTGGTCCACGTCCTCTTCCGAGGCAATCACCGTATCGTCCGTGATCTGGCCGATCAGAGCCACGGGGAATAAGCGCATGGAAAATCTGTCTGTCATCATCCTCTTCCTCTTTGTTCTTTTCACCCTGTTGGGCACCGGTGTCTGGGTCGGTCTGGCGCTTATGGGCGTTGCCTGGGTCGGAATGGAGCTGTTCACGACACGGCCCGTCGGCGACGTGATGATCACCACCATCTGGTCGGCGTCCTCGTCCTGGACCCTGACAGCTCTGCCGATGTTCATCTGGATGGGTGAAATCCTGTATCGAACGCGATTATCCGAGGACATGTTCAAAGGTCTGTCGCCGTGGATGGCACCTTTGCCCGGTGGATTGGTGCACACCAATATCGTGGGCTGCACAGTCTTTGCCGCCGTATCCGGATCGTCGGCGGCAACACTGACGACGGTTGGCAAGATGTCGATCCCTGAACTGCGTAAGCGCAATTACCCCGAACGGATGATCATCGGTACACTGACCGGCGCGGCAACACTGGGCCTGATGATCCCACCGTCATTGACGCTGATTGTGTATGGCGTGACCATCAATGAATCGATCACCAAACTGTTCTTCGCGGGCATCCTGCCCGGATTGGTGCTTGCGACGATGTTTATGGGATATGTCGCAATTTATTCGAAGCTCGGGAAAGACTGGAACCCAAACAGCGAAGATAAGCTGAGCTTTTCTGAAAAACTCAAGAACTCTCGCTTCTTGTTGCCCGTAATCCTGCTGATCATGGTGGTGATCGGCTCGATGTATCTGGGCTATGCCACCGCGACCGAAGCAGCCGCCTTTGGCGTGATCGGTGGTCTGCTGCTCGCAGCGGGACAGGGGTCGCTGACCTGGAAGACCTTCACCGAAAGCCTGATGGGGGCCACCCGAACCAGTGCGATGATCGCCCTGATCCTTGCTGGGGCTGCGTTCCTGTCTCTGTCCATGGGGTTCACGGGTCTGCCGCGGGGCCTGGCTGATCTGATCGCAGGGTGGGAGCTGACTCGGTTTGAGCTTTTGATGGTTCTGCTGGTCTTTTACATCATTCTGGGCTGTTTTCTTGACGGCATTTCCTCGGTTGTTTTGACCATGGCCGTGGTGGAACCGATGATCCGGGATGCAGGTATCGACCTCATTTGGTTCGGTATCTTTATCGTGGTTGTCGTTGAAATGGCGCAGATCACGCCGCCGATAGGCTTCAACCTGTTTGTGATGCAAGGCATGACGAACCATGAGATGAGCTATATCGCCCGCGCGGCAATTCCGATGTTTCTGATCATGGTGGTGATGGTCTTCGTCTTGATCTGGTTCCCGGAACTGGCCACATGGCTGCCGGAAAACCTTAGGCAAAGCCCGGGCGGGTAGGGGGCATTGAACCCACTTCATCTGGCGGCGCGTAACGGTCCTTATGTTCTTGTCGCAGGGCTGGCCGCCGGATTGCTGCTGCCCGCGCTGGCCGAGCCGATGCAGGCGGTCTTGCCGCCGCTTGTCGCACTGCTGCTGTTTCTGACGGTCCTTAGAATTGAGCCTTCTTT
Source organism: Ruegeria sp. YTSC230 (assembly GCF_059609665.1). NCBI lineage: Bacteria > Pseudomonadati > Pseudomonadota > Alphaproteobacteria > Rhodobacterales > Roseobacteraceae > Ruegeria > Ruegeria sp. YTSC230. The sequence continues at coordinate 172,118 of NZ_JBXWMC010000005.1, read as the reverse complement.
GTTGTTGGGGTCATTGGTCGATTTGCGCCAGGTGGCAAGTACAGTGATCGCGTTCCAGCTGGTTTTGCCGCTACTAGTTGTGACTATTGGCATAATCGGTCGGTGGACCGGCACGCCAGTCTTTCTGTCGCTGCTGGTCATGGCCGCGGCTCCGTCCATCTCGGGAAGTGCCAATATGTGCCTGATGATGGGACATCCGGCAGAACACGCCATGCGCCTGATGGTGATCGGGACCGCCGTATTGCCGTTGACCGTGTTTCCCATCTTCGTTCTGATACCCGAGTTGGGAGACTTTCAATCCGTTCTGATCGCCGTCTTGCGCCTGTTTTTGACAATTGCGGGGGCGACTGTTGCCGCCGTGTTGTTGCGCCTCGCGTTTCTGAGAAACCCGTCACATACTACCCTCAAAAATCTTGAAGGGTTGGCAACGATCACCCTCGCTGTCTTTGTGATCGGCTTGATGCCGTCCGTGACCGCGACTGCGCTTGTTGATCCCGGGCTTGCGGCCTTTTGGGTGGGGTTCGCATGCCTGGCCAATTTCGGCGCGCAACTGGTGATGTATTTTCTGACACGCAACCGAGTGGCTGCCGAAAAAGCCACCGCATTGTCCATTGTCGCCGGAAACCGGAATGTCGCGATTTTCCTGATTGCGTTACCACCCGAGGTGACATCGCCACTTTTGGTGTTCATCGGGGCCTATCAGATCCCGATGTACCTGACCCCCATTGTAATGCGCCGTTTTTACCAAGCTTCGGCCAAGTTGGGGTAAAACGGGCGCGGCAACATTCGCCGCGCCCCCTATTGTACTAGAAATGCACAGAACGGGCAGTACCGGGAACTTCCATCGGTGGTGCAAATTTGGTCAGGTCGATGCCTTCGACCGCAACCTTATATTCCTCCAGCGTCGGCGTACGACCCAGAATGGCTGACAGAACAACAACCGGGGTTGAACCCAGAAGGGATTCACCCTTCTTTGTCTCACTGTCCGCTACAACACGGCCTTGGAACAGACGGGTGGACGTGGCCAGAACGGTGTCGCCTTTGGCAGCTTTTTCCTGGTTGCCCATGCAAAGGTTACAGCCCGGGCGCTCAAGATAGAGGATATTCTCGTACTCGGTCCGTGCGGTTTGCTTGGGGAAGAGGTCATCGAATTCAAAGCCCGAATACTTCTGCAGAATTGCCCAATCACCTTCTTCTTTCAGCTCATCAACGATGTTGTAGGTCGGTGCGGCAACAACAAGCGGGGCTTTGAACTCGACTTTGCCATACTCGTCTTCGAGATTGCGCAACATCTGGGCCACGATCTTGATATCGCCCTTATGCACCATGCAGGAGCCCACAAAGCCCAGATCAACCTTCTTTTCAGCAGCGTAGTACGAGATCGGGCGGATCGTGTCGTGGGTATAGCGCTTAGACACGTCGGCATTGTTCACATCGGGGTCGGCGATCATCGGTTCGACGATCTGATCCAGATCCACAACGACTTCGGCAAAGTACTTGGCGTTGTCATCAGGGCGCAGGGCCAGTTTTTCACCCGAGCGAATTTCGGCGATACGTTTGTCGGCGATGTCGATCAGGCCCTGCAGCATTTGAACATCGTTGTCCATGCCTTTCTCGATCATGATCTTGATCCGCGACTTGGCGATTTCCAGCGATTCAATCAGCGTATCGTCGTTCGAGATACAGATCGACGCCTTGGCCTTCATCTCGGCCGTCCAGTCGGTGAAGGTAAAGGCCTGATCCGCCAGCAGCGTACCGATATGCACTTCGATGATGCGACCCTGGAATACATTGTCGCCGTGTTGCGCCAGCATCTGCGCCTGCGTCGCGTGCACCACGTCGCGGAAATCCATGTGCGGTGCCATTTCGCCCTTGAACGTCACCTTGACGGATTCCGGGATAGGCATTGTCGCCTCACCCGTGGCCAGCGCCAGCGCAACCGTGCCCGAGTCCGCACCAAAGGCTACGCCTTTGGACATCCGCGTGTGGCTGTCGCCGCCGATGATGATGGCCCAGTCATCCACCGTGATGTCGTTGAGCACCTTATGAATGACGTCTGTCATCGCGTGGTACACGCCTTTGGGATCACGCGCGGTGATCAGACCGAACTTGTGCATGAACGCCATCAGGCGCGGGGTGTTGGCCTGCGCCTTGAGGTCCCAGACCGAGGCAGTATGACAGCCAGATTGATAGGCACCATCGACACTGGGCGACAGGACGGTGGCGGCCATAGCCTCAAGCTCCTGACTGGTCATCAGACCGGTGGTGTCCTGAGAGCCCACGATATTGACTTTGGCGCGCACGTCTGAGCCGGCATGTAACACTTTGCCCGGGGTCGCTCCGCGCGCATTTGCATTAAAGATCTTTTCGACAGCCGTCAGCCCCTGACCTTCATGGCTGACTTCCTTCGCCGGGGCGAAGGCCGATTTCAGTTCGATGCCCAGCGTCTCACACGCAAATGTCTGCAGTTTCTTGCCAAAGACGATGGCATAAGAGCCGCCAGCTTTCATGAACTCCATCTTTTGCGGGGTGAATGAGCCGGCCATGTCGACCAATTCTTCACTGCCATCCGCGCTATAGAGCTTTTTCTTTTTCGTGTTGATGGTCAGCACGGTGCCGGTCTCAACCGAATAGCGCTGTTCCAAGATCGGGTTGCCAACGTTGTTGATGATAGCCTTACCATCCTCGTCCACTTTCTTGACCCAATTCTTCAGGTCGACACCGATACCGCCGGTCACGCCCACGGTTGTCAGAAAGATGGGCGAAATGCCGTTTGTGCCGGCCACGACAGGTGCAAAATTGACGAAAGGCACGTACGGGCTGGCTTGCTTGCCGGTCCAAAGCGCCACGTTGTTGACCCCCGACATCCGCGACGAACCAACGCCCATAGTGCCTTTTTCCGCAACCAGCATCACGCGCCTGTCGGGGTGCTGCAACTTCAACGCTTCAATCTCTTTTTGTGCGGCCTCGGAAATCAGGCATTTGCCATGCAGCTCGCGGTCGGAACGCGAATGCGCCTGATTGCCTGGCGACAGAAGGTCAGTGGAGATGTCACCCTCGGCTGCAATATATGTGACAACTTGGATTTCTTCGTCCACGTCGGGCAGCTTGGTAAAAAATTCGGCTTTGGAGTAGCTCTCAAGGAGATCCGCAGCGATCTTGTTGCCCGCCTCATAGGCAGCTTTCAGGCGGTCTGTGTCAGCCTCGTACAGGAATACCTGAGTTTTCAGAACCTCACCCGCCTGAACCGCTGTGTCCTGCTTGTCGCCCAATGCAACATCCAAAAGCACGTCAACCGACGGTCCGCCCTTCATGTGGGACAGAAGTTCGAACGCGAATTCCGGCGAGATTTCCTCAACAGTTACCTCGCCGACGATGATGGACTTCAGGAACGTTGCCTTCGCACCCGCAGCACTGGTTGTTCCGGGCAACGTGTTGTAAATCAGGTGGTGCAGCGAATCTGCGCGATGCGGATGACCAGTATCCTTGATTTGTTCGATGATTTCCTCGACCAGCGCACCATCGTCGATGGGTTTCGGGCTAAGTCCTTGTTCTTTGCGCGTTTCAATTTCATCCAAGTAGTCTGAATACTGGCTCATGGCTGTTTCCGCTTTGTGTGAATCTGCTGCTGTTGAGAGGCGTCGGGCAACCCGCTCGATCGCATTTGTATGCACCGGTATACAATTGCCGCCCAGGTTTCAAGGTACCGCTTTGGAAATTTACCGGTTTTGTTTAATCACTGTACCCAGTTCAATTTCTGAATGCCGGGCGAAACCTTCTTCAATACGATTATACCGAGATCCGGCAGTAGAATTCTTGAAAACCTCGAACCCAGTCTCACCGGCATGGAGGCCTGCTGATCAAGCCACTACCGGGCGTGGAAAGTCCTGAAGCTAGGCGATGAAGTCCGACCGATACCCCCAATGTAGGTGAGGACCTGCGTCAGCCATGCATTCGGACGCTGCGCGTCCGGCGAGCGGATGAGGACAACCCATACAGGTTTTGAACCAACGCAGCCGAAGGCCAAGTGCCGGGAGAACATCCGTAAACCAAACTTCCGTTTTGCCCTTACGACGCGCTATTTCAGGCTGAGCACACTTTGGATGCCGGTCGGCGTCCTAAAGTTATTGCTTGGAATCGTTCCGCTCGTCGATCCGGTTCGTTAAGATGATGTCCGAGGCAACAAGCAGGAAAAACCGATGCGCAACGCAATTTTCTTTCACCTGGCAGTATTTGTTCTGGGGATTTTTATGACCACTGAGGCTGCAAAAGCGGCCTCACTTGGACGATACGAGGTTTTTGGTGTCGAAGAGGGTGACATGCTGAAAATGCGTGCTGGGCCGGGAACAGGGTATATCGTTATCGTTGGGCTTCCAAATGGAACCGCCCTGCGAGTTCACAGTTGCGAACAAACTGGTGGCACTCGTTGGTGCCGTGTGTCGCTTGATCGCGCGCGTCAGCTCAAGGGATATGTGTCCTGGGCCTATTTGCGAAAATTATGATGTGACAATTCCGGGGGCCACCGTTCGTGCAGCGCCGAGAAAGGTCGATAAAATCCATCTTTGCTGTTGGGCTATTCGGCGACTGTTCTTCTTGGTCGCCGAAAGCAATACAGTTTCTAGATTAGTCGCGACCCTGCCGAAAAAACCAGCCTCCAGGGGATTATTGAGTATGACGCACGTAAACCTGTCTCCCAGAAAGGATCTTCTCTGATCAGACTTTCTGCGTCTTCTATTAAGTCCACATCGACCAGCCAAAGCCCATCGCGCCCTTGTCTTTCGGGATCTGACAACGGACCGGCCGCTTCAATCTTACTTGCGTGACGTTCAAGGAAACTTAGATGCTGCGCCATATGGTTTTTACGGATGTCAGGGTCGGCCTGCGGTGCATCTTCGAAGAGAATGATGAAATTCATAAGCTGTTCTCCTATTTGGAACACCATCATCTATGCACAGCATTTTCGCCGATTGAATTGGATAATCTGCCAGTCTAGTCTGCAGAAATGCAGAGCACAAACTGGGATGATCTCAGATATTTCCTGGCCCTGTTTCGCGGCGGCAAGCTAAAAGCCGCCGCACAGGCGACCGGGGTGAACGAAACAACAGTGGCACGCAGGGTCAAGGCGCTTGAATCTGATCTTGGCCTATCCCTGTTTCTAAGCAGCGCTGCGGGACGATATGAACCCACCGATGCTGCCTTGGACATTCTCAGCTACGTTGAAACCATGGAGTCCGCGAACCGGGCGCTGCAATTACGTGCAGACAGGACGGCAGATCACGTGTCAGGAGTCGTTCGGATCACCTCTGTGCCGATCATCATCAATCGCGTTCTCGTACCCCAAATTGACGTGATTGCCGGGTTGCACCCTCAATTGACGATCGAGCTGTTTCCAAGCTCGGACAATCTGGACCTTTCTAGGCGTGAGGCTGATCTGGCCCTGCGGTTTGCCCGCCCATACGAAGGTGGCTTTCGCATTAAAGCCCAGAAACTGGGTGAGCTGCAATTTGGCGTATATGTAGATCGAAAGATCTCAGCAGATGACGCGGAAAATCTCGGCTGGATCACCTATGATGATGCCAACGCCAGCTTGCCGCAGGCCAAATGGCTTGAGAAAACGATCTCTGCTTCAAGCACGCGGCGTGCCAATATCCGGGTGGCGGACGTCGAAACCGCACTGGAAGCGACGGCAAACGGTCTAGGGAAAACACTGCTGCCATCGTTAATCGCAGATGGCGACAAAAGGCTCCGCGCCCTCTTACTTGATGATCAGACAAATCCGGTCGCCCGCGATGTATGGCTGTTGTCACATGTCGACCAAACTGGGCGAGCGTCTATTTTGGCCGCAAAAAAGTGGTTGGTAGACATCAAATGGTCCGGTCTGGATTGAAAGCTCCGGAACCTTTCTACCATCCGCTTTGCGGCTAGTTCCAAGGTGGCATTGGATCGCGTCTCGGCTTTGGTGAAAGCTTTGGAATGCGACGCCGCGTACCTTATAGCCCCGAGCACCTTCATAAAGCTGCCAATGCGTTAGGGTTCGACTAATGCTCAGGTTCAGCGAACTTTGGATCACTGTCCTGAAAACAACAAAGGCGCCCTTGGGCGCCTTGTTTTATTGGTCGGAGTGAGAGGATTCGAACCTCCGACCCCTGCCTCCCGAAGACAGTGCTCTACCAGGCTGAGCTACACTCCGACCGTGGCGCGTGATCTATACTTGCATTTTTGGATGTGCAAGTGGGTTTCCGTGTCGTTTGTTCGAATTGCCTTCGTCGTTCCCGGGCATCGGATCAGGTCAGAACACCAGTTTGATACAGTCGGATTTTGGTGCCACCGTGGTCCACAATTGGCCCGGGGGGCAACAGCGGCAGGCGGGTGGATCGGGCCAGGCCTGCGTTGCTGGTCACGATACCGATACGCCAGCCCTTGAACTTGGTTTGCAGTACCTTGCCCAAGCTGCCGTAAACGGATCGCAGGCGTTTTTCATCCCCGATCCGGGCACCATAGGGTGGGTTGACAATAACAAGACCTGCGGCATCCGACGGGGGTTTTATGTCGCTGACCGAGCGCGCCTGAAAAATGGTGAAATCGGCAACGCCGGCCCGGTCAGCGTTTTTGGTCGAGGCCTCAATCGCTCCGCTATTGCGGTCTGAGCCATGAAAAACGACGTCCGGTTTGGCCAAAGGTTGTTGCTGGCGCATCGAGGACCAGGCGTTGGGGTCAAAACTTGGCAGATTTTCAAAGGCAAAGCTGCGAGAACGGCCAGGGCGCAGCCCCAGCGCGATTTCGGCGGCTTCAATAACAAAGGTACCTGAGCCGCACATCGGGTCCAGAACTGGCTCGGACCCATCAAATCCACACTCCCGGAGGAACATTGCCGCCATCGTTTCACGCATCGGGGCTTTGGCGACAGCCGGTTTGTGGCCGCGTTTGTGCAAAGGCTCGCCGGAACTGTCGATCGAAAATGTGCACAGGTCCTTTTCGATGCGCAGCAGGACGCGCACGGCCGCATTGGGCGAAACCGGTGCGCCCAGAGTTTCCGTAATTGCCACTTCGATACGTTGCCGGGCGGCCCCTGCATGGTAGATTCGGGATTTTCGACTTGTCGCTTCGACTTTGACGGGCACATCGGGGCGCAAAAATTCGGCCCAGGGAAATTTTCGGGCCCGTTTATCCAGTTGTGCCAAATGAACTGCGGGAAACCCGCCCAATCGCACCAAAACCTTGTTCGCACCGCGCAGACACAGGTTCGCGCGCCAGACCTCAGGCCAGCTTCCGCGACAGGTGACGCCGCCGGGTACCGGCTTTGTATCTGCGAATCCCTGCTCGACCGCTTCGGCATGCAGCGGGGCTTCAAGGCCGGGCGTTGCCACCAGAAAAATCTCAAAATCGTTGTTTGGTTCCATCCCGGGTGCTTACACCGGAAGTGTTGCGGGTGCGATATGCAATTTCAACAGGTTCAAAAGGCAGCCCTTCAAGTTAATTTGACAAAATATCGGCAATTTAGGCAGCAACGGGTTTGCGTTTGGCAACATCCCCGCGTAAAGGGACCGTGATCAAAACGAAGCTTGGAATGAAAACAGGTGCTATGCGCCTTTTTTGCTCTCAGGCTCCCACATACAGATCGTTTTGTGCCACTATGCAGTGGTGGGAACGATGTGTTGCAGGAAAGAGGCTTGGAAGACAGTAGCGACATGCAAACTTTCAAACTGAAAAAAGGGTTGGAGCTGCCGGTGCAAGGCGCGCCAGAGCAGACGATCCAACCGGGTCCTGAATTCAGGTCTGTCGGGGTTTTGGGGGCTGATTATCTGGGCCTGAAACCGCGCATGCTGGTTCAAGAGGGTGAAGAGGTTCAGCGGGGCACACCGTTGTTTTGCCACAAGGACGTGCCCGAGGCGATGATGGTCGCTCCGCTCAGCGGCAAGATCGTGGCCATCAACCGTGGTGCGCGTCGGGTGTTGCAGAGCGTCGTAATCGAAGTCTCGGACGTCAACGACACAGGTCTGGATTTCTCGGCTGTGGGCAACGCCGATACCGCCGAGGGCGTGACCGAACGTCTATGTGCGGCTGGCCTGTGGACTGCTTTTCGCACGCGGCCCTATTCCAAGATGCCCGCACCGGGTACCAAGCCCACGGCAATTTTCGTGACCGCGATGGATAGTGAGCCTCTGGCCGCTGATGCGGCGATCATTATCCAGGATGCAGGTGACGCCTTTGCTGTCGGCCTGAGCGCAGTTGCCAAGCTGACCGAGGGCAAGACGTATCTGTGCCAAAATGAGGGCGCAGCCCTGCCGGGCGCCGACGTTCCGGGTGTTGAAACCGCAGCATTTTCCGGACCGCACCCCGCAGGCCTGGCTGGAACCCACATCCACTTCCTTGAGCCGCTGGCCGGCGAAAAGCAGGTTTGGACAATCGGCTATCAGGATGTCATCGCGATTGGCCGCCTGATGCAAACGGGCCATCTGGATCCGAACATCGTGGTTGCCCTTTCAGGCCCCGGCGCGCGTCAACCCCGCCTGATCCGCACTGTCATGGGGGCATCGACCGATGATCTTACCCGTGACGAAATCAATGTGGACGGCACGGCCCGTGTGATCTCGGGCTCGATCCTGTCGGGCCGTCATGCAGAGGGGCCACAAGCCTACCTGGGCCGTTTCGCGCGTCAGATCAGCATCATCCGCGAAGACCATGATCAGCATACGTTGGGCTGGATTCTTCCGATGCCGTCGAAATACGCGGTTCAGCCGGTTCTTGGCTCGGCCTTTGCCAAGAAGCTGTTTGCATTCACGTCAAATCTGAATGGTGGACGCCGTGCGATGGTTCCGACCGGTACATTCGAACAGTTGATGCCGCAGGACTATTTGCCGACGCAATTGCTACGCGCTTTGCTGGTAATGGACACCGATACTGCACAGGCGCTAGGTGCGCTCGAGTTGGACGAAGAGGATCTTGGCCTTATCGGCTTTGCCTGTCCGGCGAAATATGAATATGGGCTGGCGCTGCGCGACTGCCTGACAAAGATTGAAAAGGAGGGCTGATCCGAATGGGTTTGCGCAACTTCTTTGACCGGATCGAGCCGAACTTTACCAAAGGCGGCAAGTACGAGAAGTATTTCCCCATCTACGAGATGGTCGAAAGCTTCATCTACACTCCGAAAACCGTAACCTCCGTTGCACCCCATGCGCGGTCCTACGTGGATATGAAGCGGATCATGACCTATGTCGTGATCGCCACGATCCCCTGTATCCTGTGGGGAATGTACAATACCGGCTTTCAGGCAAACTCGGCCATTGCCGCGCTTGGACCCGATTCAGCCACTGGCTGGCGGATCGCCATCCTGCAGATGTTCGGTATCTCGCTGAACCCCGCCAGCATCTTTGCCAATGTGATGCACGGGATGATGTATTTCCTGCCGATTTACATCGTCACTCTGGTTGCAGGCGGTATCTTCGAGGTCATCTTTGCGACTGTTCGCGGCCATGAAGTGAACGAGGGTTTCCTTGTAACTTCCATGCTTTACACGCTAATCTTGCCCGCATCTACGCCACTTTGGCAGGTTGCGTTGGGCATCATCTTCGGGGTGGTGATCGGTAAAGAAGTCTTTGGCGGCACTGGCAAGAACTTCCTGAACCCAGCACTTGTTGGTCGTGCGTTCCTGTACTTTGCCTACCCGGCGAACATGTCGGGTGACACGGTCTGGACGCCGGTTGATGGCTTTTCAGGCGCGACGGCGCTGTCAGTATCCGCATCGGAAGGATATCAGGCGTTGGCCACTGAGGGGCTGACATGGTGGAATGCGTTTCTGGGTCAGATGCAGGGCAGCTTTGGTGAGACATCAACGCTGGCCTGTATGATCGGCCTGGCATTCCTGCTGACGACCCGCATCGCCAATTTCCGACTGATTGTCGGCTGTCTGGCTGGGACCATAGGTCTGACGCTGCTGTTCAACCTCATTGGGTCGGATACCAACCCGATGTTCGCGATGCCATGGTACTGGCACGTCGTCGTCGGCGGTTACGCTTTCGGTCTGGCTTTCATGGTGACCGAGCCCGTTTCAGCCAGCCATACCAACATGGGCCGTTATATCTACGGTGCTCTGATCGGTATCATGGTTGTGTTGATCCGTGTGGTGAACCCCGCTTTCCCCGAAGGCATGATGCTGGCAATCCTGTTCGGTAACGTCTTTGCACCGCTGATCGACTACTTCGTCGTTCAGGCAAACATCAAACGGAGGGCGCGTCGCCATGTCTGATACGCAATCCCCAGAACCCAAGGGCGCGATTGCCAAGTTTCTGGCGGCCTCGCCGGACTCGGTCGGTAAAACGATCTTTATCGCCGTCGCCGTCTGTCTGGTGGCCTCGATGGTTGTGTCCGCCGCAGCCGTTAGCTTGCGCCCTGTGCAGGAAGCCAACGCGCTGAAGGACAAGCAGATCAACGTTCTGCAGGTTGCTGGTGTTTACGAACCCGGCACCGACGTGTCTGAGGCGTTCGCCGCATTCGAGCCGCACGTTGTTGAACTTTCGACAGGTGAGTTCGTCGACGACCGGTTCGATCCCGCAACATTCGACGATCTGGCCGCCGCAAGCGATCCAGAGCTGAGCGTCGCGCTGGACGATGACCCGGCTGGTATCGGTCGCAAGGCGTTGTACCGTGTTGTCTACCTGCTGCGCGACGAATCCGGCGAGTTGGACAAGGTGATCCTGCCGCTGCACGGCTATGGTCTTTGGTCGACGCTTTATGGCTTTATCGCGCTGGAAAACAACGGCAACGATATCTACGGCCTTCAATTCTATCAGCACGGCGAAACCCCCGGTCTTGGCGCCGAGGTGGACAATCCGCGTTGGAAAGCGTTGTGGAACGGCAAGAAGCTGCGGGACGATGCAGGTGATCTGCAGATCACAGTATCCAAGTCGCAACCTGCCGCTGGCCCCGACTTTTATGTAGATGCGCTGGCCGGTGCCACGCTGACCTCGGTTGGTGTTGATAACCTGGTGAAATTCTGGATGGGTGATGCGGGCTTCGCTCCGTTCCTGGCCAAACTGCAAGCAGGAGAGTTCTGATGTCCCAGACCAAGAGAGAGATGCTGGTCGACCCGCTTGTCGACAACAACCCGATCACACTGCAGGTGCTGGGTATCTGTTCGGCGCTGGCGGTGACCTCTTCGCTGCAGGTGTCCTTCGTGATGGCGCTGGCGGTTACCTTCGTGACCTCGTTCTCGTCCTTCTTCATCTCATGCCTGCGCAACCAGATCCCGGGTTCGATCCGGATCATCGTACAGATGGTGATCATCGCCTCGCTGGTGATCCTGGTGGATCAGGTTCTCAAGGCTTACGCCTTTGAGATTTCCAAAACCTTGTCGGTTTTTGTCGGCCTGATCATCACCAACTGTATCGTGATGGGCCGCGCCGAAGCATTTGCGATGAAGAACCCGCCCGTCGCGTCCTTCATTGACGGCTTGGGCAACGGAATGGGCTACGGTCTGATCCTGCTGCTTGTTGGCTTCATTCGCGAACTGTTCGGCAACGGATCGCTGTTTGGCGTTACCATTCTGGAAACCGTGAACAATGGTGGCTGGTACGTGCCCAACGGCATGCTGCTGCTGCCGCCGTCCGCGTTCTTTATCATCGGCTTGATCATCTGGGCCTTCCGCACATGGAAGCCGAACCAGGTCGAAGAGCGTGAATACAAAATTCAGCAGGTAGAGGCCCACTGATGGAAGGTCTGATTTCACTGGCCGTGAAGGCCATCTTTGTTGAAAACCTCGCGCTCAGCTTCTTCCTCGGGATGTGTACATTCATCGCCGTATCCAAGAAGATCTCGACCGCGCTGGGTCTGGGCATCTCGGTCATGGTCGTTCAGGCGATCACCGTTCCCACGAACAACCTGCTGCTCAGTTATCTGCTGAAGCCCGGTGCGTTGGCTTGGGCGGGTTTCCCTGATGTGGACCTGACCTTCCTTGGTCTGATCTCCTACATTGGCGTGATCGCGGCGATGGTGCAGATCCTTGAGATGGTTCTGGATAAGTACTTCCCGCCGCTCTACAACGCGCTGGGGATCTTCCTGCCGCTTATCACAGTGAACTGCGCCATTCTGGGGGGATCGCTGTTTATGGTCGAGCGTGACTATAGCTTTGCCGAAGCAGCCACTTATGGTGTGTCTTCGGGCTTTGGCTGGGCACTGGCGATCACCGCTATGGCGGGCGTTCGTGAAAAGCTGAAGTACTCGGATATTCCGGATGGCTTGCAGGGCCTTGGCATCACTTTCATCACCGCGGGACTGATGGCGATGGCCTTCATGTCTTTCTCGGGCGTGAAGCTGTAAGGAGGGACGAATGGAAACTTTTAGCCTAGGCGTCGTCCTTTTCACCCTGATCGTTGTCGCTTTGGTGGCCCTCATCATGGCCGCCCGTTCGAAACTGGTATCGACTGGCGATGTGAACATCACAATCAACGGCGAAAAAACCATTTCCGTTCCCGCAGGTGGCAAATTGCTGCAGACACTGGCGGCCGAAAAGCTGTTTGTGCCTTCTGCCTGCGGCGGTGGTGGCACCTGTGCGCAGTGCCGCGTGCGTGTTCATTCAGGTGGCGGTTCGATCCTGCCGACTGAAGAAAGCCATATCACCAAGCGCGAAGCGTCTTGCGGCGACCGCCTGTCCTGTCAGGTTGCGGTCAAGCAGGACATGAACATCGAAGTTCCCGAAGAGGTCTTTGGCGTTAAGAAATGGGAATGCACGGTTCGCTCGAACGAAAACGTGGCGACCTTCATCAAGGCGCTGACCCTGGATTTGCCCGAGGGCGAGGACGTGAATTTCCGCGCTGGCGGATACATCCAAATCGAAGCCCCTGCGCATGCGTTGAAATACACTGATTTCGACGTGGAAGAGGAATACCGCGAAGATTGGGACCGCTTCAATCTGTGGCAGTATGAATCGGTTGTGAACGAACCGATCGAGCGCGCGTATTCAATGGCCAACTACCCGGACGAAAAAGGCATGATCATGCTGAACGTCCGCGTTGCCTCGCCACCTCCCGGTTCCGAAGGTATACCAGCCGGTCAGATGTCGTCTTACATCTTCAACCTGAAACCGGGTGACAAGGTCACCATCTCGGGCCCGTTTGGCGAATTCTTTGCCCGCGACACCCAGAAAGAGATGGTCTTTATCGGCGGTGGCGCCGGTATGGCGCCCATGCGCAGCCACATCTTCGACCAGCTCAAGCGTCTGGAAAATCGCGACCGCAAAATCAGCTTCTGGTACGGCGCACGGTCTAAGAAAGAGATGTTCTTTGTCGAGGATTTCGACACTCTGGCCGAGGAATTCGACAATTTCGAATGGCATGTTGCCCTGTCGGATGCGCAGCCAGAGGACGATTGGAAAGGCTACACCGGCTTCATCCACAACGTTCTTTTCGAAGAGTATCTCAAGAACCACCCTGCGCCTGAGGACTGTGAGTTCTATATGTGTGGCCCACCAATCATGAACCAGTCGGTCATCAACATGCTGCTGGATTTGGGCGTGGACCGCGAAGACATCATGCTCGACGATTTCGGCGGGTAAGAAATAAAGAACCGGCGCTCATACGCGCCGGTTTTCTTTTGTGCTCAAAGGCGAAGGTCGCTGGCCTCTATCGGCAGGACCGACTTGACGTCGAAGACCACGCTTGTGTCTTTTCCGAACGCTCTGATTTGCGCGGGCTCTACATCCAAAAACTCTCGATGTGCGACGGCCAAAACGACGCCGTCATAGGCGTGTTCCTTAGGGGTGTCGACCAGGGAAATGCCATACTCGACCTGTGCTTCGGAGGCATCGGCGTGCGGGTCATGCACATCTACCTCAATACCGTAATCCTTCAGCTCGTTTATGATGTCGGAGACCTTTGTGTTGCGCAGATCCGGGCAGTTTTCCTTGAATGTCAGCCCCATGACCAACACGCGCGCCGATCCCACGTCAATCCCGACGCGGGTCATCCGCTTTACCAGTTGCGACACGACATAGCCGCCCATGCTGTCGTTCAGGCGTCGCCCGGCCAGAATGATCTGTGGATGATGGCCGACCGCTTCTGCCTTGTGTGTCAGGTAATAGGGGTCTACGCCGATGCAGTGACCGCCGACCAGGCCAGGACGGAAGGGCAAAAAATTCCACTTGGTGCCGGCTGCGCGCAAAACGGCATCGGTATCAATGCCCAGGCGTCCAAAAATCATCGCCAATTCATTGACCAGCGCGATGTTCAGGTCGCGTTGAGTGTTTTCGATAACTTTCGCGGCTTCGGCTACGCGGATGCTTTCCGCTTTGTGTGTACCTGCTGCGATAATCCGGCCATAAAGCGCATCTACCAAATCGGCAACTTCGTGTGTCGAGCCCGAGGTGACCTTGCAAATGTCCGAGATGCGATGGGCCTTATCACCGGGATTGATCCGTTCCGGGCTGTATCCGACAAAGAAATCCCTGTTGAATTTAAGACCGGAGACCCGTTCGAGCACTGGCACACAGTCTTCCTCGGTCGCGCCGGGATAGACCGTGGACTCGTAGATCACCAGGTCACCTTTTTTCAGAATGTGTCCGACCGTCTCGGACGCACTCAGCAAGGGCGACAAATCCGGTTGTTTGCCCGCCGTGATTGGCGTTGGAACCGTAACGATAAAGGTATCACATCCCGCCAGATCGGAAGTTTCCGAAGTAAAGGTCAAACCTGTCGCAGCGCCCAGATCATTGGGGTCAACTTCCTGAGTGCTATCCTGCCCCGCGCGCAACGCGTCAATGCGTTTGGCATTGATATCAAACCCAATGACCGGGCCCACCCCGGCAAACGCCACTGCCAGTGGCAGGCCGACATAACCCAGGCCAATGACGGCAATTTTGCGGGAATTGGGGTCTGTTTCGAGCATGCGGCACTCAGTTCATTTTTCGTGATATTCGCGGAACCATTCCACGAACTGGGCAATCCCGACCTTGAAATCGGTTTGTGGGCGATACCCGGTTAATCGCTGCAACAGATCGGTATCGGCCCAAGTGGCCGGGACATCGCCCATCTGTATTGGCATATAGTTTCTGATTGCTTTCTTGCCGACAGCTTCTTCGATCGCCTCGACGAAATCCAACAGGCGCACTTTGTCGCCATTTCCGATATTGACCACGCGCCAGGGCGCTACGGGCGAAAGGCTGTCGCCTTCTTCGATGTCATCTGCGCTGTCGGGGCGCACGGGCGGGCTGTCAATCAACAGCCGGATTCCGCGGACAAGATCATCCACATTGGTAAAATCGCGATACATGTCGCCATGATTGTAGATATCGATCGGACGGTCATCCAGAATTGCATCCACAAACTTGTAAAGCGCCAAGTCCGGCCGCCCCCAAGTGCCATAAACGGTAAAAAACCGAAACATAGTTGTGGGCAGGTTCCAAAGATGCGCGTAGGAATGGCCCATGGCCTCGTTGGCCTTTTTGGTAGCTGAATAGATGGTCAGAGGCGTGTCGGCCTTTTCGACCTCGGTGAAGGGCATTACCTCATTCGCGCCATAGACCGACGAGGTGGACGCCATCAACAGGTGTTCAACCTTATGTTCGCGGGCAACCTCCATCACGTTGAATGTGCCCACAATATTCGAGTCGATATAGCTGCGCGGATCCTCCAGGCTGTAACGCACGCCTGCCTGACCAGCCAGGTGCACAATCACGTCAGGCTTAAAGTCATCTCCAACCTGTTTGAGTTTTTCGTGATTTTCCAGCAAGTCCTCGGTGACGGAAAACCCAGGGTTTTGCAGCAGCATCTGATGCCGGCGGTTTTTCAACGCGACATCGTAGTAATCGGTCATCCCGTCATAGCCGTGCACCCGGAATCCTTCCGAAAGCAACAGTTTTGCAAGATGGAACCCAATGAATCCCGCTGTACCCGTTACCAGAACGTGCTTCATTTACCCTCGACCTATAACCGAACAAATTTTGGCATCAAGGATACTGTCAGTCAGCCAAGGTCAAGGGATTTCTGCCGGAAGGATCAGCCTACGATCATTTGTTTCATGCGTAACGCTTCATACTCGAGCTCTTTCAGCCGGAAATGAACAACGTCACCGATTGTGACGACGCCGCGCAGTTTGCCGTCGCCAACAACGGGCATGTGGCGAAAACGTCCTTCGGTCATGGTTTTCAGGACATCATTCAACAAATCGTCTGGTGAACATGTCTTGACCTCGCGCGTCATCAGATCCTCGACTGATTGTGGCAAGGTCTGGCCGGGCGTGTCAGCCATGCGCCGGACGATGTCGCGTTCGGACAGAATACCCTGAAGGGTACCGTTCTGGTCGGTCACGACCACGGCACCAATCCGCTTTTCACTGAGGGTATTCACGACCGAATGGATTGTGTCGTTTGGGCGCACCGCAAATACAGCATCCCCTTTACCCGCAAGCAATTTTGCCACCGTCGTCTGCGAGTGCGACAGATTGGATTCAACCGATTGGCTATGCGTGCTTGTATCGGTCTTGTCGCCGCGGGTTGGGGGCTGATATGAGGTTGGGGCCATTGGCAATCTCCTCTTATTTTTGAGATGGCTTCCCTTACACCTTACCGCAGCAATGCGGTCTGTATAGGGTGCAAATGCCCAAACCGGGGAAAACTGCCGCTAAACAAGGATATCCGGCCTTTTGTCTGACTTGTACCTTACCCCGCCCGTCGCAGTGCTGATTTTCTTTGCCGTGGTCGTATGCGGGCATAACTTTAGAATGGCCTGGAAACAGCAGCCGGTTGGCTGGCAAAAAAAAGCCTGGTTGTTCGGTGTGCCGGCCGGCATTGGGCTACTTATGTTAGGCTTCCTGCCGCTAAAGCTGTGAAGTCGGTTTGACTCTGCATGGGGCCGCTGGCATATGCCGGGCACGGTTTTCCTCTGGAGGTCTCTCGATGCGCCTTTTGCCTGTTCTGGCTGTTGCAACACTTGTTTCCGGATGTCTCTTTGACAAAGAACCCGAGGTTGTGCGCCTGTCCGGTGAGACCATGGGTACCACATTCAACATCACCGCTATCGGCACGGATGTGGATGAGACTGCATTGGGCTCTGCCGTGGAAGAGACATTGGCAGACGTGAACGCCAAGATGTCCAACTGGGACCCCAACTCGGAGGTTTCGACATTTTCGGCGTCGTCCAGCACCGAACCCACCGAGGTTTCCGAAGAATTTGCGCTGGTTTTAGGTGCAGCAAATGACGTGCACGAAAAATCGGGCGGCACGTTCGACGTAACGCTTGGCCCGCTGATCGAACTGTGGGGCTTTGGTCCGCGCAAGCCAGAAGATCCGGTGCCATCAGATGCCGAGATACAGGCGGCGTTGGAAAGCGTTGGTCAGGAACGCTTGCTGATGTTGGACAGCGACAACGGAACTTTGGCCAAATCAGATGCTGGTGTGGGCATCAACCTGTCAGCAATCGCCAAAGGATATGGCATCGACGCGGTGGCTGCGACTCTGCGCGACGCTGGGATCGAAAACTATATGGTCGAGATCGGCGGTGATTTGGTCACCATGGGCCAGAACGACAAGGGTGAGGCTTGGCGGATCGGGATCGAAAAGCCCGAAGCAGGGGCCCAAAACCTGCAGTTGGTAGTTGAGCTGGACAACCTCGGTATGGCGACCTCTGGCGACTACAAGAATTTCTTTGAACAGGACGGCGTGCGGTATTCGCATATCATCGATCCAACAACAGGTCGTCCGATCACGCATCGCACGACCTCGGTCACGGTTCTGGCCGAAAATGCGATGATGGCTGATGCCTGGGCGACAGCGATGTTAGCGCTGGGTCAGGATAAGGGCCTGGAGCTGGCAGAAGAACATAAACTTGCCGTGTATTTTATCTCGCGGGATGTGACAGGCGGCGACGATGCCTATATTACGGTTCACAGCACTGCGTTCAAAGACGCACTGGGCACCAACTGACAGGTAGGAACCGGGATGAGCACCTTTATCATAGCGTTTTTTCTGCTTTTGATCATCGTGGTTGGCATGTCGCTGGGCGTCATGCTGATGGGCAAGACGATCAAAGGCAGCTGTGGTGGTCTGAACGCAATCTCGGGCGCGGACAAATGTGTGGTCTGCAAAAAGGATGTCGATCCCAATTCGCCCTTGCGTGATCAGTTGCAATGCAAACGTGCCAAAAAGATGCTTGAGCAGATGGAGCGTCAGGCCTGAACGCAGATTGCGCTTCGCTATAGTGATGGTAATGGCTAAATAGACCCCTGAGGCATCTTGCGGGAGAGCGCGGGTTTGGCCAAAGGCAAAAACATCCTATTTATCATGTTCGATCAGCTGCGCTGGGATTATCTTAGCTGTTACGGGCATCCGCATTTGCACGCCCCGAACATTGACCGGCTGGCTGCTGACGGAGTCCGCTTTGATCGGGCCTACATCCAGTCCCCGATTTGCGGCAGTTCGCGCATGTCGACTTATACCGGCCGCTACGTGCATTCACACGGCGCCTCATGGAATGGCATTCCGCTGAAAGTTGGTGAAATCACGATGGGGGATCACCTGCGCAACGCAAGCATGGACTGCTGGTTGGTCGGCGAGACCCATATGCGCGCAGATGCGGAAGGAATGGAGCGGCTGGGGTTGGAGCCTGACAGTCTGATCGGCGCGCGTGTCGCGGAATGCGGGTTTGATGTATATGAACGCGATGACGGTATGCTGCCTGAAGGACCCGACGGATTTTATGATCCGGATGGCGCACAGGAATACAATAAGCATCTGGCTGCTAAAGGGTATGAGAGTGACAACCCCTGGCACGACTTTGCCAATTCGGGGCTGGATGAGGACGGCAATGTCCTGTTCGGCTGGTTTTTAAAGAACTCAACCGAGGCGGCCAACATAGCGGAAAAGGACAGCGAAACCCCTTATCTGACCGGACGTGGCATCGAATTCATGGACACCCATGATGGCCCGTGGTGCTGTCATCTGAGCTTTATCAAGCCGCATTGGCCATACATCGTGCCGGAACCTTATGCCTCGATATACGGGCCGGAACATGTTCTGCCGGTCGTGCGCTCCGACACGGAACGTCAGAATGCGCATCCGGTGCTCAAGGCATTCATGAATACTAAAGTCGGGCAGACATTCTCGCGGCAGGATGTACGTGATGCGGTGATCCCGGCCTATATGGAGCTGATCAAGCAAGCCGATGACCAGATGGGGCGGCTGTTTGACTGGATGGGGAAAACTGGCCGGATGGAGGACACGATGATCGTGCTGACCTCCGATCACGGCGATTTTCTGGGCGATCACTGGATGGGCGAGAAAACGTTCTTTCAGGACGCATCAACCAAGGTGCCACTGATTATCTATGACGCGTCACCCGAAGCAGACGGAACGCGTGGCACTGTCAGCGATGCACTGGTTGAATCCATCGACCTTGCTCCGACATTTGTGGATGTGGCGGGCGGTGAGATCGCAGGGCATATTCTTGAGGGGCACTCCTTGCTTCCGATCCTGCATGGGCAGCTGAACGAAACACCCCGCCACGCGGTGATTTGTGAGTACGATTACTCTGCATCACCAATTGCAGACATGTTAAATGCCTCTGTCCGGGACGCAGTCATGTTCATGGCAGCCAACAAAAGGTGGAAGCTGATCCACTGCGAAGGCGGTCATCGGTCTATCCTGTTTGATCTGGGGAACAGTGCCGATCACGCCGGTATTGTTGCCACAATGTACGACCACCTGTTCGTTTGGACACGCCGCCAGTCGCAGCGCACGACCCGGTCGGAACAGCAGTTGATTGAGATGCGGAGCAAAAGCCGGGGCAGGGGGATCGTGGTCGGGGTCTATGATGAAAACGATGCGCCGCTGGACCTGACCGTCAAGTATCGCGGTCGCACGGCGCGTCCGTATACGGATTTGATAAACAAGGATTGAGCGGACTGAGTATTAAATCTGCACATCCGCGCACAAAATAAGGTTCAATTGCCCGAGGGCAGGCGATACAAGACCGACCAGAGCAGAAATCCGGAGAGCCGCAATGACCGCCCCCAAACCCGTCGTCCTGTGCATTCTTGATGGTTGGGGCCTGTCCGAAGACACACGGTCTAACGCGCCGTACCTTGCAAATACTCCGACCTTTGATGCGATCATGACCAATGGGCCGCACGCGACCATTATTACACATGGCCCGGATGCTGGCTTGCCCAGCGGCCAGATGGGCAATTCCGAGGTAGGTCACACAAATATCGGGGCGGGCCGCGTTGTTGCGATGGATCTGGGGCAGATTGACCTGGCGATTGAAGACGGCAGCTTTTTCGACAATGCCGCATTGCAGACCTTCATCGCAAAGGTGAAGACAGCAGGTGGAACGGCGCATCTGATGGGTTTGGTCTCGGACGGTGGTGTCCACGGTCATTTGAACCACATCGTCGCTGCCGCCAAGGCGATCACCGATGCGGGCGTTCCGGTGGCGTTGCACGCCATGACGGACGGGCGCGACGTCGCTCCGAAATCGGCATTTACTTACCTGTCTGAGCTTGAAGATCGTTTGCCCGATGGCGCGCGCATCGTCACGGTCTGTGGTCGGTATTTTGCAATGGATCGGGACAATCGCTGGGAACGCGTCAGCGAGGCTTATGATGCGATGGTCAAAGGCCAGGGTCGGGCTGCCACAACCGCGCATGGCGCTGTGGATCACGCATATAACCAGTCTGAAACCGATGAGTTCATCGCTCCCACTGTTCTGGAAGGTTACGACGGCATTCAGGATGGTGACGGGGTTTTCTGTTTGAATTTCCGAGCGGACCGCGCCCGTGAAATCTTGCGCGCGATTGGCGAACCGGGCTTTTCGGACTTCGATACCGGCCCGCGCCCGCAGCTTTCCGCCCTGTTGGGAATGGTCGAATATTCCGACGGTCACAATGCCTATATGACAACCGTGTTCCCCAAGCGGAAAATCGTGAACACTCTGGGTGAGTGGGTTGCCAAGAAGGGGATGCGCCAGTTCCGTCTGGCCGAGACCGAAAAATACCCCCATGTCACATTCTTCCTCAATGGCGGCAAGGAAACGCCCGAGGAAGGCGAAGACCGGTTTATGCCGAAATCGCCCAAAGTGGCCACCTACGACCTGCAGCCCGAGATGTCTTCGGCCGAAGTGACGGCGAAGTTTGTCGAGGCGATCGAGGCAGGCTATGACCTGATCATCACCAATTATGCCAACCCCGACATGGTTGGTCACACGGGCGATCTGCAAGCCGCAATCAAGGCATGTGAGGCCGTCGATCAGGGCTTGTCGCAGGTTGTCGCGGCGCTGAACAAGGTCGGTGGCGCGATGATCGTCACTGCGGATCACGGCAATTGCGAGGTCATGGTTGACCCCGAAACCGGCGGGCCGCACACCGCGCATACTCTGAACCCGGTTCCCGTGGCGCTGGTCGGTGGGCCAAAAGGTGTCTCGCTGCGAAGCGGCCGCCTTTCCGATCTGGCCCCGACGCTGCTAGAACTGATGGGTCTTGAGCAACCGCCCGAGATGACGGGGAAGAGCCTGCTGTCATGAGGATGCGCGCGCTTATCTTTGCGATGTGTTTCGCGTCGCCTGCCAGCGCGCAGAATGATCCGTCCACGGCGGCCTTGAATGCGGCGCGCATGCTAGAACAGGCCTCGATCAACTTGACCGAAGCTGACGGTGCCCGCGACCGCGTGCGTGCCCTGACCGAAACTATCCAGGCTTATGAGGCCGGGCTTTCAGCGATGCGGGACGGGTTGCGCATGGCAGCGACCCGCGAGGTACAGCTGACAGCAGAATTGCGGTCGCGGGAACAGGAGGTCGCGCAGCTTCTGGGTGTATTGCAGACCATTGAGACCACGGCACCACCCGTTCTGATGCTGCACCCGTCCGGGCCCCTAGGTTCCGCACGGGCAGGCATGATGCTGTCCGAAGTTACTCCCGGACTGAACGCGCGCGCGCAGGCACTGGCCCATGATCTGCAAGAGGTCCAGACCCTTCGGAAGCTTCAGCAAAGTGCTGCAGACACTCTGGTCGAAGGGTTAACCGGTGTGCAAAACGCGCGCACCAGCCTCAGTGAAGCCATCGCTGACCGCACGGATTTGCCCCGTCGCTTTGTCGAAGATCCGGTTCGCACGGCCATCCTGATTTCATCAACCGAGACGTTGGACGGCTTTGCCAGTGGATTGTCCGAAATCTCGGAAGGCGAAATTGCCGAAACAGATGCGGATGTCTCTGACCGCAAGGGGCGGATTGAATTGCCGACCCAAGGCGTAGTTTTGCACCGCGCGGATGAGACTGACGCGGCTGGTGTGACGCGCCCCGGTGTGGTTCTGGCCACCCGTCCTCGGGCAATTGTTACAGCGCCGACTGCGGCAACGATCCGGTATCGTGGACCATTGCTGGAGCTCGGGAACGTCATGATCCTCGAGCCGCAACCGGGCTTGTTGTTCGTGTTCGCCGGGTTGCAAGACGTTTACGGAGACATGGGCGAGGTGATCCCCGAAGGCACTCCGGTGGGTTTAATGCCGGGTGAATCGCCCGAAATCGGCGCAATTTTGTCAACAAGCAGTGATGGCACTGGAACTGGCCGGTCAGAAACGCTCTATATAGAGGTAAGACAGAATAATAGCCCCGTGGACCCGGAATCATGGTTTCGGACCGACAAGGATGGATAAACGAGTATGAAGAAATTTCTGATGGCCGGTCTGGCCGGAACCGTGGCAGGTGTAATCGCAACTACACAAATTGCTGGTCCTTTGCTGGCGCAAGAGGCTGACCGGAAGGCCAGCGTGTACGAGCAACTGGATCTGTTCGGGGATATTTTTGAACGTATCCGCGCCCAGTATGTCGAAGACGTGGAGCCGGAAGAGCTGATCGAAGCGGCCATCGACGGTATGCTCACGTCGCTTGATCCGCATTCCAGCTACCTTTCGCCAGATGATGCTGAGCAGATGCGTGTGCAGACACGTGGCGAATTCGGAGGATTAGGCATCGAGGTCACGCAGGAAGAAGGCTATGTCAAAGTTGTCTCGCCGATCGACGATACCCCGGCAGATGAGGCGGGGATCGAAGCGGGTGATTTCATCACTCATGTCGATGGGGAAAGCATCCTTGGCCTGACATTGGACAAGGCCGTGGATCTGATGCGTGGCCCGGTTGGGTCGGAAATCGTGATCACGGTCGTCCGTGAGGGCGAGCAAGAGCCGTTTGATATCACCATCATCCGGGACACCATCAAGCTAACAGCCGTGCGTGCCCGAACCGAAGGCACCAGCGTTGTTCTGCGTGTCACCACATTCAACGACCAGACTTTCCCGAACCTACAGGAAGGCCTGAATGAACAGATCGAAGAAGCTGGTGGTCTGGACAAGGTCAATGGCTTTGTCCTTGACCTGCGGAACAATCCTGGCGGGCTGCTGACCCAGGCGATCAAAGTTTCGGACGCGTTCCTGAACGAAGGCGAGATCGTGTCCACCCGTGGTCGTGACCCAAGCGACGGTGAGCGTTTCAATGCAACAGCGGGTGATCTGGCCGAAGGTAAACCAATCGTTGTCCTGATTAATGGCGGGTCCGCCTCTGCATCGGAAATCGTGGCCGGCGCGCTGCAAGACCACCGTCGCGCGATCGTTGTCGGCACCAAGAGCTTTGGCAAAGGATCGGTGCAAACGGTCATGCCGCTGCGTGGCGATGGTGCAATGCGTCTGACGACCTCGCGCTATTACACGCCCTCGGGCCGGTCAATTCAGGCACTTGGCGTCAGCCCCGACATCATCGTTGAACAACCGCGCCCTGCGCCGGATGCCGAGGAAGAGGAAGCCAACGCCCGCACGCGGTCCGAAGCTGACCTGCGCGGCAGCCTGAACAATGACAGCCTCAGCGAAGATGAAATTCGTCAGATCGAAGAAGACCGCGCCAAAGCCGAAGCCACGGCTGAATTGCGGGAAGAGGATTATCAGCTGGCTTACGCCATCGACATCCTCAAAGGTTTGTCGGCGTTCAATCCCAACGGACCGTCTCAGTAAGACAAACAGGGCCGCCGATACAGGCGGCCCTTTCTGCAAAGGCCAGGATCAGCCCTCAACCTTGTGCAGTTTTTCTTCGTCAAGCATCATCGCCAGAACAATGCCTACCGAGACCGAGATGGCCGCAAAAACAAAGGCCATGTTCATACCTGCATCGAATGCGGCAGCGACGGCGGATTTGACCTTTTCGGCTTCTGCCGAGCTTAGCTTTTCCATGATAGCGCGGGCTGTACCGGTCGTAAGCGTTCCACCGTTGATCGCCTTTTGATCGGTTACAGACATGTTGATCCCATCCGTAACCAACTGTTTGCTGAGGTTGGACAGGCTGACGACATACATTATTGCCGTCGCGAAGGCGACGGATATGGCGCCGTATACCAGATGGGTCATAAAGCTCAGCCCGCCGACAAGTCCGGCGCGTTCAGGTTTGACGGCGCACACGGCTGCAGTGCCTGATGGCCCAACCGTCAACGTTGCGCCCAGCCCGATCATCGCCATGCCGGGCAAAATCTGAAAATATCCCAGCCCTGCCGGCAAGATGATAATACTGAGAGCGCCGGTCGTTGCGATCAAATACCCCCAGAACAGCAGGCGCTTTGGCCCGAAATCATT
This sequence comes from Ruegeria sp. YTSC230, assembly GCF_059609665.1. Classification (NCBI taxonomy): domain Bacteria; kingdom Pseudomonadati; phylum Pseudomonadota; class Alphaproteobacteria; order Rhodobacterales; family Roseobacteraceae; genus Ruegeria; species Ruegeria sp. YTSC230. Next base: position 147,529 of record NZ_JBXWMC010000005.1, on the reverse strand, counting down.
ATAAAGGGTGCCCGAAACAATCGAGCCAACGGCCAGCAGGAGTGTTAGCGGGGCAAGCCCAATCGCCGACTCAAACACGGACCAACCAAGGACCTTTTGCATGTATTGAGGGAAGTATAGCAGCCCGACAAAGGCCGCCGATACGTTGAACATGTTCAGTCCCAGCGTGATCCGAAACTCGCGGTTCTGCATCATTTGCGGTAGTAAAAGAGGCTCTTTCACGCGCTTCTCGACTTGCGGGAAAAAGAAGAACAGCGCGGCGCTGACGAAGAACAACATCAGCAGCGGGACAGACGTCCAGCCCCAGTCCGCACCGATGTCCAGCCCGTAAAGCAGCAAAAGAACGGCAAACGAAAGAATACCTATTCCGGCGAAATCGATATGTTCGCCCTGTTTGTGTTGAGTTTCACGCTCCATAAGGATCAGGGCCGTAACCATCGAAATGGTCGAAAACAACACGTTTGCAAGAAAGAACAAGCGCCAGTCGCCAAAGCTGACTGCGGCGCCGCTGATGAGAGGACCAAAGACATTGCCGCTGGTCACACCGGCGAGGATCATACCCATGATCATGGCGCGGTGTTCGGGGCGCGAGACTTTGGTGGCGCCAAAAGCAAGCGTGCAAGGCCAGACGCAACCCGAACCAATCCCTTGCAAAGCACGCGCGGCGATCAGGAAGTCGAGGCTGGGAGAGACAAAGCACATGACGGACGCAAATAGAAAGATTGCCAGCCCGATGATCATCATCTTGCGATGCCCGAACATGTCCCCCATGCGCCCCCCGGCGACCATGGTCATGGCAAAAAACAAGGCGTAGATGTTCAGAACCCACTGGGTGCTGGTAATATCAGCGTCAAAGCTGTTTTCGATGGCTGGGACAAGAATAAGAGCGCCGGTAAAGTCGATACCGATCCCGAACCCTGTCACCATCAGAGCGATGACCTTGACGATACTGCTGCGGTCCATTTTCGCACCCGGGTTGCTTCGGATGACATTTATGATGCACGGATTTCGCCTGAAAGATAGACAAAGCCTTGGAAACGAAGAAAACCCGGATCAGTCCGAAGGGGCCTGAGACCGTCTAAATGCCCGTTTCAACAAGTCCAGTTCCGCCCGCAACAAAGCGATTTCGGTCCGCAAATCATCCGCGGCTGATGCACCCGCAATGATTGTGAATTCACCGATCTTCTGTGATGTGTTTGCATCGGCTATTACAAAGCAATGAACCCCGTCGGCAATCGCCGTTGATGGCACCGGCACACTCAGTTCCCAACCACCATCGGTGGCGGTCATGAACACACCCTCCAGCGCCTGGCCCATATAACGGACTTCGACGTGCGGTTCAGTGTCGGCCTGCAGGTACCCGCGCCAGATGCCGTTTTCGAACAGGGTTGGGGTCAAGGTTGGTTGTGTCATGGCCAATGCTCTCACATGTCGGCGCGGTGGTGGCGGCAAAGGGTCAGGTCCCGCAGAACTATGCGGTTCATAGCCGGATTGGTCAGAACCAGATCCAGCCAGATCTTGTCTATACGCCGTTCGTTCAGCGGCAAATTGGCAAGATCGAAATCCAGAACATTCGAACTTGTCGACAAATCTATAGACCGTGGAACGGAATCAGTGTTTGGGCCGTGCCGAATATTCAATCGCGCGGTCACGTCCAGCGGACGTTCTGTTTCAATCTGGGCATCGACCCGCATCAGGTGCTGCCGCGTCAATCCTTGCACTGCCTCAGGCGGCAAATCCAGCGACACAGAAAGGAATGACCCCGCAAAGCCAAACACTTCGACGCCAAGCCCAAAAGCGGCCAGGTCCTTTTCGTCCATGTTTCGTGCCTGTCGCACACTGATCTCGGATAGAGCGCAGTCATGGAATATCTTTACCTGTTGATCCAACTCGACCTTACGCGGGATTGAGGCGAGACCAGGTCGGGGCAAGGGACCCCGCCACAAATCAGGTCGCCAGCACCAATCAGTACCCAGCGGCTTGGGGAATTGCTTTGATCCAATCAGGGGCAGCGTTAGTCTTTCGTTTGCTTCCCGTAGCAAACGGTCCAATTGCGCACGCAGTTTGCGCGCCTCGTCGCGCTGTTGACGCAATTGGGGGTTCGTGGCCCCGGCCGCGTCTTGAACGGCCCGTTGCCAACGCGCAATAGTTTTGCGGTGTAGATATCGATCGAGAAGTTTGCCCATGATCCCATCGTCTGAACTTGACCTTCTTTAGTCAAAGACAACGGCGAGGATAAGGCCGAATTGGTGAAATCCGCATAAAACTATCCGACACTAACGTTGTTGTGACTGGGCGGTTTTGGTTGTGTCTGCTAAGGCCCCGATCGCCGTTCTTGCAATCATCTGGGACTGTGCGTACCGTCCGGCACCTGATTGCTTTGGATTATCCGAAAAACCGCGTACTAAATTCTTTGAGGCAAGGCCGGGGCATGGAACCCACACTATTTTCGTTCATCTGGAAACACTCGAAAAAGCAGCAGCTTGTGCTGTTGTTTCTGACGGTGTTGTCGTTTCCGTTTCTCTACGCCTCGCTTGAGCTGCCAAAACAGATCATCAACGACGCAATTGGTGCGCCCAACGATAGCGTTACACTTTTTGGGTTCACCTTCACGCAGGTCCAATATCTGCTTATCCTCTGTTTTGCATTTTTGGCCACTGTAATCGCCAGCGGCTTGATGAAGATGCGCATCAACACGATGAAGGGCATATTGGCCGAGCGTATGCTGCGCCGGCTTCGGTTCACGCTGATTCACCGCGCGATGCGATTCCCGAAATCGTATTTTGCCACCACCAGCCAAGGTGAACTTGTTTCAATGATCACCTCTGAGGCCGAACCGATGGGCGGCCTGATGGGTGATGCGATTGCCCAGCCGGTGTTCCAGTTTGGTCAAATGATGACCATTGTCACTTTTCTGTTCATGCAAAGCGTTTGGTTCGGTCTGGCCAGCATCGCGTTGATTCCGTTGCAGGCATGGCTGATCCCCAAACTGCAGCGCCAGATCAACCTGCTGAACAAGGAACGTATTCAGCAGGTCCGCCACCTCAGCTCGGAAATTGGCGAAAGCGCGGCGGGCATCAGCGATTTGCGGGCCAATGGCGGCTGGCGCTATCGGTTGGCACAATTCAGCCATCGGTTGGGAACCTTGTTCGAGATCCGGTTCAAGATCTACAACAAGAAGTTCTTTATGAAGTTCCTCAACAATCTGATTACTCAGATGACGCCGTTCCTGTTCTATTCGGTCGGTGGCTATCTGGCGATCACGGGTGAGGTGACAGTGGGCGCGTTGGTCGCGGCGCTTGGGGCATACAAGGACCTTAGTGGCCCATGGAAAGACTTGCTGACCTATTACAACCAGGTTCAAGATATGTCTTTGCGCTGGGAAATCGTGATTGAACGTTTTGCCCCGGACAACATGATCCCTGAAGAGCTGTTTGTGGGTGAGCCAGAGTCCATTCCGCATCTCAGCGGCGATATCGAACTGCGCAATGTAACAGTGCGCGATGATGACGGGAAAACCATCCTTGAAGATATCGACCTGACCATCCCCAAGGGTGCCCGCGTTGCTATCCAGTCGTCAAGCGCCGCCGAGCGCGGCGCGTTGGCGCAACTACTGACACGAGAGCTTTTGCCGATACAAGGCAGCGTCACAATTGCGGGTCACGATCTGCTAAAACTCCATCAGACGGTAATTGCGGCGCGGATCGGCTATGCCTATTCGCGGCCCTATCTGTTTGACGGGACTTTGGGTGACAACCTCTTGATGCCGTTGCGAACCCATCCAAAACACGAAACCGACGCGAAGAAGGCCCCAAGCCGGTGGCAAATCGAAGCGGTGCGGGCCGGGAACCCTCCGGATTCCCTGTCGGATGAGTGGATCGATCCCGGCCTGGCAGGGTTGGAAGACATCGAGGATATCCGCAACTGGTGGTTCCAGCTGGTCGAGGCGATGGGCATCGACGAATTCATGTTCCGCCGGACATTACGTACCCAGTTCGATCCAGTGCAACATTCTGCCCTTGCACGTGATATCGTAAATCTGCGCGACACGGTCGCGCAGAGGTTGGAAGAAAAAGACCTGGCGCGGTATGTCTATCGGTTCGAACCGGACCGCTTCAACCCGGCTGTACCGCTGGGGGGCAACCTGCTGTTTGCCGCTCCGTCGCGTGATATCTCACCGGATATTCTGGCGGGCGATGATCGGTTCATGTGGATGCTGCGCCATAACGATCTGGATGATGACGCAATGAGCATTGCAAGCGCGGTGCTGGAAACACTGCACCAGACGTTTGGGCGGGACGGGGCAGATCACCCGCTGTTCCTTCGTCTGGGTATGGCCAAGGATATGTTCCACCGTTTGCTTGATATCGAGGATAGGCGCAAAGCCAAAGGGGATGAAGCAATCAGCGAGGGCGAGCGTGCCTTGTTGCTGACCGTTCCGTTCCTGCTGACCGCGGAACAGATCGGGCCTGATTTTCCGGACGAGTACAAAGAAAAGATCTTGGCCATCCGAAGGGGGCAAGCGGAACAGCTTCGTGCCTCGATGGATGGGATGTTCGTTCCGGTCACGCCGGATGCATATATTGAACGCATGACTGTCATGGAAAATGCCCTGTTCGGGCGGGTTTCTTTGATGGCAGGGGCACACACGGATGAAATCGAAGATGTCGTCGCCGAAGCCATGAACGAAGCTGGCCTGCGCCGCCGGGCGGCAGCCATTATCTATGACCTGCCCTCGGGTCTGGGTGGGAATAATCTGCCGACGGTATTTCAGGAACGCGCCGCATTCTCGCGCGCTGGAATCAAGCGTCCTGATGTGTTGATCCTGGACAAAGCTCTGGCCAGCCATGATTCCGAGAGCAGGCTGAGAACCCGGCTGAAACTGCGGGAATTGTTGCCGGATTCAATAATGGTCTTCATGGAGGATTACTTTGCCCATCCCGAAGCCTATGATCTGTTCGTCGAGATCAAGGATGGTCGAATTGACGGCGTCTCGCGGACCCGCCCAGAAGAAGAGGCCAGCTCAACGGATGACCTGAGCCGTAAGCTCAAGATTATCTCGTCGACCGAGCTGTTTTCCGGCATTGACGGTCGCAACCAGCGCCTTCTGGCGTTTTCGGCGCAATGGTACGATGCCGCAGCCGGGCAGATCATCTTCTCCGAAGGGCAAACTCCAGATGCCGCTTATCTGTGTATTTCGGGCGAAGCCGACCTGATCTGGAATGAAGGGAACGGAACCGCGCGTACGATCTCGGTCATCGAGCCGGGGCGTCTGATCGGAGACTTGTCGATTATCACAGGCGAAATTCGGCAATTTGATTTGGTTGCGGTCAAGAATTGTTCGTTCCTGCGCATTGGGGCCGAGGAATTGCGCGCGGTAATTGAAAGTGACGCAGGTGTTGCAATGCAGCTGCTGCAAACGGTTGCCGGCTATCTGACTACGATTTCCGAAAGGCTGAACGCCGCCAATGCAACCTCATTGATCTTCGATGATGACGAGCCGAACCGGGACACGGCCGACAATGCCTGACGCCCGCCCCGGCAGATACATGGCGCATGAACGACTGGTTGCACCTTCGCGCGCACGGCCAGAGCTTTGGCGCCTGCTTGTCGGGTTGACCATTGTTGGCGTGGTTGGCATCCTTCTGAACTTCCTACTTTTTGGATTGGTTGCGGGTCTTGGATCCGTCGAATGGGCCCAAGGTTTGCTGACCGGCGCATCCCCGGTTGCACTTTTGGTGCTGCTGGCAAGCTTTGGCTTCATTACATTGGGCGTGTCCATCGCTTCAAAACGCCTACAACATCGAACGCTGCGCTCAATCTGTGGTCCATGGCGCGAGGGCATTGGGCAATTTTGGAATGTTTTTAAGGCATTGCTGATCGTTGGGATCGTCGTGGCGATCTTGCCGCCATACGGCATGGGCGCAACGCTGACGCAGAATTTGGCACTGTCGACCTGGCTGTTGCTTCTGCCTTTCTCGCTTTTTGCAGTGCTGATTCAGACAAGCGCTGAAGAGGTGCTTTTTCGGGGATACATTCAGCAAAGTCTGGCAGCGCGATTCCGATCGCCGGTTATTTGGTTGGGCGTACCGTCGATTTTGTTCGCGGCAGGTCACTATGCCCCCGGCGCGGCCGGAGACAACGCGCTATTGGTTGCTGTGTGGTCCGGGATGTTCGGCCTGATGGCGGCGGATCTGACGGCACGGTCAGGGACGTTGGGGCCTGCTATCGCATTGCACCTGTTCAACAATATGGTCGCTCTGCTGTTTGTTTCCTTACCCGATGGCTTAAGTGGTCTGGCATTGTATCTGCTTCCTTACGACATGTTGGATACCGGGGCGCTGCGGCAATGGCTGTATGTGGATTTTGCTGTGATGATCGTCAGTTGGCTAACAGCGCGGGTTGCGCTCAGGCGTTGATTGCATTTCTTTCCGTAGCGTCTTATTTGACGTCAAAGCCGCACAAGCCAAGGTTCCGATATGAACTGGATTACAAACTACGTCCGCCCACGGATCAACTCGATCTTCTCGCGCCGAGAAGTGCCGGAGAATCTTTGGCACAAATGCGATGAATGCGGAACCATGCTGTTTCACCGTGAGTTGGCAGAAAACCAGAATGTCTGCACCCAGTGCGATCATCACATGGCGATCACTCCGCGCGAGCGGTTCGATCATCTGTTTGATGGTGGGATATTTACCGAGGTCGAGGTTCCCGCGCCCAAAGACGATCCGCTGCAATTCCGCGATCAGAAAAAGTACCCCGACCGGATGAAAGCCGCCCAAAAGAAAACAGGCGAGAAAGAAGCGATGTTGGTCGCCCTGGGTGAAATTGGCCGAACCCCGATTGTGGCAGCTGCGCAGGACTTTTCGTTCATGGGCGGATCCATGGGCATGTATGTCGGCAACGCGATCATCGCGGCCGCGCAAGAGGCGGTGAAGCTAAAGCGCCCGCTGATCCTGTTTTCGGCCGCTGGCGGCGCACGGATGCAGGAAGGTATCCTGAGCCTGATGCAGATGCCCCGCACAACCGTGGCAGTAGAAATGCTGAAAGAGGCAAATCTGCCCTACATCGTAGTGCTGACTCACCCAACAACGGGCGGTGTGACGGCTTCGTACGCGATGCTGGGTGATGTCCATATCTCAGAGCCCAATGCGCTGATTTGTTTTGCCGGTCCACGCGTGATCGAACAGACGATCCGGGAAAAGCTGCCCGAAGGGTTTCAGCGTGCCGAATACCTGTTGGATCACGGCATGTTGGACCGTGTGACCAAGCGGACCGAAATGCGCGATGAGTTGATCACCATCACGCGGATGTTGATGAACCAGCCTCCGGCGGTCAAAGGTGATCTGCCTGCGCCCGAATCCGAAGATGCAGTAGCAGAAGCCCCGGCTGAAGACGCGGAAGAAAAATGACCTCTCAGACATCGGACATCATTCTGGAGAGGATGATGGCGCTGCATCCCAAGATCATTGACCTGACCTTGGATCGTGTCTGGCGTCTGCTGACCACGCTGGACAATCCGCAAAACAAACTGCCGCCGGTGATCCACATCGCGGGAACCAACGGCAAGGGCTCGACCCAGGCCATGATCCGCGCGGGTCTGGAAGGGGCAGGGCTGACCGCCCATGCCTATACCTCGCCCCACCTGGCCCGGTTTCATGAGCGTATTCGTCTGGCGGGTGAACTGATTTCCGAACCGGATCTGACGGCGGTTCTGGACGAATGTTATGCCGCCAACGGTGGCGAGAACATCACGTATTTTGAGATCACGACCTGCGCGGCCCTGCTGGCTTTTGCCCGGTCCAAGGCCGACTACACGTTGCTTGAGGTCGGGTTGGGTGGCCGGTTGGATGCGACCAATGTCATTCACGACCCGGCGGTGACGGTCATCACGCCGGTTTCAATCGACCATGAGCAATTTCTGGGCGATACCTTGGGCAAGATCGCAGCGGAAAAGGCCGGCATCATCAAGCCCGGTGTTCCCTGCATCGTTGGCCCGCAAAAGGATGAGGCGCTGGAGGTCATTGAATACACTGCCGCGCGTCTGGGTGCACCTTTGTTGGTGCATGGCCAACACTGGCACGTCACCGAAGAAAACGGGCGGCTCGTCTATCAGGACGAAACTGGCCTGCGCGATCTACCGCTGCCAAATCTGTTGGGCGCACATCAGTATCAAAATGCCGGTGCTGCGCTAGCGGTCTTGCGTTATCTGGATCTTGGGGAAGACGCCTATGAGGCTGCGGTGACCAAGGCTGAATGGCCAGCCCGCATGCAGCGATTGAAAACCGGCCCTCTGGTCGAACAGGCCCCCGAGGCCGAGCTCTGGCTGGATGGCGGTCACAACGCGGCCGCAGGTTTGGCATTGGCCGATCTACTGGCGAAGCTGCCTGCACGTCCAACCCATATGATCTGTGGGATGTTGAACACAAAGGACGTCACCGGGTATCTGGCTCCGCTTGCCGCACAGGCGCAAAGCCTGACGGCAGTCTCTATCCCGGGTGAGGTCAATACGCTGAGCGCAGACGACACCGCTGAAGCCGCCTCTCGGGTTGGGCTAGCAGCGTCTACTGCCAATAGTGTGGCCGAAGCCCTGAGAAAAATTACTGAAGATGACCCGCAGGTGCGGGTTCTGATCTGTGGATCACTGTACCTGGCCGGTAATATTCTGCGCGAGAACGGCTGAAAAAGGCGCATCCGCACAGCTTCATCTGGCCAAAATATCCCGGGGGAGTCGCGCAAAGCACGGCGGGGGCAGCGCCCCTATTGCCCCCAATCCTGATCCTGCATCTCGCGCAGGCGCGACGCGGTGCGTTCAAACTCAAATGTGCCTTCACCTTCGACATACAGCATCTCGGGCTCTGCCGCAGCTGAACAGATCAAGCGGACTTTTCCCTCATACAGTGCATCGATCAACGTTACGAACCGTTTGGCTTCGTTAAAATTATTGCGCGACAGGCGCGGGATGTCCTCAAGGACCAGAACTTTGACCTCTTCCGCGATAGCAAGATAATCTGCCGGGCCCAGCATCCTTCCACAAAGGTCGTAAAAACTGGCCCGCGCCACGCCATTTCGAAAGGCGGGCAGTTCTACCGCACGACCGTTGACCTGCAGGATCAGCGGGTCCGCCGTCCCGCCGGCCAGGTCATTCCAGACGCTGCGAATGCTCGCGCGTGCTTCGGGGCCTATGGGTGTAAAGTAAACAGGTGCGCCTTCTAGCCGGTTTTGGCGGTAATCCGTGGGTGAGATCAGCTCCCACACCTCAAGCTGTTCTTTGATATGTGCAATGAAGGGCAAAAATAGCTGACGGTTTAGCCCGTCCTTGTACAGGTCATCCGGATGGCGGTTCGATGTCGTCACGACCACGGTGCCACCTTCATGCAGCAGATCGAACAGACGACCAACAATCATCGCGTCCGTGATATCGGTGATTTGCATTTCGTCAAATGCCAGTACGCGCGCGGACTTGATCACCGAGGCGGCCACCGGAGCCAACGCGTCTTCAACTCCATCCTTACGGGCCTTGTGCATGCCTGCGTGGATTTCCTGCATAAAGGCGTGAAAATGCACTCGGCGGGCGGGGATGTCTGCCAAAGAGTCGACGAACATGTCCATCAGCATGGATTTTCCGCGCCCGACTCCGCCCCACAGATATAAACCTTTGGGCGGCGGCGGGGCTTTTCGAAAGAACCCCCGTTTCACAGGTTCGGCCAATGCCGCCCGGATACGTTCGAAATGAGGAAGAACGGCCTCTTGCGCGTCGTCTCTGGTCAGGGTGCCGTCGGCCACCTGCGTGTCATAAAGCGATATCAAACCCGTCATGTTTTGAGGCATAGCGCCCGGTTTGCCCGTTGAAAAGCAGCCATTTCTCGGGCGCATCAATTTTGCTGATCCGTGACCGCAAAACTCCTGAATTGACGCACAACCTAAACGCGGTAACGTCTGGTTCTTGAACGCCCGAGGACCTAATGCCCCAACACACGCGCTTGCTGAACCCCATCCTGATCGTCGGATGTATCATCATCACCGTCAGTTTTGCCGGGCGCGCATCGTTTGGCGTGTTTCAGATCCCCATCGCAGATGAATTCGGCTGGCTGCGCTCGGACTTCTCGATGGCAATCGCAATTCAGAATTTGGCCTGGGGCATTGGGCAGCCGATTTTCGGGGCCATCGCCGAAAAGGTCGGCGACAAGCGCGCGATTATTCTAGGGGCTCTGACCTACGCGGCGGGTATGGTTCTGTCGGCCTGGTCCGTCACTCCGTTCGAGCACCAAATGTACGCATGGCTTGTGGGGTTCGGTATCGCGGGAACAGGATTTGGCGTGGTCCTTGCCGTGGTGGCGCGGGCATCGTCGGACGAAAACCGCTCCATGTCGCTTGCGATTATCACAGCTGCGGGCAGTTTCGGTCAGGTTCTGGGGGCGCCTACAGCCGAATGGATGCTGAGCTTTATGCCTTGGCAGCAGGTGTTCATTGTATTCGCTGCAGCGATCTTGGCACTGGTGCTGACACTGCCGTTCATGCGCGCCCCTCAGGCTGCCAGTAAAGCAGAGATCGAAGAAAGCATGAGTCAGATCCTGACCAGGGCTTTCCGCGATCCATCCTATACGCTGATCTTTCTGGGCTTTTTCAGCTGCGGTTATCAGCTTGGCTTCATCACCGCACATTTCCCCGCTTTCGTGACAGAGATGTGCGGACCCATACAACCCGGTGGCGTACTGCATTCGATTGGCATCACAACCACATCAGCACTGGGGGCCGTGTCAATTTCATTGATTGGCCTGGCAAATATTGCGGGTACACTGATGGCCGGTTGGGCAGGGAACCATTTCCCCAAAAAATACCTGCTGGCCGGAGTCTATACCGCGCGAACACTCGCCGCGGCGGCCTTCATCGTGTTCCCGATCACACCGCTGTCGGTCATCGTGTTTTCACTGGTCATGGGGTCGCTGTGGCTTGCCACGGTACCGCTGACCTCGGGGCTGGTCGCGCATCTCTACGGACTGCGCTACATGGGAACGCTGTATGGGATCATCTTTTTCAGCCACCAGGTCGGCAGTTTCTTGGGCGTCTGGTTGGGCGGGCGCATGTATGACCAGTACGGCGACTACACTATGGTCTGGTGGATCGGAGTCGCGATTGGGGCTTTCAGTGCCATCGTCCACCTTCCCATTCGCGAAAACCGCCCAACGCCCGTCACCGCCTGAGCTACAGCGCCTCTTCGACCGTCAGTAGACCTTCTTGCAGCAATCGGTCCGCCCAACCCTGTGGGCCGGTAAAGTGGTGCGTCTGCCATCCACGGGCGCGCGCCGTTTCGATATTTTCGAGTCGGTCGTCGGTGAACAAAAGCGCCTCGGGCGGTAGTCCACAATCCGCTTCGACCATTTCATAGATCGGAACATGCGGTTTGACGGTCTGCATCCGTCCCGACACGTATTGTTTGTCGAACTCGTTGAGGAACGGGTAAACCGTCGTCGCATAGTCGAAATTTTGCACCCCGAAATTGGTCAATGCAAAAACCGGCACGCCTTTGGCCCGCAAGGCCCGTTGCAGACGGATCGAGTGGGGGATCTCGGGCGCGGCAAGTTCGATCCACTTGTCGTGCCACATGCGGATTTCATCCCGCCATTCCGGGTATTTCTCGGCCCAATCATAGATTGTGTCAGTGAAGTGATGACCCTGGTCAACCAGGTCGTTCATCCCGTGCAGGTCAACTTCCGAGAACATGGCACGACGGCGCTCTTCCCCGATGACCTGGTCGTAATAGCGTTCGGGTTGCCATTCGATCAGAACATTCCCGATGTCAAAAACAACAGCTTTCACCGACATGTACGTACCTGTCTTCTTGTTCCTTAGTTGGTGCCACTGAACCAAGCGCGACGGGATTGTTCAAGGCACAACCGCAGCGCGCAGCGCTGCCCGGCCCAATTGTCAAAGACGCATCTATGATGCGGCGCTGGCAAGCGGGAGGATTAGCCCCGCTGCGCAGCCCTTAACTCACGTTCCAGGGCGTCCAAAAACCGGGATCGGTCAGCTTTGCCAAAGGGTTTTCCGCCGCCACCCGCGCCCAATGGGTTGGATGCGCGCAAGTCGGCCATCAAATCACGCATGGCCAGTTGCTGGCCGATATTGGCCGCGGTAAAGGCTTCACCGTTTGGACGGAGGACCCGAGCGCCGGCCTCAACACATTTTGCGGCCAGCGGGATATCCGAGGTTACCACTACGTCCCCTGCGCCGCATCGTTCGGCGATCCATTTGTCTGCCTCATCCGCACCCTCAGACACGATGACCACCTGCACCAATGGGTTTGCAGACGGCCGCAAGCCACCGTTTGACACCAGTGCCATCGGAACTTTGTGCCGGGTTGCAACCCGTTCAGCCTCGGCTTTCACGGGGCAGGCATCGCCATCGATATAGAGCGTCGTCACGCTTTCCCGGCCTTCTTCTCGGTCTTTTCAGCGGGTTTCTTGCGCACTTTGAACTCGTCCGGGATTGGCATCCGATTGAATGCATCCAAACCAGCGATCTTATAGGCCTCGGCAAGGGTTGGATAGTTGAACGTATTCTGCACGAAGTAATCCACCGTGCCCTTCAGATTCAGGACTGCCTGCGCGATATGGATCAACTCTGTCGCACCTTCGCCCACGATCTGCACGCCAAGCACCCGGCGGGTTTTCAGTGAAAACAGCATCTTCAGCATGCCGTGCTCCAACCCCATGATATGCCCACGCGAAGTCTCCCGGAACCGCGCCACGCCGACTTCGTATGGGATGCCGCGTTCTTGCAGTTCCTCTTCGGACATGCCGCAAGTTGAGATCTCGGGGACCGAATAAATGCCGTAAGGATACCAGGGACTTTCCGGCAGGGTAGGGGTTTCCAGCGCGTGACATGCAGCCACGCGGCCCTGTTGCAGCGAGGTTGAGGCCAATGATGGGTGCCCAATCACATCGCCAGTCGCGTAGATATGTGGCACTGCAGTTTGATACGTCTTGCGATCCACGTCGATCCGGTTGCGATGATCGGTTTCCAAGCCAACGGCCTGCAGGTTCAATGCCGATGTCGCCCCCATGCGCCCGGCGGCGAACAACAACATCTCAGCTCGCACGTGGCGGCCATTCTCGAGAGTCACTTCGACATGGCCCCCAGCGTCTTCTATCTTTTGAACGGCTGAGCCCAGACGTAGGTCCACGCCGTTTTCGCGGATCTGATGGGTAAAATCATGGATTAAGCGGGTATCAATAAAATCTAAGAAAGTTTCACGAGGTTCGATTAACGTCACCCGAACGTCCAATGCTGAGAACATGGTGGCGTATTCCACACCAATTACTCCGGCACCTATCACGACCAGCGAGCGCGGGATCTCTGCCATCTCAAGAAAGTCGTCACCGTCCACAACGGTCTTTCCGTTGAATGGCACATAATCCGGGCGATAGGTTTTTGTTCCGGTTGCTATCAGGAACTTGGCCGCCGTAAGTCTCGTGGTCTCACCGGCATCAGTGGCAACCTCAATCTCGTGAGGCCCAACGAATTTGGCCAACCCGTTCAGGGTCTCCACATGGTTGCGGTTGAATTGGTGTTCCAGCACGTCAACTTCATGATCCAGCGTCATATGCAGACGTGCCTTCAGGTCTTCGGCCCGGATCTGATCTTTGACGCGGTACGAGCGGCCATAGAAGCTGCGCTCGCGCCAGCCGGACAGGTTCAGTACCGTTTCACGCAGGGTCTTTGACGGGATCGTTCCGGTGTGGACGGACACGCCGCCAAACCGATCCTTGCGATCGATCACCAGAACACGCCGTTGCAGTTTGCCTGCCTGTATCGCGGCCGAACGACCCGAGGGGCCGGACCCGATGATGATCAGGTCATAGTCGTATTTGCTCATGCCTCAGTCTCCGTACAGCGCCTCGGCGTGGAATGTGATGTGATCTTCCATGAAGGTCGACACGAAGAAGTATGAGTGGTCATAGCCCGGCTGCAGACGGATTATTGCCTGCTGACGACGTTCGGAAATTGCCTGCGCCAAAGTTTCGGGGCGCAGCAAGTCGATGAATTGGTCACTGGCACCAGTGTCAATCAGGATAGGGCCGTCAAAGCCTTTTTCTTTCATCATGACCGAGGCATCGTGTTTGGCCCATGCCGTCTGATCATCGCCCAGGTAAGCGCTGAGTTGCTTGCGACCCCATTCCGCACCCGTCGGGTTTGAAATGGGTGCGAAAGCGGACACAGATCGGAAGCGCCCTGGTAGGTTCATAGCCAGTGTCAACGCTCCGTGCCCTCCCATCGAATGTCCGGTTATGGCCTGACGCTCCACGTCGATTGCGAAGTTTTCGGTCAGCAAAGCAGGCAATTCTTCGGCCACGTAATCCCACATATTGAAATGCGGCGCCCAAGGCTGCTGCGTGGCGTTCAGATAGAACCCGGCGCCCTGGCCCAGATCGTAATCATCGTGATCGGCAACACCCTCACCACGCGGCGAGGTGTCCGGGAAGACCACCGCTACGCCTTGTTCAGCCGCCCAGGCCTGCGCGCCTGCTTTGGTCATCGCGTTTTCATGGGTGCAGGTCAGGCCTGACAGATACCACAAAACCGGAACCGGGCCGTCTTTGGCCTCGGCCGGCAGGAATAAGCCAAAGGTCATGTCGCATTGGCAGGCAGTCGAGGCGTGGCGGTGGACGCCCTGAACGCCTCCGAAACATGCATTTTCCGAAAGGGTTTCCATTTGGTTTCGTCCTTACGTTGGGTTTGCGACATGGCTATCCTTACACGCTCGATACGTAAAGGCTGCGCGGCTTTGGTGTGCCATTTTTCACAAGGCTTAGATCAGGGCGTTCCGACCCAGGCGATGACCAATGGCACCGTCAGAATGCTGGCCGCTGTGGACAGTAGTATCGCAGCTGATGCACGGTGCGGGGCCACCCTGTAATGGGCGGCCAGCATATACACGTTACCCGCCACCGGCAGTGCCGCGGCGGCGATTGCGACAGAAGCAGGAAATGCAGCCACGGGCAAAATCCAAATCAACACAACGGCAACGCAGACAGGGTGAACGACAAGTTTGCAAAAGCTCAGCCAGCCTGCAATGTGAACGCGTTCGGCGGATTTGCTGGCCAGAGAAGCTCCGATAGCGAACAGGGCACCCGGGGTCGCGGCCCCGCCCAGAATTGTCAGGAAATCGTTCAATGGGACAGGAACAGGAATCTGCAACGCGGACCAGAGCATTCCCGCCGAGATCGAAACGATCATCGGATTCTTGATCAACCCGATCCCGATCAGTCGGAAGGTTGCAGGTTTCAACCGCCCGTCGCGCCCGCCATTTATCAAGATGACGATCAGGGATGAAAAAACCACCAGATCAACCGTCAGAACCAGCATAACCGGGCCAATCGCGGCTTCGGTAAACAGCAGCGCCAGCATGGGCAGGCCCAGAAAACCGACATTGCCGATGGCCGCGCATTGCGCCTCTACCGCTGCGGTCGGGATATCAAGCCGACGTATCCATGCGACAACCGTCGCCAAGACGTACACAGCGGCGGTTCCGATCAAGTATCCAACGACTAGCCTTGCATTGAAAATATCAGCAAAGGGCAGGGTGGCGGCAAAGCGAAACAGCATGGCCGACAGCGCAAAATAGAAAACGAATTTCGTCAGGTACGCCGTTGCTTCTTCAGAAAAAAATCGACTGCGCCCAGCCCAGTATCCCAAGCCGATGATCGCAAAAAAGGGCAGTGTGCGCAGAAAGATATCGACCATGTGCAAAGTGGTAGCACGTAACACACAGGCTGCAAGATATGACGGGCCAATTATAGGGCTTTGGGGACGCGCATTGTAAATTAACTTAACTGGTTAATCGAAAACCTAACGTCATCTGTGTTGCCAGATGCCTGCTAATTGTGCGATTTGTTGTATCTGAACTGAACGGTTTAAACATTTGTCACCCAATCGACCGAAGGAGAGTACATGACCGAAGCAGCCGTCATTCTGCGTACAGGCCGAAAATTTGATCAGGTCCTGCGCGGAGCCCGAGAGGTTTTCATGGCGGATGGTTTCGAAGGTGCAAGCGTCGACGATATAGCCCGTGCCGCCGGGGTCTCTAAGGCCACGCTATACAGCTATTTCCCCGACAAGCGGCTGCTTTTCATGGAGGTGGCGCAGGTCGAGTGTAGACGGATGGCGGAAAACGTCGTGGCGATGGTGGACGATTGCAAACCGGCACGCGAAGTTCTGACAATCGCTGCAACAGAGCTCACGAGTTTTTTGGTCTCGGACTTCTCGCAACAGATGTTCCGCATCTGCATCGCCGAGCGTGACCGGTTCCCGGAGCTGGGCCAAACATTTTATGAGGCCGGGCCGCAGAACGGTCAGCGCCAGATGGTCGAGTATCTGGAAAAGGCGGTCAACAAGGGAGAGTTGGCCATCGACAACCTGCAATTGGCAGCCGAACAGTTCAGTGAACTATGCAAGGTTCGGATTTGGACCCGCGCTGCCATTGGCGTTCAAAAGAGCTTTTCCAAAGCAGAGTTGGATGCAATTGCGACGCAGGCCGTTGATATGTTCATGGCGCGATACGGCGTCTAACCTGCAGCATTTAGTCACGAGAAAGACGTGAACGACCCGCACCCGGCAAGCCGGATGCGGGCAAAATAAGTTACTCGATAAAAGTCTTGGCGAGCCGGTCACTGATTGGTTGTGACAGGTAGCTGATTACTGCGCGCTCGCCGGTTTTCACAAACAGATCCGCGGGCATTCCTGGCAACAGATCCAGTGCGGCGACTTCGGTGGGTTGATCGGCATCCAGTTTCACCCGGGCTTTGTAATAAGGCTCGCCTGTGCGATCGTCCTCCAGCGCGTCGGCTGAGATGTCAAAAATCCGGCCGCTGGCTTCAGGCACATCGGTCTGCGTAAAGGCTGACAGGCGAATGCGCGTTGCCTGACCGATCTGCAACTTGTCGATGTCGGCGGTCTTGATACGTGCTTCGACGATCAGGGCTTGATTGGCGGGAACAATATCCATGATCGCCTCTCCGGGGCGAATGACGCCGCCGGTTGTAGATACAGCCAAATTAACGACCCGCCCGCTGGAAGGGGCCAGGACCTGTGTTCGTTTCAACCGTTCCGATGCCCCTGAATATTGTGACCGGATCAGATCAAGCTGGGCATCCACAACCGCAAGCTCTCCGGCGATCACCTCGTCGCGCAGCTTTTGTTGGCTGAGCAGGGACAGTTGCAACTCTTGCATCTGGTCCTGGGCCTGCGCGATCTGGGTGCGCAACGACGCATCGACACCGCCCAGACGTTCCATTTCGATCTGGCGCGCGCTGACCCGTGTGACGGCCACAAGCCCTTTGTCCAGCAAGGATTTCAGATTGGACAGCTCAACCTGCGTGATGTCCTTCTGGTTTTGGGTCGAGAGGCGTTGTTCGTTCAGGCCGGCGATCTGATTGCGCAGCCCCTGAATGCGTTGCGCGTTGATTTGAGCCTCGGTCCGGCGGGCGCGGGCTTCGGCGTCAAATAGTTGTTTCTGCGTCAGGTAAGGCGACAACCAATGCAGCCGCTGCATTCCATCGCTGAACCCGGCCAAAGCGGTTGGCTCGTCAAACCTGTCCGTGCCGTTAATCTGCGCCAGCAAGCGGGCGCGCCGGACCGACAACTCGCCCAATTGGCTGCCCAGAACACTCAGATCTACGTCGAAATCTGAGGTGTCAAGCCGTACGAGGGGCTGACCTGCCTGAACGAATTCACCATCCGTGACCAAGATCGAGTCAATGATGCCACCATCCAGATGTTCAACCGTCTTGCGGTCACCTTCCACCACAAACGAGGCCGGCGCGACCACCGCCCCATCCAGTTTCGAGGCGAAGGCCCAATAGATGCTGCCGCCGACGAAAGCCATCAGGGTAAACAACCCGAACAGGACATAGCGTTTGATGCCAGAGGCTTCGGTCGTGATGTCCAATACTTGCACATCGTGGGCGGTAAGCACATTCGGGGATTGTGGGCGTTTCATCAACTGGGTCATTGGGCAGCTCCGCTGATCTGAGTTGCATTGGCAGGGCGCACAGTGGGTTCGTGCGCCCCGGATTGGGTCGGTTTGTCCAGAACGTTCCGGCGATTGACCTTCAGGACGTCCTCTTTATCCCCGAACTGTGTTTGGGCGCCGTTTCGCAGGACCACTACTTTGTTGGCAGCCTGCAACGTTGCAGGACGATGGGTCATGACGATGGCAATTGCGCCGCGGGACTGCGCCGCCGTGATCGCATCGCGCAGGGCCTGTTCGCCTTCGGCATCAAGATCCGAATTCGGCTCGTCCAAAATCAACACAAACGGATCGCCATAAAGCGCCCGGGCTAGTGCCAGCCGCTGACGTTGACCACCGGACAAAAAGAACCCCCGACCGATGCGCGTTTCATATCCATCGGGAAGGGCGCTGATCATTTCGTGCACACCGGCTTCGCGTGCGGCACGCAGCACTTCGGCATCGTCTATGGCGACAGAGAAGCGCCCGATGTTTTCGCGGATCGTGCCGTCGAACAGCTCGATATCCTGTGGCAGATAACCGATCTGTTTGCCCAGATCCTCGTGGTTCCATTTGGACATCGGGCTGCCATCCAGCAAAACCTCGCCCCGTTGGGGGTGCCAGATACCGGCAATCATCTTGCCCAAGGTGGTCTTGCCCGAACCGCTATGCCCGATAACTGCCAACACATCTCCGGGCACAAGGCCGAAGTCGATCTGGCGGAGCGAGGCGTTGACGGCGCGCGGGGGGCCTGCCTGCGCAATCTTGACGTCCAGAGATTTGAACGCGCGCGGCAGGTGCAGATTGGGTGGGGCTTCGGCAAACTCTTCGGTCAGTTTAGTCAGCTTGGAGTAAGATCCGCGCGCGGCCAGAAAGCTGCGCCACTGACCGATCAATTGGTCAATTGGGGCCAGTGCGCGGGCCAGTACGATGGTTGCCGCGATCATGACGCCAGCGGTGGATTCTCCGGTGATGGCCAGTGACGCACCAAGTCCCAGAATGGCCGATTGCAATCCCATCCGAACGGTCTTGGACACGACAGAAAAGCTGGCAACCCGGTCAGCGGCGCGGGTCTTGTGCTGATGGGCTTCCGCCTGAAGCGAGGTCCAGCGTCGCAGCAAATCGGATTTCATGCCAAGCGCTTGAACAAGCTCGGCGTTTTTATCACTGATGCTGAACAAGGCATCTGAACGACCGCGCGCTTGAGAAGCCGACCGCATCGGTTCTCGGGCGCGCGAGTTGTTGATCAGAGCCATGATCGTCAGCATGACGGCCCCGGTCAAACCAAGCAGACCCAGATACGGGTGTAGGGCATAAAGGACCAACAGATAGAGCGGGATCCACGGCGCGTCGAACCACGCGGTCAGCGTGGTTCCCGAGATGAATTCGCGAAATCCGTTCACGTCTTCGACAAGGTTTTCGCCAGCGTCGGCTTCGCCATGGACACGGCGGCGCATCGCAGCGCCAAGAACTGGGGCACCAACGTTCAGCTCAAAGCGGGCGGCCAGACGTCCCAAAATGCGCATCCGCATCAGGTCAAGGCAGGCGACCACGACGAATACACCGGCCAACAATGCTGACAACGCGATCAAGGTGTCGACATTTTGACTGGTCAGGACGCGGTCGTAGACCTGCAACATGTAAAGCGGACCGGCGAGCATAAGAAGGTTCAGAAACAAGCTGAAGAAGGCAACTGCAACAAAGCCCTTGCGCAGCGACCCCCAGGCGGCTTTCACGGGATTGGTTTTCTGGGACATCAGGGAACCCTTTCCGGTTTGGCAAACGGGGCGACCTAGGCCGCCCCGCTGTTGATTGGTTAAACGATGAAGTCGTTCTCGGTCAGGTCCGCGGCGTCGACACCGGCCAGACGGATCGAGCCTGCGTCGCCGAAACTGATGACGGCGTCGTCACCATCCTGAACGGTACTCGGACCGCCGTCGAAGTCAGGGCCCAGATCTCCGATCTGAATTCTGTCGACGCCCGTTTCAAAGTCCGAGATTGTGTCGTCACCGAAGGTGCCCTGGAACAGGAAGGTGTCAGCGCCTTCGCCACCGATCAGGACGTCATTGCCGCCCTCACCGTTCAGCAGGTCATCGCCATCCGCGCCGTTCAGAACGTTCTCCAGATCGCTGCCGACAATCACATCACCATCGTCAGAGCCGATGACATTCTCGATCGAGACCAGCACGTCGGTTTCGATCTGATTGTCGATCACGTCCAGTCCGACAACTCCGGTGCCGCCTATTGCATCAACATCAAGCGTCGCGCCCGCGTCCACCAGCGTGTCCTGCACGACCGGGCCGTTTGCGCCCGCTGGTGCATTGTGCAGATGGATGGCTGATACGACACCGGGGATCGGCGTGTTCAGGTCGGCCTCGTTCAAGCCCACAACGCTCAGCTCGCTCGAGTAGGTGACTTCGCCCGTTGCCAGGTGCTGTGTGATGACAACGGTCGCGTTGCCGGTGGCTTCGCTATCCGATGTCGGCCCGGGTTCTTGCGATGCGTCCAGACCGCCGCTCAGCGAAACTGTGCGGATGCCGTTTTCGGTTACATCGCTGTCGACCAGCAATTGTCCGCGGATTTCCCCAGCAGGGAAGTCGGAGGTGTGAATGTTGTAGTACAGATTGCCCAGAACGGCCTCTTCTACAAACCAGCCTCCATCCGGGATATTCGCACCAAACTGGTCCGGAGCCACAATAGCCGCATCCACGATCGAGACGTTGAACCCGGTTTCGCGCGTGGCGGTGCCGTTGCCATTGGCGTCCAGACGGACCTCTACCGCAACATCCAGATCCGAGAAATCGGCTGTGTCGATGCCATCTCCTCCGTCGATGAAGTCATTGCCCAGACCGCCGGTCAGAACGTTGTCAGCGTCGCCTGCGATCAGAACGTCATCACCTGCGCCACCGCTGATGTCGCCGTTAGTAGTGCCCAGATCGACAAAAATGTCATTGCCGTTGCCCAGCAGGACATTGCCGTTGACCACACCTTCTTCGTCGTTGACGATGGTAACGTCACCAGCATCTGAAGCGTCGATCGCATTGACCGTGCCGCGAATTTCGCCTTCATTCAGGACGGCACCAAGAAGGTTCAAGCCGTCGTCAATACGAATGCCGGCTGCAGCATCCGATTGTTCGGAACCGGCAATCAGGCCTTCGTTGATAACAACTCCGGCAAAGGACGCATCATTTTGTCCGGTGAACAAACGCAGGCCGTCGCCGACCTGATTGCCCTCGGTTGCATCGCCGCGACCCTGCAAGACACCTTCGTTTACAATCGCTGCCGAGACGACATCGCCTGAAACGTCACCTGTTTGCAGCGAAACAGCCGAGCCGTTGTTGCCCTCGCCCGCGTCCACCAGACCAGTGTTGGTGAAGGTGTAGTTGTCTGCCGTGCTATCAGCGTAGACTGTGCCGTTGCGCTGATTGCCTGTACCTAAAATGGCACCCAGGTTCTGAACGGAAAGCCCGTTACCATCGATGTTCAGTGCCCGGCTGTCCGAGGAAACGGTGCCACTATTAACAAACGACCCGCCCGAATGGTCACCAGTGCCAAAGTAGACACCGTTTTGCACACCTTCGACGGCACCCGCGTTAAGCAATGTGCCCTGGAAGTTCACGCCATTGACAACTCGGATGCCGGCGACCGTGCCGTTGGCACCTTCAGAGAAAATCCCGCCAAAGTTGGAGATCGTCGCATCGGTAGTGCCGGTGTTGCCAACGTTGCCGATGCGAATGCCATCACCGGCAAGCGGCGTGGCGGCACCCGCGTTTCCGCGCCCGTAGATTACGCCCGTGTTTTCCAGTGTAAATGTGTTGGCACCATCTTCTGCACCACCGATTTCCACACCAAAGCCAGAACCCTGATTGCCGTCACCAGCGTCAATCAGCCCTGAGTTCTGTACCGAGAAGTCATCCGCGGTTCCTTCAGCATAAACCGTACCGTTGCGCTGATCTCCGGTGCCAAGGATGTTGCCTTGGTTGTCGACCTCAAGCCCCGTGCCATCAATGTTGAAGGCCCGGCTGTCCGAGGACACAACTCCTCCTGCTTCGTTGACGAAACGACCACCCGTATGATCCGCGTTGCCAAAGTAGACGCCGTTTTGGACACCCGAGATTGTGCCGGCGTTGGTAAATTCGCCCTGAAAGCTCACGCCATCCACAACGCGCGCACCGGCTACAGTGCCGTTGGCACCTTCCGAACGTACCTCGCCACGGTTGACAATGGTCCCTTCGGCGATGCCCTGATTTCCCGGGTTGCCAATGCGGATACCATCTCCGGCCAGGCCAGTGCCTGCTGCGCCGTTGCCCCGACCCTGGATCAGGCCATCGTTCTCCAACGAGAACGTGTTGGCACCGTCTGCGGTTCCACCGATTTCTGCTGCGAAACCCGAGCCCTGGTTGTGCTCACCCGCGTCGATTGTGCCATTGGCCAGATTGCGGACCGAAAAGTCATCTGCGGTGCCATCGGCATAAACGGTGCCGTTACGCTGGTCGTTGGTTCCCAGAATGTCGCCGCCATTGATCAGGTTGACACCTGAGCCGTCGATGTTCACCGCCCGGCTTCCGGATTGGATGGTGCCAAAGTTCAGCACGTCCAGATCATGTTCACCATTGCCGATGTAAAGACCATTGCGCGGGCCTTCGATCACGCCGGTCGACGTGTTCAGGATCTCGCCCTCGGCGTTTACCCCATCCGCGATGCGGATACCGGCGGCCGTGCCTTGGTTGCTTTCGGTCGAGATCAGGCCACTGTTCACGATCTCGGTTTCCAACGTGGCACCTTCGGCACCGTCGTCAATGCGAATGCCATCGCCGGCCAGCCCGGTATTGGCGGCCCCTTGGCCACGGCCTTGAATTGTCGCGCCAAAACCGTTGAAGATGTCGGTTTCCACGCGATCGCCGACCTCATCGCCGATCTGCAACGAGATGCCCGCGCCCTGGTTGCCTTCGCCCGCGTCAATCGTGCCACCCGTAAAGTTCGAGATCGAGATGTCTTCGGCAGTGCTGTTGGTGTAAATCGTGCCATTGCGCTGATCGCCGGAGCCGATGATGTCACCAAAGTTGCGCACATCAATGCCTTGGCCCTGAATGTCGACTGCGCGGCTGTCAGAGCTGATCACGCCGCCGCGGAAATTGTCCAGGCCGCCCGAGCTTTGAGCACCTGCAAACTGAACGCCGTTAAATTCACCCGCGATCTCACCAAAGTTGCGAACCTGTGCGCTGCCGGTGACCTGAACGCCGGTGGCCAATGCGTCGGGGCCGTTGTTCGCCTCGATCCGCCCAGAGCGGAAGTTGAACACATCAATATCCTGCCCCTGCGCTTGAACGGCGGCAACGGCGTTGTTGGTGATGATTCCACCAAAGTTCAGCAGACGCGAGAAGTCATTTGCCAGCACGAAAGCCGGGGTGTCATCTACAACGGTGCTTTGAAAGAAGTTGTTGAAAAGGGTTTGGCCGTCGCGGGTGGTCTCTTGCGCTATTGTAGACGTGGTCAAGAGACGAGCGCGCAGGCTTGTCAGAAGTTGGGACAGCATGGGGTACTCCGTCATAAATTGTTACGTTTGGCAGTCCGCCCTGTGTGTCGGGCATTCCACGTAGCAAAGGGGTAGATGGCACCCCGGGTCATCTGAAATTCATCCTGCAAATCGGGCGTATAACCAACGCAAATAATCACGGTTTCCGTGAGAATCCGGAAATCCCACATCAAATAAATCAACAGGTTACAATTTTTTTGCCGCGCGTGATGTTCTATTCGAATGCGCCGGTTAACAGTTTTGTCAGCGGAGTTGATCGGGATTTCATGCAGTTTTGCCCGCTTTAAGGTACATAAAGGGGTGGTTTCGAGCCGCTTTTGTATGACCGCAGAGAGATTGAGCGGATGAATTTCAGAGATTTGGAGTATGTGCTCGCCATTGCAAAACATGGCAAGTTCAGCCAGGCGGCGGTTGCGTGCAACGTTTCGCAACCTGCACTGTCGAACCAGATCAAGAAGATGGAACAGGAACTGGGTGTTGAACTGTTTCTTCGACTAAATAACGAAGTGCGCCCAACGGCATTTGGTCAAAGCATCCTCAAAATAGCTGAATCCATCCTGTCTGATGCACAACAGATCCGCGACACTGCCACCCAATACCGCGACCCCGAGGCCGTCACGTACCGGATTGGCATGACGCCAACGCTTGCACCCTACCTGACGCAGTACTTCTCAGGGTTGTTCAGCGATCTGTACCCGCGGATGCGTGTGACCATGATCGAGGACCTTCCGCAAAACATGTTGCAGATGGTGGAAGATCATCAATTGGACATGGCGCTGGTGGCCAAAGTCAACAACAGCGACGCTCTGGCTTTCACGTCAATTTGGGCCGAGCCGTTGTTTCTGGCCATGCGTGAAGGGCACCCACTTTGTATGCTTCCCTCTATTGCGCCAGAGGATGTGCCTCCGCATGACTTCATCCGGCTTCCTCACAGTTTTGGCTATGAACTTGAGGACCGTTTGCCCAAAGCTGATCCTGCGATCCGAGTCGCCAAGCGGTTTGATCTGAGCGCGCTGAGGTTTGAAACGATCTGCCGACACATTTGTCATTCTGATGATTGTACAATTGTGTCGGCCCTGGCTGCCGAGCAATTCAAGCGAGACAAGTGGCCCTTGTGCTTTGTTCCTTTTGAGGGGCCCGGCAACCTGCGTAACCTTGGTGCTGCGACCCGCCCGGGATGTCCTAGAACTCAAGTTTTGAACCGTGTGGGTGCATATATTCAAGATCAACCCCCGGTTGGTGTTGCGCCGACCTTGACGCCGTAATCACTCGTCAATCTTTGCAATCATCAATGAAACCGAGATGTGTAGTCTCTCGGCTTTGCGAGGTGCATTGGTTCACACATTCCTTCAACTCTCAAAGTGAGTTGACAATGGATTTTGTATTTTGGATACATTGAGCACAGATTTCGCGGCGATGAGAGTCGTCAGAAATTGCTTGGTCAACAAAAGCAACGCGAAAGCCGATTGAAAATTTTCTGGGAGACAATCATGAAACTCAAATTTTTGGCTGCAACAGCGGCTATTGCCCTGTCCAGCGCAGCCGCGCAGGCCAACACGCTGGTTTATTGTTCAGAAGGCTCACCCGAGGGGTTCGATCCCGCACTGTTTACAGCCGGAACCACATTTGATGCCTCATCGCACCCGATCTACAACCGCCTGCTGGAATTCGAAACCGGCACAACCAACGTTATCCCCGGTCTGGCCGAAAGCGTCGAAGCCAGTGATGATGGCCTGGAGTACACATTCAAGCTGCGTCAGGGTGTGAAGTTCCATTCGAATGACGAGTTCACGCCGACCCGCGATT
The DNA here is from genome assembly GCF_059609665.1 of Ruegeria sp. YTSC230. Taxonomy (NCBI): domain Bacteria; kingdom Pseudomonadati; phylum Pseudomonadota; class Alphaproteobacteria; order Rhodobacterales; family Roseobacteraceae; genus Ruegeria; species Ruegeria sp. YTSC230. The sequence continues at coordinate 122,177 of NZ_JBXWMC010000005.1, read as the reverse complement.
TCAACGCGGATGACGTGATCTTCTCGTTCATGCGCCAAAAGGATGACAGCCATCCCTATAATCAGGTGTCAGGCGGTACGTGGGAATACTTCAAGGGTATGGGTATGCCCGATCTGGTCGAGTCCATTGAAAAGGTCGACGACTACACCGTCAAATTTACTCTGACCAAGCCTGAGGCGCCGTTTGTTGCCAATATGGCGATGGATTTCGCTTCGATCCTGTCTGCAGAATATGCAGATGCGATGATGGAAGCTGGAACACCTGAAAAGCTAAACACCGCACCCATTGGTACCGGCCCGTTCTCGTTTTTGGCGTATCAGAAAGACGCCGTGATCCGCTATGCCCAGAATGCCGACTACTGGAAGGATCCGGCGGATGTTGAAAATCTGATCTTTGCGATCACTCCGGACGCATCCGTGCGCTATCAGAAGCTGAAGGCGGGCGAATGTCACATCATGCCGTATCCGAACCCGGCGGACATTCAGGCGATGCAGGATGATGCCGACATCAACATGTTGGAGCAGGAAGGCCTCAACGTTGGCTACCTGGCCTATAACACCACAATGGCGCCCTTCGACAACCCGAACGTCCGCAAGGCGTTGAACATGGCAATCGACAAGAACGCGATCATCGACGTGGTGTTCCAGGGCTCGGGCCAGGTTGCAAAGAACCCGATCCCGCCGACCATGTGGGGCTATAACGACGCGATCACCGACGATGCCTATGATCCAGAAGCGGCCAAGGCAATGCTGGAAGCCGAAGGTGTTTCCGACCTGTCGATGAAGGTATGGGCAATGCCGGTACAGCGTCCGTACAACCCGAATGCGCGCCGTATGGCTGAACTGATCCAGGCGGATTTCGCGAAGGTTGGCGTGGACGTCGAGATCGTGTCTTACGAATGGGGTGAGTACCTGTCGCGTTCGAAAGATCTGGACCGTGATGGTGCCGTTCTTCTGGGTTGGACCGGTGACAATGGCGACCCAGACAACTTCCTGGCGGTTCTGCTGGGCTGTGACGGTCGTGAAGCGTCGAACCGGGCACAATGGTGCCATGAGCCGTTCGAAGATCTGATCCTGAAGGCCAAACAGTCTACTGATCAGGCGGAACGCACCAAGCTGTATGAAGATGCCCAGGTCATCTTCAAAGAGCAGGCCCCGTGGGCAACCATTGCGCACTCGGTCGTTTACATGCCGATGAGCAATAAGGTTCAGGGCTATAAAGTGCACCCGCTGGGCGGACACATCTTCTACGGTGTGAGCGTCGAATAAACCACCACTCAACGACCGGAGCCGCCCAATTGGCGGCTCCGGTTTTCTTTATTGGGAGGTCGGCGCGAATGCCGGATTTGTCCGAGTACCAACAACTGGCAAAGGACATGTCAGTAGATGCCGTGGCACTGGTGCCCGGTCCGAATTTTACCCGCGCTTTGGTAAAACCCTTCATGAGCAACGAGCGACCCTTTGTGGTCGTGATCCCGGCCGAAGGCGTACCGGCAGCGATTGTGCCGAACCTAGAACTGGGCTCTTGGGCGCTGGTCGGGTTTGACGGCGCTGTCTTCGACTGGCGCGATCAGACGGGCTATGACGATGCCTTCGCGGCACTGGCTAAACATATGCCGCTGCGATCTCTCGCGGTCGAGGGGCAGGTGATGCGCGTCTTTGTCTCTAAGGCCTTTACCCGTGCATTGCCCGAGCTGCGAATCGTGGACGCGGAACGAGAGATATCCGGTCTGCGCATCATCAAGACAGACGATGACATTGCAGCGCTGCAAGCGGCGATCGATATCTCGGAGCGAGCGCTGGAGCGGGTCATTGCGGATGTTCGCGTTGGCCAAACAGAAGTACAAGTTGAACAAGCATTGATCCAGGCGCTGTTCGCAGAAGGGGCTGCGTCGCTGGCATTTTCGCCCATCGTGACGGCCGGAGGAAACTCGGCTCAACCGCATGGTAAAGCACGCGCGGATTATCAGATCAAAGCAGGCGACGCGCTGCTGTTCGATTTCGGCGCACGCAAACATGGGTTTGCCGCCGACATCACACGCACCTTTTTTGTCGCCGAAGCCTCGGATGAGGGCAGGGCGGTCTACGACACCGTTCTGCGGGCCAACCTGGTCGGGTTCGAAGCTTGCCGGCCTGGCGTCACTGCCCACGATATCGACGACGCGGTGACCAGCGTGCTCGAGGCCTCGCCCTATGCAGATCGTATCCGCACCAAGACCGGTCATGGGCTGGGCCGCGATGTGCACGAAGCGCCCTACATCATGCGTGGCAACGGCCAGATCATGCGCGCGGGCATGGTTTGGACAAACGAGCCGGGCCTCTATGATCTGGACAATTTCGGCGTTCGGATCGAAGATGACGTATTGGTGACCAACGACGGTTGCCGGTCGCTGACCAGCTTTCCCAAAGAACTAACAATCATAGGCCGCTGATGTTTGGCTATTTTCTTACCCGCCTCGGCATGTTCATTCCGACATTTCTGGGCGTAACACTGATCTCGTTCATGTTCATTCGGGTGCTTCCAGGCGATCCGATCATCGTCATGGCCGGTGAACGCGGAATGTCCGAAGAACGTTATCAAGAAATGGTCGAGAAGTTGGGCTTCGACAAACCGGTGCTAGAGCAATACTGGGACTACCTGGTTGGCGTGTTACATGGTGATCTGGGCGAAAGCTTTGTCACCAAGAAGCCGGTTTGGGACGAATTCTTTGCCCTGTTTCCCGCCACGCTGGAACTGTCGATCTGTGCCATGATCTTTGCAGTGGCTTTGGGGCTTCCTGCGGGCGTTATTGCCGCTGTGAACCGGGGCAAATTCTTCGACCGGGCGCTGATGTCGTCCGCGCTGATCGGGTATTCCATGCCGATCTTCTGGTGGGCGCTGTTGTTGATCATCGTGTTTTCCGGCAACCTTGGTTGGACGCCTGTCTCAGGCCGGATCGACCTGCTGTACTACTTTCCAAGCGTCACGGGCTTCATGTTGATCGACAGTCTGCTGTCCGGGCAGGAGGGGGCGTTTGGATCGGCTGTACGCCATTTGATCCTGCCGACCATCGTTTTGGGCACGATCCCTTTGGCCGTGATTGCACGCCAGACCCGTTCGGCCATGTTGGAAGTGTTGGGTGAGGATTACATCCGCACGGCCCGCGCCAAGGGCCTCGCCCCCGCGCGGATCAATGGGCTGCATGCGCTGCGTAATGCGCTGATCCCGGTGATTACAGTGATCGGCCTGTCGGTCGGCACTTTGCTGGCCGGAGCGATCCTGACCGAGACAATCTTTAGCTGGCCTGGCATCGGCAAGTGGATGGTCGACAGCATTTTCCGCCGCGACTACCCGGTGGTGCAGGGCGGCCTGCTGATGATCGCCGTGATCGTCATGCTGGTGAACCTGCTGGTCGATGTCCTTTACGGCGTCATCAACCCCAAAATCCGGAGGCGATGATGGCTGAATTGTCCGCGACCCCACCAAAAACCGAAGACCGCCCCAGTGCCCTGCGAGAGTTCTGGTTCTATTTCAGCGAAAACCGCGGTGCGGTGATGGGCCTTTGGGTCTTTGCAGCTTTTGTTTTCTGTGCGGCCTTTGCGCCTTTGTTGGCCCCCTACGACCCGACTGAACAGTTCCGCAATCACATTCTGCAACCGCCTGCGTGGCAAGAAGGCGGCAGTTGGGCCTTCCCGTTGGGCACCGATCCGCTGGGTCGGGATATGCTGTCGCGGCTGATCATGGGCTCACGTTATTCCTTCTTTGTCGGCATCGTGGTGGTGTGTGTGGCCGTGACGGGCGGGGTGATTGTCGGCCTGCTGTCGGGTTTCGCGCCCAAATGGGTCGATACGATGATCATGCGGGTGATGGATATCATCCTGTCCTTCCCCTCGCTACTGCTTGCGCTGGTTCTGGTTGCCATCCTTGGCCCCTCGTTGACGAACGCGATGATCGCCATCGCCATTGTGTTTCAACCGCATTACGTGCGTTTGACCCGGGCATCTGTGTTGGCAGAGCGGCAAAAGGACTATGTGACCTCTGCCCGCGTCGCCGGTGCCAGCAAGGCCCGGCTCATGTTCAAGACCGTGCTGCCGAATTGTCTGGCTCCGATCATCGTTCAGGCGGCACTGTCGTTTTCAACCGCCATTCTGGATGCGGCAGCCCTTGGCTTTCTGGGCATGGGCGCGCAACCGCCCACGCCGGAATGGGGCACCATGCTGGCCGAAGCGCGTGAATTTATTCTGCGCGCGTGGTGGGTGGTGACGTTCCCCGGTCTGGCCATCCTGGTCACGGTGCTGGCCATCAACCTGATGGGCGACGGTCTGCGCGACGCGCTGGACCCTAAGCTAAAGCGGAGCTGAAGACATGAGCCTGTTGGATATCCGAAACCTCACTGTCGAATTCGCAACCGCCTCGGGTCAGTTCCGCGCTGTGGATGGTGTTGACCTGTCGGTCGACAAGGGTGAGTTGATGGCCATCGTCGGCGAAAGCGGCTCGGGCAAATCGGTGTCGATGCTGGCATTGATGGGTCTGCTACCCTGGACGGCCACGATTACGGCCGACCAACTAAGCTTTGAAGGCATTGATCTGACCAAAATCTCGGCCCGTGACCGGCGCAAGATCATCGGCAAGGACATTGCTATGATTTTTCAGGAACCGATGTCTTCGCTGAATCCTTGCTTTACGGTCGGCTTCCAGATCAAGGAAGCCTTGCGCATCCACCTGGGCCTGAACCGAAAGGACCGCCACCAACGCGCCATAGAGCTGTTTGATCAGGTCGGCATCCCCGCACCGGAAAGCCGCCTGAACACGTTTCCGCACCAGATGTCCGGCGGCATGAACCAGAGGGTGATGATAGCGATGGCCATCGCCTGCAAACCCAAGCTGTTGATTGCGGACGAGCCGACGACTGCGCTGGACGTGACAATTCAGGCGCAAATCCTTGATCTGTTGGTTCGCCTACGGGACGAACAGGGCATGGGTTTGGTCCTTATCACTCATGATATGGGCGTTGTCGCCGAGACCGCCGAGCGGGTGCAGGTCCAATATGCTGGCCAAAAGGTCGAGGAGCAGGCAGTCAAAGACCTGTTCCGCACCCCGCGTCACCCCTACACAACTGCGTTGCTTAACGCGCTTCCGGAACGGGCGACGTCGAAGATGCTGCCTACTATTCCCGGCGTCGTTCCAGGGCAGTTTGACCGGCCAAAAGGGTGTCTGTTCAGCCCCAGATGCCAATATGCTGATGATCTGTGCCGATCGTTGCCCCCAACTCCGCACAGTGCGGAGTTCGGCAAGGCGCGTTGCCATTACGTTGAAAAGATAACAACCGGAGAGCTGGCATGACCGCCCCCATCGTTCAGGCCAGTGAATTGGCCAGGTTTTATACCGTAAAAGGCGGGTTGTTGTCGAAGGCCGCAACGGTAAAGGCCTTGTCTGGCGTGGACTTCGAACTGCGGCCGGGCAAAACGTTGGCGATCGTAGGAGAGTCCGGTTGTGGGAAGTCCACCCTCGCAAGGGTGGTGACGATGATCGAAGAACCGACCTCGGGTAGTCTGACCATCGATGGCGTTGAAATATCTCCGTCGAAATGGGCCCAAATGCGTGAAACTGTGCAGATTGTGTTTCAGGATCCCTACGGCTCGCTCAACCCGCGCCAACGGATCGGTCAAATCCTGCAAGAGCCATTGATAATTAACCGCCGCGAGATGTCCGCAGCCGACCGCGAGGCGCGCGCTCGTGAAATGATCGACCTCGTGGGTTTGCGCCCCGAACATTACGACCGCTACCCACACATGTTTTCGGGCGGGCAGCGGCAGCGGATTGCGATTGCCCGCGCCTTGATGCTGAACCCCAAGGTGCTGGTGTTGGATGAGCCGGTTTCAGCACTGGACGTCTCAATCCAGTCGCAAATTCTGAACCTGCTGGTCGAATTGCAGGAACGTCTGAACCTTGCCTATCTGTTCATTTCGCATGATTTGTCGGTGGTAAAGCACTTTGCCGACGACGTAATTGTCATGTATTTGGGCCGCGCGGTTGAAAAAGCTCCGAAAGAAAAGCTGTTTGCTGCCCCTCGCCATCCTTATTCCAAGGCTCTTTTGTCGACGACGCCTCGCGCAGATCCCGACGCGCGAAAGGATCGGATCAAACTGGAAGGCGAGCTTCCGTCCCCGATGAACATCCCCAAAGGCTGTGCCTTTGCACAACGGTGCTGGCTTGCAACCGAAGAATGCCGCGCCGCGCCGCCAGAACTGAGCGGGACAGACCACAAAGTGGCGTGCCTGCATCCACTGGGGTAGGGATGGGGGACCTTCAGCCGGATTCGCCTTTCCGTGTCTTGATAACCATCGCCAGCAACTGATCCTTGGTCCGTTGAATATGCTTGGTCAGCAGTTCACCTGCGGGATCAACCTGACGTTTGCGTGCCAGCGACAAAAGCTGTCGGTGATCTTGCTTGGCGGGCTCGCGCTGTTCCATGACGCTTAGATGCATACGGACATAGCGGTCCGATTGCAGATTGACCCGTTGAAGAATCTCATTGGTCAGCCCACGATCAGCAGCCGCATAAAGGGCTTTGTGGTATTCATAATTCAGGCTGCCCCACCGCCCGACATTATAAGCTTCGTAAGACCTTTCCATGTCATCGAGCAGCTTCTCGCACCTGGCGAAATCAGCTTCCGTCATCTGCGGAATGGACCTTTTAAACAGGTCGACCTCCAAAAGAACCCGAAGGTCGAAAATCTCGCCAATTTCCGAAAGCGAATGCGAAGTCACCGATGCACCACGGTTGTTAGTCAGCTGCACAAGGCCTTCGGCATCCAGCCGTTTCAGAGCTTCGCGGATCGGCATGCGCGAAACATCATAATCCTCGGCAAGGGCCTCTTGCCGGATGGTTTCACCTTCGGCCATCTCTCCGCTTAGGATACGTTCCCGCAGATCATTTGTGATGACTTCCGGAAGACTTTGACGTGCGATCGCGCGGGTTCTGGGCATAAGAGTGGTCTCGGTCGGTGTAAGTTGTATCCAAAATACAAAATGAGCGTTCGATTTCCAAGGGTCTTACATCTATTGATAACTTAAAGTTGCTCGAGCGTTTCAGCAGGCCAGCGACGATGCGGTATTCGAACGCGAAGGAGGGGTGTAGTGGACAGCCAACGTTTCCTGCCCAGGGGGGCGATTTCCGTCGACGTTCCCTATGATGGACCACCCAAGGCCTTTCATTTCCTGTTGCTGCCTAATACCACGATGTTGGCGTTTAGCGCTGCGATTGAACCCTTGCGTATTTCAAACCAACTGGCCCGAAAGCAATTGTTCGAATGGTACGTCCTGTCCGCAGATGGCGCACCGGTCACGTGTTCGAACGGAATCCGCATTCAAGCCGACCAACCCATGCATGATCTAGAGCAGGGGGCCTATACCTTCGTGTGTTCCGGCACTGAGCCGATGGCCTCGTTTGACACCCGGGTTCTGAATTGGATCCGTCGGCAAAAGGCACATGGATGTGATTTTGGCGGTATCTGCACCGGGGCATTTGCCTTGGCCAAAGCCGGCCTGATCGGCGACAGAAAGTTCACCGTTCATTGGGAAAATCGCCCCGGGTTTTGCGAGTATTTTCCGACAATGACACCAACCCAGAGCCTGTACGAGATTGACGGCAAGCTGCGCACTTGCGGGGGAGGGCACGCCAGCACCGATATGATGCTGGAAGTGATCGAGGAATTGTTCGGCAACGCCCTGGCCATCAACGTGTCTGAGATGTGTCTGCATCGGCGGGTCGGTGAAAGTGGCAGCAATCAGGTTTCGCCCGTCTCGGCCCTTTTGGGGACGCGCAACGGCAAGCTGGTCGAAGCTGTCCAAGTCATGCGGGACAACATTGAATCGCCGCTCAGCCTTGAGGCGGTGGCGGATCAGGCGTCTCTGTCCAGACGCCATATGGAACGGCTGTTCCAGCAGCATACAAAGATGTCGCCCGGCCAGTATTACAACAACCTCAGGCTGGATCGCGCCTTCGCCCTATTGAATGAAACCGACCTCAGCGTATCCGAGATTGCCTTTGCATCCGGGTTTTCCAGCACGGACAGGCTTTCGGTTCATTTCCGAGGCCGGTACAATGTTTCGCCGCATAACTTCCGCAGATCGTGGTCGCACGAAAGTGGCAACTAAGACCGTTGGTGAGACTTGGATACCGAGGTGCAATCCAGCTCTGGACTGCCACAGTGGATTGACCGAGCGGGGCGTTCCCTTCATCTTCAATTGCGTGATCGACACTTCGCTGCGCCTGCCATTGCGCAATTTTGAAGCACCGCTTTTTGCCAGCATAGCGTTGGCCCCTTTATCATGGACATTATCATGAACACATCCGGTATCCGCAACGAAGGCATGCGTATTGGCGGCGAGATTGTCTTTACCGATGCTAAAATCCCGGTCCACTACCCCTACACGAGTGAGGTTGTCGGTACCGTCCCTGCCGGCACTTCTGAACATGTACGCAAAGCTTTTGAGATCGCCGCAAATTACACGCCCAAATTGACGCGTTACGAACGCAGCGAGATTTTGCGGCGCACCGGCGCGTTGATTGGTGAAAATCGCGAAATCCTCGCAAAATGGCTGACGCTTGAGCTTGGCATCTGCCATCAGCACTCGATCTATGAAACCAGGCGCGCGCAGGACGTTTTTCAGTTCGCTGCCTCCGAGGCCCTGAAGGACGATGGTGAGGTTTTCTCGTGCGATCTGACCCACAACGGCAAGGCGCGCAAGATTTTCACCAAACGCGAGCCGGTCAGAACCATCAGCGCAATTACACCGTTCAATCACCCTCTGAACATGGTCAGCCACAAGATTGCACCGTCCATTGCCACCAATAACAGCATGGTCTGCAAACCGACCGAGCTGACCCCACTGACGGCCCTGACGCTGGCGGACATACTGTACGAGGCAGGGCTGCCGCCCGAAATGTTTCAGGTCGTGACTGGCTGGCCAAAAGATATCGGCGATGAGATGATCACCAATGAACACATTGACATAGTCACCTTCACGGGCGGTGTGCCGGTAGGCAAGATGATCGCGTCCAAGGCGGGTTACAAACGGCAGGCACTGGAGTTGGGCGGCAACGATCCTCTGATCGTGCTGAATGATCTGAATGACGCCGATCTGGACAAGGCCGCCAGTATAGCTGTGGCCGGGGCCACAGGGAATTCGGGGCAACGCTGCACCGCGATCAAACGCATTCTGGTTCAGGAAAGCGTGGCAGATAGATTTGTGCCACTTGTTCTGGAAAAGGCAAAAGCGATCCGGTTTGGTGACCCTCAGGACCCAGAAACGCAATTGGGTTGCGTGATCCACGCACAAGCCGCCGAGTTGTTCGAAAACCGCGTGCTGAAGGCTGCGCAAGAGGGCGCAGAAATCCTCTATCACCCCGGCCGCGACGGTGCACTGTTGCCGCCGATCGTCGTCGACAAGGTGCCCCACGGCAGCGAGTTGGTGATGGAAGAAACATTTGGTCCAATCGTGCCGATCGTTCGTGTTCCAGATGATGATGCGCAAGTCATGCAGATCTCAAACGGCACCGCATTTGGTTTGTCTGCGGGTGTCTGTACAAATGATCTGAACCGGGCGATTACCTACATCAACGGGTTGAACGTTGGCACCTGCAACATCTGGGAACAGCCCGGCTACCGGATCGAAATGTCTCCTTTTGGCGGCATCAAGGACAGCGGCAACGGCGTCAAGGAAGGCGTGATCGAGGCGATGAAATTTTTCACCAACGTCAAAACTTATTCACTGCCCTGGCCCGAGTGACTTTTCAGCCCTTTTTCTTTTGCGGGAAATTGTGACAATTGCACAAACAGGGGGCTCAGCCCTGCACAACGTTCTGCCGTTGCACACCCAAGCCTTTGATGCCCAACTCCATCCTGTCGCCGGGTTTTAAATAGGTCGGCGGATTTTGGCCCATGCCCACACCCGGAGGGGTGCCTGTCGAAATCACATCTCCCGGCTGCAGCGACATGAACTGCGACAGATGAGAGATTGCTGTCGCCACGCCGAAATGCATCGTTCGGGTCGATCCATTCTGAAACCGTTGCCCGTTCACCTCAAGATACATCTGCAGGTCCTGCGGATTGGGTACCTCATCCCGTGTCACAAGCCATGGACCTATAGGACCGAACGTGTCGGCGGATTTGCCTTTGACCCACTGGCCCGAACGGTGCAGTTGGAAATCGCGTTCTGATATGTCGTTGATGACGCAATAACCGGCGACATGGTTCAAGGCTTCGGCTTCCGAGAGGTATTTGGCCTCTTTCCCGATCACCACACCCAGTTCCACCTCCCAATCGGTTTTGACCGAGCCACGAGGGATTTCGACCGTGTCGTTGGGGCCAATAATGGCCGAAGTTGCCTTAAAAAAGATTACCGGTTCCTGCGGCAGCTCCATCCCACTTTCGGCCGCATGATCGGCGTAGTTCAGACCTATGCAGACGAACTTGCCGACCTGACCGACGCAAGCGCCAATCCGCGGTTGACCATCCACTAGAGGCAGGCTTGCGGTATCCAACCTGCGCAATCGGTCCAGGGCTTCATCGCCAAGCAACTCGCCTGTGAGATCATCAATCACACCCGACAAATCACGAATTGCGCCCTTGGCATCCAGAAGACCGGGCTTTTCCGCGCCCTTGGGACCGAACCGCAGTAATTTCATTGATAGTGTTCCCTTTGCTCAGAGCGTCCGCGGCCATCATTAGCCAACAGGGGTGCGGATGGGAAATTCCGTTGTATTTGACCGGACAGCACACTTATCGACCCCCTGCACCAAAAACTCAATTCTTGTGGTGAATTAAACAGAGGACAGAGATACTGTAATCTCATTTCGTAATTTTGAATTTTTTGTGCTAGTGTCCGAGCAGATTTTACTGATTTCTTTCAAAGGTACTATTTATCGTGAGCAACAATTCACAAAACACGTTCAGGTTGCGTCCGATGGAAAGGGCAGATCTGGATTCCGTTCTGAGTTGGTTTCAGGACGTTGAAGACCTTGCGCGTTTCGATCGTACAACGCGCGTGCCCCTCAATACATCGCATGCCGAAGAATTTTGGAGAGATTCATTTACGTCTTCCGATGCCAGCCGCAAATGTTGGTTTATCGTCGAGTCCTCCGCAGGTGAGGCCGTTGGGTTGGCCGGACTCGAGTCTATCTCGAACATCAATCGCGATGCAGTGGTTGCAGTTTTCGTCAACAAGGCAATGCGCAGATCCGGCGTCGGGCTCCGGGCATCTGCTTTGGTGCTGGATCTGGCATTTCGACAGTTGGGGCTGAACCGCATAACGTCTTATTATCGTGAGGACAATCATCACAGCCGTGATCTTGTTGCGAAGATAGGATTCCAGATTGAAGGGACAATGCGTCAAGCGTGGTTCGCTGAAGGTGAGTTTCAAGATATGGTTGTTGTGGGCATTCTGAAATCCGAGTGGATGGTTCGCCGAAACGTTTTGGCACAGGAACTGGATGCGAATACGATCGTGACTTTGGGGCCGAATGATTGCGCCGACTGGTCATGGCCACCTCGGATCGCAGAGGTGTGATCAGTTCCGATCAAAACTGCTTCGGTCGTCAAAAACGTTTTTTGATATATGTTGGTTACGGGTCCGCTATGAATCCGAAAAAAGAGTAACACTTGTGAGTACGACAATTTCTGACATTCCAATTACTCAACGGCTTGGCGCAGTATTGTTCGCCGATGTCGTAGGATACTCCCGGCTTATGAGCGAGAATGAGCTGGATACCTATAATGAATTGAAAGCATTGATTTCTTTGCTTGAGGCATCGTGCGCAAAGTACAACGGCCGAGTGGTTGAGGTACGTGGGGACGGGATTTTGGCCCTGTTCGAAACTGCCACCAGCGCAGTAGAATTCGGGGTCGAATTGCATCAAATCGCAAGCGATCAGAATAAAACCCGCGCGCAGGATCAGCGAATCAAGTTCCGGGCCGGGATTCACCTTGGTGAGATACTGATAGACGAACGTGGCATTCACGGCGACAACGTCAATATCGCGGCCCGGTTGCAAGAGATAGCCGAGCCTGAGCGGGTCTATGTCAGCTCTGCCGTGTATGATCAGGTCTGCAATCGCCTGCGATATGGGTACGAGTTTCTGGGGCCAAAACAGCTCAAGAACATCATGAATCCTGTCTCGACCTACTGCGTCCGCAGCGAAGTGGCCGGCGCAACAATGGCTGGCACGATGCGCCCGGATTTGAAAGGGGACATATTCGAACGGCCGGATACGCCGTCGGTGGCCGTTCTTCCCTTCAGCAGCTCTGGCGGCGATGAGTCCGACAGCTGGATCGCCGAAGGTCTGACGGACGACATCATCATGAATCTGTCCAAGTTCCGGAACCTTTTTATCATCGCTCGGAACTCGTCGTTTTTCTTCAGGACACAATCGATGCCTCCGAAAGAGGCCGCGCAAAAATTGAATGTCCGTTATGTCGCGCGCGGCAGCGTACGTCGGTCAGCAAGTCGGATCAGGATTTCCGCAGAGTTGATTGATGCCAACACCGAGCGCACGATCTGGGGCGAACGGTTCGATCGCAAGATTGACGATATTTTCGACATTCTTGATGAGGTCACAGAGTGCATTGTGGCGGCCACTGCGGTGATGATCGAGTCGCATGAAAAACAGCGCATGATTCAGGCGGTTCCAAACGATCTTGAGGCCTATGGTTCGGTCCTTCAAGGTCAGCACCACATCTTCAAATACACCCGAAACGACAACCGCAAGGCACAGAATTTCTATCAATCAGCCCTTGAACGGGACGAAGGATATGCTCGTGCTGCAGCAGCGCTGTCGCGAACTCTAAATATCGACTGGCGTTATTCCTGGGCCGAAGAGCCGTCACAATCCCTGGAAAAGGCGCTGATGTTGGCGCAGCGCGCGATTGAGCTGGACCCGACCGACGCGCGTGGTTTCGGCGAATTGGGCTATGTGCACCTGTACCGCAAAGAGCATGACGCAGCCATCCAATCCTATCAGAGGGCGCTGGCGTTAAACCCAAATGACGCAGATATGCATTCTGACTTTGCCGATGCTCTGGCCCATTCGGGCGATAACGAGACGGCCATAACGCATCTTCAGCAGGCAATGCGTCTAAATCCCTATTTCCCGGATCAGTACCTTTGGCACTTGGGCGGAGCGTATTACAACCTCAGACGCTATGAGGATGTAATTGAGACGGTCAACAAGATGAACAATCCGACTGAAGGGCAGCGTATGCTGGCCGCCAGCTATGCTCAGCTGGGTCAAACGGACATGGCCCGCCTCATAAGGGAAAAGCACCGCGAGGCGCATCCGAACTTTTCGCTGGCCCGGTGGACAACCGTTCAACCGGATCGGCTAGAGGAAGACACGCAGCACTTTGTGGAAGGTCTGAAAAAGGCCGGTTTCTAAAATGCAAAGGGGCACCGCGTTCCGGTGCCACTGAGCTTACTTTCGAAAACTGGATTTAGTCGCCGCCGCGTACCTTTGCGCCGCTGACTTTGGCACCACTCACCTTCGCGCCACTGACTTTGGCACCGCTGACCTTGGCCCCACTTACTTTCGCGCCACTGACTTTGGCACCGCTTATGGCCGGGCTGTCAAAGCCGAAATAGATGTCCAGCAGGACTTGTTCGAACTGGCCGGTCATCACGTCCATACGCATGGTCTGGTCAGATTTGTCGTACCGCCAGACGCGGATGCCATCGGCGACCTGATAGTCAGCCGCTGCGACGCCGCCAATACTCGGGTCTTGCGGCGCTCGGGATGCGTCGTCTGCAGGTTTATTGGGATCAGCGACCAGCTCACCTTTGCCATGAACCAGAAATATCACTGGCTCCGGCATATCGTAATAGGTGCCCTCAAAAGCAAAGCCATAAATCTTGGCGAACCGAGGACCTTTCTCCCCTTTTGCCACCCCAAATTGATCGTCGAGATGCTTGTTGGCGCCCTTCCCTTTGGACGGAATGCGTTTGTACTCTAAATCTTCGAGCTCACGGCCATATATCAACACTTCAGAAAAACTGAGTAAGGATTCAGGCATATCTCTCTCTCCCAATTATGGGATCGACGAAGCCAGAACCCTCATCTCCCCCTCAAAATAAACTCGAAAAATATTCGAGCAAATGCGTTCCAATAATCTTCTTCCGATTGCATGCCATAAAACCGCTTAAAAATAAAGAATTTTACACGTCATTCCGGCACCTGCGTACGAACCGAAGCAGAGTGGCTGTCTTCTTCGGGATCGGGAAGACGTGGACCGGCAGATGTCAAACCAATATCACGTATGCGGAAGTTGCCTTCGATGATGTTACTAAATGCACCGCCAGTGACTTCCTGATCGACCGCCAGCAGGGCCTTTTCAACACCGAAATAGCTGAGCATATCGGCATCCAGCCGCTCCCATGTTTCGGCCAGATAGGTTCCCAGAAAATCGCGCGCTTCAAGCAAAGCAATCCGGAAACCTTCGGGGTTTTCGGCATAACGGGCATCGAACACACCCTGCATAACCTCGCCGTAATCCGGAGAGTCTTCCAGTTGATCGGACAGGTGTTCTTCTTCAGGTGAGATCAGCCCATGCAGCAGCAGGCGTTCGTGATAAATATCTACGAAAATGTCGAACATCGCTCCGGTCAATGGTTCGGACAGGTCGTGTTCGCTGGTCCATCCGGCCGCAAACTCTGACATGGACCGTGTGTTGGCGGCAATTCGGATTTGCGCGTTTTCCCCCAGTTCGGCAAACCGGTTCAGACGATTGAATGTGTACAGGTTGCCCCGCGTGTTTTTCAACAAAGCGTGAACAACAGAACCAAAATGCAGCGACGCAAGAAGGGCTACCATATCGGCAGCGGACTCGTGAAATCCGTAATATTCGCCCGACGCATCTCCGTCTGACGGCATACCAATGACGCTATAGATAATGGCATGTCCAATTTCATGGGAGACAACGTCAAAGTTCAGGCTGTATGGACGGTACTCGTCTCCATCTTCGTGTGTGCCGCCCGTTTCCAGAAACCCCCAACCAATATGTGCGTTGTCCAGACTGGGTAGCAGGGATAGTTCAAGCCGGTCAAAATCGCGCGCGAAATGCCACGGGATTGGTCGATCAAAATACCCTTGCCACACATCCATTGTAAAATGGGCCGACCCGAACAAATGCGCCGCCTCAAATGCGGGGTCGGATGGGGCAATATGAAAGAAATTCCCAAACTCATCGGGCATCGCGGGCGGTTGGATGTATCCGTCCCAAGGTGGCAGATACATACCCGGTCCATTTGGCCCCGGAACGATGGCGCCGTAAGGTGTGGTTTTGCCGACAGGATTTACAGTGTACATGCGTGGTCCGGATGGGCCCGGTCCGATGCTACCTTGCGGAGCCGAAATTTCGACAAGCTCCGGTTGCGCACCCGGCTCCAGAAAAGGTGATTGCGGATATAGCAGGAACCGTGTGCCGGGTTCTTCGTCGCTTACAGTCTCATGTGTGTTCATCAATCGACCCCTCGTGCTGGGCGGAGGTCACCTTGCTTTTTGGGACGTCCGCACAGGCACTCCTGTGGCAAAACAAATACTCTGCTTCGATCAACTCACCAAGTTCCACGCGCCCGGATAGGCCAAGCGAGGTTGCGTAGCTGTCCAGGTTATCCGGCACGTCCCGATTAAGGCGCGTTTCAAAATACCACACGACCATTCGCAGACGATCTGCGCCCGAAAGTTGCCCATTCACAATCGCAGCTTTTTCCTTGGCGGCCGCCCGTTCCCGTAGATCGGTGTAATTTCCGGTTCGTTTCAGTTCGGCCAGCAATGGCCCTTCCAACTGCGTCAAACGCGCGGCGACCGTCGCATCGATCCGGGCGGCATCTGCCAGAATGTCCTCGTATTCCGCAAGGTTCAGATCATTGGCGGTCAACCATTCCATCAAATGCGTTTTATGAGACAATCCAGCCTTGGCCCTGTGGCCCGTCATCTGCCGGATCAGGGCGTCACGATCAGGTTGCCGATCCAGCTCGGCGGCTTCTTCCTGTGCCATTACGCTCAGCACTGCGCGGTTGCGCAATTCGGTGTAAAGCACGGGGTCTAACCTCAACTCGTCGATCACCGCGTGGTTCTGTGCCTCGTTGGTGTCGATGCGGTTGCGCAACTGTTTCCACACCAATGTTGGTTCGGTCCGCGTTACGGAAATTGGGGGTAGGGTGCCCTGCGACAGGCAATCCGCCATAAGGGCCAGCATCGCCCGTGCGTCATCTGCCTTGGCATCAATTTGGCCGTCGGGTAGCCAATCTAAAAAGGCCACCATTCCGGGCAGGTCGCTTAACTCTTTGCCGATATTCTGCCAGATGCGGTGCCGATAATGTCTGGATTTCGCATGCTCTAGGATAGTGGCGACGCTTTCAGAAGGTAAAATCCCCTGAGCCTGCGCCTGTTTGACTGTGGCCCGGATAGACACCATCGGTGTACTGAGCGGTTGAAACCCCAGCTCTGCCGGGCTGTGCAGAACCGCGACCTCGTCGTCATCCTGCAAAACGCCGCTGAGGTAGTCCTCAAAGATCCCGCCGACACCGATCATTCCAAAATCGGCAAGTTCCGCTGCACGCAGGGCACCCATGCTGGCGCTGCCAAATACCGGTATCCCTTGTTCCATCGCCCACAAGATTTCCTTGTGCCAAACCGAGGGCACACCTTCGAAGAACCCATCTATGATCCCAATGGCGTGCGGTTGATCCTTGGCTGCGCGATAGACATCACCCTGCTGAACAGGGGGCAGGATCGCAGCATTCAACTGCGCGGTGACTTCGTGTGCTGGCAGGGTAGGGCCCACAAATACGACAACGTTCATGCGGTTTCCTGCCTGATCTGCAGCGCTCTTAGGCCCGGTACGTAATCCGAGTCGTCGTGCGGCGCCTCCAAGCCCGGTATGACCGCCCGAACAACCGAAAGATCATATTCAGGCCGAGACAAGTCCACGATCACCACCTGAGAAATCCCGACGGCCTCTAACCTGTTCAACAACAAAGCCAGGTCATCCTCGAATGTCTTGGTTGAATGCGTCGGGCAGTCCTGGAAATTCTCTGTCGGAGGGGCACGATCGATCAGATCCCGCACATATCTACACCGATCCGTTTGCGCCTGGTCAGTGAATTCTTCCGGATCCAGATCATCTCGCGCGCCCGAGATATAGGTCAGCCGGGTCTGAGCAGCCTCTGTCACCGCGCGCAGCAACGCGATTGCTCGATCCGGATGGCATCCATCGCCGATGCCGATGTGACCGGGCTGCCCACCGGCCTCACAGATCACGCAGCGAAAACTGGCAATTCCGATGTCCGACGTGGTGTTCCACACCCCGATCTCCAGATTTGCGCCGGTGACTTTTTCAATGGCCGCCTGACATCTTGAGTCGTCGACAGTGCCGAGATCAACGCGCGCTGTCGTGGTATGATGAGACCACAGCGTCGTTGAATCACGCTCAATCAATTCACAAATCGCATGACAACGCGCTTCGGCATCATTATTTCCCGAAGCCAAACCGTTTGTTGTTCTGGGAAAGGCGCGTTGTCCGGCGAGTGGAGCGGAAGTGTAATCAGTGTCCACCATCTCAAGCGGAACCCAGCAGGCGTGTTGGCTTTTCAAATCCCGGCCTTCGACCCATAACATGTTGCTATTGGGATCAAATTGCGCGCCGGTGACTTTAGGCAATCGCTCCGCATCCACAACGGTCGCTTCATCAGCCAAATCGGTATATCTGGCAAGCCGTTGCGGAAGTCGCACACGTTCGGCATGCCAGGATTCGATCGCTTCCATAACGCCCGAAGCTTGCGCTGCCTGTAACGACAGTCCCTTACCAAGTGACACCGCAACAGATCGGGAATTGGGACGAGCAACCATGACGGTAGGCAAACCAATCCGATCCAGGCCGGTCAGATTTGCGATCCGAGTTATACCCATTTCCCGAAGAAATGGTTGCACAATGCTTAGGGTGTGCGCGGGGTCGCGCAGACGATGAGTGTCATGCACGTAGGTCTTTTGTGAACTATCGGTCATTTCATCGACCTTGCCAAAACAAACGTGCAGGTTCGCACAATAAAACAAGCTATACGCAAATAGGATGGTAGATGAATTCGTGTGGGTCAACCATGATGGTTTCTGGCGTCGGTTTTGTAACAAGGAGACAACTACAAGAAAAATAAATTAACATAAGATTGATTATGCGATTAAATGATGTTGATCCTCCACCACTAAATTGTTCCGCCCCTATAGTTAGGTACCCGAGGGTCAGATCTGATAGTCAAACGATACAACCCGGAAGTGATTGTCACTAAATTATGGAAGGTTGAGGCGTTTTACGGCCAAGAGATGCTGCGCGTAGACACCATGCGATAAGTGCGGACAACAGACAGACCTTCTATCGCTGGTGTAAGCAGTATGCGGTATGGCAACCGACCAACTTAAGGAGCTAGAGCGGCTTCAGCAGGAGAATGATCGGCTGCGTCGTGCCGTGTCACACCTCACGTTGGGCAAGCTGATCCGGTCTGAAGCAGCACAGGGAAACTACTTAGCCCTTCAAGTCTCCGGGCTTGCATTGATCACATTCGTAACAAGATGCGGGTGTCCGAGCGGCGGATCTGCCGTGTTTTGGGTCAGCATCGGCCCACGCAGAGACGGTTGCCAGTTGGACGTGCCGGCGAAGACTGGCTGGCTACCTACACGATCAAGCTGATGCGCCATTCTGGTCGATACTGGTAAAGCCTTATCGCAGCCCTTCTGAGTGACGCGGGCTAGCAGATCAACAACAAGCGTGCCGAGCGCCTGTGGCGACGTAAGGGCCTCAAAGTGCCAATGAAACAAAGATGGGGCGTCTCTGGCTGAATCCTCTGAGGATTTTGCTTCGCAATGCCCTGCCGCGCTGTGGACGGGTCGTGTGTTCGACTCCGACCGGAACATCGTAATCATGTCTGGTCACATGACTTCGTTCTTCATCGGACCGATGACGGGAAAGCGTTCCTGGCGATACGGATGCTGAACTCGACAGAAGTCTTTGGTGCATTGATGGACCTGTTCATCTTGCGCCACACTCCGGCCTACATCAGGTCGGACAACGGCCCGGAGTTCATCGTTACTATGGAACCCAAGGCCAATCCTGCACTCACGCTCAAACTGGACCACTCGGATGGGGCTAATCAAGGCGTCGGCTTGCCAGAAAAGGTCAGACATATTTACCGGTCGGTTGCGCGCCGTGAACCGCACCACAAAACGAAAATCAAAAAAGGGGGCCTGAACCTAACTTAGGCGGATGTGGCTACTACTATTTTTTGGTACTGGTAATTGCGCGCCAGTCTTCTGGTGGAGGCTTGTCTAACAGGCTTTGGGCACGGGCCATCATTGCGACTGAGGCGGGATCTCCATTTCGTTTTCGGTCTGCAACCTCAAATGCGGCAAGAGCCTCTTCAAACCGCCCTGCCCGGTAGTGCGCAAGGCCTTGTTCATAGGTCTCTATCCAGGCAAATGATCCGCCACGCCCACCTGCCATCGCTATCAGTTCGTAGACCACAAGCTCTTCAACGCGCCCAAATACGGTTAGCGTGTCCAGTTCGCGCACCACGATTGTGTCGGCTGCCTGTTGTCTCGTTTCCGGTCCAATGAGGATCAGCGTGCCATAATCTTTGTTGGCTCCTTCCAATCGGCTGGCAACGTTCACGACATCGCCAATCGCGGTGTAGTTCAACCGTTGCTCTGATCCGATGTTTCCGACCAGAGCCTCGCCGCTGTTCAATCCGATCCTGACACGCAAGGGAGTGCCGTCATCATCTTGAATTCCGGACGCGTCCACTGCAGCGACAAGGTCCAATGCTGCGCGGCAAGCGTTTTCAGCGTGGTTTACATCCTTGCGCGGCGCCCCCCAAAACGCCATCACAGCATCACCCATGAATTTGTCGATCGTCCCACCATTGTGAGCGATAGCCGTCGAGGCCGCGCTGAAGAAGGGCTCCATCAGTTGGGCAATCTTGGGGCCAAGTTTTTCGGACAGCCCAGTGAAGCCCGTGACATCGCAGAACAAAACAGAGATCTGCTTCATCTCTCCGCCTGGCTGTATCTTGATACCTTCAGCAAGCAGCATGCGCACGAGATCCGTGGGTACGTATTTTCGGAATGCTGACAAACCAGCCGCCATGCTGGCGGTGGCCGCAGAAAGATTGGCAAGCTCAGACAGTTTGGACGGTCTGCGCTCAATCTGCTCGACGTCAAAGCGCTCAATTTTACCGAGGTCTTCGGCAATGCGTGCCAGCGGATTTGCCACAACTTTGCGGATCAGCCAGATCGCTAATCCGGTTGCGACAACTACCACAATGATCAAAACGTAAATCAGATTGATCAGTGTCTCGTCGATCCCCGAAAGAAAGGCCGCTTCAGGTATGACTGTGGCAACGCGCCAGCCGTAAAACCCCAGGGGCGTCAGCGCCACCGCATAAGGCACGCCTTCAATGACGACACGTTTCGTCAATGTACCAGAGGCATTTGCTTGTGGGTCAGCCAACAGCCTTTCGCCTGAGATCATTGCTACTTCATAAAGCTTGCCCTCGCCCATGCGCGCCGGAGTAACCTCATCCGCTTCGGCATCGGGGACCGCAATAACCTTTCCATCGGCATTCAAGATAAACGCCGCGCCAAATTCGCCGGGCGCAAGCGTGGCAAGAAACCGTGACAAACGATCCGTTTCGATCGCAACGGCCAGAACGCCTTGTCGCGCTCTATTGACGTCTATCGGACCGGCAAAGGCGTAAACGGTTCTGTCACTATCCGGAAGGTCGCGCGCTTCGATCCACCCAGAGGAATTGAGGCCCATGAAGTTTTTGAACCAGGCATGTTCGCGCGGATCATAAGATGTTTCAGTAAAGGTCCGCTCTTCGAACTGTATGTCACCGGGAATGAAGATGTAGCGGTCTTTCCGCAGCATTCGGTCGCGGATTCCCTCATCGATTTCAATCATCTCAAGCCCACCGTCACCCAGGCGATGTGACGCGAAAAAATTCCCGTCAGGCCAACCGAAGAACATCCATGAGATATTCGGCTGTGCCTGCAATTGTGACAGAAAAACAAACTCCCGCTTGTCGGCCTGTCGCGTCGCGATGACGTTCTGAACAAAGATCGTGCGAACGGCCGCCCAAGCGGCTTCGGCCGACCTGAGCGTCACGCCCACCTCGATACGGACAGTGTTTGCGATCTGGCCGTTTATTTCTGCTGCAAGCATGCGGCTATTGTCGCGCGCTGTCGTCCACCACAGGGAATGAACAATAAACGTCGATACTCCGATAGACACAGCCACCAGAATTGACACAGCAATGCCTACACTAAATCGCAATAAACTCTCCGCCAAAAAGCCACGTGTTTCAGTATTGAATTGAGACAGCTAAGAGAGCAAAGTTTTCTTAGACCCAGACGCGAAATCTCACGCAACTGTTAGTTTCAGGATATCTAACCCGTAAATAACGAGTGCAGCAAAAGCGATTGCGAAGAGAAAGGCTTTTGGCATCTTTCGTAGCGTGTCGCCATTCGCTGCCGGGCCGACCAGCATCTAGGCAAAGATGCCTTAATCGCTCCACAGCTTCCAACGGTTAAAGAGGATCTTGCGCGGACCAAAGTCTTTGGGCGCATCTCGTCAATTTAACCCGTTGCGGTTAATGAAATAATACCACTCAACACATGCCTGTCGTCAACACGGGGCTTCCCATGAGGCTTTGGAAAAAAGGGCGCAAGGCGTGCCAACTGTACGTCGCTCAACCAGAATAGATCAGGCATGCTCGCCGCCTGTTTCAGCCACGGCGAACCATACAGCTAGACGGAAATCGATCGGTCGCAAACCTAGCTCAATAGCCAGAAACGTCACGCGAGTATTCGTGATAGATTCCTGGGTCAAAGATGGAATTAATCGCCAGTTCTCGCTTGGGAAGAAGGTCCTCGGAAAACACTTGGGCGGCTTCAAAGACACCGGATGTCAGAAAGCGCGCACTCTCTGGAACCTCGCCCAGTGTCGCCGTCGGATCATTGGCCACAAGGTTGTATCCCCAAACTCCGAATGACGGGATCGAAACCTGATAGTTCACCACCTGCGGGAAAATCTCGGAAAGGGTCTCGGAAATCGTCCAATAGGTATGCGGTGAAAAGAAGGGAGAGCTGCTTTGAGTGACCAAAGCACCATCGTCGCTCAAAATGCTGTTCACCATGGCATAGAACTCGATCGAATAGAGCTTTGACAGCGCTTCGTTATGGGGGTCGGGAAAGTCTATAATGATCCGATCGTAGGTTTGATCGGTGGATTTGACATAGTTGAATGCATCGGTGTTGAAGACGTTCAGAATCGAGGCTTCCATGCTGTTTTCGTTCAGGCGCGCGATGGGGGCCAGATTGCGCCCCAAGTCGGTCATCGCCGGATCGAGATCAACAAGGTCGATGCGCGAGACGCTGGGATGTTTCAGGATCTCTCGCACGGCCAACCCGTCGCCTCCGCCCAGAACCAATACGGACTTGGGCGCGTTTTCCCCCCATGACAGAACCGGATGGACCAGCGCCTCGTGATAGCGATACTCATCCGCTTCGGCGAACTGCAGGTGGCCGTCGATGTAAAGGCGCACGTCATTTTTCTGCCAGGTGTTGGTGACGACCAGGGACTGATACTGCGACTGCTTACGCCAGACGATACGGTCAAAATACAGATGGTCCTGCGCAAACGCAGTGATGCGCCCGGCCAGCAGAGTCAGCGCGAACAGCAAAACGATGGTCGCGATTGCGCTGACCAGCATCCGTTTGGGTGAATCCAACTGGTCGCGTAGGCAAAGGACGCTCAGCAAAGCGACCATGGCATTGGTCAGGCCAATGGCGAATGAGGATGAAATCAGTCCAAGCGATGGAAGCAACAGGATTGGAAACAAAACAGATCCGAAAAGTGCTCCGATATAGTCAAGTGATAGCACGTCGGCGATGGATTCCCGCGCGGTACTGCTTTCGGACAAGACCCGCATCAAAAGCGGAATTTCCAAACCGACGAGAAACCCGATGGTCGAGATAAAGGTAAACATTCCCACCGTGTAGAACCACGGCGCATAGGGAAAGAGCATGAACAATGACACGCTGCACAGGCCGCCGACCAAGGCCAGAATCAGTTCAACCCAGATAAACGTTTGGATCAGGTTGCCGTGGAAAAAGCGTGAGACATATGACCCGACCCCCATAGCAAACATGAAAAACCCGATGGTCAGTGAAAACTGATAGACCGAGTTGCCCAGCAGGTAGCTGGACACCGTTCCAATGATCAGTTCGTAGACAATGCCGCACAGGGCAACAACAAGGATCGCGCCAAGCAGAACCATCGCCTGCCGGCGTGGCAGCTCTGTGTAACGCGGTGTCAGAGTGTCGGTCATATTGAATTCCGAATAACTGGAAAGCCCGACGCGATTAGCGCCGGGCCAGAGTGGAGTATGTTGCGGACGCGGTGCCTTATTTACCGGCGCGCAGACCACCAGCGCGAGCGCTGCGCGGAGCTGAATAGCTGGCGCGCGGCGTCACGTTCCGGTTGTTGAAGCTTGAGGCGCTGATACCGGCCGAACGCTGTCGGCTGAGCAGGTTGCCAATCAGCGCACCGGCCAGGAAGCCGGCGCCCGAGAAACGCAGGCCAGCGGACTCACCAGTAGTGTCAGTGGCGATCAGGCGTCTGTTGGCCTCGTCAATCTCGATGGTAAAAATCTCACCTTCATCCGAGTCTCGTGCGCCGTTTGCATTAGCGTCTGCATAACCCGAGAACTTGGCGTCGGATAGAATTTCAAGACCCAGCGGCTCGTCATAAAAGCGCGGTTCCGAGTTCATGATCTGGGTGAGATACTCCGTGAACTCTTCCACTTGATCGTCCGAGGCTTCGGCGATGCTGTTAGCTGTCAGATATTCCTGATACTCGTTGATCGCAAATTCGGTCCGGTCCAGAACCTGCCCAAGATCGGCGGTCTGTTCGGACTTCGGGGCCAGGAACACCGAATACCCTATGAAGCCCACAACGCCCAAAATGACGATTGTTTTTAGATTTCCAAACATAATTTCTCCTATCGAGTTAAGACTGTGTTTTCAGGTTTCATCAAGGTCATAGGACCACCAATCCTGGTGCAGGTCCTTGCCGTAGAATTCTTTGAGCGCACCGCATTTCTTCATCCCCTGCCCCTGTAATTCGGCTGCATGTGCGTCGGACAGATCAGAGGGGACAGTAAGAATGGCCATGCGATATTTCTGCGTGCGAGCCAGCGAAAGCTGCTGATCCAGCCCGTTCAACCCGGTACCGGACTCGCTCCAGCGTAGTCCCGCTACATCGTTGGTTTCCGCGGCCTTTTGCAGGTCAACGACAGACAGACCTGTGGTTGAGGCAGGATGGGCAGGCGGTAGTTCGGGCGCATCCGGATTATCCAATCCATAGATGATTTTCGCCTCTCGCGGGCTGTGATACCCAGGAACGGTCAACTCGACCGCTGCCCCGAATTCTTCATACAGCTTATGCGCGGCGGCATAGATTTTCTTGCCGAACTCTTCGTAGTCACTGGTTTCGATGAAAATCTTGCGGATCTGTAGCTGCGCAAGCTTACCCAGCATGTCGTTCAACATCTGCCCGCCCAACCCTTTGCCGGTTTGGGCCTGATCCAGGTAGGTCCAGGACAGCCACGCAACATCAGGTACATCTTCGTCAATACTGTAGCCGATCAGACCGAGCACGTTGCCCCGATCTTGCAGGACAAACATGTTTTGGGTGCCCTCGTTAACAAATTTGTCTTCAGCCTCGGCCGCGTCATCTTCATCGGTCTGGGCGATGATCTGAATGGCAGGCGATACATGCCGCCATTCCATAGGCGTGAGGGTCGGCCCCTTCGAGCCGAACAACGCATTAAACAAGGCAAGACCTCCCCCGACCAACGCGGATGTAATATGGGTGAAAACCGCGATCTGAGACCGCAGGTACAAAAACTCGGCGACGAGCAGAATGCATATCAGCGCAAGCGCCCAAACACGTTGGCTTGGCGGTCCCGCTGCTACAAGACCAAAGGCAACAAGGGCATAGGAAACGCTTGATAACCCTACGAACCCCGGTCCGACCAGAACGAACTCTGCCACTGTGCCGGCAACGACGCTCAGGATCACAAGGCCTGCGGTTCCGGTACTGCCCAAGCGAGGTTCGGTCAGACAGCCGCCGATGAAAATCATCACACAGTTGAGTGTCAGATGGCTCAGATCGCCATGCCGGATCACGAACAACAGATGGTCGGGCAAGCTTTGCACAGGCCCCGAATAACGCACCGGACCGAACAGCACGTAGACGCAAATCGCGCACAGGATTAGAGATATCGTGACCGGGCATCTGCGCAGCTCTCTCATTCGCCCTTCAACTGCCGGCGATAGCCAGCCGCGGCACGTTTTGTCCGATCAGGCCCCGTTTGATGGATTGCACCTCAATGCGCTGCGGGCGGAAATAGGATTTCAGTACATCCAGGCTGCGCTGCGGCTCGGCGTCGCCGCACATGAAGATATCAACGGCGGCATAACCATGCTCGGGCCAAGTGTGGATCGAGATATGGGACTCAGCCAACAAAGCCACCCCGGTAAACCCTGCACGTTGTCCGAAATCATGAGTTTCGACGTCAAGGACATGCGCTTTGGCTGCAATAGCCGCGCGTGTCAGAGCTTCTTCAGCTGGGGCAGGATCATAAAGTTCAGTTGAATCGAAGAAATCCGCTAAAAGATGTACACCTAAAGAGGGCAAAACAGCGCTCATAAAAAACTCAAAGCCTCAAACCATAAATTATTGATCCACTTCTATTTTATTGATCTCTGCAGTCAATCTGACTGCAGGGTTGCCCGCGTTTGGCTGCCACGTTGTGGCAAAAAATACACAACCTATAGGGGATCATTCAAGAGTCTGAGTATTTGCGTCAGACTCTCGTTTTATTTCCGGTCCATTCTTTGGGAAGCGTGCAACTCGCACTGGGTTCGGGCCCGCAAGGCAACACCATGCCGGTTGCGCAAGCGGTTGTACGTTGGTGAAACGACATAGCTCTGCCTGGTTGCGTTAAAACGGGCACCCCTGCCCCGCTTTAACGCAAAATCAGGAACTCAACATGCCCTAGCCTCGGGCCAAAATTTCCCGGCGCTGAACATCGTGCGCATGAAACGGCAATCCGTCTCTCCAACCCTGGCCGGAGAGCATCACCGCATATCAATTCCCCTGAGTGCGAGCCTCAAGCCGTTCCAGATTAACAACTGTCGACAGCATCAAGCGATCGTGGCTCCAATCCTGAGTTTGGCGTACTGACGCCGAGCTGATGGCAAGAATGGTTGCCAATGCTAGGGTCATCCCAAGAAATACGGCAGGCAGAGGAGGACTTGCCGTCGACGCTTCGGTCAAGGCAATCACACGCAAACGCAACACATGCTTTGCTTTTGTCCCGTTCACCAAGGCCACATGAAGAATGCGTGGGCAGTTCATTGTAAGAGATCGCGAACAGTAATCCAGCAAACAGGCCGTATAGTCTTTGGCGTCTATCCCCTTACGCGAGACAACGGATTGGTCACAGGCCAACTCGCGCAGTCGGTCAAACTGGTGCTTAATCACCAGATATGCCGGGTTCCAGAACAGTAGCGGGCGCATCAGCTCAAAGCCCAGCTCCCACTCCACATCCATGGCACGGATGTGTTGAAATTCGTGTGCCAGAGCGAACCGCAATTCACGCGGTGTATTTAGCAAATGGCTGGGTAAGACGACGTGGCGGCGACGTAGGCCGCGCACAGCGAAGGGTACGTTTATCCGGTCCGACAAACGAATGTCTACCTTCGACGACCGCCGCCAAAGAAAGCTGGATCTCACGGTTTTGCGAATTGCCCATGCATCGCGAAGCACACGAATTGTCAAGAAAGTCGACACCAGGGCGAATGCAATCAAAACGCATGTTACAAGGACAGACGAACCAGAAAGAACGTGATCAAGCCAACGTTCGCGCGTGTTTAGCAGGGTTTCGAACTGCGCAGCCGGCATGGCAATATCACCACGCAAGTAGGCAGCCACGGCCAGATCCCCCAGTGCGACTGCGCGTCCAGGCCACAGAAAACCGATAAAGGCCGAGACACCCATTGCCAGCACCGGGCTCAGCACAACACAAATACAAAGTGCTTTGAGCGATCGAAGTTGTGCAACAAACCCATATCGCATAGACGATCGCGCGAACACGACGCGCACCGCCAGCCAGATAAGTGCCGACAATCCAAGTACAACATTTAACTCGAGAAAAGCGTCGAGAACCGGTTTAACCGCCGTCATTTTGCAGTCTCCTCTCTACCAGTGCTCGAATTTCCTCCAGATCATCTTCTGTCAGCCCCGCATCGTCGACCAACCTTGCAACCAAAGTTGCGGGGGTGTCGTCGAATAACGTTCGGGAGAGATTTTGCAGCGAACGCGACTGATACCTGTCTTTTTCCAGAAGTGGCCTATAAATCAACGATTTGCCGTTCTTTTCGCTTTCTACAAATCCCTTTTCATCGAGAATGCGCAAAATTGTTGCGCCGGATGTGTAGGCCAGATTTCGATCTGGCGCCAAACGATCAAGAACATCTCGGACTGAGCCCTGACCCAGCGCCCAGAGTTCATTCATGAACTCAAGTTCCACTTCGGTCAGCAAGTTTGTAGTTTTTTTCTTTCGCATCAGTCTCGGTGTCGCCATTTTTTAGTATGCCTGACAGACAAGCATCCTTTCACTGTTTCGCAAAGCCTAAACTTTCCAGAAGACGAAGATGCCCCAACCGATGGACAAAAACAGCGGCGTCCAAACCGGTTGCCCAACCAATCCGAGCCAGGCCAGAAAGATGTAGGCAGCCCCGAGAAGCGTGATGAAGAGACGATCGCCGAGCGTGGTGGTCAGACCCAATACGCCGCGCCGTTCAATCCCGTCGCGATATTTGAAGCCTTCTAGAACGCCAATCAGCGCGATGGCTGAGAATATCCCAACGAAAACTGCAAGTGTCGCAGGCGTCCAGGCCATCCAGAAATCGGGCCACAAAGGGTCGGTCCAGGAAAATCCCTTTTCCTCTTGTTGGCCAACGTTGCCCCATCCGGTCTGAGCCTGAGCCAAGGCCGTCGTGGGTAGGAAGGGGAGGATGAGAAGAAGTTTACGCATATCGAACCTCACACACGACCCATCGCGAAACCGCGCGCGATGTAGTTGCGGACAAACCAAATGACGATGGCTCCGGGGATGATGGTCAGGGTTCCGGCAGCGGCCAGCAGGCCCAGCTCGTACCCGGCGCTGGAGGCAGTACGCGTCATCACGGCCGCGATGGGTTTAGCCTCTACCGCAGTGAGGGTCTTGGCCAACAGCATCTCGACCCACGAAAACATGAAGCAGAAGAAGGCCGCGACACCAACACCCGCTTTGATGTTCGGCAGGAAAATCGTCACGAAGAAACGTGGGAACGAATAGCCATCCACATAGGCGGTCTCATCCAGTTCTTTGGGAATGCCGCGCATGAAACCTTCCAGAATCCAAACAGCCAACGGCACGTTGAACAGTGTATGGGCAAGTGCCACGGCCAGATATGTGTCGAACAGACCGATGGACGAATATAGCTGGAAGAAGGGCAGCGCGAAGACCGCAGCCGGGGCCATCCGGTTGGTCAGCAACCAGAAGAACAACTGTTTGTCGCCAAGGAACCGATAACGCGAGAACGCATAGGCGGCGGGCAAGGCCACACAGACAGAAAGCACCGTATTGATAGTCACATAGGCGATGGAATTGATGTAGCCCCAGTACCACGTCGGGTCCGTGAAGATGGTGATATAGTTTTCCAGCGTAAAGGTTTGGGGAAACAGGGAAAAGCCCGACAGGATCTCGTTTGTCGTCTTGAAGGACATCGCCACCAGCCAATAGATCGGCAGCATGAGGAACGCGATATAGAGGATCGGAATAAGGGACCGCTTCTTCATTGCGCGTCATCCTTTGTCATCAGAGTGTAGAATACCCAAGACACCAGCAGCGTGATTGCGAAGTAGATCAGGCTCATCGCCGCCGCAGGGCCAAGGTCGAACTGTCCCAAAGCGATCTTCACAAGGTCGATCGACAGCAAAGTGGTTGAATTGCCGGGGCCGCCTCCGGTCAGAACGAAGGGTTCGGTATAGATGTTGAAACTGTCCATGAATCGTAGCAGCACGGCGATGGTCAGAACCGTCTTCATCTTGGGCAGCTGAATATAGCGGAACACCGACCACGGGCTGGCGCCGTCAATCTTGGCGGCCTGATAATAGGCGTCCGGGATCGACACGAGGCCAGCATAGCAAAGCAGTACGACCAATGAGGTCCAGTGCCAGACATCCATGATGACGACTGTGATCCACGCCGACAGCGGCTGCTGCGTCATGTCATAGTTGATGCCCAGAACGTCATTCAGGAAATAGCCCAGCAAGCCGATCTTGGGCAGGGTAAAGATATTCCACATCGACCCGACTACATTCCACGGGATCAGCATCGGCAGAGCCATAAGAACCAGACAGACAGGAACCCAGAACCCTTTGCGCGGCATCGAAAGGGCCACGATGATGCCCAGGGGCACCTCAATCAGCAGGATCAGGAAAGTGAACAGGAACTGCCGTCCAAGTGCGGCCTGGAACCGGTCTGACCGCAGGATTTGTTCGAACCAACCCAGCCCTTCCCAGAAGAACTGGTTGTTGCCGAAGGTTTCCTGCACCGAATAGTTGACCACCGTCATCATCGGCACCAGTGCATTGAACGCGACCAGGGCCAGAACTGGTAGGACAAAGAACCACGCTTTTTGGTTTTCTGTTCTCATTGTGCCCGCTCCTTGCTTACGATCCAGCCGTCGCGGTAGACGCGCGATTGTTCAGGTTTGAATTGCAGGAAGACTTGTGATCCCGGTTCCGGAACACTGTGTTCAGTTACTGCTTTCAGGGCCGTGTTACCTACCATGGCGCTTACTACGTAGTGACGGCCAATATCCGAAACCTTTGTCACATGAGCCGGGATACCGGTGTCACCGAACCCAACATATTCGGGGCGGATGCCCAGATCGGTGCGACCGCCGTCACCATGGGTCGGACCTTCCAACATCACTTCGTGGCCTTCGAAAACGGCGCGGTCGCCCCTAGCCTCGCAAGGCAAGACGTTCATGCCAGGTGAGCCAATGAAGTGGCCAACAAAAGTGTGCTGAGGCCGCTCGAACAGCTCAACAGGCGTGCCAATTTGAACCACTTCGCCGTCCTGCATCACGACCACCTCGTCTGCGAAGGTCAGCGCCTCGGTCTGATCGTGGGTCACATAGATCATGGTGGCCCGCACGCGCTGATGCAGTTCTTTCAGCTTGGACCGCAGCTTCCATTTCAGGTGGGGATCGATCACAGTCAGCGGCTCGTCGAACATAACCGCATTCACGTCGTCGCGGACCAGACCTCTGCCCATCGAAATTTTCTGCTTATTGTCTGGGCTGAGTCCTGACGCTCGGGTCTTGAGCAACTCAGTGACATCCAGCATCTCGGCAATCTCATCGACGCGACGTTTGATCGTCGCCGTATCAACTCCTCGGTTTTTGAGCGGAAACGCCAGGTTCTCGCCTACTGTCATCGTATCGTAGATCACCGGGAACTGGAATACTTGCGCGATATTACGCTGGTCAGGCGGCAGAGCTGTCACGTCGCGATCATCGAACAGGATCTGGCCCTCGGACGGCATCAACAAGCCCGAGATGATGTTCAACAACGTGGACTTGCCGCAACCCGACGGTCCCAGCAGTGCATATGCCCCACCATCGCGCCATGTCACGTCGATTTCCTTCAGCGCATAGTCTTCCGGACCTGCCGGCGTCGGCATGTAGCTGTGTTTGAGGTTTGAAAGCTTGATCTGTGCCATGTCAGGCCACCCTTTTGCCGTCTTGGCCGAAATACCGGCAATGGGCCGGGTTCATATAAAATCGGTGATCTTCGCCCACCCGATAAGGGTGCACGCCAGCCGCCAAAGAGACCCAAGCATCATCCCCGTGCTGGAAATGCGCGCTGGAATCGGAACCCGATAGCTCTGTGACAATCACACGACCTGTCAGTTCCACATCGGCATCCGAGGTGCGGGTGGGAGTCACTCGGTGCGGTCGTACTGCAACCATGTACTCGCCGTCCGCCAAATCCGAAACCGCCCAGCCGCCGCCTGCAAGCTGTGCCTGCGTAGCTGACACGGTGACACGGGCCACATTGATCGGCGGGTCTGAGAACACGCGCGCAGCGGCAATATTCTCAGGGTTGCGATAGATATCAGCAGTCGGGCCGAATTGCGTAACGCGACCGTCTTCCATAAGGGCGGTATATCCACCCAAAAGCAGCGCCTCTTCGGGTTCCGAGGTGGCGTAAACCACCACCGCCCCACGACCGGCAAACAGGTCGGGTAGCTGCTCGCGCAGTTCTTCGCGCAGCTTGTAATCCAGGTTGGCCAACGGTTCATCGAGGAACACGGCTCTGCTTTCTTTTGCGATGGCTCGGGCCAACGCGGTACGTTGTTGTTGGCCGCCTGACAGCTCATGCGGTCGGCGATGCAACATCGGGCGCAGCTGCAGCAAGTCGGCGGCCTCTTCCACGCGTCCTTCAATCTCGGATTTCGCCATTCCAGCCACACGCAAAGGCGAGGCGATGTTGTCAAAGACAGTCATATGCGGATAGTTCACGAAGAACTGGTGCACGAGGCTGATCTGTCGCTTTTGCGTGTTCAGCCTTGTGACGTCCTGCCCGTCCATCAACACCTTGCCCGAGGCGATCGGGTCCAGCCCGGCCATCATCTTGATCAGAGAGGTTTTGCCCGATCCTGTCGCGCCCAGCAGCACATTGAAATGGCCGGTTTGCAGCGTCAGGGTCGTGGGCTTGATATGGATAACGTTGCCAACGCGTTTGGTGGCATCTTGTAGTTCGATCATGTCCGTGGGTTCCGGTTCTTCAGTGCGTCGCACTGGTCTTGAGGTGGGGATGCCTGAAACGGCATCCCCGGGTTTCAATGGCTTACTGAGACTGCCAGCGTTGAACCAGTTCGTCGTAGTTGACGGTTTGACCCTGCGGCTTTTCGTTCTCAAGCTTGGCTTTGGGCGAGCCTGCTTTTTCCAACCAGAACGACGCATCCTGCGGTTCGTTCAAGCGGGGACCACAACCACCGTAGACACCGGCGCTTTCATCCGCGGCCTGCATGCGGGCCATGGTGATGTCCATCTCTTCGGCCAGACGGTCCATCGCCTCTTGCGGGGTGAAGGCACCCGAGTTCACGTCACCGATCTGCTGCCACCAGATCTGGGCCAGCTTCGGATAGTCCGGCACGTTGATGCCGGTCGGCGACCATGCCACACGGTCAGGCGAGCGGTAGAACTCGACCAGACCACCCAGCTTGGGTGCGCGTTCGGTGAACGACTCGTGGTTGACCGAGCTGTCGCGGATGAAGGTCAGACCCACATGGGACTTCTTCACATCGACAGTCTTGGACGTCACGAACTGGGCATAGAGCCAAGCCGCCTGAGCACGATCCGCAGGGGTCGACTTCAAGAAGGTCCAGGAACCCACGTCCTGATAACCAACCTTCTGACCGTCTTCCCAGTAGGGGCCGTGCGGGCTTGGCGCCATCCGCCACAGCGGCGTACCTTCGTCATCCACGGTGTTGTTGCCTTCGGACTTCGGCTTCACCATGTCGGCGGTAAAGGCTGTGTACCAGAAGATCTGCTGGGCCACGTTGCCTTGGCTGAGCGCCGGCAGCGACTGATAGAAGTCATAAGACGCAGCCCCCGGAGGCGCATAGTTCCGCAGCCATTCATCCCATTTGCGGATTGCGTAGACCGCGGCCGGACCGTTTGCAGCACCACCGCGCGACACCGAAGCGCCAACAGGGTTACAGGTGCCCGCTTCCATGCGGATGCCCCATTCGTCGACGGGGATACCGTTTGGCTCGCCTTTATCACCTGCACCAGCCATCGACAGCCATGCATCAGTCATACGCCAGCCCAGGTCGGGCGCACGCTTGCCGTAATCCATGTGACCGTAGATCGTGGTGCCGTCGACTTCTTTTACGTCGTTGGTGAAGAAATCTGCGATGTCCTCGTAAGCTGACCAGTTGACCGGAACGCCCAGGTCATAGCCATACTTCTCTTTGAACGCGGCTTTGTTGGCCTCATCATCGAACCAATCCTTGCGGAACCAGTAGAGGTTCGCGAACTGCTGATCCGGCAGCTGATACAGCTTGCCGTCCGGACCGGTGGTGAACTGAATGCCCATGAAGTCATCCAGATCCAGCGTCGGTGAGGTCGTACCGGCCCAGTCGCCACCCATCATGTCGGTCAGCGGATAGGCCAGCTGCAAACGCGAATGCGTGCCGATCAGGTCACTGTCGTTGACATAACCGTCGTACAGGTTCCGGCCTGTCTGCAACTGGGTCTGAACCGCCTGAACCACTTCGCCCTCACCAAGGATCTGGTGATTAACCTTAATGCCGGTGATTTCCTCGAACGCCTTGGTCAGGACCTCGGATTCATAGGAATGTGTCGGGATACCCTCGGACAGGACGTTGATTTCCATGCCAGCATAAGGCTGTGCAGCTTCGATGAACCACTGCATTTCCGACATCTGTTCGTCTTTCGACAAGGTCGATGGCTGGAATTCATCGTCGATCCAACGTTGTGCTGCGGCTTCGTCGGCCCAAACGGGACCGTGCCCCGCAATGACGGCAACAGCCGCCACTGCGGAAAGTAGATGTCTCCGCATCTCTTTCCTCCCAAAAAATTATGGTTTTCCGGCGCAAACCGGATAGCAGACAGCATCAGCGATTTTCTGCGCACCTGTCAAACTAAATTTTTAGTAAATAGATAAACTCTGATCAACTTGTTGATTATATAATATATTTTTAGAAAACCAGCGTATCACCCAACGGCAGGATAGTGCCCGATCATCGTGAAAAACACCCTGCGGTAAGTATGCTAAAGCTGACAAAAACCTTTGTCGAGGATATGAAACCGTTCACGATACATATCGCCTGTTTCACCACACACACGAGCCAACAGAAGATGCCATTCTCATCTGGATCTCCCGGTAATAAGCGCAAAAATTTTTATGAAAGAATAGTTCGATAACGACAAAAAACGACGGTGCAGCGCAATCATATCGCGTTGTCGCTTGACAGGATGGCAGCATGCGGCCTGATCAAATCAGTTCGCGGAATTTTCGATGACTCTGTCGACGGTTT
Organism: Ruegeria sp. YTSC230; assembly: GCF_059609665.1. Lineage (NCBI taxonomy): Bacteria > Pseudomonadati > Pseudomonadota > Alphaproteobacteria > Rhodobacterales > Roseobacteraceae > Ruegeria > Ruegeria sp. YTSC230. The sequence continues at coordinate 87,902 of NZ_JBXWMC010000005.1, read as the reverse complement.
TCCGAACAAAGCCTTATCGCGGCGGCCAAGCTCCGCCGCACGATCGTGAACCGCGCTCTGACTATGCACAGGACAAATCTATGATCCAAGACAACCCTGCCCTCATCGACGCCATCCGCGACCGGTTCGCCCATGTCGGCACTTGCCCGTTTCAGGGCGAACGCATCTTTTTCGAGAATGCGGGCGGAGCACTGACATTGAAATCCGTCGCTGAAACCTCGGCTTTTTATGCAGCAATCCCAGACAATCCCGGGCGCATGAATCCGGCAGGTCAGGGAACCCAAGGCGTTATTAACAAGGCAAAGGACGACCTGGCCGTGTTCATGAACGCATCTTCCGGGCAGTTCTTCGCAGGTGAAAGCGGAACCGAGCTGCTATTTCGCATGATCCGCACCGCGTGCCTGGTCGCCCCCAAAGGGTCAAAAGTGATAGGGTCATCCATCGAGCACCCGGCCACCCGAAGCGCAGCACGCCGCTGGGCTGAAATCGCAGGGCTGGAGTATGTGAATGTGCCCCACGGCAACGACACCGGATTGGTTACGGCCGATGACTATACCGCGCTGATGACGCCAGATGTCGCAGTGGCAACGATCCTGCATGCGTCCCCCGTGACAGGCATGGGTATGGACGTAGCTGCAATTTCCGCGGCGATCCGTTTTGTGGCACCGGATTGTTTGATCATCGTCGACGGCATTCAGCATGCTGCCCACGGGCAACTGGATCTGGATGGCTATAATGTCGATGGCTACGCGATCTCGCCCTATAAAGTGTTTTCGCGTCACGGATATGGCATCGCCTGGGTTTCTGACAAACTCAGCGCTTTGCCGCATGACATGTTGATCGACGCACCCGCAACCGGGTGGGAGTTCGGGACCCGTGACGCGGGATCTTACGCAACTGTTTCGGACGTAGTGGCATATTTTGACTGGCTCGGTAGCGAAGTCTCGGATGAGACCGAACCGCGCAAGCGGATCGAGGCTGCAGGTCGCGCCATTCACGCCTATGAAACACACCTGACCAATACTGCAATCAACGGCACAGGCAATCTGCCAGGACTGCGTGATATGGACCACGTGACCATTTTGGCGGGCGCCGATAACCCGGCACGCGAAGGACTGGTGTCAATCGTGGTCGAGGGGTATGCATCCGAAGACGTAGTCGAGGTATTGAATCAACAGGGCATTCGGACCCATACGCGAAAGGCCGATCACTATTCCGGCAACGTTCTTACGCCGTTGGACCTGTCAGATTGCATTCGCATTTCCTTCTGTCACTACAACACGGAGCAGGAAATCGCCCGTCTTCTGGGGGCGATCAAGGTATTGGGCGAAAACCGCTGACGGGCTGGCGAACACACTCTTCGGCTTCAAAACTGTAATCCAGTTGCCCGGTTACATCATCGGTCAGGTGAACTTTGCCCAAGTCATCCCACGATCCGTCGAAGGTTTGGGCAAAGGATCGCAAATAGCCTGACGCCAGCCCCGCCCTCCCCAATGTTGCACTATAGTTTCGGCCCCTTCACGCCCCGCCCTGATCGCCTTGTCCACATTTTCGACCGAAGTACCACCCCTGTGTTCAGCGCACCCAATTTGGCACCGTCGTGCGTCCCGTGACGCAGAACATTGTCCGTTTTCCCGATCAGGTGCAGTTCAGTTGTCCAGCTTGTTGAAACCATTGCGGTATCACCGCATCGACGTCATCAAACGCGACGATGACAAGCGCGCGGTTCGCAGGGCTTGAGATGTTTGCCATGTGGACTCTGCCTCGATTGCGCTACGTGAAGATCAAGAGAATACCGTTTCAATCAACAGGCGAGTTTGATGCCAATGCGCTATATTCAATACGTCGATTACGAACTCGGTCGGCGGCATATGGACAATCCGCGACGGCATGCATTTCCACTGTTGAGACATCAGTCTAGGATGCGCGCGAATGCTAGCCCATTCGAAACCCGAGCAACAAAAACGAGAAGCTTCGTTCGTGAATATTGAGAACCGCAGGGCCACCCAGCCAAGACATGAAATGCAATCAGCGCGCAACCAGGGGATCACATTCCTGGCGCTGGCGTTTCTGTTCAGTATTTTTGTCAACTTGCTGATGCTGACCGGACCCTTGTTCATGTTGCAGGTCTATGACCGCGTCCTTGGATCCCGAGCGGTCGAGACCTTGGCGGCACTCTTCCTGCTGGTCGCTTTATTGTACGGCCTTATGGCCATGCTCGATTTTGCGCGGGGTCGGATCGTGGCGCGTTTTGGCGCGCGTTTTCAATCGCAATTGGACGAACGCGTGTTTGACGCGACCCTACGCCGATCGCTGCACCCACGCGCCCGGGCAGCGCCAGCAACCGCATTGCGCGATCTGGAATCCATCCAAAACCTGTGTTCCTCTCCGGTTCTGTTGGCTGTGATGGATATCCCCTGGACGCCGATCTTCATTGCGGCGATCTTTCTATTCCATCCCCTTCTGGGCTGGCTGGCCGTTGGTGGCGGTTCGCTTTTGGTTGTGATCGCGTTGTTGAACCAGATACTGACCCGTCGCAAAGTTGCTCTGGCTCAATCCGCGTCCGCAAAAGCCAACAGCTTTTCGGAACATGCCCGGCAAGCCGCCGAAATCGTCCGCTCGCAAGGCATGCAACAGGACATCACGCGTAGATGGCAGCGACAACGCTCAAACGCCCTGCAGCAGACAATCGCTGCCAGTGACTGGACCGGCAGTTTTTCGTCCGTGACCAAATCGCTGCGGCTGTTTTTGCAATCTGCAATGCTGGCACTTGGGGCATTGCTGGTTCTTCGTAACGAACTGACCCCCGGCGCGATGATCGCGGGATCAATCCTATTGGGCCGCGCTTTGGCTCCCGTTGAACAGGTCGTTGGGCAATGGGCTGTCGTTGAACGTGCCCGAACTGCGTGGACCTCGTTGAGCCGGTTTCTGGATGCCACGCCGCCCGAAGCACAGCGCACCAAGCTGCCTGTGCCCCAGGCGCGGCTAACGGCCAAAGGTCTGACGGTCATCCCACCCGGCGCGGATACGCCAACCCTGCGTAACGTGTCGTTGAACCTCGAGCCCGGGCGGGCGCTTGGCGTCATCGGTAAAAGCGGGTCCGGAAAATCCACCTTGGCCAAGGCGCTTTTGGGTATTTGGCATCCTGCCGCGGGCGAGATCCGGTTGGGCGGTGCAACGCTGGATCAATACGACCCGACTGATCTGGGTCAGCATATCGGGTACCTTCCGCAAGAAGTTACGTTGTTCAACGGAACTGTTGCCGAAAACATCGCACGCATGTCCGAAGACCCAAACCCTGAAGCCGTTGTAGCAGCTGCCAAGAAGGCCAATGCGCATGAGCTGATTCTGACGCTGGAAAAAGGCTACGACACCATTCTGGAAGGCAATGACAGTCAGCTGTCGGGTGGTCAAAAACAGCGGATCGCATTGTCGCGCGCGCTGTACGGAGACCCCGTGTTGCTGATCCTTGACGAACCGAACTCGGCGCTGGATGCCGATGGGACCGAGGCGCTGAACGCCGCCGTTCGCGAACTCAAGGCCGCAGGAAAGTCCGCAATCATTATGACGCACCGTCCGCAGGCGATCTCGGAATGTGATGATCTTGCGGTGGTCGAGCGCGGACAGGTTGTCAAATCTGGTCCACGGGATGAAGTTCTGGGCGCAGTCGTACAAAACGCCGGATCGATCCAGCGCAACCTCAGCAAGGCAGGCAACTGATGCAGGACAAAACAAATAATCCGCGGCCGGTGTGGCGCATTACGATCCCTGCCCTGGTTGGTTTTGCAGCCCTTGGCATCCTTGTTGGCGGCTTGGGTGTTTGGGCCGTCAACACGCGATTGGCCGGGGCTATCATCTCGCAAGGCATTATCGAGGTCGAAAGCAACCGTCAGGTTATTGAACACCCCGACGGCGGCGTTGTTGGTGAGATCTATGTGCGCGATGGCAATGCCGTGGACAGTGGCGAATTGCTGTTGCGACTGGACGACACTTTTCTGTCGTCTGAGAAAACCATTGTCGAAGCCCAGCTGTTCGAACTATTGGCCCGCCGGGCCCGTTTGGAAGTCGAGCGCGATGGCACAAATGCCGAAGCTCTGGCCGCCCGGCTGGCCGAGATTCTGCAACAGGAAAATATTGACCCTGATCTGATCGCAGGTCAGCAACGCCTGTTCGAGGCGCGCTTGAACACACTGAACCAGCAAACAGAGCAATTGAGCAAACAGACCGTTCAAATCGAAAGCGAAATCGGCGGTACCGAAGCGCAGCTTGTTTCACTGCGGCGTCAGGTCGAATTGATTCAGGCCGAGCTTGATGATCAACAAAGCTTGCTTCAGCGCGGCCTCACTCAGGCCAGCCGTGTTTCCGCCCTTCAGCGCGAAGAAGCCAGCCTTACCGGTGATATCGGCCGGTTGGAAGCTGCCGCTGCGCGCCTGAGAGGCGAGATATCTGCGACCGAAATTGCAATCCTTGAGCTTGAGGCGACACGGCGAGAAGAAGCCATCTCGACACTGCGAGATATTCAATCCCAGATTTCAGAACTGGCCGAGCGCCGCCTGTCGCTGGACACTCGTTTGTCACGACTGGATATCCGCGCCCCTGTTTCAGGAACGGTATACGGCAGCCAGGTTTTTGCCCTGCAGTCTGTGATCCAACCTGCGGAACCGATGATGTATCTGGTGCCGCAGGATACGCCCCTGGTCGTGGCCGCACGCGTCGATGCAATTCACGTAGACCAGTTGCATGTTGGCCAGCCGGTTTTGTTGCGGTTTCCCGCGTTCAATCAACGTGAAACGCCTGAAATTGACGGACAGGTGATCAATGTCTCGGCAGATACATTTACAGACGAAAACACTGGCCAGACATTCTATCGCGCCGAGGTCGTACCACAGGACGGGCAAGTCGATCGTCTGAACGGGCAGGAATTGCTGCCCGGCATGCCAGTGGAAACATTGATCAAGACGGATGAACGTACGCCCCTGTCCTATCTGGTGAAACCGTTGGCAGATTACTTCAACCGGGCGTTCCGAGAGTGACCGCCCGGCCGCACTAAGGCGCTTCGAGGTTGCCCAGCAGGATCGAGGTCATGTCGGTAGCAATCAAGCCATCCACAGCCACTACATTGGCCCCGGTATCATAAGAAACATCGGTGCGCGTGATCCCTGAAAGGTCCGCGTCACTGTCGATGAAAACCCATCCCGGGGGAACGGCTGTCGGCTGTCCGACTGCTACTTGCAGAATCGACAATGCATCGAGCGCATTCACCGAACCATCCCGGTTGAAATCTGCCGCTATCAAATTCTCCGGCGAGGCCGGTCCCCATGTCGGGTCCAGTCCGACCGAAATTCGCAAAACCTGCAGCGCGTCCAATGCGTTGATGTCCTTGCTCGCAGTGGAATAGGTCTTGATGACGTCAAACTCGCCCTCAAAAGTGCCGGACGGTAAATTCAAATCGAACCGTCCATTGCTGTCTGCACGTACAGTGATTGTAGCTCCGCCATTTGGGGTGAAGCTGATTTCTGCGTCGCTGAGGCTGGGGTTGGCGGTTTCTGAGTTAATTGAAACATCCCCCAAAACCCCATCGGAACTGCCCGGATCGAGCCCCCCGAAATCGCCGAAATCGACGGGAATGTGATCGGGGCCGCCAAAACCCGCGCCAAACACCTGAGCGCTGGTCAGCGGACCACCAGAGGCGGAGTTCACGAATATTGTCTCATTGAAGTATTCAATTCGAGCGCCTTGTGCCGTCACGGTAAAAGTCAACTGTCCGGGCGTTCTGAGCAGCGGATAGTCGAATGTGTCCAACCGGTCGATACCGGCCTGAAAGTCCGTGATTGTGGTGGTTTCCGCTCCGTATTGCATGACAAAGATGTCGGCACCGGACCCGCCCGTCATTGTGGTCGCGGCCGAACCCGCAATCAATATGTCATCCCCGGCCCCACCAATAAGGGTCGTCGGAAGGATATTGCCGCTGAGTATATCGTTACCGACGGTCCCGTTAACGGTTTCCAGGCCACTACGCACGACGCCCAGATCCGCGACATCCACCGTAAGTTGGGTCAGCCCCGCATCCTGTTGCGACGCGACCAGAATCTGCAACTCATCACCGACCCGCGCGACGCCGAACGACTCCACATTCTGCACACCGCTTTGGAGCGTATCGGCAAAACTGTCCAAATGCACCAATTGTCCGCCGGGCGTCATGGCGAACAAGGTTATTCCATCATCGCCACCGCCCGCGACAACAAACACATGCCCATTGACCTCAACCACTGAAAGATCCTGAACCGACTCGAACCGTGTGTGCAGCGAATCCAGCACATGATCGGTTGGGATTAGACGGCCATCGGCGGCCAATTCCATCACACTGAGAGAGTTGCTTTCAGCCCCCGCGACCACCACCCAGGACTTGCCATATGCCTGTATCACTTCGACCGCCGTGGGCGCAGCAATTCCCAAAGTCGTCAGGACCTCGCTGTTGTCTACCACTGCTATGGCTGCAGTTCCCCCATCAACCCTGTAGGTCGAGACAGTGTTGCTGGCCCCGTCGGCCGCAATAACAAAGTTGTCTGCGCCAATGCTCAATGACTGCATCGAATCAGATCGTGCCACGATCACGCCCGAGGACGTCAACGTGCCGTCCCCGTTCACGGTATAGGTGACAATCCGCCCGGTATCTTCATGCGCCATCATCAGCAGATCGCCGGACCCGGTCGACAGTTTCACCAGGGCTGAAATGTCACCGCCGCCAGTCAATGTCCCGGTTTCCCGCAAGGATCCAACGGTCCCATCCGCGTTCAAATCATATCCCACAAGCCCATTTGCAGTGTCGATATCCAAAACGAGCTGATTACCACCACCAAATGAGACCGGTGTTCCGATGCTGCCCACCTGAAACGTGATCGAACCACTGAAATACTCGGTATCGACCAGTTGCGGCACAGCGCCATCAACAAGCTTCCAGACCGCAACACCGCCTCCGGGGCCGGTCAAACTGTACAGATACGTGGCCCCGTTAAGCGTTTTTAAAGCCGTATCACGGATACCTGAATCGAGCGCTGCGCTCCCTGTTGCAACCACGCTTTCGAACTGAAGCATCATACTACATCACCCCACGCCAAACTTGGCAATGACTGCAGGATGATCCGATGCCCGGCCCGATACCAAAGCGGAATTGTGGTGAAAATGAGGAGTTCGGTTTGAGTTTAACACAATTTTTCCTGGTCCGACCGCATGAGTCACAAACGCGAAAGACTGATGAACAAAACCTGGCCCATCCAGGCGGACACAGACATCACATGTGAGGGTAAGATGACCAAAGAACATGATCCCAAGGCCAAAACTGCAGACCCCGGATCAGACAATGGTCGCAAGGACCACATTCGCCGGTGGATTGATGGCAAGATGCGACGCTGGGTTGGACGCGGTATCGCTGGGGGGCTTGGCTCGACTCTCATGGCGCTACCCGCCTTGGCGCAGGCAACGATAGAAGAGCTTTATGCCTATCAGTTTGCAGAAACGATTCCCGGCGTTCAGTCAGTGAAGCTCCTGAAAAACGGGGATGTTCTGCTGAAGATGATAGATGGCAGTACAATGATTGTCGCTGCGGAAAACGTTCAGGTTCTGGACAGTGGCGCGATCATGATCGCCGAAAATGCCGTGAGTGAAATTGCGCAATTCAGTCTGGCTGCCGAAGCAGGTGGTGCCGCTGCGGCGGGCGGCGGCATCAGTGGCGTCGGGGCTGCATTGGGCGGATTGGGCCTGGCGGGGGCCGCCGCTGCGGGGGCCGGCGGCGGCGGTGGTGGAGACGATGGTGATTTTCAACCCGCGCCGCCTGCTCCGCCTCAGGTTTTGAACCTCGCGCAGGCACAATCCACAGCGCTCAGCAGTACAGAGGCGAATATCAGGGTTCCGGATGGAACCGAAACAGTGGAACTTAGGATCGGGTCTTTGGTCAAGTCCGTGCCACTCAATCCCGATGGAAGTTGGAGCATTTCGCTGACAGCTGTTGAAGCGGCCAGTCTGCCACAAGGCGTTCAGAACGTCACGGTTCGTCACTTGGACAGCGGCGGGCGAGAACTTTCGGTAGAAACCGTATCTTACAACATCGATACAGTACCCCCTACTCTGACAATTTCCGGATTGTCGGACGGTGCGGTCATAAATGCGGCGGAAAGTGCAACGGATCTGACCGTCTCCGGGACGACAAACGCGGAAAACGGTCAGACCGTGACGGTTACTCTGAACGGCGGAACATACTCTAGCACTGTGACCGACGGTCAATGGGCCGTCACTGTTCCTGCCAGCGATCTTGCCGCGTTGCCGGATGGCGAAACCATCGTGTTGACCGCAGATGTTTCAGATATGGCGGGAAACCCGGCAGCACAGATCAGTGACAGCATTGAGACAGACTTTACGGCACCGACCGTTACCTTGGACCCTCTCCCCGTCGACAAAATCGAATTGGTCGACGTTCAGAACGATATGGAGCTGAGCGGATCGACAACAGCAGCTGATGGCCGGACAGTTATGGTCGAATTCGGTGGGCAGACCTATTTGACAACCGCCTCTGACGGTAGTTGGAGCGTCACTATACCATCCGCTGATCTCGCAAATCTGCCCTCAGGTACTCCTGTGTCGATAAGGGTCGTTGTCAGCGATGAAGCAGGAAACACTTCGGTTCCGGCAATGACCTCCGTTCCGGTAGATCTGACTGGCCCTGCAATTTCCATATCGCCGCTATCAGTTGGGTCCGCTGTGAACGCGGCAGAAGTCGGTTCGGATTTAACAATTTCGGGAATTACCGGGAACGTAGAAGACGGCCAGCAAGTAACAGTCGTGCTGGACGGCCAGAGTTACATCGGCGCAGTGTTCGGCAACAGCTGGTCGGTGACCATCCCAGCGGCCGACCTTGGAGCATTGGCAGACGGGGGCACATTCACCATCACCGCAAATGTATCCAATACGGACGGGCTCGCAGCCAACCAGGCGAATGCACCCGTATCCAAGGATGTCACCGCCCCGACCTTGACCATCGACGGATACTCTGATGGTGCCGTCTTGAATGCCGCTGAGCGTGATACGGACCTGACAATCACCGGATCAACTGATGCAGAGGACGGACAGACCGTAACTGTATCGTTAAACGGCCAGGATTATACTGGCACCGTCGCTGGTGGCGTCTGGAGCGCGACTGTACCCGCGGCAGATTTGACGGCACTGTCCGATGGCGCAACAATCCCGGTGACTGCAGACGTGACAGATGCCGCCGGAAACCCAGCGCTGCAGGCAAGCGGCAGTTTTGACACTGATTTCTCACCTCATTCCATCACCATCACCAATTTGTCCGACGGCCCGGTCATGAACTTGGCGGAACGCGGCACGGATCTGACGGTCTCAGGCACATCGGATGCCCCGGACGGCACCACCATCACCGTGGAAATCGTCAGGGCAGATGGCACTGTAGACCTGAGCAATACCACTACGGTCAGTGGCGGCACCTGGACGTTGGTTTCGTCGGCGGCCGGCTTAAATGCCCTGCAAGACGACGAAATTTACAGTGTGAATGCGACGGTTTCAGACACGGCTGGAAACAGCGCCAGCGCGAGTGATGGGTTTGGAACAGACTTCACAGCACCAACTGTGACGATCAACCCATTGGCTGTAGGATCTGTTTTGGACGTCTCCGAAAAGGGCAACGATCTGTCCATTTCCGGGGCGACATCGGCGGAAGAAGGGCAAATAGTCACCGTCATGCTGGATGGCCAATCATATACCGGTGTCGCCACTGGTGGCACTTGGTCGGTCACTGTCCCTGCGGCGGATCTTTCCGGATTGGCGGACAGTACAAATTTCCCCATTTCTGCAACGGTCAGTGATCAGGCCGGCAATAGCGCCAGTCCGGCGACCACAACACTCGCTACGGATTTCCGGCCGCTGTTAGACCTGAATTCTATAGGGGCGAACAACTCAATTTCACTCGGCGACGCGCAGAGTTCTGGCGTTGTTGTATCTGGAACATCCGTTGGCCTCGCCGCTGGCCAAGCGGTGAACGTAACACTCAATAGTAACTCTGTCGGCACCGCTACTGTCGCAGCTGATGGAACCTGGTCGCTTGCAGTTCCGGCGTCGGATTTCACAGGTATTTCAGCAGGTGATGACCTGAACTTTCAGGCGCAGGCCACGGTTTCCGGCGGCCCTGATCCTTTACCGGCAACCGGTGAGACGACGGCGCATGTACCGGGCGCATATGTCATTGCAGAAGCGGGTCGGAGCGGTTCAACTATCACGTACCAAATCTTCGCAGACGCTGACCGCGACGTTTCCAGCGGGCTAGCGATGACGATCGAGTTGGGATTTGATCCGTCAGTTGTGACCTTCGACGCAGGATCCGATATTGGGAACGGGGCTTTCGGTCTGTATCTGTCCAACCCAGTTGGGGGCTCCGTGGTCAACTTTGCAGGTGTTGCGACCAGCTTTACGGATCTGAACCAACCTCTGGTAACGTTCACCATGACCGTTCAGGACCCCAGCAAACCGGTTGAACTGTCGCTTACCACCCCGGATGGGGGTCCGACGACCGTCATAGTCGGCACTGATGGAAATGACACTTTGGTCGCCAGCGATGTGGACAGCTTTGTTCGTGGTCAGGGCGGTGACGACGCCGTCAATGTCTCGGACGCGGGTCGCGACGTCGTTGTGTTCGAAGCCGCCCCTGCGGCTAACGGAGTGGACACGATCACCGGCTTTTCACTCGGCGCGGCAGCGGATGTGTCAGATGCGTTGATGTTCAGTGGCCTCGATCACTCTACTTTGCGTGGCGATGGCACGGACGTTGAGACATTAAATGTAGGCAGCGCAGTTGGTGCCAACACGGGCGTCATCGGCTTGACCACAGCTCTGGCCGACCTGTCGATCAACACAATTGAAACTGCCGTCGAAAGTTTGACGGGACTTCAAGCCGGTGACGAGATCTACGTACTCGCGACAGATGGAGACGACAGCGTTCTGGTCAGGGTCGACTATTCATCCCCGACTGCAGCCACCGTTGAAACCATGGCGCATTTTTCGGGGTTGGACGACCTTAGCGGATTGAGCGCGGACAATATCCTGATCGCCGACCCGACCGGAGCAACGGCTTGATCAAAACACGGACTGCCGGCTTTTCAACCGGCAGCCACTCCATACACCAAAGGATCAAACATGGCAGAGAACGGCCTGTTTCCAGTCACATATGAGCGGCACAGTGGCAAATACTGGAAGCGTTTTTCATCTTACCACTTTGCGGAAACCCAGCAGGCTTGCTCGATTGTCGAGAAAGAAATTCTGCTCGTCGCGGCCACGTACCCGGTATTGTTTCGCGAATCCGAGGGGGAAATTGAACCTGTAGCGCTTTTGTCAATTAACACGGACGCGCCAACCCCTTTTGTGTCCGACGAAGGCCGATGGTTGGCCACCTACATTCCGTCCGCGTTACGGTGCCCGCCCTTTCAAGCGGGTTTGCCGAGTAAAACGGATTGTGAGCCACAACTTCAGGTCGATGAATCTTCTGGCCTGGTCACTGACACTCCGGAGGACGAACCGTTCTTTACCGACGCTGGTGAGTTGACCGCTGAACTTTTAAACGTCCTCAGGTTTATCCAAGCACGAGAGGCTTCGGCAAAGGACATTCGGTCCGTGTGTAAAGTCATTCAAGAGATGGGTCTTTTTGAAAAAATGACCAGCTACGAAAACGTCGCCTTGCCGACGGGGTACCTGGTCCTGGATGTCCGACGCCTGAAGGCTCTTTCGCAGACAGAGAAGCTTGCGTTGTTTGATGTCGGTGCAATTCAATTGCTGCACGCTCACCAAGTATCACTATCACACATTTCTTGGCTGTCGCAGGCACAGGAGCAGCTGGCAAAGCCAAAACTTCAAAAGCAATACACCGAAAATTCAGACATTTCGCGTTTCCTTACCGCCATGGCACACGCGCATAATGACGAACTTTTAGTGACCGGTGAGGTGTGAATATGCCTCTGATCTGCTGCAACTCTGGCCTAAAGTATCTTGCCTGTCTGTGTATTCCTTTAATGGCGGCTTGCGCACCTCCGCCTGACCTTACGGGCGTAGAGGTTTCACTGTCAGCAGGTTCTGTTGGGGCTGGCGCGCAGCGGCCCCTTCCACGTCTGACGCAAAGCGAATTTGGTCAAAAGGTGCGGGCGGCTGTCGAAACTAACCCAAACCTCGCGCAAAGCGCGACACGACTGGAAATCGCAGACGCTGACGAAAATGCGGCCAAGGGTGCTTTCCTTCCTCGCGTATCAATGGGCATTAATGCGCGATCACAGCGTGTGAATTCCGATATTGCAGACTTCACCCCGTATCTGCGCGTTTCGCAACTCGTCTTTGACGGAGGTGCTGCGTCGGGCGAACTGGCTGCGGCTCAGGCTCGCGTCCTCGAAAGCCGAGGCGGTCAGCTGCAAACCGCAGCGGCGTTGGCTCTCGCCGCGATCGAAGCGTATGTTGTGGTCCTTGATCGGCGCAAGATCCTGGAAATCTCAACCCAGAACGTTGAGGTGCACGCCGAGATCGTGCGCCAGATCACGGAACGCAACACGCAGGGCGTGGGCTCAAATGCCGACGTTTTGACCGCACGCTCGCGTATGGCAGACGCGCGAACGCAGCTTGCCGATGCAGAAACCCGGACAGACAGGGCCGAGGCACAGTACCAGGAAGTCTTCGGACGCCCACCGGGGGCACTTACCGCTCCAGTCGCTGCGCCCAAATTGGCCAGAACGGATTCGCAAATCGTTTTGGACAGCCCACAAGTACGACGTGCGAATGCCGCTTTGATCGCCGCAAAGGCCGAGCAGACCGCAGCCATTGCGCGGCGGCAGCCAGGTGTAGAGATCGCGGCTTTTGCTGATCGCGATGACAGCAATGATGCTAATTTCGGTGTCGACCTGTCCGTTAACTATGAACTGGACAGCACCGGTCAACGTAAGGCCGCCATAGCTGCGGCCCAAGCTCAGGTAAAAGAGGCCGAATTCGCCCGTGAGACGTTAATTCGAGAAATCCGCCGCGAGTTAGAGTTCATCCGGTCAGATCAGGACGCGGGAGCGGTTCGCCTGCAGGCGGCTCGTTTAGCTGCCCAGGCTAACGCCGAAAGCGTGGAAGCTGCGCGGGCTCAATTCACCATCGGCCGACGCAGCTTGGTCGAGATATTGGATGCCCAGCGAGACTATGTGAACGCGCAGCAAAGGCTGATTTTGGCGGAACAAAGCTTCTTCCTTACAAACTACGCCGCCCTCAGTCTGACCGGGGACATCCTGGATTATCTCGGTATTTCAATTGCAAACAAAGGTGTAGATTCATGGCCGCGTTGAAACCTTTAACACCTAAACAAGAGCTTTCTCCGTTAGAAACCTGCCTGCTGCACGTCGCCGCGCATCTTGATCGCTCACTTACGGTCGGGGCACTTCACGCAGCGCAATCCGGCACCACAGGCCATTTGACCCAACGCGAGGCGATTGAGGTGGCGCGCCATGCCGGGTTGCAGGCTGGGTTTGGGTCGCAAAGAGTTGTGGATTTCGATGACTCACTGGTCCCAGCAATTTTTCTGTTGGAGGACGAAAAAGCAGTTGTGTTTCACGGGCGTACCAAGAGCGGCCATCTTCTGATTTTCGACCCGGAGATGGGTGAAGGCATCGGAGAGGTTGAAGAGAAAGTTATAGGAAATCGCTACACCGGTTACGCACTTTTGTTTCGGCGCAGACACAACGAGGAAACGCAGGGCCGAAACAAGACCGCATCCGGGCATTGGTTTTGGTCGGCCATGTTGGCAAACCGCTGGTCTTATGCGCAAGTGGTGCTTGCTGCGGCGGTAGCTAATTTCCTGGGCCTTTCCACATCCGTTTTCATCATGGTCGTCTATGACAGGGTTCTTCCGAATGAGGCGACGGAATCCCTTATCGCACTGACCGCAGGGGTTGGTCTTGCCCTTGCTTTCGATTTCGCCCTCAAACTCTTGCGCGCTGGCTTTATTGATCGGGCCGGGCAAAAGGCCGATTTGTTTATGGGGCGGCGCGTTTTTGACCAGGTTTTGAACATCAAAATGAAATCGCGGACCGGATCGACCGGTGCTATGGCCAGCACAATCCGCGAATTTGAAACTCTGCGCGAGTTTTTTACATCGGCAACTCTGGTCGCCCTCGTGGACCTGCCCTTCATCGCCCTCTTTATATTGGTCATTCACCTCGTTGGTGGACCCCTGGCGCTGATACCTGCCCTTGCCGTTCCGATTGTTTTGATTGCGGGCCTGGTAGTGCAACCAATATTATCGCGCTTGGCCGAAAAAAGCTTTGCGGACGGTCAGTCAAAACAATCCGTACTGGTCGAGACGGTTTCCGGTCTTGAAACCATCAAAACAACTGCAGCGGCAAAACAAATGCGGGCGCGATGGGAAGATGCTATCGAGCGGCAGTCCTCGCATGGAGTCCGCAGCCGAACAGTTACCCAGTTCGCATTGAATCTGACGGGCTTCACGCAACAGGCGGCGCAAGTCCTGATTGTCTTCTTCGGCGTGTTCCTGATCACTGAAGGGCGGGCAAGTATGGGTGCGTTAATCGCGTCGGTAATGCTGACTGGACGCGCGCTGGCGCCATTGGGGCAGCTTGCCCAAACACTCACACGTGTGAACCAGGCGCGCAGCGCGTATCGAAATCTGAACGCTTTGATGCAGGCGGAAAATGAGCGGCCCGAAGGACGCAACTGGATCAGTCGACCACATGTTGAAGGCCGCATCTCTTTTAAAGATGTGCATTTTGCCTATCCTGAACAAGCCGATGATGCGCTTTCTGGTGTCTCATTCGACATAGAGCCGGGTGAAAAAGTTGCCATTCTGGGCGCGATCGGATCTGGGAAAAGCACCATCGCGCGTTTGATGCTCGGTTTATTCGAGCCGAGAACCGGTTCGGTATTGCTGGATGGGGTCGATATCCGTCAGATTGACCCTGGCGACCTACGTCGCAATGTCGGTTCGGTTTTGCAGGACGTTTGGCTTTTTTCCGGCTCAATTCGCGAAAACATTGCCAGCGGTGCGATCCGGGCCAGGGATCAAGATTTGATCAGAGCCGGCCAGGTGGCCGGGGTTGAAGATTTTATCGCGCATTGCCCCAACGGCTATGACCAACAACTGGCAGAACGTGGCGAAGGAATATCGGGCGGCCAGCGTCAAGCCATCGCGCTTGCCCGCGCGTTGATTGGACGCCCACCAGTGTTGCTGTTGGATGAACCTACCAGTGCAATGGACGTGAAGACCGAAGCCGAAGTTATCAAGCGTCTGAAGCAAGAAACCAATGACGCCACAATGGTTATCGTCACACATCGGAGCAGCCTGCTTGATCTGGTCGACAGGGTCATTGTTATCGAACGCGGCCGGGTCGGCGCAGACGGTCCAAAAAGCATGCTGACCCAGCGCGCGCACTCAACAGGGAGGCATCTGAATGTCGCGGCATCCTGACCTTGCCATTATGGCAAGAGAAATGCGGGGAAAATCTCCGTTGGGGGGGTCTCTCCTGTTGCTTGTTATCCTTGCCTGTCTCGTCTCCGCCGGGCTTTGGGCCTATATGACGGAACTGGACGACGTGACCCGCGTGGACGGGCGGATTGTGCCGTCGGCAGACGTTCAACTAATCGAGGCAACAGAACCCGGAGTATTGCAATCCTTGCACGTCGCGGAAGGGTTGGTTGTCGACAAGGGAACACTGTTGATGGAGTTCGACACAACGCAAATCGACAGTCAGTTGAGCCAGGAACAACAGCGCGCGTATGGATTAATGGCTCGTGCCCAACGATTGCAGGCAGAGATTGACGGCACCCAGCTTACCTTCTCAGGAAAGCTGATTGAAGGCGCGCCAGAAGTCGTCAGATCCGAAACTGCTTTGTATCAGGGTCGTCAGGCGGAACTGGCTGCTGAAGTTGCCATTCTGGAGCGACAGCGTGAGCAGCGCCACCGCGAGTATGAGGAAGGACTGGTGGACCAAGTGACAGCCGAAGAAACGCTTGGGATCCTGGCCGAAGAACGCGCCATCATGACCCCCTTGGTGGAAAAACGAATGGAACCTGCGACAACGCTTTTGTCGCTGCGCCGCAGTTCCGCCGAATGGGAGGGTCGCAAGGTCCGTGCAGTTGCAGTGACCAAAAGGTTGAAAACCGGACTGGAAGAAATCGACGATCGTATTCAAGCCGCGCATAGCAGGTTCCGGAGCGCGGCTCTGACCGACCTAGCAGTCTCGACAGCCGAACTAGCAGCACTTCGGCCGTCCTTGCCGGCCTTGCAAGACCGCGCGGATCGCGCACAGATCAGATCACCGGTGCGGGGAATCGTAAATCGAGTTCACCGGACAACGATTGGCGGTTTGGCACGCAGCGGCGAAGAGCTGATCGAGATTGTTCCACTAGACGACAGGCTTCTGGTCGAGGCCTATGTTCGCCCAGAAAATATCGCGTTTTTGCACGCAGGCCAGCCTGTTAAGGTAAAAATTACGGCCTATGACTTTGCGCGTTACGGCGCGCTGGATGGTGAGATCACCCGCATAGGCGCGAACACGGTGACAAGGCCGGAACGTAATGATGAAGAGGTATTCGTCATCGAAATCCAGACACGTCACGCTATTCTGGACGCAAGCGGCGTTGCCGTCGAGATCATCCCCGGGATGATCGCCGAAGTGGATATCTTATCAGGCAAGAAAACAGTTATGGACTACCTTTTGCAACCCGTAATCAAGATTAAGGATCGCGCTCTGCGCGAATAAAAAAGTGCAGCGTCAAACGACAAACTGGTGCCCCAAGTATTAACGCGGCAGGACGTCGTTTAGACCATTGCTTACCATTCAACATCACCCAAAAATATATATCCGGCACCATAGATAGTCTTGATCAGGCGAGGGTTTTTGGGGTCTTCGCCCAGTTTGGTCCGCAACCTGGAAATTCTGACATCCATCGCACGATCGAAACTGTCGCCGGCAGCGCCACCCAGGGCATCTTGCATCTGAGTGCGGCTGATCAATCGCTTGGGACTTTCCAGAAACAGCCTCAGAACTTCTCCCTCTGCATGACTGAACGGGGTCTCGGCGCCGGATCCGTCTTCTAGGATGTAGCGATCAAAATAAGCCGTCCAACCGTTGAAACGCGCCACGTCAGACTGTGTGGTCTGCGCCTTGGGGGACCGCAACCGCGCCCGAATGCGCGCCACAACTTCGGCAGGGTCGAATGGCTTGGTAATATAGTCATCCGCCCCCAGCTCCAAACCGGTGACACGATCCTGAACCTGAGCACGACCGGATATGATAATGACCGAAGCCCCCTGCTCCAGCGCCAACCGATGGACCAGTGCCAACCCGTCCGTATCCGGCAATGACAAGTCAACCAGACATACGTCCGGCGTGACCCGTTTGAGCGACGCTTCGAATTCCCGCGCGCGCGCAAAACTCTGGGTGCGAAAGCCTGCTTCTTCAAGCGCGTCGGTCAGAATGCGCCGGATTTCGGGCTCATCATCGACGATGGTCACCAGCGGTTGGGTCATCAGGCAGCCTCGTCACGGATCAGGGCGGACAGTTGCGCCCGGGTAAAGGGTTTCCGCAGCACCGGCGCACGTTTCAGCGCCTCGCGATACAACGGATCGGAATAAGGCAAGGATGTCATAAGGATACGGGGCAAGGCGGGCTCCAGTTTTGCCAAAAGATCCAAACCCGTCTCCTGCCCTTCAAGGCGAATATCGGACAGCACCAAAGCAATGTCTTTGACATCTTTTGCCAGGGCGATGGCTTCGTCACAAGACGTCGCCTCAATCACTGCAAACCCGATGTCGACCAACATATCGCGGAATTGACTGCGCAGATCGTTGCTGTCTTCGACCAACAAAACCAACCCCTCCTGTACCGGCGGGGCCGCACGGTACGGCAATCGCAAAATAACCGACGCACCTGACGGAGTGTTGCGCAGACTCAGGTCGCCCCCGGCCAACTTGACGGTGTCGTAGACCATCGGCAAACCAAGGCCTGACCCTTTGTCGCCTTTGGTTGTAAAAAATGGGTTCAGCGCCTTATCCAACGCATCTTTCGAAAACCCGGGGCCCGTGTCCGACACTGCTATTTCCGTCCATATCTCACCGATTGTGTGGGCGCTGATTGTAATCTGACCGGTTTCACCACAAGCGTCGCGCGCATTCAAAACCAGGTTCAGCAAGGCGTCCTGAACCATTCCTGGATCCAGCATAAGAGCTTTGTCAGGCAATGTATTCACCAACGACAGGCCGACCCCGCGCGGCAAAGATGGAGAGGCCAGAATGCGCAGATCTTCCAGCAGCCCGCGCATGTCTGTCGCTTTTGGCTGAGGTGTCCGGTTACCAGTCATATCCGCAATGCGATTCAGCAATTGTCCGCCCCTGCGTGCTGTCTGCTTGGTCGCGTCGATCAGTTCCAAAGCCTCTTCCGACAAATCCATTTTTTCCAGTTGAGACTGCATGCCCAGAATAATGGTCAATAGGTTCGAGAAATCATGCGCCAACCCGCTTGTCATCTGTGCAGCCATCGCGCGGCGACGGGTTTGCTGCAGCGCGACGCGCGCCTGTGTCTCTTCGGTGATGTCGACGGACATGATGTAAACGCCACCCTCGCCATCAGGCGTGAAGGATACGCGAATCCGTCTGGAATCCTGGTCTTCGGTAAACTCAAAAACAGAGGTCTCGCCAGCGTAGGCCTTTTGTAAATGCGTCTCGACGCGAGTAAAGGCAGCATTGCCCAACGCCTGCGAAATATGCATACCCAAAATCTCGGAAGGGCGACCGGGCATGACCGAGTTGAGCCGCCGGTTGGAGTAATCATAGCGGCCATCGGCATCTAGATGCGCAATATGGGCCGGCATCATTTCGGTCGTCATACGGGTGCGCGCTTCAATTTCGGTCAACTGGCGCTTGGCTTCTTCCAGCGCCGAATTTGTCGCCGCCAGTTTTCTGTTCGTTGCTGACAATTCTTCAGCCCGGTCGAGCAACTGGCCAGATAGTTCCTCGGATCGGGCACGCAGCAGGGCTTCGGCCTGTTTTGTATTTGTAATGTCGGTATAGACCGCCACCCACCCGCCTTTGGGTAGTGGGGCACCCTCGACCGAGATAACCTGACCGTTGGCACGAATACGTTCGATGTAATGAGATTCGAATGTCAAAGCCTGATTGACACGCAGATCGACGGCCTCTTCGACGTCATCGACATATCCATACTCGCCACTGGATGCGAGGTGCCGGATCGTATCACTGAACAACGCGCCGGGCTGGACAAGATGGTCCGGCAGATCGAACATTGTCTGAAACGGTCGATTGCTGACCACCAGCCGAAGCTGACTGTCATAGATCGACAGGGCCTGGCCGATCAGGTTCAGACCAGCTGTCGTCATAGATTTTATCTGTTGCTCGGATATTTCCAAACCCATCCTCCCCGCGACACATGCGTAACACCGGATCTGTTACAGGTGTAGAGGGCAACAGCGCGACAGGTTGGAAAAACTGGTCGCATATATTTTGCGTTCAATACCTGGATTTGGTCTTGGGACCATCCGCCGTAATGGAATCCAGGGACAGCGTATGATCCATATTTTGCATCCGATGGCGCAACATTTGTCTGGATAGGCGCATCAAGACCGACATACATTCGGGATCATTTGCTTTGTTCCGCAATTCTCCACCATCCTGCCGATCAAACAGAATGGGCGGAAGGTCTGCGGCGAATTCGACCAGAGTGAAACGCTCATCCCTCAGGATGCCCAGACATGAATCGCTATTACCCGTACCCAAAACCTGCTGCCAGATTGTTGGCTGCTCGGGTTCGGCAAAATCCAATTCGCTGAAGGAATATGTGCGCCAATCGTCGGGGATTTGCCCTTGCAAAAGCGGCAGCAACGACCGGCCGTCCATGGAATTCGGGATCGGCTGGCCGACCCAATCCAAAATCGTCGGCGTTATGTCGATGGATTCCGTCGGCACCGAGATCACCGATCCGGCGTGCGATTGATTGTTGGGGTCCCTAATCATCAATGGCGTTTTATAGGCGGCGTCAAAGACCGCCATCTTGCCCCAGCTGTGTCGGTCGCCCAGCATCTCTCCGTGGTCCGCAGTGATGACAACCATCGTGTCGTCGTATTGGCCGCTATCCTTCAGGAACTGGACGACACGCCCGATGTGGTGGTCAACCTCGGTCGCAAGGCCCAAGTAAACGGCGCGTAGGGATTGGGTGTTTTCAAGCGTCGGCTCAACCCCGTCAAAGCCCAGAACAAAATCATTGGCAGACGTATTGTCAATTGTCGGGCCAATAAATGGGTGCATCGCCCGCTCATCCAACGAATTGGAGAACCCTTCGGGCCGAGGCAGGGTCGCTGGGTCATACATATCGTTGTAGGGTGCCGGGGCGACCAATGGCGGGTGTGGTCGAATATAGGTCAGATGGGCAAACCAGTCTTGGCCAACATAAGGCGCCATGCTGTTCAAGAACACGTCCGTCAGGAAGGCAGTATCGCTGTCTTCCGCCCGATACATCGCAGGGTCATTCAATCGGGGATCACCCCCATCCGGCGCGACCGGCTTGTGAACGTCCCAGTAGTCTTCGAACGCATAACCCTTTTGCATCAGATGTCCGCGCCAAGGATAGGATTCCTCCAACCGCATTTCGAGGACCTCATGAAACCCAGCCATTGGGTGTTCATAGGATTTCAGGATCGGATCGTTGTGATCATGCACCCTAGGGTCGGCGGATGTATCCGTGTATCCAAACAGCATGGGCAGATAGCCGGCTTTGCGCATTTCGGTCGCGATGTTCGGGGTATCATGCCGCAACGGGGTTCCATTGCGAACCGACCGGTGGTTCATCGCATATTGCCCGGTCAGAATTGACACACGCGAAGGACCACAGGGGTTGGTCACCGAAAAATGCCGGTCAAACGTCACCGCCTCGTCCATGAATGCACGCAGGTTTGGCAGATCGACATGGGCCGCTAAAGCGCCGTTCAGACAGTCGGCGCGCAACTGATCTATGATGATGAACAAAACATTCTTAGCGTGCCGCATTTCGCTCTCCCTGATTCCACGTCAGTGGCGCCAGAGCGAACTCTGTCTTGGTTCGCAGAACCCCGCAACACCTGAGTCACAACCCATCGGATTTTCGCCCCACGCGCCCTTGCAACAGAAGCAACAGATTAATTTGAAATGATCTTGCACCGGTCGGCCCAGTTGAGCGCAAAACCAACCACAACCATGACTTTGGTGTCTGGAGATGTCACTTAGACGCTATTGAGCGGTAAGAAATACAACGTAGTTCGCAAAAATCCGTTGCAGGTCAATGTCCTTTGCCATCACATACGCTCATGACGCAGCCAGTGATACAGTCGGACCGTGACGCCAACGGCGTTTACCTGCGGGTTTCGGGTGATCTGGTGACTCAATCCCTGGACATGGTCGAAAAGGCGTTTGAAGGGTTTCGAGCAGACAGTAACGAACTAACTGTCGATCTTTCGAAGGTCGGAGCACTGGATACCGGTGGCGCATGGCTGATTGCCGATGTTGCGCGGCGCGCAAAGGCAAGTGGCGCAAACGTTCATTATGAAGGGTTAAAGCCCGCCCATTCCGCGCTTTTGGAAACCGTGGCGGAAAACATTCCCGACGACCCCGGTGTGGCAACTGAAAAGCGCAGTTTTACCGACTGGGTCGCAAGTGTCGGGGAACGCACCGCCCAGGCCGGAAAAGGCATGCTATCCCTGCTGGGCTTCCTGGGTCTGACGCTGCATCGTCTTGTCCGTACAATTCTAATGCCGCGCCGTCTGCGCAAAGCGGCCTTGGTCTCGCAAATGGAAGAGACCGGCCTCAAGGCCATCCCGATCGTTGCCCTTATGGGGTTCCTGATCGGCGTCGTACTGGCCTTTCAGGGCGCGACCCAGCTAAAGCAGTTCGGCGCCGAGATTTTCGTGGTCGAACTGATTTCGATCTCAGTTTTGCGTGAGCTCGGCATTTTGCTGACAGCGATCATCGTTGCTGGGCGTTCAGGCTCGGCTTTTACCGCCTCGATTGGCTCGATGAAGGTCCAGGAAGAGATCGACGCAATGCGCACATTGGGTTTGGACCCAATCGAGGTGTTGGTGATCCCACGTGTTGTTGCCCTGTTGATCATGCTGCCGATCCTTGGCTTCATCGCCGACCTTGCCGCCCTGATCGGCGGCGGATTGATGAGTTGGATCGACCTTGGGGTCAGCCCTGGCATGTTCGTCACGCGCCTGAAAGAAAACACAGGTATTTGGCAATTCGCCATCGGCATGATCAAGGCCCCCTTCTTCGCCTTGGTCATCGGCGTTATTGCTTGCTGGCAGGCAATGCAGGTCAAGGGGTCTGCCCAATCCGTCGGGCAACGAACCACGGCTTCGGTTGTGCAGTCCATCTTTCTGGTGATCGCTTTGGATGCTTTGTTCTCGATCTTCTTTTCGGTGATGGAGGTCTGAGATGGACGGCACGACGCTGGAACAGACATCTAATACCGGCGCTCAGCGCGAAGCGGTGATCCGCGTTCGCAATCTTACAAACCAGTTCGGACCTCAAGTTGTACATCAGAACCTGAATCTGGATGTGTGGCGTGGTGAAGTTCTGGGGATCGTCGGTGGATCGGGAACTGGCAAATCGGTTCTGCTGCGCACGATTGTGGGCCTGAACAGACCCGCGGCGGGCAGCATTGAGGTGCTGGGTGTCGACGTATTGAATGGCCCGGAACAGGAACGCCGCCGGATTGAGCGTCGCTGGGGCGTTGCCTTTCAGGATGGGGCATTGTTTTCCTCGCTGACGGTCTTGCAGAACGTGATGGCGCCACTGCGCGAACATACAGGGCTGAGCGAAAACCTGATGTGCGCGCTTGGTAACCTGAAGATCAGCCTTGTCGGTTTGCCGCAACTGAGTTGCGGGAAATTGCCTTCCGAATTGTCCGGCGGAATGCGCAAACGCGCCGCCCTTGCCCGCGCCTTGGCTTTGGACCCCGAGATCGTATTTCTGGACGAGCCAACTGCCGGCCTCGACCCAATCGGCGCGGCTGCGTATGACGAGTTGATCGGTGAATTGCAGCATGCTTTAGGCTTGACCGTCTTTATGGTCACACATGACCTCGATAGTCTTTATGCCATTTGCGATAGGGTCGCAGTGCTCGCAGAAAAACGGGTTCTGGTTGAAGGTCCGATTGAAGAAATGACCAAAGTCGACCATCCTTGGGTTCAAGAGTATTTCACCGGCCACCGGGCCCGCGCGGCGCAAGAGAAGGGGCAGGACAGGTAGAGGCTATGGAAACCCGGGCAAACTATATCCTGATTGGCGCGTTCACAATCGCGGGCATCCTTGGTGCCTTCGGGTTTTTCCTATGGCTCGCGAAATTCGAGGTGTCGCGCCAATACGCATATTACGACGTTCTGTTCGAAAACGTATCGGGCCTCTCCTCTGCGGGCGGCGTAAGCTTCAACGGCTTGCCCGTTGGTCAGGTGATTTCGTTGAATCTGGACGAGGACGATCCGTCAAAGGTGCGCGTTAAGCTTGAAGTAGATGCCGACATACCCGTCACCGAAGATACCATCGCGCAGCTACAATCTCTGGGTGTCACAGGCGTTAGTTATGTTGAGCTGACAGGTGGCAAAAGCGGCGACAAACCCTTGCCGGAAAACAGCGTAATCAAAAGCAAGCGCAGCGCAATTCAATCCTTGTTCGAAGGCGCCCCGAAAGTTCTGGATGAGGCGGTTACCCTGCTTGAAAGTCTGAACTCGGTCGTTGACGACAAGAACCGCCAATCCGTCAGCGAAATTTTGGACAACCTGGCTTCTGCGTCCGGCAGGCTGGACAAAACGCTGACAGATTTCGAAAGCTTGTCCACCGACCTTGGCGGCGCTGCCAAGCAACTGGGCAACTTTACAACGCGGCTTGATAAATTGGCCGATACAGCCGAAACCACCCTGACGACAGGGACAGACACACTCAAAAGCGTAAAAACTGCATCCGAGTCCGCAACGGAAACACTGAACAGCGCCAAGACAACAATTGAATCGGCCGATCGCATAATACAGGACGACGTGAAACCATTTATCGATCGAGCCTCAACATTGGCAGAACGCCTGACCGGCCTGTCCGACGAAGGCAGCGTTGCCTTGGCGACCGCGACCGAGACCTTTGTGAATGCAAACAAAACACTGGGGTCGATCACGGCAGCGATGGATACAGCAAACACCACATTGGCTTCTGCGGAACGCGCTTTTGACTCGGCCAATGAGGTCATCAACAAAGACGTCGGCGCAGTCATGGACGATATTCGCAATGCGGCCAATCAGGTCGCCTCAACAGTGTCTAATGTCACAAGCAAGTTGGACGAAATTTCGGCCGATATCCTCAATGCATCGCGATCGGCGTCCGAGTTGCTGGGCACCATTGACGGCATCGTTCAGGACAACCGACGGCAATTGTCCGACTTCCTCCGCGTCGGCCTGCCGCAATTCACACGTTTCGTAGAAGAGTCGCAACGATTGGTAATCAGCCTGGATCGGCTGGTGGACAAGGTCGAACGTGACCCGGCACGCTTCTTACTGGGAACCCAAGCTTCGGAGTTTCGCCAATGATCAGGCTGTTTCTTTTGGTTCTGGCGTTGGGGTCGCTGGGCGCGTGCACCGGGTTGGGCACGCTGAGGCAGGCATCCAAGCCAAACGACCTGTATCTTTTGACGCCGAAAAGCACCTTTTCGTCTTCTTTGCCGCGTGTGCAGAAACAAATCGTTGTACAGGAACCAACTGCAACGGCGGCGGTCAATACCGATCAGATCGCTATTCAGCCGACCCCATTGCAGGTGCAATATCTACCGCGCGCCAGATGGGTCGACCGTGCACCGCTTATCGTACAGGCGCTGTTGGTCGAAAGCTATGAAAACAGCGGCAAGGTGGCCGCTGTTGGTCGCTCAACCGTGGGCCTGCGCGCCGATTATGTCATCGTTCCGGACCTGCGCGAATTTCAGGGGTTCGTCGTCAGCGATGTTGAGGGGACAAAAACCATCCGCGTCGAAGTGCGCATGAACATTAAGATCATTGATGAATTCGAAGACAAGATCATCGCGTCCAGTTCATTTCGGGAAGTTGTTGCCTCTGCCAGCGATGCGACGCCTGACCTTGTGAAAGCCTTTGACGATGCTTTGGGCAGGACCATGCGCGACGCCGTAGAGTGGAGCGTGCGCCGGATCAACACACATGCGGCCAACAACCAAAGATCGTATTGACGGGACACGGGCGCTGCCCAACACAGCGCCCCATTGCCCGCTGTTACCTTGACAACGTTTGCGCAAGCCGCATAAGCGTGGCAGCTTCGGCCCTGTACCCAAAGGGGTCTTCGCCACGTGCAGCGTTTGCCAATCCGATCGCATCGTCGTAGGACCAGTTCCCCAGATACTCTGCACCGTGCAATAACTGCCCGAATCCGGCGATGGCATAGGAAAAGCGGACATCGTCTGTAGCCTCGCCCTGCGTCGCCGCAATGGCCTGTTCGATCAACTGACTCTGGTCAGATCCCGGCATTTTGTAACGCAGCTTGAAAAACCCGATCTCATCCGAACCACCGCGCACCGCTTGGGCACCATAGCGCAACGGGTCGTTCAGGGTGGCGTCTGAACCAACAGGCGTGACCTCGTAAATCGCCGTGACCGAGTGGCCTGCTCCAATATCACCGGCATCAACTTTGTCATTGGTGAAATCTTCCCGACGCAACGCGCGCGTCTCGTATCCGATCAGGCGATATTCGGCTATTTGTGACGGGTTGAACTCAACCTGGAGTTTGACGTCGTTTGCGATTGGGAACAATGCGCCGGTCAACTGGTCGACCAGGACTTTTTGCGCCTCGCTCAGCGTGTCGATATACGCGGCCTGTCCGTTTCCGTTCTGGGCAAGTGCCTGCATCGTGGCATCGTCCAGATTACCCCGGCCAAAACCCAAAACACTCAGAAACGTACCGCTGTCACGTTTATTTGCTATGAAGTCTTTCAGCGCATCAGGATCAGACAAGCCAACATTAAAGTCGCCGTCCGTTGCCAGGATGACGCGCGTGACCTCACCGTCGGCGCTCATGCTTTCGGCTACCTG
This sequence comes from Ruegeria sp. YTSC230, assembly GCF_059609665.1. NCBI lineage: Bacteria > Pseudomonadati > Pseudomonadota > Alphaproteobacteria > Rhodobacterales > Roseobacteraceae > Ruegeria > Ruegeria sp. YTSC230. The sequence continues at coordinate 61,748 of NZ_JBXWMC010000005.1, read as the reverse complement.
ATATGCCTGTTGCAACCCGGCCTGACCTGCGGTCGAACCGCCTGCCTCCAACTGGTCGAGCGCGCCGAGGATTTTGTCACGTTCCACGGCCGCGGTGGGTTCCAGAACCTGCCCCGCGCTTCCGGCATAGGTCACGATCGAGACCTCGTCCTCGTCTCGCAACTCGGACAGCATCAAACGGAACGATTGTTTTAACAGTGGTAGTTTGTTGGCATCATGCATCGATCCCGACGTATCGATCAGAAAGACCAGATTCAGCGGTGGTCGGTCCTCAATCTGCGGCAATGCCCCTTGGATACCGACATGCACAAGCTGAGTACCCTCATTCCAAGGCGTCGGTGTTACTGTGATCGTCGGCCGGAACGGCGCGTCCCCTTCTGGTGCGGGATACGAGTAAGGAAAATAATTTACCATCTCTTCGACACGGACGGCATCCTTGGGTGGAAGCTGACCGCGCATAAGAGAGGACCGGACGATCGAATAGGAGGCCGTATCAACGTCAATTGAAAAGGTGGAAACAGGCTCTTCACTGGTGACTTTCAGAGGATTGGCTTCAGCGTTTGAAAACGCCTCGGTATCCGGGAAGGGCAGAATTCCCACCTCTGGTTCAACCATCATATGAGCGGCATCGCCCGAAGTGATGCCAAGTCGCGCAGTGTTTTCAGCAACCAAGCCCGAAACGCCTTGCTGAGGGGCGGCCGCTTTGGATCGCACGGGCGCGGCATACTCTTCAACTACGACCGGGGCCTCAACGACGGGTTCTTCCAGTGCGGCAGAATCTGCTTCGGGTGCGGGCGCAGGGCTTTCGCTGCGCGATAAGGGCTGCACAACGAAGTCGCGGGATTGCGGCAAGAACATAATCAGCGCAACGGCGGCAACGGCGGTTGTCGCGGTCAGGGCGCCGCGATGGGACAAAGCATTCAACATGGATTTCGCTCCTTCTGTCATGCGGGCCATTGGGCCTCGCTTAACAGTCGGACGCACCGCAGCATGCGATCCTTGGCTGTGTGCAAAATTTTTCTGAGCCCGTTTTAAGTTTTGCGCCCGCCGTTCGGCATCTGGTGCCGGCGTCGCAGCATCCATCAAGGCTTTGAAGTCATCAAGATCATCGGTCATGGTGCCAATTCCTCTTGTCGCAGGGCGCGCAGACGTTTGCGAATGTCGGACATGCGCCAGGACACGGTGCCTTCGGACACGCCCAGAACTGCTGCAGCTTCGGCGTGTGTCATTTCATCCTCTAATGTCAGGGCCAGAGTATCTTGCAAATCGGGTGGCAGAGACCGCATGGCGCGCTGCAACCAATCCATTGCTTGGGCCGTCTCGGTCGCCTCTGCCCGGCGCAATTGCTCCACATCACCCCACCCTGCGGCGGCGCGGCTGTGGCTTGCCTGGCGACGCCGGGCGTCCTCGGCCGCGTTGACAACCACGCGGTAGAGCCAGGTCGTGAACTTGGCCTGCGCCCGGAAGCCCGCGATTTTGGTGGGCAGCGCTGCACAGACATCCTGTGTCAGATCCTCGGCCTGACCTGCCCGTCCAGTCAGACGAAAAGCCAGACGAAAGACCCGGTCGTAATGGCGCTGCAACAGGGTCGCAAACGCCTCAGCGTCCCCGTCCGCGGCGGCCCTGGCCAAGTCCTCATCCGATGTTTTCATACGCATCACACTGAGTATGACGGATCGAAAACGTCAATCCTTGGCGATATCTCCAAAAAAATTAAAAGCGATCCGCCGAGGCAAGTTTCCAATCGGCCGCGTAGTCGGACGGTATTGTGTCTGTCAGCAAAACACCCTCGTCGATAAGGGTATAGAGTTCGGCATAAGACCGTTCCCGCTCGTCTGCCGTACGGCGGCGGATATCTACCGGGTGAAGGTCTGACACTTTGTCTTTGCCCATAGCGCCCAAAAGTTCGCGGAAGCTTTCCAATGTCGCATCGTGGAAGCGGTGTACGCGTTGGCGTTTTTGGGGAACATTGACCGCCCTGCCCCGTATCGGGTCCTGAGTGGCAACGCCGGACGGGCAGCGGTTCGTATTGCAATGCAGCGCCTGAATGCATCCTACGGCAAACATCATCGCGCGCGCCGCGTTGCACATATCTGCCCCCAGCGCGAATTTTTCGACCATATCGTAGCCGGTGGCTACCTTACCCGAACAGATGATCCGGATTTTGTCGCGCAAACCGACGCCACGTAGGCAGTTGTTTACGAAAATCAGCGCCTCGTTCAGCGGCATGCCCAACCGGTTGGTGAATTCGACCGGGGCAGCACCGGTACCGCCTTCGGCACCGTCAATTGTGATGAAATCCGGCAGGATTCCTGTTTCCAGCATCGCCTTGCAAATCGCCATAAACTCGGACGGTCTACCAATACACAGCTTGAACCCGATTGGTTTGCCGCCAGACATTTCCCGCAGATGCTGCACAAAATGCATCAGACCGGTTGGACCTTCAAAAGCAGAGTGAGTGGGCGGAGATATCACGTCCTGATGTTCCGGCACGCCGCGAATTTCGGCAATTTCCAGATCCACTTTTGCGGCAGGCAGCACCCCGCCATGCGAAGGTTTGGCCCCCTGCGACAGCTTGATTTCAATCGCTTTGACAACGTCCTTTTTTGCCTTTTCGGCAAACAGGTCCTTGTCAAAACCACCCTCGGGCGTGCGGCAGCCGAAATAGCCTGTTCCGATCTGCCAAATGATGTCGCCACCCTCGGCCAGATGGTGCGGGGACAGGCCGCCCTCACCCGTGTTATGCGCAAATCCGCCGTCCTTGGCGCCGCCGTTCAGTGCCCGGATCGCATTGGCGCTGAGCGCCCCAAAGCTCATGGCGGAGACGTTCAGCCGCGACGCACTGTATGGCTGCGTGCATTGCGGGCCACCCAGCATGATCCGTTCTTCGCTTTCATCCACATGCTTGGGCGCAAGCGAGTGGTTAGCACGATGATATCCGACTGACAGGACGTCGTATTGCGTACCAAACGCCTGCGTATCCACCTGTCCTTTGGCCCGCGAGTAGACAAGTGATCGTACGATCCTATTGAAAGGGCGGCCGCTTTCGTTGGTTTCCACAAAATACTGCCGGATTTCCGGGCTGACGAACTCCAGCATATACCGGAAATGCCCCAGGACCGGATAGTTGTTCAGCACGTTGTGTTTGGTCGTCAGCATGTCGTAAAGGCCGATCACGGCATATGGAATGAGCACCACCAGCAACCAATGGGCGGGCGGCCAGAAAAAACCCCACAACAGGGTCAGCGGCAGACACACATATGCAATGAAGTAATAGAGTCTGCGTACAATCATTCGTGCTCTCCCAGGGTCGCGTGCTTGCCAGCCTGCTGCAGCAGGCGAGGTGTTCGCCAAACGTGGGGCAAATCGCTGTTAGATTGCAAGCGATTGTGCCCGCCTTCACGCAAACGGGCGAAGATGTGAAATGTAGTCCGGACATTGGTCACGGTTGATCCGGGCAACGCCAGCTATTATGCCCGAGGAAACGGGATAGGGGCAGGACGGCAGGCTGTGACACAAAAACGAACGCATGTTCGGACCACGGCATTGATGTTCGGAGCCGTGTTCATTGGTGGCGCAGTTGGGTCGCTGCTGCGCGAGTTGTTCTCGGTGAGCATACCGCATGCCGGATTTCTGACGCAGACCTTTGGCATCAATATCGTGGCCTGCTTCATACTGGGATGGCTGTATTCGGTGCGAAACCGCGTCCATGCCCATGTGCTGCATCTTGGCGCTGTCGGCTTTTGTGGTGGCCTGTCGACCTTTTCCTCTTTTGTTTCCGAATTGGAGCGGTTGGCATTGTCTAACATCTGGGTTGCGGCTTCGGCCGCCGCGTTGGAAATCGCGGCGGGACTGGCAGCCGCCATTTTGGGTGAGGCTATCGGAAGGCGCTTTCATCCGCCGAGGGCGACTGAATGAGCGAATTGTTCCTGCACGCGATGTTCGGGTTAGGCGGTGGTTTAGGGGCTGTTTTGCGCCACTGGATCGCTCTGCGAATTGTTCATGACCTGCCGTTTTCGACCCTGATTGTAAACGTTCTGGGTAGTCTGCTGCTGGGGTTGTGGATCGGCTATCTTGGCGGATCAATAGAGATGGGCGAAGAACAAAAACGCCTGGTCTTTGGTTTTTGCGGCGGCTTCACGACTTTTTCCAGCTTTGCCTATCAGTCGCTGGAACTTAGACGCGAACGGACCGTGGCGCTGGCGGCGGGCAATATATTGCTCAGCCTGGGTCTTTGCTGGGCGGCGCTGGCATTTGGCTTTTTCCTGATGCGTTAATGTGCAGGCACTGACGCCTGCGTTCCAGGTTTAGGTGCTTTGCAAAAGAACAGCAGCGGAATGGTCGCCAAGGCCAAAAGCCCTAGATTGTTGAAGACGGTCAGATATGAAATCAGTTCAGCCTGCTGAACAATTTCCTGTCCCAGAATAGCTGCCCCCTGCGCACTGTCTGGCGTCAGGTTCAGTGGCGCAAGATAGGCTTGGGCGGCGGGGTTATAGGGCGTCACGTTTTGGCTGAGAACTGCCGTGTTTGTTTGAAGACCCCGAACAACCCAAGTTCCGACCAAGGAAATTCCGACTGATGATCCAAGCTGACGGGTCACATTGAACAGGCCGGATGCCTCGTCCTGCCGCGACTTGGAGATGCTTTCAAACGCCAATATCGACATTGGTACAAACACGAGGCCCATCCCCAAACCGCTTACCGCCCCTGGCCAGGCAAGCTCCCAAAATCCAGCATCCATGTTGAGCGCCCCCATCATGAAATTGCTGACAGCCGTCAAAAGCATACCCAGCCCGGCCAGAACACGCGGATCGAAACGCGTAACCAGAACAGCGCCGGTCAGGACCATCGACAGCCCGGCGGCGACCCCTCGCGGGATAAAAAGATGGCCCGATGTGATGACTGGATAGTCCAGCAAGTTCTGAACGAAAGTCGGCAGGATCGCGATACCTCCGAACAGGGAAATGGCAAATCCGGCGATAACCAGATTGCACAGCGCGAAATTGCGATCCGCGAAAAACCGCAAATCGACAACCGGCTTTTCCGTGGTCAGCACATGGATGATAAACCCAACCGCGCCCAAAACCGAAGCGATGAGGGCAACCTGAATGACCCGTGATGACAACCAGTCCTTGGTCTCTCCCTGATCCAGAACAAATTGCAGGCAGCCTATGCCAATGGCCAGAAGAGCAAGGCCTTTCCAATCGATGCGAACCTCTTCGGTTTCGTCATCCGGCAACTCTCCGGCCAACAAAAGCAACGCCATCGCGGCTACCGGCAGGTTCACGAAAAACACCATTCGCCAAGAGAAATACTCGGTCAGGATCGCCCCAACTGTGGGCCCCAACACCGGTGCTACGACGACTCCCAAACCGAAGACCGCCATCGCCTGCCCACGTTTTTCACGGGGATAGGCGTCGAAGAGAATGGATTGGGACAACGGGATCAGAAACGCCCCGAACATGCCTTGGGCCAGGCGAAAGGCTACAATGGTTTCAAGGCTCCAGGACAGGCCACACATGACCGACATCGTCGCGAACCCGGTCACAGCGGTCAGGATCAGACGTCGACGGCCGACACGGCGGGCGACAAAGCCCGTCAGTGGCATGACCACAACGGCCGACACAATATAACTGGTCAGTATCCACGTGGCCTGATCGGTTGTTGCCCCGAATGCCGCCTGAATATGGGGCAGCGCGACATTGACGATTGTACTGTCGAGCACCTCAAGAATAGCGCTGAGGACAACAGCAACCACAATCACCGGATTGATGTGGCCTGCTGCCGGGGATGTCATTTTTGGGCCTGCGGTGTGGTATCCACGGTCACCTTGCTACTGCCACCCACCCGCAATGGGGCATCCGTAGGATCAAGTTCAACCCGTACCGGAAAGCGCCGCGTAACCTTGACCCAATTCCCGCTGGCGTTCTCGGATGGCAACAGCGAGAACGTATCCCCCGACCCCCGTCCGATTGACGCAACTTTGCCCGTCAGAGTGACGCCCGGCATCATGTCGATCTTTACCGTGACCTGCTGACCCGGACGAATGCGCGGCAGTGATGTCTCTTTGAAATTGGCGTCCACCCACCAATCAGACGACTCAACGATCGAAAACTGCGGCGCGTTAGCTGAAACCGACGATCCAGGCCTGAGGGTCAGGTTGGCGATCCACCCATCTGCCGACGCAAAGATCTTGGTCCAATTTTGATTGGCCTGCGCAATTTCCACTTGGGCGCGCGATGACAGTATATCGTCCTGTTTGGCCGCCAAACCACTTTGCAAGGCCAACAGGGCGGATTGGCTTGTGGTAAGTTGCGCCGCGGCGCGCGCAAATTCCGAACTGGTCTGATCCAGGGACGCCTGCGCCAGATCACCGTCTGAAAACAGCGCCTTAGCACGTTCCAGATTACTCTGAGCCGTATTGTAGGCCGACTGCGTGCTGTCGACCACCGCTTGTGCGGCCGCGATCTGTGTACTGTAAGACTGCGCCTGCTGCACCGCGCTGTCGAGGTTGGCCTTGGCCTGATCGACCGAAGCTTTGAATTGCGTATCGTCGATCGTGAACAGCAAGTCCCCGGTTTTGACCGGCTGGTTCTCAATCACAAGCACTTCGGCAACCTGACCGGTGACCTGTGGCGCCACGTAGATGATGTTCGCCCCCACATAGGCGTCATCGGTCGAAGGGTATCGTTCCTGATGGCGCCAGTACAACAGCAGCCCGATGGCAATTGCGCCCAAGATGACCACCGCGCCAACGACCTTAAGAGATTTCATGAACCAGCCCCCTTCATTTGGCTTGGCCGAACGTCACATTGGAAACGTGTGCATCCGAACCGCCAGATTACCCATGATCCAAACAGTTCCAAGAATGATGATCAGCAGCACCATCGTGGAAAACAGGATAAGGTCCAGATCTTCGCGGCTGCTGCGACGTCGATCGATGTGCAGGAAATAAACCAGCTGTACGATCAGCTGAGCCAATCCGAGCAGGCTGATTGCAAGGTAAACGCCCTTTGTCTCAATGCCGAAACGGTAAGCGATTCCAAATACTGCAAAGGTCAACAATAACGACCCACCATAACCGATTACATAGCGACGACGCTCGCGGCGATGCATTTCGCTGCGCTTATCCATAGGTCAGCCCTCCGAAATAAACGATAGTGATGATGCCAATCCAGATCAGGTCCAGAAAGTGCCAGAACAGCGCCAGCCGTACCACGCGAGACATCAGCAAATCGGTAAGGCCAAAAATTCGTAGCTGAATACCCAGCACGATCAACCAAATGCACCCGGCCGTGACGTGCAAACCGTGCAAAGGCACCAACCCATAGTATGCTGACAAAAACCCACTGCGCTGTGGGATACCCCCCTTTTCGGCCATCGACATGAAGTCGCGCATTTCCAGAACCAAGAAACTGAGACCAAGAACCAGTGTCACGAAGAACCAGAATACGATCCGCCACCGCGGAAGGTTGTATTTGAGCGCAAGCATCGCCAGACCCACAGTAAGACTGCTGGTCAAAAGGATCAGCGTCTGGGCAAAGATGCTTTTCAGGTCGAACAATTCGTGCGGCCCGGGTCCGCCTGCCTGTGCGTCGATCATTGTGATGTAGATCGCGAACATCAGCCCGAAATAGACTAGGTCGCTCATCAAAAAGACCCAGAACCCGAAGGTAACGACTTCGCTTGCCTTGTCGGCACTTGCGTGCCGCCGTCCAAGGTTCAGGCCGGGATAGCTGTGGGTGGGCGCGCGTTTCATGTCACGGCCTCCAGATCAGGGCGGGCCAATCCGCGATTTTCCGGGGCAGTTTCGTGATCACGGTCAACGGGCGTAGAATTGTGAACCAGATCCAACCAGGCTTCGTGCTGCTTACGCACGTCGTCTGCCGGAATGACCCGCTCTGTTTCGGCCTTGAACGTCCATGCGATAAAGGTCGCGAGCATAAAGATTGTCATCAGCGCCGCCAGCCACCAGATCCACCAGACCAGCGCAAACATCCAAACCCCGCTGAGTACGCAGAGACTGAACCCAATTCCAGTGTTCAGCGGAACCGAGATATCCTCATAGGCATCAGGCAACGGATACGCGCTGCCGCGCTCTTTCGCGGCAGCGAAATCGTCGCGATCGGTCACATGGGGGATGATGGCAAAATTGTAGGAAGGCGGTGGGGCCGGGATCGACCATTCCAACGTATGCGCATCCCACGGATCACCGACCGGAACGCGTGCCTTTTCCCGATCACGGATACTAACCCACAGTTGCACGATCACCGTCAGCAAAGCCGCCAATATGATCAGCGCACCGACGACGGCGACGATCATGTACGGGTGGAAGCTCGGGTCCTCCCAACTGAATGACCTGCGTGGCATTCCCATCAGGCCGACGAAATACAGCGGCAGGAATGTCAGCATGAACCCGACGGTCCACAACGCAACCGAGACGCGGCCCCAGAATTCGTTCAGGCGGAACCCGAAAGCTTTGGGGAACCAATAGTTGTATCCGGCAAGCAGTCCGAACAGCACACCCGGCAACAGGACATTGTGGAAGTGGGCGACAAGAAATAGCGTGTTGTGGACCTGATAGTCCACTGTTGGGTTTGCGAGGATCACACCGGAAAGCCCGCCGATGACAAACAACATCAAGAAAGATAACCCGTAGAGCATCGGCACCGAAAACCGGATGCGCCCGCGGAACAGGGTAGCCATCCAGTCATAGACCTTCACGCCGGTCGGGATAGCGATCAGCATTGTCGCGATGCCAAAAACGGCATTGATCAGCGCGCTTTGACCCATGGTGAAGAAGTGGTGCAGCCAGACAGTGAATGACAACACCGCTATCGACATGGTGGCGATAACCAGCGAGTTGTAGCCATACAGGCGCTTGGCCGAGAATGTTGCGAAGACCTCAGAGTAGATACCGTAGGCCGGCAGAACCAGCAAATAGACTTCGGGATGACCAAACAGCCAGAACATATTGGCATAGTTCATCATGTTGCCGCCAAGGTCGTTGGTGAAAAAATGAAAGTCCAGATACCGGTCCGCTGCCAGCATCAGGGCGGCAACGCCCAGAGGCGGCATGGCAAAGACAATCAGGATCGAGCTACAGATAATTGTCCAGCAATACATCGGCAGCCGCATAAATTTCATGCCAGGCGCGCGCAACTTATAGATCGTGACAGCAAAATTGATGCCCGTCAGTGTTGTTCCGACACCAGAGACGACGATCGCCCAGATCCAGTAGTCCGGACCGACACCGGGGTTGAACGCCGCACCGGTGTATGGCGGATAGGCTGTCCATCCGCCGGTCGAAAACTCGCCCACCACAAGCGACACCATCAGCATCATCCCGGCTGAGACGGTCAGACCAAGGCTGATCTGGTTCATCACAGGAAAGGCCACATCGCGCGCACCGATCATCAGCGGTATCAAGAAATTCGCTAACCCAAACACAAACGGAACGGCGACAAAGAAGATCATGATCGTGCCATGGGTACTAAATAGCTCGGCGAAATGCTCGGCCTCAAGAAATCCATCGCCCGGACCGGCCGCCTGCTGCGCCCGCATTACCACGCCTTCCAAAACGCCGCGCGCAAGCATGACGATTGCAAAGACGATGTACATGATGCCGATCTTCTTGTGATCCGCACTGGTTAGCCAATCGCGCCACAATGGTCCCCAAAGGCGAAACCACGTTAATGATCCAACGACGACGATGACACCGACAATCACTATCGCAGCGGCAGTGTTGGCGACAATCTCGTTCGTGTTAGGATTCTGAATAAGCCCTGTAATCGGAAACGCGTCCCAATTCAGGCGGCCGAAGAAGCCAGAACCATTGGTGGTCATTGCTGCGCCTCCTGCCCGAATTCTACAGTCCCCGGCTGCTGGTCGGCGGTCAGAGCATTGTTGCCGTGATACCGATGCACAATTGAATGAAACAGGTTGCTGTCCTCCAGCGTGAAATACAACGCGTTATCTGGCATTTGCGCGGTTCCCAACGCGGCTTGCACCTCGTCCCGGTCCGTCCGCATGGCCAAAATGCGATAGGTCTCGTCATTCAGCGCAATGCCGTTACTGCGCACCTTGTCGACCCATTCGTTGAATTCCTCGACGGACATGGCAACGGTTTGGAACTTCTGTTTGGTGAACCCGCGCCCGTTATACTGGGTGTTTTCGCCCTGCATTGTTGCAGCCACATCCGACACAACATGCAATTCCGTAGTCATACCGGGCATTGCATAAATCTGGCCTGCCAAAGCAGGGATCATGAAGGACTGCATCACAGTATCGGTCGTCAGTGTCATTGCGACCTGCTGTTTGACGGGGATGCCAAGCTCTCCGACGCTGGCGATGCCAAGATCGGGGTAGATGAACAGCCATTTCCAATCCAATCCGACGACCTGAACGTTCAGCGCGGGCATTTCGCCAAAGCGATCCGAATATGGGTCCAATCGGTGGGTCGCCTTCCACAGATAGAAAGATAGCAGCACGACAATCAGAACCGGCACGCCCCACATAACGAACTCCAACGGACCGGAGAAATCCCACTTGGGCCGGTATATGGCTCCGCCTTCTTTGCGCCGCCGATACCGAAAGGCAATCAGCGGCACCAGAACAAGAACCGGAACAACCGCCAACAGGATCAGGACAGTTGCGCGGAAAAGATGCACTTTTTGGACAGCGGCAATCGGACCTTGTGGGTCCATGAAACTGTCACTTGCACCGGCAGCTTGCGCCGTAGCAGAGAGAGCCGCAGCGACAATCACAACCTGCATCGCCTTTGGTGACATTCGGAATAGGGCCACGCCTGATTGTCCTCCTAAAGCAATCTCTCGCGCCAACTATCGGCAGACAAATGAAATTTCTCAAGGCTTTTTCCCAAATAGGTCGGTGCTCGGCCGCCGACCCTGATCAACGGTGGGAATAGGCGCAGACAAAACCACGGGAAAACCGCTGTTGACTTGCGGCTTTGACCAAGCCAGACCTTAAGCGATGCGATGGATCATGTTCGTCCTGGGTCTTTGGTGCCTGTCCACAAGTGCAACCGCGCAAGATCGTGCTGCGGTTGAAAGACAATTCCAGTCTTGGCTGCAAGACACCATCTGGCCAAAGGCCAGAGCCAAGGGTGTTTCCAGGCGCACGATGCAACAGGCCTTTGACGGTGTGACGCTGAACTGGAAATTGCCGGATCTGGTGCCTCCGGGGCAACCGATCAAAACCCCGAAACGGCAAAAACAGGCTGAATTTGGCTCCCCGGGTCGATACTTCAACGCGGGCTCCGTTCAGGGCGCGACATCCGTCGGGCGGCAGATGGCCCGGCGACACGCCGCAACCTTGGCGCGCGTCGAGGCCGAAACAGGCGTGCCCGCCCGCATCATTCTGGCCATCTGGGGTCGTGAGAGCGGCTATGGGCAAGTTCCCATTCGACACAACACCTTCCAGGTGCTGGGCACCAAAGGGTTCATGAGTACCCGCGCTGACTATTTTACCAAAGAGCTGATCGCAGCGCTGCAAATCGCCGAAGCGGGCGATGCACCGCCGGGCACAATGAAAAGCAGCTGGGCGGGCGCTTTGGGCCAACCGCAATTCATGCCCTCCAATTTCCTGACCTATGCGGCCGACGGGAACGCGGACGGGAAAGCTGACATTTGGACCTCAGCCGAAGATACAATTGCCTCTATCGGGAACTATCTGGCGCAGCATAGCTGGAGGGCCGGGCGCGATTGGGGGTTCGAAGTCGTTGTTCCTGACACCATATCCTGCGCGCTGGAAGGTCCTGACCAAGGCAGACCCATTCGGGACTGGGCCGCAATGGGAATTGCGCGCGTGTCAGGCAAGCCGTTTCCAAAACATGAACTGGCCGGAGATGGGTATTTGATGATGCCCGCCGGGCGGAACGGCCCTGCCTTTGTCGTCACGCCGAACTTCTATGTCCTCAAGGAATACAACAAAAGCGATCTGTATGCCTTGTTCGTTGGACACGTCGGAGACCGCATTCAATATGGCGTTGGCAATTTTTCTGGTCGCTGGGGCAAGATCGACGCCATGTACCGATCCGATATCGCTGCCATGCAGCGCACACTGGAACAACAAGGGCACGACGTCGGAGGGGCGGATGGCCTACCCGGGTTCAAAACCCGTCGTTCGATCGGACGCTGGCAAGAATCGATCGGCCAAGCTCCTACCTGCTTTCCTGATGCGAGAATGAAGGCCAGCCTGAAACAGTAGCGATTCGCCCTGATCCAGATACCCCTCAGCTGTTTGACCCGACGGAAACAACCAAACGAAAATCGGCACCCTTCACAAAAATGTCACGAAGCCTCCGAGTTTCAACATAAAATTTCCACTGCACCCCCGTTTCCATTCACATTCCACCTCTGGTTGCCCAATTTTAAGGCAAAGGCTTTAACCTTTTTTGAAATAATGCCACGTTCGACATCAGTGAAAGGCGACTTTTGCAAACACGTTCCCGACTGCAAACCGAAAGACTGCGACGCGGTGTTCATTGCGATCTGAAAAAGCAAAATTCGAACCAGTCCCGGTCTCTTTCTGGGTCGGACAAACATGGTGGCCCTCAGCCATCCTGAAGGGATGCGCGTGGGTTGCTGAATAAAAAACGGGAGTTGAAAAACATGAACAAGTATATTTGTACATCTCTTGCGGGGCTGTTGACCTCGACCATGATCACCGGTGCTGCATTTGCCGCCGGAACCCATCCGACTACCGGCGAAGCGTTGGCGGATGACCAGACCTTTACCTATCGTATTCTGGACGAACACAGCTCGGTTGATCCTCAAGTTGTTGAAGATGTTTCCGGCGCCGAGATCGTGCGTGACCTGTTCGAAGGCCTGATGAACCAGGACGAAGACGGCAATCTGGTCCCCGGTGTAGCCACCGGTTACACCACCAACGACTCTAAAGACGTTTACACCTTTACCCTGCGCGACGATGCGAAGTGGTCGAATGGTGATCCGGTAACCGCCAGCGATTTTGTTTTCGCCTGGAAACGTGCCGTCGATCCCGCCCTTTCCTCGCCCTATGCATGGTTCATGGAACTGATGTCGATCGAGAACGCATCTGAAATCATCGCAGGTGACAAATCGGTTGACGACTTGGGCGTTAAAGCCATCGACGACCACACGCTTGAAGTGACGCTCAGCGCACCGCTGCCGTACTTCCCGCAAATGACCACACACTCGACCACTTTCCCTGCCCCGCAGAAAGTCATCGAAGAGTTTGGCGACGCCTGGACCAAGCCTGAAAACATCGTATCGAACGGTGCATACGTCCTGACCGAACATCTGCCACAGGAACGTTCGGTTCGTGAACGGAACGAAAACTACTGGGACAACGACAACACGATCATCGAAAAAGTCGTGGCACTGGTCATCAACGACGAAAACGTCGCGCTGACCCGTTACCTGGCAGGTGAGCTGGACCGCACAGAAGTTCCCGCAGGTCAGTTCCCACGCTTGCAAAAAGAGCACCCGGAAGAAGCAATCAGCTTCCCGCGCCTGTGTAACTATTATTACACGTTCAACTTGTCCGATGGTGGCCCCGAAGCCTTCAAGGACCCGAACGTCCGTCAGGCGCTGTCCCTGGCAGTTGATCGTAAGATCATCACCGAGAACATCATGGCAGGTGGGCAGCCGCAGGCTTATACCTTTGCCCCGGCAGCAACCGCTGGCTTTGACGTTCCAGACGTAGAAATGGCGTCCATGTCGCAGGCCGAGCGCGACGAACTGGCCAAGGAACTGCTAGCCGCAGCTGGTTATGGTCCCGACAACCCACTGAGCTTTGAGATGGTTTACAACACCTCGGAAGCGCACAAAAAAGTTGCCGTGGCCCTGAGCCAGATGTGGAAGCAAAAGCTGGGCGTAAGTGCCGAGCTGGCCAACATGGAATGGAAAATCTTCCTGGAAGAGCGTGGCAATCAGAACTTCGATATGGCACGCGGCGCATGGTGTGGCGACTATAACGAAGCCTCGACCTTCCTCGATCTGCTACAGTCGGATTCCGGCTATAACGACGGCAAGTACAACAACGCCCGCGTTGATGAACTGCTGTCCGAAGCCAAAACCTCTGACGATGCCGCTCCTCTCTACACTGAGGTCGAGCGTATCATCGCGCAAGAGACGCCTGTTATCCCTATCTATCACTATGCTGGCGTCTACATGATGGACAGCGATGTCGGTAACTGGCCGGTCAAAAACGTAGAGCAGAACTGGTATTCCAAGAACCTCTACAAAACCGCCGAATAATCTTCCTTAGACCAAGCTTTGCCCCGGAGTTCTTTCCGGGGCAAAGCCAATAATGGGGGCATGAAATGCTTGCCTATATCGTCCGGCGATTGCTGATCGCCGTCCCAACGATCCTTTTGCTGATCGTTGCAAGTTTCTTTCTGATGCACTTCGCACCAGGTGGACCATTCACCTCCGAACGGCCACTGCCACCCGCTGTGCTGGCCAATATCGAGGCGCGGTACGGTTTGGACCAACCGCTGTGGAAACAGCTGTGGGACTATCTGTACAACATCGTCGTGCATTTTGATTTCGGCCCGTCCTTTAAGTTCAAGGACCGGGACGTGAATGACATCATCGCGCAGGGTTTCCCGATCTCGCTGACCTACGGTTCGCTTTCCTTCCTGGTGGCAACAACCGTCGGAGTCGCGCTGGGGATTGCCGCGGCGATCAAGCACAACAGCTGGATCGACTATTTCGCTGTTGGCTTGGGTATCGCAGCGCAGGCGCTGCCGAACTTCATCATGGGTCCGATCCTGATCCTGACCTTCACCTTGTGGCTGGGATGGCTGCCGGGCGGTGGCTGGAATGGCGGCCAGTGGCCGTACCTGATCATGCCCGTTATCGCGCTTGCGACCTCATACATGGGGTCCATTGCGCGAATCACGCGGTCATCGATGCTTGAAGTTCTGAACTCGAACTTCATCCGCACGGCTCGCGCCAAGGGTCTGCCGACAAGAACCGTGATCTGGCGCCATGCCCTGAAACCAACCTTGCTGCCCGTCGTGTCTTATCTGGGTCCGGTTTTCGTCTACGTACTGACGGGTTCGGTCTTTGTGGACATCTATTTTTCGACCGGTGGGCTGGGGCAGGCCTATGTGGGGTCCGCGCTATCGCGTGATTACGCGGTGCTGTTGGGTGTCACGATCCTATATGGCGTCCTGACCGTACTCGTAAACCTGCTGACCGACCTGGCCTATGCCTGGTTCGATCCGAAAATCCGTTACTGAGGGGCTGGCAATGCTTGGTAAATCACAAAAAGCCGCCCACCTGGCCGAAGACATCACCGATTACACGGTCATTCAGGGGCGTTCACTGTGGCAGGACGCACGGATGCGTTTTGTTCGCAACAAGGCCGCCATGGCGAGTCTGTTCATTCTGGCGATGATCGTTTTGTTCACGATCATTGGCCCCTACTTTGCCGTTTGGAGCAACGAGGAAATCGACTGGAACGTCATGGGCGACGTACGCGGCATGGGAATGCCGTCCGCAGAGACTGGACATTTCTTCGGCGTCGACGATCTGGGGCGCGATCTATACAGCCGCATCATTCAGGCGACGACGACATCGCTGCTGGTGGGTCTGATCGGTGCCGCGACCGCCCTGATCGTCGGTACATGCTACGGTATTGCCGCAGGGTATATCGGTGGCCGTACCGACGGTGTGATGATGCGCTTCGTCGATATCCTGCTGGCCATTCCGGCAACTCTGGTCATCATCCTGCTGCTGGTTGTCGCGGGTCGATCATTCGTCATGCTGTTCATCGCACTTGGTGCGGTTGGTTGGCTGACGATGGCACGAATTGTACGGGGGCAAACCCTGACCCTGAAGAACCGAGAGTTTATCGAGGCCGCACGTGCAGCTGGGGTCAGCGAATTCACCATCATGTATCGCCATATCCTGCCCAACCTTCTTGGCGTGGTGATTGTGTATGCTTCGCTTCTGGTGCCTGAGATGATCCTGACCGAAAGTTTCATTTCGTTTCTCGGCCTTGGGATTTCCGAACCCTATACCTCTCTGGGTCGATTGATCGCCGAAGGGGCCGGGACGATGGGCTATGGCACACTGTGGCAGTTGTTGTTCCCACTGACATTCTACGTCGCAATCATCATCACCATGTTCTTCATAGGTGATGGCTTGCGCGACGCTCTGGACCCGAAGGATCGCTGATATGAGCCTGTTTTCCGTAAAAGACCTGAGCGTCCAGTTCAACACCGCCGACGGTGTTGTAGAGGCCGTCAAAGGCATCAGTTTTGACATCAATCCAGGCGAATGCCTGGGCATCGTGGGCGAAAGTGGGTCCGGCAAAAGCCAGACATTCATGGCCGCGATGGGCCTGCTGCCACCTGCCGGGCAGGCAACCGGTTCCGCCATGCTGAACGGTCAGGAAATTCTGAACCTGCCGGTCAACAAGCTGAACCAGATCCGTGGCGACGATGTCGGCATGATCTTTCAGGATCCCCTGACGGCCCTGACCCCGCACCTGCGGATCGGTCAGCAGATGCGCGAAGTTCTGCAGGTTCACGAGGGGCTGCAAGGATCGGCTGCTCGGGCGCGCTGTCTTGAATGGCTCGAACGTGTGCGCATCCCTGAGGCTAAACGGCGTCTGGATCAGTATCCACATGAGCTGTCGGGCGGCATGCGCCAGCGGGTCATGATTGCAATGTCCATGTTGTGTAATCCAAAGCTGTTGATCGCGGATGAACCGACAACGGCGCTGGATGTGACCGTTCAGGCAGACATTCTGGACCTGATGGTACGCCTGCAAAAGGACGAAGGCACCGCGATTGCGCTGATTACCCATGACATGGGTGTCGTGGCCCGAATGTGCGATCGCGTTCAGGTCATGCGGCTGGGTCAATTCGTTGAGGCCGGCGAGACGCGTGAAATCTTCCGGGCGCCCAAACACGACTACACCAAGACTTTGCTGGCCGCGATGCCCCGCATCGACGCCGGTGACGCACCCAAGGCGCTGGAAAAAGTCGATGAGCCGCTGCTGAAAGTCGACGACGTCAAAGTGCACTTCCCAATCCACGTCTCGGGCGGTTTGTTCGGGCACAAAGTACCTTTGAAAGCCGTCGATGGTGTCAGTTTTGACATCCGCAAGGGCGAAACATTGGGAGTCGTGGGCGAGTCTGGTTGCGGAAAGTCCACTCTGGCACGGGCCGTCCTGCAGTTGATCGAACCCAGTGCGGGAAATGTCAGTTGGCTGGGTCATCCCATTGTTGGACTTAGGAGGTCCGAGTTGAACAAGTACCGCAAGGACTTGCAAATCGTGTTCCAGGACCCGCTGGCCAGCCTCGATCCGCGGATGACCATCTCTGCCTCAATTGCGGAACCGCTGAAGACCTATCGCCCTGACCTGACTGAGCGGGAGCGCAAGAAGCTGGTCGCCGAAATGATGGAACGGGTCGGCCTGAAGGCCAACATGATCAACCGCTATCCGCACGAGCTTTCGGGCGGTCAGAACCAGCGCGTCGGCATTGCACGGGCGATGATCAACAAACCCAAGCTGATCATCTGCGACGAAGCAGTGTCCGCGCTGGACGTGTCAATTCAGGCGCAGATCGTGGAATTGCTGCGCGAGTTGCAGCAGGAGTTCGGTCTGTCGATGATCTTCATCAGTCACGACCTGTCGGTTGTACGAGCGGTATCTAACCGGATCATGGTGCTGTATCTGGGCCGGATCGTGGAACTGGGCGACGGAGAAGTGATCTGTTCTGATCCGATCCACCCCTACACCAAATCGCTGATCTCGGCCGTGCCAATTCCGGACCCGGACGTGGAGCGCAGCCGCACGCGCCTGAAACTGCCGGGCGAACTGCCCTCACCGATGGATCCGAAAGCCGCGTTGCGTTTCCTCCCAAGTCGTTTGGCGGCCGGTGAGAATGACTATGTTCCTCTGTTGAGTGAAGTGAAGCCTAATCATTTTGTGGCCGAGCACGACCCGCTCGAGGCGATCATGGCAAAGGCATAAACCCGCCTGCTCCGAAGCAATTCACAGCCTTCGGGGCAGGTTCGTTTTTTGGGTGTTTCAGCGACTCCGTTTGTCTCCACATTGCATCCAATATGCACATTTTTATCCATTTTAACCCTAAACTGGCAACCTCTAAGGCTATGTCATAGCCAGCATGTGCAGAGCATTTTGACTTCCGATTTCAACGGTGGCACGATCTCTCCAAGTTGACCGACTTTGCCTAATTGCGTTGATTGTTCTAATCGCGCGCAATATGAGGTGGCGTCGACAAAACACTTTCATACGGACAAGACTTTTTGCTGAGAGGTAGCATGGCACGTAAGGTCACAAAGGCGGTTTTTCCGGTTGCGGGTCTTGGTACTCGCTTTCTGCCCGCGACAAAATCGGTACCTAAGGAAATTATGACCCTGGTCGATCGCCCGCTGGTTCAATACGCAATCGACGAAGCTCGGGCGGCCGGGATTACCGAATTCATTTTTGTAACGTCCCGCGGAAAGTCAGCGCTTGAGGACTATTTTGACCACAACCAAATCCTTGAACAAACGCTTAAGGAAAAAGGCAAAGACGACCTGTTGGAAACGCTAAATGCGACCAACATGGAAAGCGGGGCTATCGCCTATATCCGGCAACACAAAGCTTTGGGTTTGGGTCACGCCGTGTGGTGCGCACGCCGCCTGATTGGAGACGAACCATTTGCGGTCATGCTGCCCGACGACGTCATCGCAGGGGAAAAGCCCTGCTTGCAGCAGATGATAGAAGCCTATGAGGAAACTGGCGGCAATATGGTTGCCACCATGGAAGTTCCCCCGGAAAAGACAAGCTCTTACGGCGTTTTGGATGTGGGCGATAACATCGGAACAGCGGTGCGCGCGCGCGGCATGGTCGAGAAACCGAAACCCGAGGAAGCACCGTCCAATCTGGCAGTAATCGGTCGTTACATTCTGCGCCCATCGGTTCTGTACAACCTTAATCAGAACAAGCTGGGCAGTGGCGGCGAGATTCAACTGACGGACGCAATCGCCGAAGACATCAGAAACGGTGTCCCGGTTTTCGGATACAAATTCGACGGCCAGCGGTTTGACTGCGGGTCCAAAGCGGGCTTCCTGCAGGCAACAGTCGCGTTTGCGCTGGCGCGCGATGACCTTCGAGAGGATTTGCAAAAATACCTGCACGACGTTGTCGCCACGGGTCAGGCAGCCCAGTAACCAGGGATTGTGGCCTCGAAAACGAGGTAAACGGTATCGAATTAAGGGCAAACTGCAGGCATTGCAGTTTGTTTTTTTCTTTCGGTGTGGATCAAAAGCCCTGGGGTGATTGGACAGCCCTTCGCTCAGGCAAAATATTGGCACGGCATTAACCGAGCGTTCGTATCGGTCAGGCGGGATTCATGTGAGGCGCGGCAGTCTGGCGCGCAACGCAATTGTCGATCCGACAACCAACGGAGAATCCCCTTTGTCCCAAAATTCGCCCAGATTGAACTTGCCATTCCTGCAACCGTCGCAAGCGCAAAAGCACGTCACGCATAACGAAGCCCTGAGACGCCTTGATCTGGTAGTCCAGCTTTGCATTGAGTCTACTAATGCCTCAACCCCGCCCGCAGTTCCGGCTCAGGGCGAGCTTTATGCCCTTGGGTCGACGCCCTCCGGCGATTGGTCGGATCATGCGGGAGAACTTGCAGCTTGGTTAGACAATGGCTGGCATTTCATAACGCCCAAATCGGGCTGGCGCGCGTGGGACCAAGAGAATAGTCGTCTGACAATTTGGGACGGGTCGGCATGGGTCGGACCCCCGACCACGACGCAGAACCTGCCAGGCGTCGGAATTGCCACCGGGCACGACACGACCAATCGTCTGTCAGTGCGCGCGCCGGCAACCTTGCTAAGCCACGAAGGTGCCGGGCATCAACTGAAGATCAACAAGGCAAATGCCGGTGAAACCGCTTCCCTGTTGTTTCAATCCAATTGGACCGGTCATGCCGAAATGGGCCTGTCCGGTAGCACGGGCTTTTCCATCAAGGTCTCGCCGGATGGGAACAATTGGTTTGAGGCGCTGAGCTTTGATCCAGCGTCCGGGATTGCCTCGGGCTTGGCCGTGCAAAGCAGCGCTGAAGACACAACGGCGGGTCGTCTGATGCGGGCTGACTATGGGTATGGGCCCGGCAACTTAGTGGGGACAGTCACGCAAAGTGGCGGAACCCCGACCGGCGCTGTGATTGAACGAGGAGCCACACCGAGTGGTGATTTCGTCCGGTTTGCTGATGGTACCCAGATTTGCACCGCTTCACTGGATACAACGACCTGCACAAACACCGAAGGTGCACTGTATGCGAGCTCGTCTGCAACATGGGTTTTCCCGGCTGCCTTTGCTACTGGCACCAACACGGCAATCAGCGGCAGTGGGGGCGCGATCACCAGGTTCATGGGCTTTGATGAACCGTCCGAAACTCAGGTCGTGTACAAAGTTCTTTCGTCTGTTTCTGACGCGACGGCTTTACCTCCAATGGCCATAGCAATTGGCCGCTGGTTCTGATCCGCCAGACTGCCCGGATCTGTGTCCGGGCGGTCACTTCGCGCGAAGTTCTGCCTCGGGTTGCTCTAGAAACCAGGCATAGGTTTCGCGAATACCGTCTTCGATCCTGATAGTCGCGCGCCATCCCATGTCGGCCAGCCGGGAAACGTCCATCAGCTTTCGCATGGTACCGTCCGGCTTGCTGACGTCTTGCGTAATCCGCCCGGTGAACCCGGTGATCTTTGCAATCATCGCTGCCAGTTCCGCGATAGAGATATCTTCACCACATCCCACATTGATATGGCTCAGCATGGGTTGGGTATTTGCCTCATATGCAGCACTCGGTAGGTCCATTACGAACAAAGACGCCTCAGCCATGTCGTCAACATGCAGAAACTCGCGCCGGGGCTTACCTGTGCCCCAGATGATAACTTCTTCCAGCCCATTCCGCTGTGCCTCGTGAAATCGGCGGATCAGGGCGGGTAGGACGTGACTGTTTTCAGGGTGAAAATTATCGCCAGGTCCGTACAGGTTTGTCGGCATCACGGAACGATAGTCCACGCCGTGCTGCCGATTGTAGCTTTCACACAGCTTGATTCCGGCAATCTTTGCCACGGCATAGGGTTCGTTTGTCGGCTCTAGCACACCTGTCAGCAGGGCATCTTCGCGCATTGGTTGCGGCACAGCGCGCGGATAGATGCAGGAACTACCCAATTGCAGCAGGTTTTTGACCCCCGCGGCAAACGCCTGATGGATCACGTTGCACTCGATCATCAGGTTTTTGTAAATGAAATCCGCCGGGTAGGTGTTGTTGGCATGGATTCCGCCGACTTTAGCCGCCGCCAGAATGACAACGTCTGGGCACTCGGCCTGCATGAAATCGGCGACAGCGGCCTGATTGGTCAGATCAAGTTCCGCATGGGTCCGTGTTACAAGTTCCAGCGCCTCACCTGATGCCTGACGGTCTTGCAAGCGACGCAGGATTGCGCCGCCGACCATGCCGCGATGCCCGGCGACGTAGATCTTGCGCATGCCCCCCGCCTCAGCCATTTTCCAGAGTGACCGGCAATTCATAACCATGCTGTTTCAGCAAGGCATGCCGTTTGGCTGTCTTCAGGTCCTCGGTGATCATTTCAACGCACATTTGCTGAACGGTCAGTTCCGGCTCCCATCCCAGTTTGTTTTTGGCGTTCGAAGGATCCCCAAGCAATGTTTCCACTTCGGCCGGTCGGAAATATTGCGGATCGATGCGCATGATGACATCGCCGGGCTTCAACGCAGGTGCACTATCGCCCTCGACGGATTTGACCGTAGCGATTTCATCGACGCCTGTACCTGAGAATTCAAGCGTCACGCCCAGTTCAGCGGCAGACCATTCGATGAATTGCCGCACTGAATACTGCACACCCGTTGCGATAACAAAATCCTCGGGGGCGTCCTGTTGCAGCATCAACCATTGCATCCGGACGTAATCCTTGGCGTGCCCCCAGTCGCGCAGGCTGTCGATGTTGCCCATGTAAAGGCAGCTTTCCAGACCTTGTGCAATGTTGGAGAGACCACGGGTGATCTTGCGCGTCACAAAGGTTTCGCCCCGGCGTGGGCTTTCATGATTGAACAGGATGCCGTTGCAGGCATACATGCCATACGCTTCGCGGTAGTTCACTGTAATCCAATAGGAATACAGCTTGGCCACCGCATAAGGGGAACGCGGATAAAACGGTGTTGTTTCGCGTTGCGGTGTTTCTTGGACCATTCCGTACAGTTCGGACGTGGACGCCTGATAAAAGCGTGTCTTTTTCTCAAGACCCAGAAAGCGGATCGCCTCGAGAAGGCGCAACGTACCGATCGCGTCGACATCAGCGGTATACTCCGGCGATTCAAAACTGACCGCCACGTGGGACTGAGCGCCAAGGTTATACACCTCGTCCGGCTGAACCTCTTGAATGATGCGCGTCAGGTTCGATGTATCGCTTAGGTCACCGTAATGCAGGTGCAGGCGCGGATTGGGCACATGCGGGTCCTGATAAATGTGGTCAATGCGCTGTGTGTTGAACGAAGATGCACGGCGCTTGATCCCATGGACTTCATACCCTTTTTCCAGCAATAGCTCAGCAAGATAAGATCCGTCCTGCCCTGTAATACCAGTCACCAATGCTGTTTTTGTCATAGCCGCGATCCGAGAATATCTGATTTGCTTTTCGCCGCCTCAGAAACAGCAATATACCCCTGAATGCAACCCTGCGCCACGATCGGGCTTTGAATCAACTGCAGTTGACCATCGTTTGCGCAAGCGCTTCAGAAAGACGCATATAACGGTACTGAGCCTTTTGCACCTTCTGCCAGCGCTGCGCTTTGATCGCTGCGAACCCTGTCGTACAGCGCAAGCGCATCAGCAGAAAACAACTCGGTTGGTGGCTCGACATGAACAAAATTGCTTTGGCCGTCCTGACCGCGCGCCAGCATGGCATAGTCTCGCTCGGCAACCAGTTGCTTGGCATTCGGGTTAAGATAGCGGATCGCAAGACCAATACGCCGGTCACCCGATTGATTGGGCCCCGAACCGTGGATTGTCAGCCCATGATGCAGAGACATCTGCCCTGGTGCCAATTCGATGTGGGTCTTGTCTTTCTCGGCGACATCCACAGCAACCTCTTGTCCGCGCGACAGAAGATTGGTGCCTGAATACGTGTCCTTATGGGGAAGGATCGGGTTCTTGTGGCTGCCGCGCACAAAATCCATACACCCACTTTCAACCGTTGCCGGCGACAACGCAATCCAGGCGGTGACCTGATCCGGGGTTTCACCCATACCCCAGTAGGTCAAATCCTGGTGCATCCCGACGGTATGGGCTGTGTGCGGCTCTTTAATGAAGAATTCAGCTGACCAGACCATGATATCCGGCCCCAATACACCCTCAACCACATCCAATACGCGGGGATCCGTCGCGACACGCGCCGCAAGCGGCATCACCAGATGTGCGTTGACCCGTTTATAGGTGTTCAACGGCAAGGGCAGATCCGCGTCAAGCCACTCCCGCTCAATCCGCTCAAGCTCAGCGCGGGTTTCGGCAGCCTCCTTTTCGGAAAAGATGGTCAGCGGAAAAAGAAACCCATCCCCCCAATATTTGTCGGATTGCGCCTGGCTAAGTACGACGTCACGCGTTGGGGTGCTTTCAGACATCTGGCATACCTTCTTGAAAACTTGCTTTCCCAGAGTTTTACCCTGCGCTGCCCGCAGGGTGCTTATCCTACGTGCGACGATAAGTTCAGCTTTGCCTTTGGGGCAAGTCACCTCGCGTTTCATTTCTGAAACGCTTTCGTGCTTTCAAAACTCCGGCCGGATCCACACGGATCAGACCTTATGATTAGATTGAGGGCACGACTAAACCCTCCCGGATCAAACGTGTCGCCGGAAAGCCAAAACCAGAGTTCACGTTTCAGCATCCCAGCTGAGCGAAAGCACCTATGCTGCCTGCATTCACCAACCCGCTGCCGTCGCCGCAGCGGATAACAAGGGTGTTCGGGTCTATCATCTCGGGCTGATCGCTATAGGCGATCAAGCCACTTCCCAGCACCGTATACAACCCACTGGGCTGGGGTTCCGAGTAATAGCCCTGAACCTGAACAACGCCGACCGCACCGGCGAACAGCCCGGCTTCTAGACGCTCGGCCATAATCCCGTCGCGTGTTGGCTGCCCGACAACTCGAACAAGATCACCCGGCGACAGATGTTGCGGCTCAAGCCCACTGACGACGCTTGCCCCGATCACTGTTTGGGCCTGAGGGTCAGACCCAAGATATGTGCCGGACAACCGCGCCCGATGCCCAACGCTTGTCAGTTTTTCGATGTGTGAAGCGCGCACTGACTGACCTTGCCACAATCCGCTTATAGCGACCCAATCGCCGACTTGAATGTCTGCCTGCCGTTCAAACGCAACTTCGGTTCCAAGAACCGATATCTGGCCGTCCTGCACGCTGGACACTGGTCCGACCAGAGGCAGGACCTGACGGATTTGTTTTGCGTGCCACCCGCCATTTTCCTGCGCTACAATAACCGCAACAGTATGACCCGGTTTCAAATCACCCGCAGAGATCAGTGGAACCGAGTCGGCCACCGGCATCTGGTCATCGAACAGAATATGCTGCCCATTTACATGGATGCTGCCCAGATCGGTGATTGTGCCCACGATACCGGTGCCGATAATGCCACCTTCACGATCAGTTTCACCTTTGTCTTCGGCCTGAATCGGAGCAGGCAGCCAAGACACCATGAAAAACGCGGCGAGCACACGAAGAAACACACCCATACTTACTCATCCTCTATCGGGTTTTTACTGCGCGCATTTTGCGGCGAGGGCAGGACAAAAGCGCCCGCTGCAAATCGACCACTGTGATCGCCATTACTGTCTTTATCCTGCAGCTCGCGGGCCAAGGAATTGATCTCTTGCAGCAGCCTTTGCGCTCTGTCTGACGAGAATAGACGCAACTCTTCAATCGATTCTGACGACAGATGAGAATACCGCACCGCACGGTCAAAATTGCGTAGGGCATCCGGTTCTGCCAGCAGGTTCTGTGTTGCCACTGCCAAATGCGCAGACAGCGTCGCCTCGTAGGCCGCCACTTGTTCAGTGCTTCCAGCAGAAGGAAGAAAGGCTTGGGACAACAGGCGAAGCTCGCCTTTTCCGACCTGTTCCACATTCTTTTGAACGACCAAGGTTTCCAGAACGGTACCTGGGGCCATGTCCACACGCGCGCGCCGCACCAGATCATCAAATCCCGGCCCAGTTTCGTCGCCTTTACGGCTTAGAATCCGAGGCGCGCCCAAGTCGTCCAGAAATTCGGGCGTCGTCGACCAATAGCTGATGACCAGTGCCGCCGCATTACAACTGCGCTTCAACGGGGCATCATCGTCGATGTGGCGTAGCCTTTTAACATCCTTGCGATGCAGACCCGTCAACAGACTGGCGCGACTGTCGCTTAGCTTTCCGTCTGTGCTTTGCTCAGCTGCCGTCAGCAAGGCCAGTTTTAGAGCTTCGGTCGCGGAGCCAAGCGTGACCCCATGCGCAACCATTGCCTGTGCCAGTGGGACCAGCAACGCAGACAGCGCGGTTTCAAGAGGAGGTTTGGGATCATTCGACATTTGGGAACTCGTCACGGATTGGTAGTTGATAACATTTTCCTAGAATTAACGAATTCAACGCTTTCGTGTTCAAAATGTGATCGAATGTGACCTTTAATGGGAATTTTTCCCATTATCACTAAGGTGTGACCCCTTCTTGAACTGGAGAATGCCATGCACCTCATCGCACCCGATCCCCAGACAAACTACCCCCCCCTATCTCAGACAGATCTAACCCGCACAAAAAAACCAGGTGCGCTGGACGCGCTCAGCCCCGAAGATCAAGAACTGTTTCTATCCTTTGGCTGGGGGCCGCAGGTTCCGCCACACCATGCCACTATCGCCGACGCGCTGCGCCAGTCGTTGCGAGACCAACCCGATGCCAACGCGGTGGAATGCGCGGACCATAACCTTAGCTACCGGGCGCTGGACGTAGCCTCGAACCGATTGGCAAATGTCATGCGCGCCCATGGCGTGAAACGCGGCGACGCGGTGTGCCTGTTCCTTCATCGTTCGGTCGAGATGGTCGTAGGTATCGTCGCCGCCATAAAGCTTGGGGCCGCCTATATTCCGCACCATGTTGGTGTCGCGCCAACGGAAACCTTGCGCCACGTTGCGAATGTAACTGGTGCAAAAATCATACTCGGCCTGAGCGAACTGGCAGACCAAATCCCCGTTGGATTGGATCAGACCCTGATCACCATTGATACGACGATGTTTGACCCGATGCTGGACGCACCGGCCCCCGGCCCTGCCTATCGGGCCAGCCCCGACGATTTGGCGATGATATTGTTCACGTCCGGCACAACCGGCGTTCCAAACGGCGTACAAGTTAGCCATCGGAACCTGGCCAATATCTTGCTGACCGCCCCCGGGGATCTGGGGATGCGACCGGGCTTGCGGGTCGGACAGATCCTGTCGATCTCATTTGACATGGCAGCATGGGAGATCCTTGGCGCTTTGTCGAATGGCGCAACTTTGGTGATCCGTGGCAAGTCGATTCAGGAAACGGCCGAGAAGGTGGATGTTCTGATCGCCACGCCGTCGATCCTGAACGCACTGGACGACACCCGTTGCGCGCAGGTCAAAACAGCTGCCGTGGCAGGTGAGCCCTGTCCGCGCCCGCTGGCCGATCGCTGGTCTTCCTTTTGCACCTTCTACAATTCCTGTGGTCCGACCGAGACCACCATCATCAATACGGCCGAACCGCATCACCCCGACAAACCGGTTCTGTCGATCGGGCGCCCGACACCGAACAACACGGTCTATGTTCTGGACGACAACCTGCGCCCTTTGCCCATCGGCGAAAAGGGCGAGATGTGGGCTGGCGGCGATTGCGTCACAGCCGGTTACCTCGCCAACCCCAAACTGACGGCCGAGCGTTACCGACCCGACCCATTTCGACCGGGACATATGATGTTCCGCACCCGTGATCTGGGACGCTGGACGAAGACCGGTGAGTTAGAACATTTCGGGCGCGTTGACGACCTAGTCAAAGTACGGGGCTTTCGGGTTGAGCTGGACGGCGTTACATCTGCGCTTGAGGCCTCGCCCTGCTGTCAGCAGGCGGTGACGTTGCAATATGACAGCCGCAATCTGGTCAGCTTTATCTCACCGTCGTCGGCCTGCCCTAAGCAGGCGGCCCAATCCGTCTCAGATCGCTTGCCATATTACTGCAGCCCCGCCGTTGTGGTCCCGGTGGACACGTTGCCCCGCACTCCGCGCGGCAAGCTGGACAAGCGTCTTTTGCTGGATCTGGCGCGCAACCATATCGCGACAACTGGTGCGGAGTTGAACTGATGACGACGCAGACGACAAATCTAGACACAGGCGGCCTGAATTGGCGGCGGGTGACCCGCCACCCGGCCCTGATGGAATACCGCCGCCTGGTGATGCTGGTTGCATTGGTGAATCTGGCCGTCTTTGTGGTTGGATTGCGCGATGGGACTTGGTTCGCTGAGAATGCATTCACGCTCGGCCCGATTGCGGATATGGCGCTGATCAATCTCAGCCTTGGCATCCTGATCCGACAACAGCGGGTGGTCAACGCCCTGTTCTGGCTGGCCACCCGCATTCCCACATCATGGCCACTTTGGATCCGTTGGGGGGCCGGCAAGGTTTTCCACTTTGGCGGGTTGCATTCCGGCGGCACCGTCACTGGGACCATCTGGTTCGGCTTTCTTCTGTTTGCGATGATTTGGAACCGCTCCAGCGGCGCCGCCGTGCCCACAGACCTGACACTGGGCCTGAGCGCCACAATGGTCGTCTTGATGACATTGATGGTGATATCGGCCCTCGGCCCGATCCGCGCGCGGTTCCACAATGCGTTCGAGAAAACGCACCGCTTTGTCGGCTGGACGGTTTTAGGATTGTTTTGGGCGCAGACGATCTCGATCACAAATGACATGGGGGGCATGTTGTTGCACAGCCCGGCCTTCTGGATGCTCTGCCTGATCACCTTGTCGATCCTGTCGCCATGGCTGACACTGAAACGGGTCAATATCAGGATTGAAAAGCCGTCAAACCATGCGGTAATTGCGCATTTCGACTATGGGGATACGCCATTCCCCGGCAGCTCGAACGCGATCAGCCACACCCCGTTTGGTGAGTATCACTCATTCGCCAATATCCCGTCCCCGAACCAGCCGGGTTACCGTTTGGCCATCAGCCGTGCGGGCGACTGGACCGGGCGTTTTATCGACAATCCGCCCAAGAAGGTTTGGGTCAAGGGCATCACCACATCCGGTGTCGCGCGGATCGAAGTGTTGTTCAAAAAGGTGGTGTATGTGGGCACCGGTTCGGGCATTGGGCCGATCCTGCCGCATTTGTTGGCCAAAGAGGTGCCGAACCGCCTGATCTGGTCCACCCGAAGCCCGCGCAAAACCTATGGTGACGCGCTGGTGGATGAGATTGAGGCCAACACCGAGCAGCCCTTGATCTGGGACACGGACAAAGACGGCAAACCCAATCTGTCGGCCCTAGCCATGCAAGCCGTTCGCGACAGTGGGGCTGAGGCGGTCATTGTGATCTCGAACCAAAAGCTGACCCGCAAGGTTGTGCATGACTTGGAAAGCCTGGGCATTCCTGCCTATGGCGCAATTTGGGATAGCTGAGCATGTTTGAGACAATCGAAACCGAAACACGGGGGCGGGTCGCAACGATCCGCTTCAACCGTCCCAATCAGCTAAACGCGCTGAACACGCGGCTCATGCACGAAGTCCTGACCGCCGCCACCGAATTCGATAAGGACTCCGGCATCGGCTGCCTGATCCTAACAGGTAGTGACCGGGCCTTTGCTGCCGGAGCAGATATTGGCGAGCTTGCGGTGCAAAACTACGCGACAATGCAGGCAAGTGACTACTTTGCCGAATGGGATAGGTTTGCGGCGCTTCGCCTGCCCAAGGTGGCAGCGGTCAGTGGCTATGCCCTGGGCGGCGGGTGTGAAGTTGCGCTGATGTGTGACGTCATTCTGGCCTCGGACACTGCCAAATTCGGCCAGCCCGAAATCAAAATCGGGTGCATTCCCGGCATTGGCGGCACGCAGCGGCTTACGCGGCTGATCGGCCGTGCCAGAGCTATGGATATGATCCTGACCGGACGCATGATCAATGCGTCAGAGGCCCTGCAGATGGGCCTGGTCAGTCGGGTTGTCACGCAGAATACCCTTTTGGAAACCGCGCAAGAGGTGGCCGAAACCATTGCAGATTACGCTGATGATATCGTCAGTATGGCGCGTACTTGCGTAAACATGGCCGACCAGAGCACACTTGAATCGGGTGTGCGGTTCGAGCGGCAGATGTATCACGCGCTTTATGGATTGCCGGCCCAACAAGAAGGCATGAATGCCTTTCTGGAAAAGCGAAAGCCCCAATTCAGGCGCAGGACCCAGTGATCATATCCCGCATCGTCAATCACCGCTCGAGAAACGAGCGGTGATATGACCAGTCTTATCGCTTCAGTGCGATTTCCCAGCCGTGCTATACTCAAAGTCGTTAACCTTGCGGGCCATGGATTCAGAATCCACAACCAGGTTCGCAAAGATCGTTTCGACCCATGACAATGCGCCCGAAGTCAGCAAGAACGTCTCGGGAATAACGATCCATTCGCCAATCCACATACCACCCGAACGTTCGTGTTGATGGGTGGTGAATTCGCCGATCTGTTCAGCCCGCTGTCGTCCAAGCCGGGCGACGGCCTCTCCGAATTCTGACGCGCGCTGGTTCTGTTTGTGCGCCATGGCCGAAGACGCACCTTTACCGGCTTCATGCACCTCGGACCATTCGGAAATATCCGATGAGGACAACAGATTGACGTTGTGCGAGATCTTGCACAGCGTCGCACACAACCCACCCAGCGCAGTTACAACATCGGCAAGCCCGTCACGGGCGTTTTGCCAATGGGGTTCCACCATGTTCAGACCCAAGGTGGCTGCAACGCCTTCCTTGATGCGATGTCCGGTCCCGTTTTCGTAACCGCGCAGATCGCCAACAGGGCCACCAATCTGGACATTCAGTCCGCGAACGCCTGCTTCTTCCAACGCTTGTGCACGCCGCTGTAGTTCTACTTTCCAGACGGTCAGTTTAGTTTCGGCCCGAATGGGCAAGGCATGCTGTCCATTCGTGCGACCGATCATGATAGTGTCGCCAAGCTGATCGATGTGTTGCTCAATAGCGCTGGTCAGTCTTTGCAGTCCGGTCTGGATATGCTCCAGACCGATCTTCATTTGCAGGGCCAGAGCAGTGTCCATAATGTCCTGCGTTGTCGCCCTGTAGTGGACTTTTGTCGCGTGCTTACCGACCTGCCTTCGCAATTGTTCGACCAGACCAACGATTGGGCGCCCGACAAGCATCATGTCTTCGTGCAACCGCTCGGTATCCAGATTGCAGACTGACACCGCATCCAACGCATCTGCAGCCTCTTGCGGGATCAGGTTTTCCAGCGCCTGGTGACGGGCCAGCGTCTGTTCAACCTTCAACCAGCCCGAGATCGTGGCGTGTTCCGACCAGACGGACCGCATATCGGCGCTGGAAAAGCAGTCGCGATAGAGGGAGTGCTCAAGCATCTTCCAACGCTCCCTTCGCGATCTTGCGCTCTTTCATGATCCCGCGGACGCGGAAGGCAATTGCCCCTGCGCCGATGACCAGAAAGGCCAGAGCGATCGGACGTTCAACGAAGATCAAGGCGCCACCTTCCGACATTAGCAACGACTGACGGAATGTCTCTTCCGCACCTTTGGCCAGCACGAACGAAATGACAAATGCCGCTACGTTGAAGTCGTATTTCCGCATCAGCCAGCCAGCAAAGCCCGCACAGGTCATGACCGTGACGTCAAACATTGATCCACGTGCAGAATAAGCTGCTACAAACGCGGTCAGGAAGATCAGCGGGTACAGGACATTGGTCGGGATCTTCAGGATAATTCGTGCAACCTGAGTGGCACCGAAGTAACCGATCAGACCATAGGCCACGATACCCAGCATCCCGCAGGCGAACAGTTTGTAGACCAGCTCTTTGTCAGTCAGGAACAGGGTTGGTCCTACCTGGATGCCGTGGATCAGGAAAACACCCAAAAGGATTGCACCAATCGTCGAACCCGGAATGCCCAGCGTCAGCAGCGGGGCCATCGACGGACCCGACACCGCGTTGTTTGCGGCTTCGGGTGCTGCGACACCTTCCAGCGCGCCCTTGCCCCACTTCTCGGGGTTTTTGGCGCGGCGTTTGCCTTCACCGTACGAAATGAAGGCCGCAATAGCCGAACCCAAACCTGGGAGCACACCGATACCTGCACCGATGAAGCCTCCACGGAACGCATGAGGCAAGCAAGGTTTATACTCTTCCCATGTCAGGCTGTTGCCGTCTTCCGTGCTTTCATTTTCTTTGGTTTCACCGGTTGCCTTGCGGCGCGTTTCCAACTGGGCAAAGACCTCGCCCAAAACGAATACACCGATCATCAGGGGCACAAGACCAATCCCGTTGGACAAGTCAAACGAGCCAAAGGTATAGCGTTCTTCGCTTGAGATAGGGTCCAATCCGACCATAGCGATTAAGATGCCCATCAACGCCGAGGCCAACCCTTTGACGATTGAGTTGCCGATGACCGAGCCGATGACCACGAAGGCCGCGAAATAGATCGCAAAGGTTTCTGGCGGGCCAAGCTTTAGGGCAATAGCCGCAATGAAACCAACGCCGACGACCAGCAGGATATCCCCCATGAGGTCACCGATGACTGATGATATGGTCGCGACCTTCATGGCCTTTCCGGCCTGCCCGGCGCGTGCAAGGGGATAACCGTCAATCTGTGTCGCGGCACTGGCTGCAGTGCCCGGCGTGTTGAACAGAATTGCCGCGATCGATCCGCCATAGCGACCGGACTTACCGATCACATACAGGAAGGCGAGCGCGAATAGTGGCGACATGTAAAAGGTGATGGGCAGCAGCATGGCAATCGCTGCCGATGCGGTCAGACCGGGCGTGGCCCCAACGACCATGCCCACAGCTGCGGCCAGCACGATGGCAAACAGCAAACTGGGGTCGGTTATGACCGAAAGAAGTGCGGGAAAAATTTCCATGACGATTTACCCCTGTATCCAGCTGAGCAGGTCAAAGACCTCGCCATAAGGCGGGTACACACCAAGCAGCACAAAAAAGATGAGGTGGAAGATCAACGGGCACAGAACGACGGAAACCGCCAGACCGATCCAGCTGCGAACTCCGAAGAAGTACAAAACGACCGGCGCAGCGATCGCTGTTGGCAAAAGATAGCCAAACCAGCGGAATGACTGCTGATAGATCAGGGCGATGATGAACAGACCAATGATCTGCAGGGTTGCGCCGTTTTCCTGTTCCTGACCGGCATCGCCAGCCGGTTGACGGACGGCGCTTAACAGTAACAGGCCGGAAAGAAACAGCAGTGCGATGGATGCTGAAAATGGTACGATGCCAGCCCAGGTATCCCCCGGCGAAGCTGCTGGCACTTGCCAGGCGCCCCAAATGGCAACGATGGAAATAAGGGCAAGCACAAGGCCTTCTGCATAGGCGCGCATATCGTTCCTCCCTGATTGCGTTAGATACAAAAAGGCCGGGGGAAGAATATCCACCCGGCCCCGAGGACTTTAGTTGGTCAGACTTTCGACCAGGGGAGCGGCGTCCTCTTTCATGGCGGACAGCGTTGCTTTGGCGTCCGCACCATTCTGATAGACCGGGCCTGTTCCGCGCGAGGCCAGCAATTCGGCAAATTCGGGTTTCGCGGCGATCTGCTCCAGCGCGGTTTCCATCGCGGCAACGACCTCGGCCGGTGTGCCCTTCGGAGCGAAAACGATTACCGGCGAAGATACAGCGGCAAACGGGATGCCCAGCTCGCCAAATGCAGGCACGTCTTTCATGATGCCATCGCGTTCCTGGCTGTTGACGGCCAAGGCGCGAAGCTGCTCTTCAAACCCTGCCAGCTGCTGAACACCCAGGAAACCAAAGTCGGCCTGTTCACCGATCAGTGCAGCACGGGTTGGTCCGCCACCTTTGAACGGTACGTCCTGTGCTTCGATGTCATTGCTGGCCAGGAAGCCCATGCCACCAACGTGGTGGAAGCCTCCGCGACCCGAATGGGCCCAACGCAATTGACCGGGGTTGGCTTTGGCCGCGTCGATCACGTCCTGAACGGACTCGAACGGGCTGTTCAGCGGCACCATCAGCGACGTTTGCAGCTGACCGACCTGAGCAACAAACTCAAAGCTGTCCAGTGCATCGATATCGGTGTCACGTGTCATGGTCGACAACAGGAACGAACCGCCCGAAGTCATCATCAATGTATAGCCGTCAGGGCGTGCACCCACGACCGAGTTCGCACCATTCAGACCGCCCGAGCCGGGTTTGTTCACGACGACAACTGGAACATCCAGAATGCCTTCGGCTGCTGCCGAAATAGCGCGAGCATAAGCGTCTGTACCACCGCCGGCTTTGTAAGGAACAACCAGGTTGATCGGACGTTTCGGCCAGTCGGCTGCGAAACTTGCCGTTGCCGTTGCAGTCACGGTTACTGCCGCAAGAACAGCAGTGAGAATTGTTCTACGCTTCATAGCATCCTCCCTAAGATGCGATCAAAATTAGCTTAAATTCAGTGTTAATAAAAATGCAAAGATGTTATCTTATCTTGCAAATTAGTAAAGAGTCCGCCTGATGAATATCAAAGCCCTTCGCGCCTTTCGTGCCACCCTTTCCGAAGGAACGCTGGTTGCTGCATCTGAAATTCTGCACCTGAGTCAGCCTGCAATCAGCCGACTGATTTCCGGGCTTGAGGCAGAATTGGGCCTGACCCTGTTTGACCGCAGCGGCCGCAACTTGACTCCGACACGCGAAGGGTTGGCATTCTACCGCGAAGCCGGGCGTATCCTGGACAACCTTGATGAAGTGCCCCGCATCGCTGCAGAGATTAAAGCCGGACGTACGGAAACACTGCGCGTGGTCACGATGCCGCGTATCGCACGGGCAATTTCGGCGCCTGCACTTGCGATGTTTTTGCAAGCCCACCCTGATACAAACGTAACTCTGGACATCCGGGCACGACGTGAGGCCAGCAAATGGCTTGCCGGACGTGAATATGACATCGGCATCGGAGCATTGCCGGTCGAGCATCCGGGCGTCAGGACAAAACCCCTGCTGCGGGTGCGGGCGCAGGCCGTTTTGCCGGTTGCGCATGCATTGTCTGATCGCAAGTCGGTTACGGCGACAGATCTTGCCCGCGAGCCGGTCATTCGGCTGATGAACGGGCTTCTATTGCGCGAACAGCTTGATGACATCTTCCGGTCAGCGGGCGTTAATCCCAGACATACCTGCGAAGTCGCGGCGTCCCAGCTTGCCTGTTCGCTTGTCGCGGAAGGCGCCGGTATAACCATTGCTGACGAGTTGGTCGCAGCACAGGAAACAAAAGAACGTTTGGCCCTGGTTCCGATCGCACCAGAGCGTTGGATGACCTTTGGTTTGTTGTACCCCGCAACGCAGGAGAAATCTCAGGCGCTTCAGGATTTTGAGGACGTTCTGTTTTGGCAGGCGTCCAAGCTATGTAAGAACAGCCCAACTTTGTCTCTTGCCTGACAATTGTTGTCGGGCGGATTCAGGTCCATGTCCCATGCCCCGCGTAGGCCAAAGCAACGATTGCAACAGAGCCGATGCTCAAGCATCTTGAAACCCCCGATCCACGATCATTCATCGGCTGCGCGAATTGCGTGGCGCAGCTGACGGACACCAAAATGAAAAAGTTGAGCGCAATCGTCGCAGACTGCCGGGTCATCAATTTACCCGATAACAATAGCAGACGGCTTCATATGACCAACTTGATGAACAAGCACGGCATCAGTTTTTCATTTTCAGAAGGCAGCGCCGGACAAAGCCGTGCCTTAAACTGCGCCCGCGCCCACCTTGCAGCGCTTGAGTCACTCAAAACGCTCCCGGCATTGGTTCTGGAGGATGATGTCTCCGCGTTGACCGAAGACCTGACCATTCCTGAAATTCCAAAAGATGCGGACGTCGTTTATTTGGGCGTTTCGCCCTTCGGCTGCTTTCCCTGGATACGTCGCTATGTTCAACGTTTCGGCCACCGCGCGCATTACAACCTTGCACTCGCTTCGACTGAGAACAGCGATTGGCTGAGGCTGCATTCTATGGCCGGTGCGATAGCTATTCTCTATGTGTCACCAGCAGGTCTGGATGCGTGGCGGCATTCCACGCGGGCGGCCATAAAACGGAGTAAGCCGTTTGATGTGTTCACCGCCTACAAGATGACGTCCCTGAACGTTTATGCGCCGCACTGCCCCGTTTTTTACGAAGAACCCAGTCTGCAGCGCCCACTTAAGCATGTTACCATGGAACAAAGACTGCGATGGACGACAACACCCTTGACGCCGGTCAAAGAAGGCACAATTGTCGCTGCGCCCACCAAAGGCGGGGCAATGCGTGTTCGGGCTGAAGTGTGCGGAGATAACCGTCTTGAATGGTCATTGCTTCAATGAGGTCGGAAAAGGGGCATTCTCAAGTTGCAGGCCACATAATGTCAGGGTCGTCAGGAGCGATGTGCCTGCCTAAACCCCCTTCGATACAGCGTCTGAATCCATAGATTGCATCCAAGTCGGAGGGCTTGAGATTTTCGATGCTTCTTTGCAAGGAACCCAACGTCTTTTCAGCACACCCTTGCAACCGATTGCAAACCCGACGCAATAGGGCGTAGTATTTTCCCATGAATTTGACTGAAAGCCATCCCCGAACCCATCGGTGCCAGCTATGAGTGTGACCCTCAAAGAAGTGGCCGCACTGGCCGGTGTATCTCGCTCTGCCGTATCGCGGACCTTTACCGAAGGCGCGTCCGTATCACCAAAGACACGTAGCAAGGTGGAGAAGGCTGCAGCCGAACTGGGGTACAGCCCAAACGCGTTGGCTTCTTCGCTGACAACCGGACGCACCAAGTTGATCGGTTTGATTTCTAACAACTTCCACAACCCCATTTTTCTTGAGGTCTTTGACCAGTTCACCCGCGCTTTGCAGGAACGCGGCCTGCGTCCGCTGATCGTGAACCTGACCGACGAAACCGAGCCGACAAATTCGGTCCGAATGCTGCGGCAGTATTCTGTGGATGCTGCCATCGTCGCCTCATCTACCTTGCCCCCCAGCTTTGCCAAGGCGTTCCACGATGCAGGTGTTCCGGTAGTGCACACTTTCGGTCGATCTGCGACGTCACCTGAGGTGCATGTTGTAGGCATAGACAACGTTGAATGCGGACGCATGGCCGCGCGCGAGCTGTCGTCGCGGGGGTATCGCTGTATCGGCTATCTGGGCGGCCCGAGAGATGCGACATCGGCGATGGATCGGTATCGCGGCTTTATGGAAGAAGTTGAAAAGCACCCGGAACTCGAAGTGACGCATTGCTTCGCAGGCGCCTATTCATTTGAAGCCGGGCGAGAAGAAATGCTTCAGCAACTGGCGGAAGGCCCTGCAGAAGGGTACTTTTGCGGCGACGATATTCTGTCCATAGGTGCCCTGTCCGCATTGTCCGATCACGGGCTGAAACCGGGCAAAGACATCGGCATCATCGGCCTGAACGACATGGAAATGTCGCGCTGGGAAAGCGTGGACCTGACGACGATTCATCAGCCGATCAAACAAATCATTACCGCATCCGTAGATCTGGTCGAAGAGATGCTGAAAGACCCCGAGCGTTACCCCGAGGCCCGTATTTTCCCCTGCCGTGTGATCGAGCGGGGCACATTGCGGCCCCGACCCTGATCAGCGAAACATCGGTGGGCGCGCGTCCGTCCATGCCCCGTCATTTTTCGCCGACGCCACTGCGGCATGCACGGCTGCGATCGACCGCACCCCGTCGGCAGGAGTCGGCAGTCCATCACGCGCCTCTCCGCGAATAGCGTCGGCAAGATCGCAATAGATGTTGGCAACGGCCAACGGGAACCCTTCGGGATGGGCAATCGCCACACGGGACAATCGTTGCGCATCGTCGTGAAGACCGCCCTCGCCCTTTTCGATGATCTGCGTGCGGCCACCGACAGGCGTATAAATCAATTGATTGGGTTGCTCCGACGTCCAGCGAAGACCTCCGGTTTCGCCAAACACCTGAATATCAAACCCGTGCTGACGCCCAATTGCCACCGAAGAGGTCCACAACCGCCCGACAGCACCGCCTTCGGTCCGGAAGTTGACCATGGCATCGTCCTCAAGTTCGCGGCTTGAAATCGTAGACGCCATATCTGCAGACAAGGTTTTGACTTCATCGTCACTGATGAAACTGGCCATGTGCAGCGCATGGATACCGCAATCGGCGAATTGGCCAGACACACCCGCCATCGCTGGATCATAGCGCCAGCGTACGCGCGGGTTATCGGCGTCAGTCGCGTCGCCATGGTGGCCATGGCTGAAATTCGTCACAACCAGTCGCACCTTGCCAATATCCCCGGCGCGAACCATCGCGCGCGCCTGGCGCACCATCGGATAAGCGGAATAGCAATAGTTCACGGCACAAATCTTGCCCGAGGCCTCTGCAACGCGAACGATCTCTTGGCCCTCTTCCACGGTCATTGTCATTGGCTTTTCGCAAAGCACATTGAACCCGGCTTCAAGGAACGCTTTGGCAATTTCAAAATGGGTGGAGTTCGGAGTGGCGATGGTCACCAGATCAACCCGGTCGGGACGGTTCTTTTCCCCGGCCAGCATTTCCTGCCAGTCGCCATAGGCACGATCCGATACCACTCCAAGTCGTCGCGCATATTCCCGCCCGACTTCGGGTCGGTGATCCAAAGCACCCGCAGCGAATTCGAACATCCCGTCCGCCAACGCTCCTAACCGGTGTGCGGGTCCGATCTGACTGCCTTCACCACCACCAATCATGCCCCATTTCAGCTTTGCCATGGTTCTCGTCTCTCTTAGATGATCTCTTAGTTTTTGTGTTCAGACGGTACTGACATCCTGCCACTGCCGCTGCTCTGACGATTTCAACGCGGCGGCCAGAACGCAGTTGACCTCATGCCCATCACGGAATGTGGGCCAAATCGTTTTGCCCGTGTGAATGGCCTCAAGAAAATCTTTGGCCTCGATGATGATCTGGTCCTGATAACCTGTTCCATGACCGGGGCCCTGACAGAAAGGCTCGTAGTCGGGGTGCGCCGGACCCGTCAGGATCTTAGTGAAGCCCCTTTCTTCCTCTGGTCCTTCGCGCCGATAGAGCCACAGGGCGTTCTGATCTTCCTGATCAAACCGGATTGCGCCTTTGGTGCCTGTAATTTCATAGGCATAGCCCATCTTTCGACCTGTCGCGATGCGGCTGACATAGATATTGCCCATCGCGCCACTGGCAAACCGGCACATGATTTGCGCGTGGTCATCATTGGTGACGGTGCCGCCTGGGCGCTCAGTATGAACCGTTTCGACTTCGGCCATAACCTCGACAATCGGACCGATCAGGGCCAAAGCACCGTTGACCATATGTGGGGCAAGATCTCCGATCGTGCCGTTGGCCATTCCGGACGTCCGCCATGTGGCCGGGGCGTCAGGGTCGGCATAGAAGTCCTCAGTATGCTCGCCGCGAAACCAGGTTATGTCCCCCAATTCACCGTTGGCTATCAACTGACGGGCAAACTGTGTTGCGGGCGTTCTGACGTAGTTGAACCCGACCATATTGGTGACGCCCGTGGCCTCGGCCGCGGCAACCATTGCGCGCCCATCATCCAAAGAAGATCCGAGGGGTTTTTCGCACAACACAGGCTTGCCCAAGGCTAACGCGGCCTCTGCAATCTGTCTGTGCGTTGTTTGAGGCGAGGCAATCACGACAGCATCCACTGCCGGGTCATTGACCAGCACTGACCAATCCGACGTCGCGCGACGAAAGCCGTAAGCCGCGCGGTATCGCTCGGCGCTTTCGGGTGTGGAGGCGCAGATCATCTCAAGTCGTGGGCGCAAAGCTGTGTTGAACACTGCGCCTACGGCTGACATCGCGACTGAATGAGCTTTGCCCATATAGCCACCGCCGATTATTCCAATTCCGATTTCAGGCATCTGCAACGGCTCCGAACAATGTATTTGCAACCGGTTGCAAAATCAGTATCGTGTGAATCGATTCAACGCAAGGACCAACGATCCTCGCCAGCCCATTTTTGCCGGAGGACATGACGTGAGCGCTTTGATAGACGGTATCAAAGGAAACCGGTTCGCGGTCTTTGGACGCGCGGGCATGGACCTGTATGCCGATCCCGTTGGTGTAAAAAGCGAAGACGCCGACACGTTTCACGCCGATCTGGGCGGTTCATCGGCAAATATCTGCGCGGGGCTGGTCAAACTGGGCAGCCAGGCATCCTTGATCACTTCGGTCTCAGATGATGCGGTTGGCCGCTTCTGCCTGAATAAACTTGCTCACTACGGTGTAGACACATCCTATATCCGCGTCGTCGGTGGTGAATACCGCATGTCTCTAGCCGTTTACGAAAGCCGGATCGAAGAATTTCAGAATGTCATCTACCGCAACGGCGCAGTCGACTTTCAGGTGACCCAGGATGACATGAACAAGGTCGACTACGGCAAATTTTCAGCTGTGATATCTGCCGGAACGGTGTTTGCCGCTGAACCCTCGCGCAGCGCCACGTTTCGCGCGTTCGAAAACGCCCGCAAGGCGGGTTTGCCGATAATTTTTGACATAGACTACCGTCCCTACAGTTGGCCATCACCTGAGGTCGCCTCCGAAGTCCTGTCGCGCGCGGGCGAAGCAAGCGATCTAATCGTCGGCAATGACGAAGAATTTGGTTTCATGGCAGGAGGCATCGACAAAGGCTTCGCCAAAGCCAAGGAGTTGGCGGCGAAACCGGGCCGGATCGTGATCTACAAGATGGGCGAAAAAGGCGCGGTAACTCTGGTGGATGGGCAGGAAATCGAAACCGGCATCTATCCCGTCACCGCAGTCAAACCCAACGGTGCTGGCGACAGTTTCATGGCCGGCCTGCTGGCCTCGATCGCCGCTGGAAGCGAGCCTAAAGAAGCGGTTATGCGCGGTTCAGCCTGTGCCTCGATCGTCGTGTCCAAGCCCGGCTGCGCTCCGGCCATGCCAACAACTCCGGAACTGGACGCATTTCTTGCGGCCAATCCCGGCCCAACGACATAGGAACCCCTCATGCACATCGCTCCCTATGACAATCAGAACAAACCGATCGTCGACGCCGATGATCCAACGGTTCCGCTGAACTACTTCAACATCGTCAAACTGAAAAAGGGCGAAGCGTTTGAATATCAGGTGCCCGGTTATGAGACGTGTATCGTGCCCGCCACGGGCAGTGTCGATGTCGACGTAGAAGGCGAGCAGTTCGCCAAGCTGGGCAAGCGGGGCGAAGACGTCTGGGATGGGGATCCGGAAGGCGTTTATGTGCCGGTCGGCGCTAAGGTCCAACTGGTCTGCGTGTCGGATGAAACCGAAATCTTCATAGCGGGCGCCAAGTACGACAAGGTACTGGATCCGTTCGATGTGCGTGAACACGACCTTGTGCAATACGGCAGCGACGACACTAAAACGCATCGCAAAATCAAACACATCCTCGGCCAGAAACAGCACGACAAAGTGGGTCGCCTGCTGATCAGTGAGCTGTTCACCGTGGGACAGGGCGGCTGGTCAGGCTTCCCCAGCCACAAGCATGACACGAACCGTCTGCCCAACGAGACGCGGCACGACGAGACCTACAATTTCCGTTTCAAACCCAACTGGGGATCGGGCCTTCAGATGTTGCAGCGTGAGGACAACGAACCGGGCGACGCGTACCACATCGTCGACGGCTCAACGATCTGCATCGACAAGGGCTATCACCCCTGCTGTGTTCTGCCGGGATACGAGATGTACTATTTCACCATCCTTGGCGGTCTGACCCAGCGTTCGCTGGTTCAGTTTTTCCAACCAACCCATGCCTATCAGGTCGAGACCATTCCAGGCATCAAAGACATGATTGCCAAATTCAAATGACCCTCGCCACACTCAAAGACGTCCTCGCCCCCGCATACGAAAACGGCTACGCTGTTGGCGGGCTTGTTACACTGGGATGGGAGGATATGCGCGCCTATGTAGCCGCAGCCGAGGCGGAAAATGCGCCGGTGATCCTTCAGGCTGGTCCAAGCTGCCGCGAACACACGCCCCTGCCTGTTCTGGGCAAGATGTTTCGCTTCCTGGCCGAGAATGCCTCGGTTCCTGTCGTGGCCCATCTGGATCACGGTTATACATTCGAGGACTGCAAGATCGCATTGGACAGCGGGTTCACATCGCTCATGTTCGACGGGTCACGCAAGCCGCTGCAGCGAAACATCGACGAAACTGCTGCCATTGCCGAAATGGCCCATGCGGCAGGTATTTCCTGCGAAGGTGAGATCGGCTTTGTCGGCTATTCCGGCGGCGAAGGATCGAACGGGACAGACCCAAACGAGGCCGCGCAGTTCGCTCGTGAAAGCGGCGTGGACGCAATGGCCATCTCAGTCGGAAACGTTCATCTGCAACAAAACAAAGAAGGCGGATTGGACGAGTTTCGCATCGCCGAAATCGACGCTGCGACAAGTGTTCCGTTGGTCATTCATGGCGGCTCTGGCGTGCCTGTGGAACAACGCAGCCGGTTGGCGCGGGAAACGTCGATCTGCAAGTTCAATATCGGTACCGAACTGCGCATGGCATTTGGTAACGCGCTGCGCGAGGCAGTCAACCGAGACCCTGACAGATTTGACCGCGTGGCAATCCTGAAAGAGACCCACGACCCGGTTGAGGCGGCAGCCCGCATGGTCATTCGGGCCTTTGGTGCGCCCGCGCAAAGGTAGGCGTGGGCGTTACGCGTCGCGCTCCATGATCCATTCAACTTCGGGGGCCGGAACAAAGCGCCATTTGCGCAGCGGTCCGGCCATAACGTTCAGATAATACATCTCGAACCCATAAGGTGCGCCGCATGGGTGATGACCGCGGGGCACGCAAACAACATCGCCATCGGATACAGCCATAGTCTCATCCAATTGCCCGTCATCGGTATAGACACGCTGGATCCCGAACCCGTTTGCCGGGTTCAGGCGGTGGTAGTAGGTCTCTTCCAGATAGGTGATCCGCGGAAAATCATCTTCATCATGTCGATGGCTGGGATACGATGACCAATGCCCGCTTGGCGTAAACACTTCGGTCACCAGCAAGCTATCGGCATAGTCCTCATTCTCCATCGCTATATTGTTGATATAGCGCGTATTTACGCCCTTTCCGCGCTCGGTCAGAGTAATGCCTTCGGGGCCGATGCGTCGCGCAGAGTGGCCACTCTTGCCCGGGGCTGTACACACCGCAATCACGCAATCCGTTTCGGCTGTGGCCGTCCATTCTGTGCCGTTCGGCAGATAAAGACAGTGCGGCGGAGTCTTCTCAAAAACGTTCATCCGATCGCCCAGAACACCCCAGTCCCGCTCAGCTCCGGCGATGCGGGCCTTGCCCTCGACCATGACCAGAATGACCTCGCGATCACCCGTTGCCTCGGCCACTGTATCGCCTGCCCGAAGGTGGTAAAGCCCAAACCCCACATAGCGCCACCCGGCACTGGTCGGAGTGATTTCATGCACTTTACCTCTGGTCCCAAAGGGCTTTTTGAGCAGGTCGGCCATGTGTTTTTCTCCGTGTGGGGCGGGCTTGGAATGCCCGCCCGTATTCCTTCAGGCAGCTTGCCTTGTTTGCAGCGCCGAGAATGTCTCGGCCAATTGTTGTTCGGTCCATCCTTCAGACACAGCACGACGCAAAATGTCGGCCTGACTTTCCGGGGCGTTGCCACCGACCGGAGGATCCGTATCCAGATTGGTCGGGAACGGGTATCCCTCTGCCGTGGCGGCGATGACTGCATCCAGTTCGGCCCCGATAAGCTCACCACGTTGTTTCAACGCAACAAGCGACGGAAATACCACCTCGGACATAGACCGTCGGTCAACAGCTTCCATTGCGCGGCCAAATGCAGATGAGATTTGCAACAAGTTCGCCATCCGGTCGATATCCGCACTGCGATTTTCACCAGCCGCATGGAACAGTGCCGGGTTGAAGAACACAGCATCCCCCTTGTCCAGCGCCAGCTGGATATAGCAGTCTTCGAAATGCGCGCGGTGGCCCTCGTCATGAAACGCCAGGTAGCCCGGCGGATAAATCTGCGAGAACGGCAGCAGCTTCGTTGGCCCGCTTTCGACTGGCATGTCGCAATGGGCGACCGCCCCCTGCAACGTCAGTGATGCCGTGACCAGATGTGCATGTGCGGGGTAGCGCGCAGCACTTTCTGCGCTCTGAAATCCAAGGTGGTAATCCCTGTGCGCCAGCTGCGCTTTACCGCCTGGACGCACTTGATTGATCTGTGCCGTGACCTGATAGTTTGGCCCCAACCACGCCTCGCAGGCTGCAGAAACAGCCGTGTTCCCGAAATAGAGGGCAAAACCCTCGGGGTCGCGCAGACATTGCTTTTGCAGGGCGTTCCAGATCCGATCATTGGCCCCGGACGCCGCAAAGTGGTCACCCTCTCCCGCGCCGCTTTGTCTTTCGTCAACTATGATCTGGCGAAAGACATCGGTTGCACGGTCAATTACGGACGTATCAGCGAACGCACGTTTCAGAACGATTACGCCTGACGATTTGTCCAACACATGGCCCCACTCGGCCAGCAGAGCCTTGCGCTTACCTACGTTTTCCAGCGCAGGGCGCAGTTCGTCCATGTCATAGACTGGAACGTTCTTTTCGATCGTGGCGGCGTACGGGACGACATCGGCTGTAAGGTTCTGCGAGGTCAACACCTTGAATTCATCCAGATCACAGGATTCCCGGTCGAAATAGCCGACAAAACCTAGCTGCTGATTTACCATGATCTTCTCCTTTTCATGGCTTCGGTGT
This sequence comes from Ruegeria sp. YTSC230, assembly GCF_059609665.1. NCBI lineage: Bacteria > Pseudomonadati > Pseudomonadota > Alphaproteobacteria > Rhodobacterales > Roseobacteraceae > Ruegeria > Ruegeria sp. YTSC230. Next base: position 17,728 of record NZ_JBXWMC010000005.1, on the reverse strand, counting down.
TAACCCCGTAGGGAGAGTTGTTACGCCTGGACCTCCAATCCTGCCTGTCCACAGACGTCGAGAATGTGCTCGTAGCCTTTCTTGGAATATTCGTATGGCGGAGCCTTGGCCGGGTCCTGTTCGGCCTCCACAACGATCCATCCGTTGTAGTCCAAGGATTTGAGCGCATTCGCCACGGCCTGAAAGTCGATACACCCGTCACCTGGTACGGTGAATGCTCCGGCGACGACCGCATCGAGAAAGCTGCGATCATTCTCCTTTACGTCCTGCACCACAGCCGGGCGGATATCTTTGAAATGCACGTGATGCACACGATCGCCCCAGCGTTTGAGGGTCGCCATCACATCGCCGCCGCCAAACAACAAGTGTCCAGTGTCAAAGCACAGGTTCACCTCCTGGCCGGAACCTTCCATCAACCAGTTCACGTCATCTTCGGTCTCGATGACGGTACCCATGTGATGGTGATAGGCCATCGGCATCCCCTGATCGCCCATCCATTTGGCCAGCTCGGTGATCTTGGCTGCATAGGCCAATACTTCGTCTTTGGTCAGCCTGGGCCGGTTGTTCACCGGCGTACCCGCTTGGCCCTGAACGGTGTTTGAGCATTCGGCATAGACGATGCACGGGCTGTTCAGGGCGACAAACTGCTCAACCTGTTCCCGCACAGCCTCACGTTCCGCCTCGAAATCGTTGACCAGCGAGGCACCCGAGCACCACCCGCCGCAGAGCGCGATATCATTGCCTTCCAGATAAGCACGCAACCCTTCGGTATCACTGGGCATCCGCTGACCACGCTCCACACCGGTGTATCCGATCTCACGCGCCTCTTTCAGCGCCTGTTCCATCGTATACGCCGCGGTCAGGTCCGGCAGGTCATCATTCTGCCAGGCGATCGGAGAAATCCCGATTTTCACGCTCATTTCGTGTTTCTTTCCTTGATCGCCAGCTCATAGGCCGCACGTTTTTCGTTCACTTCGGGGCGGATGCTGACTTCCGGAACCGCCACTTCCCACCACGTCCCGCCGTATTCGGTCGAGGGGTACGGATCGGTGTCGATGACCACCACATAAGGCCCTTTGATATCGCCACGCTTGGCAAGCGCGTTTTCCAGTTCCGCAATCGAGCTGACCTTGACCGAGGTCGCGCCCATTGCCGCGGCGTGGGCCGCGAAATCGATGGCCGAGGGGTTCTCGTGCACAGCATGATCCAGCAGATTGTTAAACTCGGCTCCACCTGTGCCCATCTGCAGACGGTTGATACAGCCAAAGCCGCGATTATCGGTAATGACCACGGTAAACGAGATGCCCATCATCGCAGCCGAAGCCATTTCCGAGTTCGCCATCATATAGGTGCCATCGCCGGTAAAGCAGATCACATCGCGATCCGGTTGCGCCATCTTGATGCCCATCGCACCAGCAATCTCATACCCCATGCAACTGAAGCCATATTCCATGTGATAGGCACCCGGACGCGGGGCCTTCCACAGCTTGTGCAGTTCTCCGGGCATGGTGCCCGCCGCGCACATGACGACAGTATCGTTGTTCGAGGCTCGCTGAACCGCACCAACCACCTGCATATCGGTCGGCAGCGCATTGCCGTCGCCAGGGGCATCGGTCAGTTTGTCGACCTTGCCGTACCAATCCGCCTTAAGCGTATCTGCCACAGGATCGGCACGGTATCCTTGCAAAGCCGAACCCAGCTCCTCAAGCCCAACGCGCGCATCTGACTGCAGGGGCATCGCGCCGTGCTTTTCAGCATCATAGGCAGCGGTATTCAGGCAAATCATTTCGCGCTGTGGGTTCGAAAACAAACCCCATGAGCCGGTCGTGAAATCCTGCAGGCGAGAGCCAACGGCCAATACCAGATCAGCCTCAGCGCAGACCGAGTTTGCCGGTTCGCCACCGGTCACGCCCACGGGTCCAAGGTTCAGTGGATGATCCCATGCCAGGGCGGATTTGCCTGCCTGTGTCTCGGTGATCGGGATATTGTGCGTTTCCACGAAACTCTGCAACGCGTCCGTCGCGCCCGAATAGTGGACTCCGCCCCCGGCCACGATGACCGGGCGCTTTGCCGCTTTGATGGCAGCGACGGCGCGGGCCAGTTCGCCTTCGTCGGGGCGAATGCGACGCTGATACCAGACGCGGGGCTCAAAGAAGCTTGCAGGATAGTCGTAGGCCTCGGCCTGAACATCCTGACAGAAGGCCAGTGTTGCCGGTCCGCAGTCGGCCGGGTCCGTCATCGTGCGGAAAGCCCTTGGCAGTGCGGTTAGCAGATGCTCCGGCCTTGAGATGCGGTCGAAGTAACGGCTGACAGGTTTGAAACAGTCGTTCGCGCTGACCGTTCCGTCCCCAAAGCTCTCGATCTGCTGCAATACAGGGTCGGGACCACGCGTTGCGAAGATGTCCCCGGGGATGATCAGAACCGGCAACCGGTTCACATGTGCCAAGGCGGCGGCTGTCACCATGTTGGTCGCGCCCGGTCCGATGGACGACGTCACCGTCATCGCGCGCGTGCGCCGCATCTGCTTCGCATACGCGATAGCACAATGCGCCATCGTCTGTTCGTTGTGGCCGCGATAGGTCGGCAGGCTGTCTTTTACAGCATGCAGCGCCTCACCCAGGCCAGCCACGTTGCCGTGGCCGAAAATAGCCCAGACACCTGCGATAAACGGCTCTCCGGCCTCGTTCATCTGCGCGCCCAAGTAGCGGACCAGAGCTTGCGCTGCGGTCAGTCTGATAGTTTTGCCCATATTGATCCCTTTCAACTCAAGGCCACCCGGCCAGTCCGTTGAATACCAGTTTTTCGAAAGCTGGGTCTGCGCGGGACCGCGTCAGACCGTTCCGCCCAAAGACCCTTCCAGCTGGGCCAGTTCCTGCCCACCTGCCATCAGGTCCTGTAGTTCTTCGGGCGAAATCTCACCCCGTTTGGCAGTGCCCAGAGTTTTACCCCGGTTCAACACTGTAAACCGATCGCCGACCGCCAGCGCGTGCCGAACATTGTGGCTGATAAACACCACACCCACACCCTGACTGCGCACTTTGTCGATGGTCGCCAAAACGTTCGAAGTCTGGCGCACGCCAAGAGCCGATGTCGGTTCGTCCAAAATCAAGATTTTAGCGCCAAAATGCACGGCCCGTGCAATCGCAACCGTCTGACGCTCACCACCTGACAACGTACCCACAGCCTGATCGGGACCACGCAAGTTGATACCCATTTTGCGCATTTCTTCCATGGTGATTTCGTCGGCCAACTTCTTGTCGAAAAAGCTGATCCCGGCGACTTTGCGCGTGGGTTCATTGCCCATGAAGAAGTTGCGGCTGACGCTCATCAGCGGGATCATAGCCAGATGCTGGTGTACTGTTGCGATCCCGGCTTCGATGGCATCACGCGGGTCCTCAAAATGCATGGGTTTGTCTTCAAAGATGATCTCGCCAGCTGTCGGCTTATGGACCCCGGACATCGTCTTGATGAAGGTCGATTTACCTGCACCATTGTCACCCAGAAGGCAGTGACACTCACCCGGCTTCAGATCAAAGCTGACCCCGGCTAGAGCAATCACAGAGCCAAAGTGCTTTTCAATGTCGATCATCCGGATAATCGGATCCTGACCCTGCACATCACCGTGATGGAAATTGGTATCTTCGGTCATCTCAGCGTTCTCCTGTGATGATGCGACGGATGTAAGTGTTCAGGATCACGGCACCCAAAAGGATCACGCCCAGGAACACCCGGAACAAAGAGCTTTCGACCCCGGCAAAAAACAGCCCCTGCTGCACCACGCCAAAGATCAATGCCCCAAGCGCCGCCCCAAGGACCGAGCCATAACCGCCGGTCAGCAGCGCACCGCCGATCACCACGGCGATGATTGCCTCGAATTCCTTCAGCAACCCGCGATCTGCACCGGCGGAACCGAATTCCATAACCTGACAGGTCGCAAAAACCGTCGCGCAGAAGGCGGTGAACATGAACATCAGAACTTTGACTCTGTTCACCGGAACACCCGAGTTTCGCGCAGCCTCAGCGTCACCCCCCGAGGCGAAGATCCAGTTGCCAAACTTTGTTTTGGTCAGAAGAACATGGCCGAAGATGATAAGCGCGATGGCCCAAATAATCAGCATGGGGATACCGTCAACCACCGGCTGACCCTCGCGCGTGCCGCGTTCAAAAGTTCCGATTAGGTCATTATCACCCAACCAGACGAAAAAGCCCTGCCCTATCTTGCCGCCAAACACCGATGCCAGCCAATCGCCCTCGGCTACATCCCGAATGCCGCCAATGATTGTTTTCCGCTCGATTGTTTGCGGCAGAAAAATGGTAAAACCACGCAGAATAAACAGGAAGGCCAGTGTCACGATAAAGCTGGGCAATCCGGTGCGCACGACGATAAAGCCGTTCAGCGCCCCAATTGAGACGCAAAGTACAAAGGTCACCATGATGGCAATCCAGACCGGCCAGCTAAGAGTAACCGAGAAAATCGCGATCATCATGCCTGCGAACCCGATCATGGAGCCGACGGAAAGGTCAAACTCCCCCGCGATCATAAGCAAACAGGCACCAACTGCGATAATCATGAACTGCGCGGAAACCACGGACCAGTTCATCACGCCCTGGCTGGTGAACATGCCGCTGTCAAAAGCGAACAGCAGGAAAAACGTGAATACCGCGACTGTGCCAACCATTCCGCCCAATTCGGGGCGTATCAGGGCCTGGCGTAGAGGTGATATCTCTTTTACCCGCTCGTCACCACCGACTGCGGATTGCGCTGACTCAGCCATTGTTGCCTCCTTGGCGCGTTCGTCTGAATGCTTGCATCAGGTGGTGCGGACACACGTCATGCGTCCGCACCGTCTTGAAGATCAGCGGTATTCGCCCGCGAACTCTTCGATCTTTTCCAACCCGTCAGCGGTCACGAAACCGGGGCCTGAGTTGATGTTGTTGCCCGGCAGAACGCCGTAGCGGTGGTAGTTCGTCATCACGACGACTGGCAGGTAGGCCTGCAGGAAGGGCTGCTGGTCGATGCCCCACTGGATCACACCACTTTTGATGCCTTTGACGATTTCACCACCCAGATCGAAGGTGCCGAAGTAAATGTCACCGGCCATGCCATTTTCTTCCAGCGCCAGAATGGTTGGGTCAGCCGATGTCGGGCCAAGTGTCAAAACGGCTTCCGTTTCGGGGTTTGCCGACAAGTAGGCCAGAACTCGGTTCTTGATCTCGGCCGGGTCTTGACCCGCGTCGATCATCTGCTCACCCAGTTCAATGCCCAGACCGTCTGCAAAGCCCTGGCAGCGTTCTTGGCTGGATGGCTGCACGATATAGTGGTTCACGCACAGGAACGAGCCGATGCCATCGTCTTTGGCGCGCTGGCCAGCGGCCAATCCAGCGTCATATTCCGGCTGGCCGACATACATCAGCGCACCAACTTCGCGCGCCTTTTCCGGCGTGCCAGTGTTCATGATGATGACGTCGATACCGGAATCCACGGCGGCTTTGATCGGACCTTCCAAAATGTCCGGGTCGGCCAGCGTAGTGATGATACCATTGGGTCCCGAAGCTGCGGCTTGATCGATGATCCGCGCCATGTCGGCAAGGTCACCGGTAGGCGGGTTGCGATATTCGACCTCAACACCCATCTGATCGCCCGCCAGGGCAATACCGTTTTTGATGGTGTTCCACCAGCTGTCACTGTCCGGAGCATGGCTGACCAGAATATACTTCTCGCCTTCTGCCGCAACGCCTGTGGCGCCGGCAAATGCGACTGCGCTGGCCATCAGCACACCTTTAACGATTTTTTTCATTTCCATTCCTCCCAATAGAAAATTCAATCTTGGTGCCGGGTCTGCCCGGCCATTCGGCTAAACCGAATCTCGTCTGCTCCGATCGGTGACCGGGCTTCCTTCAGTTTCCGGAAATCCGATCATTTTGCAACCGGTTTCAAAAAACTTCCTCCATCGCCACGGGCCTTCCGGACTTCGCCGAGCGCGTTGCGGCTTCGGCCATTGCCAACGCCGCGACACCATCCTCAAGTGTTACCGGCACGTCCGAGCCGGACTGAATGGCGCACGTAAACGCATCCCATTCGGCGCGGTAAGCGGCCATGTAGCGTTCAAGAAAGAAGTATGTTGGCTTCGCTCCGGTCACGCCATCGGCCGTTGATTTAACAATTGAATTCTCAAGAACATTATGCGCCTGCAAAAGGCCTCTTGAGCCTAGCAGTTCGACCCGTTGATCATATCCGTATGCTGCCCGCCGCGAGTTCTTGATAACAGCGAGGCTACCATCCGCGTAAGCCATTGTTACCACAGCCGTATCCACGTCACCGGCCTGCCCTATTTCCGGATCGACGACCGAGGTTCCCACGGCTGAAATGGTGACAGGAATTTGCCCCGTCAGGTAGTTGGCCATATCAAAATCATGAATCATCATGTCCCGGAACAAACCGCCCGATACCTTGACATAACTTACCGGAGGCGGCGCCGGATCAAACGACGTAATGGACAAGAGTTCAGCTTTACCGACCTCGCCCGCATCATAGGCGGCTTTGAGCGCCTGGAAATTTGGGTCGAAGCGACGGTTGAAGCCAAGCATGACCGGTTGACCAGTCGCGCCCGCGGCTTTTTGACAAATATTTGCTCGCTCAAGGTCCAGATCGACGGGTTTTTCGCACAGGACCGCTTTGCCGGCCTGCGTTGCCGCTTCGATCAGGTCGGAATGCGTATCTGTCGGCGTTGCGATCAGAACCGCATCAATCGTAGAATCACCGATAATCTCGTCAGAGCTTTGCACCCTGGCCCCGTACTCAGCAGCCAATCCGACAGCGGCATCATTCACCGCATCTGAAATAGCTGTCAATTCGGTTTTGGGGTGTGCCGAAATCGCTTCCGCATGCACGCGACCAATACGTCCGGCCCCCAGCAATCCGATCTTCAACATACGGTCCCCCGAATCAATTCTCAGGTGACACAATCAATATTTTTGCAACCGGTTGCAACATTTAATTTCGACCGCCCTATTCTGCCTTGAAAGGCTCAAGGCTGTCTCGGAACTGTTCGATGAATTCCAGAGTCACCAGTGAAGGTTGCTTCAAAATTGGTCGAACAAGAGAAAGAGTATGCGGCAGAAATGGCTTGAACGGTCGATAGCTTAACCCGTGGGCTGCGTATTGGACGGCGTCCAGTTCGCTCACGACGGAAACGCCAACGCCTTTCACGGCCAATTCACATGCCGCCGTGAACTGCCTGACTTCAATATGGGAATTCAATTCCACATTGGCACTTTGAAACGCTTTTGAGAGCCGCCCGAAAAAGTCGCTGTCGCGTCGCGTGTGGATAATTTTGCTGTTTACGAGGTCCGTCGGAGTAACCTCGGTGAGGTTTTCCAATTCACTTCCGGTGGGGAACACACAAACCGTCCGGACCTCGATATCCCAGCTTTCGACGGCGGGGTGACCGTTAAAGCTGTCTGTGATCCCGAAATCATACTGCTCGCCGATCATCCATTCGAGAATGCGCTCGGGTCTGTCAGGTTCGATCGTCAGGGTTACGCCGGGCCGATCTTTCAAGAATCTGGCGACAACGTCGGGCAAATGGCTGGTGGCAAATCCGGGCAAGCATGCAACACGGATGTGCCCTGCTTTACGCTGTGTGATGTCCTGGCTGACGTCAGAAATTTGCCTCATCAGTTCTAGAACGCGCTCGACGCTGGGCAAAAGATACCGCACTTCCTGCGTCGGCACCAACCGGCCTTCGCGGCGATCGAAAAGCTGAAACCCAAGTGACTTTTCAAGATCCGAAAGCAACCTGCTGACGGCTGGCTGGCTCACCCCCAGGTCAGCCGCTGCCGCCGTGACAGAGCCGTTGGTGGTGACAGCCATAAGGGCTTCTAACTGCCGAACCCTAAGAATTTGACTCATTACCGATCCCAATCTGCCGCCCTCGCCTCATAACACTATGTTATTTTTTTATCCAGTAAATTGGGCTTGAATTATATTTCTGTAACGTTAACGTCGTGAAATCGTCATGTGTGCCGTTTACCCGTTGCGGTCGGTATTCAACGAAGCATCGAACCTGATGCATGGGAGGAATCATGAAAAAGAATTTTCTCGGCGCTCTCGCCGTAACAACTGCATTGTCTCCAGTGGCGGCAATGGCACAAACCGAGGTCCAGTTCTGGCACGCCTTTACCGGCCGCCTTGGAGAGCTTGTCAAAGCCCAAGTGGAAGAATTCAACGCCAGTCAGGACGAGTATGTTGTGGTTGAAAGCCACAAGGGCAACTACTCGGAAACCCTGAACGCGGGGATCGCTGCCTTCCGCGCCGGTGAGCAGCCGCAAATCCTGATGGTATTCGAGGTCGGCACGGCAACGATGATGTCAGCCGAAGGTGCGATCCGGCCCGTCTACGAAGTGATGGCTGAAAGTGGCGCGTCTTTTGATCCCGACGCGTATATCGGTGCCGTCAAAGGATACTATACAACCACTGACGGGGACATGCTTTCGCTGCCCTTCAACTCATCCACGCCAGTTCTTTGGGTCAACCGAGACGCGTTCGAAGCGGCAGGCGTTGATCCAGACACGGATCTGTCCACTTGGGAAAAAGTTGGTGACGTGCTTGAGCAGTTGAAAGCTGGCGGCGAAGACTGCCCGCTGGTCACAGCATGGCAAAGCTGGATCCATCTTGAAAACATGTCGGCCTATCACGACGTTCCATTCGCGTCTCAGGACAACGGTTTTGCCGGTCTGGATACCGAACTGATGCTGAACGGTCCGGCGCAGGTGGCACACCTGACCGCGATGGGTGACTGGGCCAAGGATGGCAAGTTCATCTACACCGGTCGCAGAAACGAAGGTGGCGCGAACTTCCGGTCAGGCGAATGCGCATTGTTCACTGAAAGCTCAGCCGGTTACGCGGGCATCAAGGCAGAGGCCGAATTCGATTTTGACGTCCGTCCGCTGCCCTACTGGGAAGCCGTCACGAGTGAGCCGCAGAACACCATAATCGGTGGCGCATCCCTTTGGGTAATGGAAGGTCATGACCCTGAAGAGTACAAGGGCGTCGGAGAATTCCTGAGCTTCCTGTCATCGTCCGACGTGCAATCGGCCTGGCATCAGAACACCGGCTACCTTCCGATCACGGCCGAAGCGGGTGATGCGACACGTGCGGCAGGTTTTTATGACGAAAACCCCGGCACCGACATCGCTGTGATCCAGATGACCGCGAAAGAGCCGACCGCGAATTCCAAAGGTCTGCGTCTGGGGTCATTCGACCAGATCCGTGGTATCATCGACGAAGAACTTGAGGCCGTCTGGGCCGGTGAGAAAACTGCTCAGGAAGCGATGGATAGCGCGAAGGAACGTGGTGACGCGCTGCTGCGCCGCTTCGAATCCGCCAATCAATAAGTCATAACTTCATGCGGGTCCTTTTCGGGCCCGCATTATCTTTCTTCGGTGGAAATTCAGGATGGAAAAACGCGTCACCTTTCGCGGCTGGCTATTGCCATTGGCGCTGATCGCCCCTCAGGTCATCATTTCCGCCGTCTTCTTCTTCTATCCTGCCGGTCAGGCGGTGTGGCAGTCCCTGTTCATTCCCGACCCGTTCGGTCTGTCGTCGCAGTTTGTGGGGCTCGGCAACTTTGAGTTCCTGCTGAGCGACAAGTATTATCGCGCATCTTTCGTCACAACCGCCGTGTTTTCGACGCTTGTGACGCTCTGTTCAATGATTCCGGCGCTATTTCTGGCAGTTATCGCAGATAGGCTCATTAAAGGTTCGGGTGTTTATCGCACATTGCTGATCTGGCCTTATGCTGTGGCCCCCGCCGTGGCTGGTGTGCTGTGGCTGTTCATGTTCAATACACGCGTCGGTGTGGTGGCGTGGTATCTCAGCCAGCTCGGCTATGACTGGAACCATGTCCTGAACGACACCGAAGCTATGGGGTTGGTTGTTGTCGCCTCGGCCTGGGGCCGCATCAGTTATAACTTCCTGTTCTTCTTTGCAGCGCTGCAATCCGTTCCCCGCTCGGTCATCGAAGCGGCGGCGATTGACGGCGCGCATTTCTGGCGCCGGTTTTTCACGATTGTGCTGCCGCTGCTGTCTCCGACTGCATTCTTCCTGCTGGTGGTGAATGTTGTCTATGCCTTCTTTGAGACCTTCGGAGTGATCCACACGATCACTGGCGGAGGCCCACAACAGGCGACGACGATCCTAGTCTACAAGGTCTTCTCAGATGGGTTTGTTGGTCAGGATCTAGGGTCATCATCGGCACAATCTGTCATCCTGTTGATTGTTGTCGGCCTGCTGACCGTCATTCAGTTCAAATACGTGGAAAAGAGGGTGCATTACTGATGGCAGCCCAACAACACGGAATGGTCGAAAAACGCGGCGTAGGCATCTGGTTCACCCACGCCTTCATGATCCTAGGCGTTTTGATCATCTTTTTCCCGATCTGGCTGGCCTTTGTAGCCTCGACCGTGACCCAGGCAGACATCGTCTCGCCACCAATGCCCGTGGTACCGGGTGATCAGTTCTGGGTGAACTACAAAGCGGCGCTGTTCTCAGGTGTAAACGTGCCCGTTGCGACGATGCTGTTCAACAGCCTGGTGATGGCAATTGGCATCGCGGTGGGCAAAATCATCATCTCGCTGCTGTCCGCTTTTGCGATTGTCTACTTCAAGTTTCCAGGCCGTACGACGTTTTTCTGGCTGATCTTCCTGACCCTGATGCTGCCGGTCGAGGTGCGCATCGTCCCAACCTTCGAGGTTGTGGCCGGGTTTGGCATGCTCAACAGTTATTACGGTCTGATCTTTCCCCTGATCGCTTCGGCAACGGCGACCTTCCTGTTCCGTCAGTTCTTCCTGACGATCCCTGATGAACTGGCCGAAGCTGCCCGCGTGGATGGCGCCCGCCCGATGCGGTTCTTCATCGACATCGTTGTGCCCATGAGCCGGACCAATATCGCGGCGCTGTTTGTGATCTTGTTCATCTACGGCTGGAACCAATACCTGTGGCCGCTGCTGATAACTACAGATCCTGAAATGAACACCATCGTGATGGGCATCAAGCAGATGTTCCCGTCGGGTGATGATTTTGCGCATTGGCCCACAATCATGGCGACCTCAATTCTGGCAATGATCCCACCGGTCATCGTTGTGGTGTCGATGCAAAAGCTCTTTGTCCGCGGCCTTGTCGATAGCGAGAAATAAGAAATGGCAACAGTAACCCTAGAGAACGTCAAAAAGAGTTTTGGCCCGACGGATGTGATCCACGGTATTGATGTCGATATCGCAGACGGAGAGTTCATCGTGATCGTCGGCCCCTCGGGCTGCGGTAAATCCACGCTACTGCGAATGGTGGCAGGGCTGGAAACGGTTACGTCCGGGGAAATCCGGATCGGCGAGGAACGGGCCAACGACAAAGAGCCTATGGATCGGGACATCGCGATGGTGTTCCAGAACTATGCGCTCTACCCGCACATGTCCGTGCGTCAGAATATGGGTTACGGCCTGAAGATTGCCGGACTTCCCAAAGATCAGATCGATCAAAAGGTGACAGACGCGGCCAAGCTATTGCAGTTGGAACCTTTGCTGGATCGTAAGCCCAGACAGCTGTCGGGCGGTCAACGCCAAAGGGTGGCCATGGGCCGTGCCATTGTTCGCGAACCAGCAGTCTTCCTGTTTGATGAGCCGCTCTCGAACCTCGATGCCAAACTGCGTGTTCAGATGCGCCTGGAAATCCGTGAGCTCCAGGAAAAGCTTGGAGTCACCTCCCTGTACGTTACGCACGACCAGGTCGAGGCCATGACGATGGCCGACAGAATGATCGTGATGAATGGCGGTATCGCCGAGCAGATTGGAACGCCACTGGAAGTTTACGAAACACCCAGAACTCTGTTCGCGGCGCAGTTTATTGGCAGCCCTGCGATGAACGTGTTTGATGCCCGCCGTGAAAACGGGACGGTCAAGATCGGAGAAATTGAGGTTGGCGCATCTCAGGGGCCTGATATCGCAGTAAAGTTGGGGATACGACCAGAGCATCTGTTGTTGGATGAAAACGGTCCGCTGGAAGCTACGATTCAGATTGCGGAACCGTTGGGGGCAAACACACTATTGCACGGTCAGCTCAAAGGCTCTGGCAACGCGATTACGATAAGCCTTCCAGGTGTCCACCCAATCGAAGGCCAGCATCCGAACATGCGGTTTTCGATCGCCTCAGAGAATATGCACCTGTTTGACCATTCAACCGGTGAAAGGCTGCAAAGCTGATGACGTTTCCACAGGTTGAAGCCTTTCGTGGCGGTGAAAACCTGATCCGGGTTGTGGGGCATCGGGGCGCACGCGGCGTTTTACCCGAAAACAGCATGATTGGCTTTGACTTTTCGCTGTCCATCGGCGTCCCGCTCCTGGAATTTGATGTCGTTCTGACCGCAGATAGCGTTCCGGTCATAACCCATAACCACCGACTACACGCACCGACATTTCGAGACGCCGATGGTCGATTTTTGGTGGGAGAAGAACCAAAGGTTTCCTCGTTGACCGTCGAACAGATGCAGCAATTCGACATCGGACGGTTGGATGGGCATTCGGCCTATGGTCGTCGTTTTCCAGACCAGGCCCAAATGGACGGTGTTCGTGTTCCAACGCTGATGAACCTGCTGGAACTGGTCGATGACCCAAAATACCGCGATGCCTGTCTGATGCTCGAACTAAAGTCAGATCCTGATTTGGCACATGATGCGGTTTACAGACAGAGCTTCGTCGGCCGGGTTCTTCAAGACGTTCGCGCCAAGGGTTTGTCGTCGCGTGCGGTTCTGCACAGCTTTGACTGGAATCTCTTGGAAGAATGTCAGCGACAGGCCCCCGATATGCCGTCTTCGTACCTGACGCAACTTCCCGATAACGCGGACGATGTGGGCGAGGATTCATCAAAAGCAGTTTGTCCGGACTTTCGCGGCCGTCGCGATGAAATTCCAAAGTTGGTCAAAGAAGCGGGCGGTGCGCTTTGGTGTCCGTATTTTGCGGATGTGACCGTTGAAAACGTGGTTCTTGCCAAGAAGCTGGGCCTGTGCGTCGCAGTGTGGACTGTCAATGAACACGAAGACATCGACAAGATGATTGATCTGGGCGTGGACGCAATCGTGTCTGACTATCCCGGACGGGTTCAAAGGCATCTGTCGGATTTGGGCATAAGGTGGAGTGCCATCCACTAGCAAAGCTAGTCTAGGCATGAACGTCGCAAACACATTCCTGATCACTCGGAAACCCCGCGCAGCTGCCCACAATACGGTTGGCCATCAAAAACCATCGAAGAAACTTGGGAACCTTTTCGCGCGCTGCGCATCCAATAACACAGGTGCCAATTGTGACGCACCGGATGTGAACTATGGAAAGGACAAGCCCATGACTAAAATCTCTGTGTCTGCAATCGGACTGTTGTTCGCCACCACAACGCTTGCCGCTGCGCATGACGAAAAGCCTCTTATGAATGCGCCCGCCGGTGATCCTTATGTGCAAGTGAGCGACGTGCTTCCTTTGCCGGAATTTATCCCGGGCCTTGGCACGCTGTTTGTAGACCCGGCCACCCTGCCCGCTGGTCCGTTCCTGGCTTATGATCGCGATGGGCAGTTGTCGGCAACGGTCTATATGACCCCGCTTGACGATCTGCAGAACGGAGTTTCATTCGACGGGCTGGGTCTGGGGTCGCACACTGTCAGTTCGACAGATGTTTACTTCAACGCCGGTCACCCCGGGGTGGAAAAGCCCCACGCACATGTCGTGCTGTTCCATGATGAGGGGGCAAAAGAACGGCTGGCCAAATGATCTGCACGCGACGCCATGCGCTGTGGCTCGCAGGTGGCGCGATCGCTACCTGCGCAGTCACACGATCATCAGGTGCACAAACAGTTATCAATGTTGAAATGCGCGGCAGCGCGCGTGGCGAGAGGGTCTGGTTTGATCCCTTGGGCCTGTCAGTGGCACCGGGCTCCACCATCCGTTTCACCAACCGAGACCCGGGAAACAGCCATACGGTGACCGCCTATCACCCCAAGTTTTATGACCGAATGCGTCGCATTCCTGCGGCGGCGGACCCCTGGGACAGCGACTTTCTGCTGCCCGATGCATTTTTCGAGGTCACTCTGACAGCTCCCGGGTTGTACGATTACTATTGCCTGCCCCACGAAATGGCGGCGATGGTCGGCCGCATTGTGGTGGGGACCCCCGCCGATGCGGGTTGGGAAGGAGCCTCGGAAGATCAAAGCGATGTATCCGATCAGGTTTTGGAGGCATTGCCATTGGCACAGGAAATAATCGCGAAAGGTAACATCAAGCGAAAGGACGGATCATGACGGTCGGGACAAGTCACGCGAAGGAAGCCCTATATGGAACAGCTAAATCCGAAGCAGAGCTTGTGGCCGGCGCCCGGAGCGGAAACGAAACGGCCGTCCGTGAACTTGTCCGTCGTCTGAACCCGCGTCTGTTCCGCGTTGCCCGAGGCATTGTTGATACAGAGGCCGAGGCCGAAGACGCGCTGCAAGAGGCCTATATGTCGGCTTTCAGCAAACTGGACAGTTTTCAGGAACGGGCAAGCTTTTCGACTTGGATAACCCGGATCGTCATCAATACCGCTCGCATGCAACGCAGACGTTTTCGGCCAGAGGAAGAGTACGACACTGTTGAGGAAACCCACCTGTCTCGGGTCCTGACATTTCCCGGTCAAAATTCGGAACTTCCCGATGCCGCCATAGGTCGGGCACAACTCCGCGGATTATTGGAAACCGCGGTTTCCGAACTGCCACCCGATATGCGCCTTCCGTTTTTGTTGCGGGAATCCGAAGATATGAGCGTTATGGCCATCGCCCGTGAGCTTCAGATCAATCCGGTCACCGTAAAAACGCGCCTATTCCGCGCCCGTCGCCGACTGCGCTCAGCGCTTGAACGACAGGTTCGTGGTGGATTCGAAGCGATCTTTCCATTCGGAGGCAAGCGATGCGCAAATATGGCAAGCCGCGTGATCGTGCACCTGCGGGCTAACGGCCAACTCTGAGTGTCAACTAACCGGGGATCACGGAACCAACCAAAGCGGAAGATCTGATCTATCATCAATCTGGGCACGATGAACCGCCACACAAGATCAAAAGCAGACGGTCAATTGATCCATCGGCTGTTAGCCAGTGATATCCTGCACTTTCATGACAAGCTCACACCAATTGCGGTGGTTTTCGATGTCATACTGCCGGCCCTGTTCGTCAGCTATCGTGAAACACTTGATCTCGGGCGTTCAGTCAGCCCCAAAAAGATCGCGGGTGAAAACCTTAGCAGACACATCTGCGATCTCATCTGTCAGCCGGTTGGTCACGATCAGGTCCGCTTCGGCCTTAAAGGCTTCAAGGTCAGAGACTACCGGACTTCTGAAAAAATCATCGTCCTCTAGAACCGGTTCATAGACGATGACCTTGATACCCTTGGCTTTCAACCGCTTCATGATCCCCTGGATCGAAGACTGTCGGTAATTGTCCGACCCCGCCTTCATCACAAGACGATAGATGCCGACCACTTTGGGACCTTTCATCAGAATCTGGTCGGACAGGAAATCCTTGCGGGTGCGGTTTGCGTCCACGATGGCGCGGATCAAGTTTTGCGGGACGTGGTTGTAGTTGGCCAGCAGCTGCTTGGTGTCTTTGGGCAAGCAATAACCGCCATAGCCAAAGGAAGGGTTGTTGTAATGCGCACCAATGCGCGGATCGAGACTGATGCCTTGGATGATCTGACGAGTATCCATACCACCCGCCATTGCATAACTATCAAGTTCATTAAAGAACGCTACGCGCATCGCGAGGTAAGTATTGGCAAAAAGCTTGATCGCCTCAGCCTCATTCAGATTGGTAAACAGGATTTCGACATCATTCTTCCTTGCCCCTTCAAGGAGCAAATCCGCAAATACACGCGCCCGTTCAGAACGTTCGCCAACGATGATACGGGACGGGTACAGATTGTCGTAAAGCGCGCGCCCCTCACGAAGGAACTCGGGCGAAAAGATCACCTGTTCGGTCTCCATCCGGGCGCGCTAGTCGCGCACGAAACCTACCGGAATAGTGGATTTGATAACGATCGTGGCGGTGAGATTCACCTGCAGAACTTCGGCCACAACGGCTTCGACACTGGACGTATCAAAGGAATTGGTCTTCGGATCATAGTTCGTGGGCGTCGCAACGACAACGTAATCCGCATCTTCATAAGCTGCGTTGCCATTTGTAGTGGCCCTGAGACTCAGCTCGCGGGTGGCAAGAAGCTCTTCTAGGTCGGGATCTACAATCGGGCACTGGCCGTCGTTTACCATCTGCACGCGCGCCTCAGAAATGTCGACCGCCGTAACCTCATTATGCTGCGCCAAAAGCACCGCATTGGACAGCCCCACATAACCGAGGCCAGCAACTACAATTTTCATGGGATTCATCCGAAGAAGACAGGAAGGCAAAAATACGCTGATCTTTTGTCGACTGGGTCTTGGGGACGATTGTCGACAAAACCACAGAGGATAACAGGAGCAATGAGCATCGCGCACAATCTCGAACAGTAAGAACTAACAGTGAAGTCTGCTTATAGATGCCTTTTGACCGAGACAACCCGGGACCTAATTTCGATACTAAAAAGCCTTCGGGTGTAGCCTTTGTCAGGCTTTGGGCAGACTGACATTGTCACATACCTTTCTTGTACAAATTAGGGGCTTTATCCGAGATAAGATTTGTCGAAGGTAGCGCCTCTGGGCCGGATCTTCGGGGCTTACCGGTCAAAGCGCTTGGCCATGAAGTTCTGACTGATGTACCTCACACCGAGCATCTTATTTTGACGCGGTTCCGGCCGTCGTTGGCTTGGGCTGCGTGGCATTCTTACGCGGCGGGATGACCTAAAGCGGATAGGATCGACGCAAACCATTATCCAATCAAAACAGATCGGCGACGACCCTCCCCTTTTTTACTGAGCTGTACGACGGTCTATTTGCGGCCTTGCGTTTTGCGGTGGAATAATACCTCACCACTTCCAGCTATCAGGATGGGTTCAGGTGGGGAATTCGTACCTACCCTTTTATGCAACATAGCAGGTGAAATGCATCGACATATGGGCCGAATCCGATTGACAACTATTGACAACCTCACGAAGAGCTTACTAAGCGATTAACGAAAACTCATCCCTCTTTGCGTGTGTAATAAAAGATTATGATCAGGTTCTATTGTAGAGATGTTTGATTCCAGTTTTTCTGAGGATGATAGCTCTGGTTCGATTGGTAAGCGTCGTTTTTCCAGCCCTTTTCGTAGTTTTGTGTTTCAGATTGTTAAGCGGGCGTTTGATCTTTTGATCAGTGCGCTTTTCCTGCTACCTTTGATGTCGTTATGCGGTGTACTTTTGTTGATATTGAACCCGTTCTGGAACAAGGGACCGCTTTTTTTTGCGCAAGAGCGCATGGGCCAAAACTGCAAACCTTTCACGGCGTATCACGGCGTACAAGTTTCGCTCGATGCGCCCGGCTCGGAAGATCGAGCGCAGCGCGGATTGCCCGCTTGAGGAAGACAGGATCACGCCGCTGGGCCGGTTCCTGCGTCGCAGCCGTCTGGATGAGTTACCACAAATCATCAATGTTTTCAAAGGTGATATGAGCCTGGTCGGACCTCGTCCGGATTACATTGAGCATGCGCGTATGTACTTGTTGCAGGTGCCTGGATACCAGGAACGTCACGACGTT